>NZ_JBHSCY010000005.1:0-1321 GCF_042651285.1 Polaribacter marinivivus | reverse complement strand
GTAGATAACTCTGTTACTGTTACTGTTACTATCGTTATTGAAGTGTCTCCATTAGCATCTGTAATCATGTATTTGAAGCTATCTTCTCCTACAAAACCTGATTTTGGAGTGTATAAAATAACATCATCTGATGTACCTAGTGTACTATTAGTATCGATACTTACAGTTCCTAATTTATCACTATCTCCTAACAATGTACCATTTGGTAATGTTAAACCTTCATTAATAGCTCCATCTGTACCAAAATCATCATTTACTAAAACATTAATAATATTACCTGAACTATTCTGATCTACTGAAGCAACATCTGGTTGTGCTATTGGTACTGTTAAACCATTAACTACAACTGCTTCTGTTACTGTTACTGTTACAGTTGCTGTTGATGTATCTCCTGTATCATCTTTTATGGTATAATCAAATGTATCTGTACCAAAGAAACCTGATGCTGGTGTATAGTCTACTTCTCCTGCATTTACAACAACTGTACCTCCTTGTGTACTTATTGCTGATGGTAAGGTTAATGCATCTGAACTTGCTGCTCCATCAAAACCATAACTATCATTAGCTAATACATCTATACTAATCGCTCCACTGTCTTCTGTTGTACTTGCTACATCATCTACTGCTGTTGGTGTAGTAATCTCTGTTACTGTTACTGTTACTTCTGCTGTTGATGAATCGCCATTTAAGTCTGTAATTGTATAACTAAATACGTCTACACCTACAAAATCTGTTCTTGGAGAATATTTAACTGTAGTACCTACTAAGTCTATCTTACCTCCTAAGTCTGTATAAGAACCTGATAATGATATTGGGTGAGTAGCATTTGCTCCATCCACTCCAAAATCATCTGCTCCAGATCCATTATCTAATAAAATACTAATAATATTATCTGTTGAGTTTTGAGTAAAACTTACTGCATCATCTTGTGCTGTAGGTACACTTGCTGAACTGATAGATGTTACTGTTACTGTTACTGTAGCTGTTGATGTATCTCCATCTAAATCCTTAATAACATAAGTAAAAGTATCTTGTCCAGTAAAACCAGATGCTGGTGTGTAATCTACCTGACCTGCATTTACAACAACTGTTCCTCCTTGTGTACTCGTTGCTGATGGTAAAGTTAATGCATCTGAAGTCGCTGCTCCATCTGAACCATATCCATCATTTGCTAATACATTTATACTCGTAACTCCACTATCTTGTACAACTATAACTGCATCTGCAACTGCTGTTGGCGTAGATAACTCTGTTACTGTTACTGTTACTATCGTTATTGAAGTGTCTCCATTAGCATCTGTAATCATGTATTTGAAGCTAT
>NZ_JBHSCY010000004.1:2500-5598 GCF_042651285.1 Polaribacter marinivivus | reverse complement strand
AAAAAAACCTCATACTAAAAAGTATGAGGTTTATAATTTCTGATATTATGATCAGAATAAAGAAAGGCAGCGACCTACTCTCCCACATAAATGCAGTACCATCGGCGCTATTGGGCTTAACTTCTCTGTTCGGTATGGGAAGAGGTGAGCCCCAATGCTATAACCACCCTAAATTTTTCAGTTAAAATATTTAACTGTATAAGTTAACATATGATAAAATAATATTGTAATAATCAAAACATTTAAAAGAGTGTCTCCCGGTCTTTCGACCGGGAAGCGTACATAAGTCTATGGGTTATTAGTACTACTCGGCTATGACATTACTGCCTTTACACCTATAGCCTATCAACGTTGTCATCTCCAACGACCCTTTAAAGAAATCTCATCTTGTGGTGGGTTTCGCGCTTATATGCTTTCAGCGCTTATCCCTTCCCGACGTAGCTACCCTGCTATGCTTCTGGCGAAACAACAGGTACACTAGAGGTCAGTCCAACTCGGTCCTCTCGTACTAGAGTCAGATCCACGCAAATTTCTAACGCCCACAGCAGATAGAGACCGAACTGTCTCACGACGTTCTGAACCCAGCTCGCGTGCCACTTTAATGGGCGAACAGCCCAACCCTTGGGACCTTCTCCAGCCCCAGGATGTGACGAGCCGACATCGAGGTGCCAAACCCCCCCGTCGATATGAGCTCTTGGGGGAGATCAGCCTGTTATCCCCGGAGTACCTTTTATCCTTTGAGCGATGGCCCTTCCATGCGGAACCACCGGATCACTATGCTCTTGTTTCCAACCTGATCGACCTGTATGTCTCTCAGTCAAGCACCCTTATGCCATTGCACTCTACGCACGGTTACCAAGCGTGCTGAGGGTACCTTTAGAAGCCTCCGTTACTCTTTTGGAGGCGACCACCCCAGTCAAACTACCCACCAAGCACTGTCCTCATCTCTGAGTTAGACTCTAGATAAGCAAAGGGTGGTATTTCAAGGATGACTCCACAACGCCTAGCGACGCCGCTTCAATGTCTCCCACCTATCCTACACATTACTTATCCAAAGCCAATACTAAGCTATAGTAAAGGTTCACGGGGTCTTTTCGTCCCGCTGCGGGTAATCGGCATCTTCACCGATACTACAATTTCACCGAGCTCATGGCTGAGACAGTGTCCAGATCGTTGCACCATTCGTGCAGGTCGGAACTTACCCGACAAGGAATTTCGCTACCTTAGGACCGTTATAGTTACGGCCGCCGTTTACTGGGGCTTCATTTCACTGCTTCGCCGAAGCTAACAACTCCACTTAACCTTCCAGCACCGGGCAGGTGTCAGGCCTTATACATCATCTTTCAATTTAGCAAAGCCCTGTGTTTTTGATAAACAGTCGCCTGGACCTTTTCACTGCGGCCCATCCGAAGATGGGCGACGCTTCTCCCGAAGTTACGCGTCTATTTTGCCTAGTTCCTTAGCCATGAATCTCTCGAGCACCTTAGAATTCTCATCCCAACTACCTGTGTCGGTTTACGGTACGGGTTCTTATAATCTGAAGCTTAGAGGTTTTTCTTGGAAGCCTTTAGGCACACTATCCACTCGTCCGAAGATTTGTGGTACTATCGACCTTCTCCAAAACCTGCGGATTTACCTACAAGTCCTATAGATACAGTCTTCAACGTACTATTCCGTCAGTACGCGGTGCTTTCAATACTCCGTCACCCCATCGCAATTATAAGAAGTACAGGAATATTAACCTGTTGTCCATCGACTACTCCCTTCGGATTCGCCTTAGGTCCCGACTAACCCTCAGCTGATTAGCATCGCTGAGGAAACCTTAGTCTTTCGGTGTGCGGGTTTCTCGCCCGCATTATCGTTACTTATGCCTACATTTTCTTTTGTAACCACTCCAGCATGCCTCACAGCACACCTTCTACGCAGGTTACAATGCTCCCCTACCACTTTTACAAGTCCATAGCTTCGGTAATATGTTTATGCCCGATTATTATCCATGCTCGACCGCTCGACTAGTGAGCTGTTACGCACTCTTTAAATGAATGGCTGCTTCCAAGCCAACATCCTAGCTGTCTGGGCAGTCAAACCTCGTTTATTCAACTTAACATATATTTGGGGACCTTAGCTGATGGTCTGGGTTCTTTCCCTCTCGGACATGGACCTTAGCACCCATGCCCTCACTGCTGAGAAACATTTTATAGCATTCGGAGTTTGTCAGGAATTGGTAGGCGGTGAAGCCCCCGCATCCAATCAGTAGCTCTACCTCTATAAAACTTTTACTCAACGCTGCACCTAAATGCATTTCGGGGAGTACGAGCTATTTCCGAGTTTGATTGGCCTTTCACCCCTACCCACAGGTCATCCAAAGACTTTTCAACGTCAACTGGTTCGGTCCTCCACTGTGTGTTACCACAGCTTCAACCTGCCCATGGGTAGATCACTCGGTTTCGCGTCTACTACTACTAACTAAAGCGCCCTATTCAGACTCGCTTTCGCTACGGCTCCATGTCTTAAACATTTAACCTTGCTAGAAACAGTAACTCGTAGGCTCATTATGCAAAAGGCACGCCGTCACCCATAAATGGGCTCCGACCGCTTGTAAGCGCACGGTTTCAGGTTCTCTTTCACTCCCTTACTTAGGGTTCTTTTCACCTTTCCCTCACGGTACTAGTTCACTATCGGTCTCTCAGGAGTATTTAGCCTTACCGGATGGTCCCGGTGGATTCATACAGGATTACACGTGTCCCGCACTACTCAGGATACCACTATCAATAACTTCGCTTACTTTTACGGGACTATCACCCTCTTTGGTCTGTCTTTCCAAACAGTTCTAATTCACTTAGCATCGAATATCGTGGTCCTACAACCCCAATATTGCCGTAACAACATTGGTTTGGGCTAATCCGCGTTCGCTCGCCACTACTAACGGAATCACTTTTGTTTTCTCTTCCTCTGGTTACTTAGATGTTTCAGTTCACCAGGTTTGCTTGCTTTCGCATGATATATCTTCAATATATCGGGTTACCCCATTCGGATATTTACGGATTATAAGGTATGTGCCCCTCCCCGTAACTTTTCGCAGCTTATCACGTCCTTCA
>NZ_JBHSCY010000003.1:0-178011 GCF_042651285.1 Polaribacter marinivivus | reverse complement strand
GAAACCAATTTTCGCAAAAAGCTAATCTGAATAAGTTAGGTAGCAGGTTTGTATTCCTTTTTATCGATTACCATTTTTGCGATAATCTCTTTTAATATTTCAGAAGTTCCACCACCTATTGGTCCCAATCTACTATCTCTTAATAAACGAGCCATAGGATATTCTTCCATATATCCATAACCACCTAATAATTGTAACGCATCATAAATTACTTCGTCTGCCATTTTAGTAGAAAGTAACTTAGACATACTAGCTTCTTTTACAACATATTGCCCATCATTAAGTCTTTTTGTAATTGAGTAATTATACTCTCTACACATATCAACTCTACTAGCCATTTCTGCTACTTTATGTCTTAGTACTTGAAATTTATCTAAAGACTTGCCAAAAGCAATTCTTTCTTCCATGTATTTGATTGCGTAATCTACAGCATATTCTGCTCTTGCATGAGCATTTACACCCATCAACAAACGCTCTAGTGCGAAATGTTGCATAATATAAGGAAAACCTTTTCCTTCTTCACCTAGTAAGTTTTCAGCAGGAATTTCAACATTGTCAAAAGCAATTTCTCCTGTATCAGATGCTCTCCAACCCAATTTATCGAGTTTTGTTGCAGAAATTCCTTTAGTATCTCTATCAACAACAAAAATGCTAATTCCTTTATACTTATCTGATGGATCTGTTTTGGCTGCAACTATTAAATAATCTGAATAAACTCCGTTTGTAATAAAAGTTTTAGATCCATTTAAAATATATTTATCACCTTGTTTAATAGCTGTTGAACGCATACCAGCAACATCACTTCCCCCAAAAGGTTCTGTAATACACAAACAACCTATCATATCTCCTTCTACACTTGGTACAAGGTATTTTTGTTTTTGCTCGTGGTTACCTTCTTTATTTAAATGTGTCATTGCTAAATACTCATGAGCCCACATTGCTGCAGCAAAACCTCCTGAGTTTATTTTTTGCATTTCCTCAAGAAAAATAATAGTATAAAAAAGGTCTAAATCCATACCCCCATATTCTTCTGGAGTTGATAGACCAAAATAGCCCATTTCACCAAATTTCTTCCAAATAAAACGTTCAATAGAACCTGTCTTTTCCCATTTTTCTATATGAGGAACTACTTCTTTTTGTAAAAAATCTTTAAAACTTGCACGAAAAACTTCATGCTCTTCAGTAAAATACATACTGTTCATTTGTAGTAAATTTGAGTTTTTTATTCAGCTAACAAATATAAGACTATTCTATCATATTTATCTAAAGGAAAACCTTTGATATGTTTTAATTCTGTTAAACTTTGTAGTTCTGCAACTTCGTCTCTATAATCAAAAATCTTTTTACAAAGCTCGTAATCTATGTATGGATTTTTTAGTAACTCTTTAAAGTTTACTGTGTTAATATTGTATTTTTTAATAATAGGTTTTTCTATTATTGTAAATGTCGTTAATAAATTATCTGCTATATTTTTATCTAAACCCCAAACTTCATAAAGTTGATTTTCAAAATAAAAACCTTGTAATTTAGAACGATACTTAATAATTCTTTCAGCAATTGCATTATTTACTCCTTTAATTATTAAAAAATCTTCTTGAGTTGCTTTATTAATATCTTTTGTTGAAATTTTATAATTATCATTCTGATGATTTTTACTAATTGGTGTTGAAATATTTTTTGAATTATTTTTCTGTTGATTTCGTTTGACAACCCAATCTGGGAACTTAAAATATGGAGCTATTTTATGTAAAAGTGAATCTGATACTTTTGTTACTTTTTGAAACTCTTCTTTAGAATTAATAAACTTTCCTGTTTTTCTAAAACTTAAAAGCCTATCTATTTCTTGCAAAGACATACCTAATCTTTCTCCTTTGAAATCTGTAATATAATTAGGATTAAATGGATATATTTTTGGTTTCCTATTTTCAATTTCAACTTGTTTTAAACTATCTATTTGTTGCTGAAATGCTAATAATTCAGGTGAATTTACATCTATAGATTCCTTTGAAGAAAATGGCTTACTGAATATGATGATTTGAAGTATTATGATAATAATACACAATAAAAAAATCCCATTCCTTTGGTTTTTGTTATACCAGAAATGGGATTTAAATATTTTCATACTCTATTAATTACATGTGCTCAGTGATATCTAAAGCACCATCTTCAATAGCTTCTTTTTTCTTTGTGATTGCACTAATATAACGTTTCATCTCTTCTCTTACTCTTGGGAATAATAATAAAAGACCAATCATATTAGGGAATACTAATGCTAAAATCATAGCATCTGAAAACTTAATTACAGCATCTAAAGTTGCAGCTGCACCAACAACTACAAATAATAAAAATAAAATCTTGTATACTAAATCTGCAGTTTTTCCTTTACCAAATAAATATTTCCAAGATTGTAATCCGTAATAAGACCAAGAAATCATTGTAGAAAAAGCAAATAATACAATTGCAATAGTAAGTACATATGAGAATCCAGGAATTACAGAATCAAAAGCCATAGATGTTAAATCTACACCTCCTAATTGTTCTCCTGTTGCAGTAATCAATACATTACTACCTTCTACAGCACCATAATTAAATACACTTTGCAAGTTAGATCCATCAATGTTAAAGAAAATAATAACTAACGCTGTCATAGTACAAATTACAACTGTATCTATAAAAGGCTCTAATAAAGCTACAACACCTTCTGATGCTGGATATTTAGTTCTTACTGCTGAGTGTGCAATAGCTGCAGAACCAGCACCTGCTTCATTTGAAAAAGCAGCTCTTTGGAAACCTACAATTAAAACACCCATAAGACCACCTAAACCAGCCATTGGAGAAAATGCTCCTTCAAAAATTAATCCAAAAGCATCATCTATATAAGAGAAGTTTGCAAATATGATGATTAATGAAGCTACAATATAAATACCTGCCATAAAAGGCACTATCTTTTCTGTAATCTTAGCGATTCTTTTTATACCTCCAATAATTACAATACCAACTAGTATTGCTAATATAATTCCTATAATAAATCCTGTAGAACCACCTTGTAAACCTAATAAAGAAGAAAGTTGCACTGTTGCTTGGTTAGATTGAAAAGCGTTACCACCTCCAAAAGAAGCACCAACACATAATACAGCAAACAAACCAGCTAGAACTTTACCTAAAACAGTCATGTTTCTTTCTTTCAAACCTTTTGAAAGATAATACATTGGTCCACCATAAATGGTTCCATCTTCTCCTACATCTCTATATTTTACACCTAAAGTACATTCTACAAATTTTGTAGACATACCTATTAATCCACAAACAATCATCCAGAAAGTTGCTCCAGGACCACCAAGTGCAATTGCAACTGCAACCCCAGCAATATTTCCTAGACCAACAGTACCTGATACTGCAGTGGCTAATGCTTGAAAGTGAGAAACTTCTCCTGCTGCACTTTCATCTCTAATTGTATCTAAAATATCTTCTTCAGCTAAAGCTTCGTCATTATTGTAAAGTTTATCTACACCATGTTTTTCAATATCTACATACTTACCTCTTACAGTATTAATAGCTAATGGAAATTTGGTAATACTTGGCACTTTAAAAAATAATGTGAAAAATGTTGCTCCTAGCACCAAAAGTATTACTACAAAAGGTACATTGTATTCTCCAATAGGAACCGTAGTTAAAACTAAGCCTTCCCACCAAGTTGCAAATGGCATAAATGCATCATTTATCTTTTCATCTAAACCTTTTTCTTGTGCAAATGTTAAAAATGGAATTGCTAAAAACAGCAATGAAAGAAGTTTTTTCTTCATAATATATCTTTGTTAGTTTTCTAATTAGTAAGGCGCAATATCTTAAAAAATTGAAGTTTTAACAACTTTTAGGCGTTAAAAGTCAATTTTACTTTAAGCTTTCTTTAAATATTTGTAAATCTTCTTTAAATGATTTTGGATAAAACCTCAACTCATTATTGGTTTTTGATAAATCAAAACCTGTTTTTGGTGGTCTTGGAGCTGTTTGATTTAAGGTTGAAGTTGATATTGGTTTTATCAAATTTTTATTCAAATCAAAAGTTTCTGCAATTTGTTGAGCTATTTCATAAACACTTAATAATGTATTTGATGAAATATGATAAATCCCTAAAGCTTTTTTGTCTATTGCTATTTTACAAGCCATAGCTAAGTCTTCTACATAAGTTGGCATTCTATATTGATCATTAACAATAGTAATTTCTTTATTTTTCTCTAACATTTCTTTAACCCAAAGCACAATATTACTTCTACTCATATCAAATACTTTTCCATACACCAAAATTGTTCTTAATATGGTAAAGTTAATTTTTGAATCTTTTAAAACTTGCTCTGATTTTAATTTAGATAATCCATAATAACTTAAAGGATTAGGTTTGTCTGTTTCTTTGTAATATCCTTTTTTACCATCAAAAATAAAATCTGTTGACAGATGGATAATGTGAGTCTTTGATTTTGATGCAAAACTTGTCATCCATTTTACAACATCTACATTTAGAATATCACATGCTTGTTTGTTAGTTTCGCAGTCATCAACTTGAGTCATGGCTGCAGTATTAATAATATAGTCTGGTTGAATCTGCTCAAGTTTTTTATCTAGTTCTTCTTTTTCAGTAATATCTATAGAAATATAATTAAAGTCTTCTCTTCCACTTCTGTTTTTTCCTCGTGAAAATCCATAAACTTGATAGCTGTCTTTATCTTTTAATAATAAGTTTAGTAGAGATTGACCTAACAATCCATTACTACCAGTAATAACAACTTTAATCATTTTAAAACAATTCTCTGAGTCTAGTAATTTGTTCAGGTCTTCCTAAAACTATTAAATGTGCTCCACTAATTAAAACTGAGTTTGCTTCAGGATTTATAATATAATCTCTATCAGGATGTCTATAACCAATAACTGTACAGCCTGTTTTTTTTCGTAAATCTAAATCTAAAATGGTTTTACCTAAATAATTTTCTGGCAATTCATCGATATCTATTTCTTCTAGGTTTGCAGTTGTATCACCTTCTATAGTAAGTCTATCAACAAACTCTATAACATCTGGAGTTGTTACTAAAGAAGCCATATGATCACCACCTAATTTATCTGGCATAATTACATTATCTGCACCTGCAATTTTTAACTTACTGTAAGAAGATTCATTAGAGGCTCTACTAATTATTTTAAAATTTCTATTGAGTTGTCTTGCTGTTAAAACAACAAATAAGTTATCTGCATCTTTAGGTAAGGCTGTAATTAAGTTTGATGCTTCTAAAATACCAGCACTCATTAAAGTTTCATCTAAAGTAGCATCCCCATTTATACATAAATATTCTTCAGACTCTAATTTTTGAACTACTTCTTTATTTCTCTCTACTATTACAAACTGCTTATTGTAATTTTTTAATTTTACAATAGCCTGTCTCCCATTTCTACCATAACCACAAACTATGGTATGACCTTTTAGTTTTGCTATTTTTTTTTCCACTCTTTTATGTTTAAAATAATCAAATAACCTACCACTAACTAAGTATTCAGAAAATGTAGATACAGCATACCCAAATAAAACAATACTCGTTAAAATTAAAAAAATTGTAAAAATTTTCTCTTCTGGTGTAAAAGGTTTTACTTCACCAAATCCAACAGTTGTAACAGTAATTACAGTCATGTAAATGGCGTCTACAAAAGAATATCCAGAAATTACCATATACCCTAAAGTACCAGTAGTAAGGGTAGATATTACTAGAATAACAATTTTATTAATCTTAGAGTCTAAAAAATTCATAACTATAAATCAAAAACTGAACTTCTTTTGGTATACACTAAATCTTTTAACTTCATTAAAAAGGCAAAAGTTAAGTAAAAACCAAAAGACAAACCTACTGTAAAAAAAGTAACATAAATAAAATAAATACGTACACTTTTAGCACGCATACCTAATCTATCTGCTAATCTTTGAAAAAAACCAAAACCATGTCTTTCAAAAAAATGTCTAGTAGTATGTATAAATTTCTTATTTATCATTCTTATTGCAATATAACACAATCTCTTTATTTGTTATTCACTTTTCAATTAAAAATGCTTAGGATTGATTAACTTTGCATTTTTGCAAAAATCACCTTTTTTGGACACTCAAGAATACATAGAAGTTTACGGAGCCAGAGCTCATAATTTAAAAAATATTGACGTTAAAATTCCTCGTGAAAAACTTGTTGTTATTACAGGTTTAAGCGGAAGTGGAAAGTCTTCTTTGGCTTTTGATACGATTTATGCTGAAGGACAAAGACGTTATATAGAAACATTTTCTGCGTATGCACGTCAATTTTTAGGAGGATTAGAAAGACCAGATGTTGATAAAATTGATGGACTTTCTCCTGTAATTTCTATAGAACAAAAAACCACTAATAAAAGTCCAAGATCTACTGTAGGTACAATTACAGAAATTTATGACTTTTTAAGACTTCTTTTTGCAAGAGCTGCAGATGCTTATTCTTACAATACAGGTGAGCAAATGGTAAGCTATTCTGATGAGCAAATTAAAGAGTTAATTTTAACTGATTTTGCAGATAAAAGAGTTGCTATTTTAGCACCATTAATCAAATCTAGAAAAGGACATTATAGAGAATTGTTTGAGCAAATTTCTAAACAAGGTTTTGTAAGAGTTCGAGTTGATGGAGAAATTAGAGAGATCGAAAAAGGTATGCGTTTAGATCGTTATAAAACACATGATATTGAGGTTGTTATTGACAGGTTAGTCATCAATAAAAAATCTGAAAAGCGATTAGAAGAAACTATTAAAACAGCCTTATATTCTGGTAATAACATCATGATGATAATTGATGTTGAAGACAACAATCCTCGTTATTTTAGTCGTGAATTAATGTGTCCTACAACAGGAATAGCATACCCAAATCCAGAACCAAACACTTTTTCTTTTAACTCACCAAAAGGAGCTTGCCAAACTTGTAATGGTTTAGGTATTACTCAAGAAATCAACTTAAATAAAGTAATTCCTGATGATACTATTTCAATAAAAAACGGAGGAATCATCCCTTTAGGAGAACAAAAAAATAGTTGGATTTTTAAACAAATTCAAAACATTGCAGAACGTTATAAATTTAAATTAACAGATGCCATAAAAGACATTCCAAAAGAGGCTTTAGAAATGATTTTGAATGGTGGAAATGAGTCTTTTGAAATTACTTCTAAAACTGTAGGAGTTACTAGAAATTATAAAATTGATTTTGAAGGTATTGTTGCTTTTATTACCAATCAATATAAAAATGCAGAAAGCACTTCTATAAAAAGATGGGCTAAAGGTTTTATGGATGAAATTTCTTGTAAAACTTGTGAAGGAAAACGTCTAAAAAAAGAAGCTCTTCATTTTAAAATTACTGATAAAAACATTAGTGATTTAGCTCAAATGGATATTACTGAATTAGCTTCTTTGTTTTCTACAATCGAAGAAAAACTTTCTGAAAAACAAATTACAATTGCATCAGAAATATTAAAAGAAATAAGAACTAGAATTCAGTTTTTATTAGATGTTGGTTTAGATTATTTAACTTTAGATAGAACTTCAAAATCACTTTCTGGTGGGGAAGCACAAAGAATTAGACTTGCTACACAAATTGGATCTCAATTGGTTGGTGTTTTATATATATTAGACGAACCTAGTATTGGTCTACATCAAAGAGATAATCAAAAATTAATAGATTCTTTAATCAAATTAAGAGATGTTGGTAATTCTGTTTTAGTGGTAGAACATGATGAAGACATGATTAAAAATGCTGATTATGTTTTAGATATTGGCCCAGGTGCAGGAAGACATGGAGGAGAAATTGTAAGCAAAGGATCTTTTGATGAAATTAAAAAAGACAAAACACTAACAGCTGATTACATTACAAAAAGAAAAGAAATTGCTGTTCCAAAAAAACGTCGTGAAGGAAATGGAAAAACAATAAAACTAAAAGGAGCTACAGGCAACAATTTAAAAAATGTTTCTGTTGAATTTCCTTTAGGAAAAATGATTTGTGTAACAGGTGTTTCTGGAAGTGGAAAATCAACTTTAATCAATGAAACCCTCTACCCTATTTTAAATGCACACATATACAGAGGCGTAAAAAAACCTATGCCTTACAAAAAAATAGAAGGTTTAGAACATGTAGATAAAGTAATTGATATAGACCAATCTCCTATAGGAAGAACACCAAGATCTAACCCAGCAACCTACACCAAAACATTTGATGAAATCAGAAGCTTATTTGCAAAAACCCCAGAAGCTTCTATTCGTGGTTATAAACCTGGGCGTTTTTCTTTTAATGTTAAAGGTGGGCGTTGTGAAACTTGTCAAGGTGGAGGAGTAAGAGTTATTGAAATGAATTTTTTACCTGATGTTCATGTAGAATGTGAAACTTGTCAAGGTAAGCGATTTAATAGAGAAACTTTAGAGATTCGTTACAAAGGAAAATCGATATCAGATATTTTAGAAATGACTATAGAAGAGGCTACAAACTTCTTTGAGAATATTCCTAAAATCTATAGAAAATTAAAAACGATTAAAGATGTTGGTTTGGGTTATATTACACTAGGTCAACAATCTACAACGCTTTCAGGTGGTGAAGCTCAACGTATAAAATTAGCCTCAGAATTATCTAAAAGAGATACAGGAAATACCTTCTATATTCTTGATGAACCTACAACTGGTTTACATTTTGAAGACATTAGAGTTTTAATGGAAGTATTAAACAAGCTTACCAATAAAGGAAATACTGTTTTAATTATTGAGCATAATTTAGATGTGATTAAATTAGCAGATTATATTATTGATGTAGGTATGGAAGGAGGAAAAAAAGGTGGTCAAATCATTACTAAAGGAACTCCAGAAGAAGTAGCTAAACATAAAAAAAGCTACACAGCTAAATTTCTAAAAAAAGAACTAAATTAGCATCCTTTTTGCTTTAAAAATAAGATAGATATGACAAATGATGATAGAAAAATAAGAGAAAAACTTCAACAGAAAACTTGGAACGAAATAAAAACAAACGATTCTTGGGCCATTTTTAAAATTATGGCTGAGTTTGTTGAAGGTTATGAACGTTTAAGTAAAATAGGCCCTTGTGTTTCTATTTTTGGAAGTGCACGTACTAAACCAGATCACGAATATTATAAACTAGCAGAAGAAGTTGCTTTTAAATTAACACAAGCAGGTTTTGGTGTAATTACAGGTGGTGGACCAGGAATTATGGAAGCTGGTAATAAAGGTGCTAATAGAGGAAAAGGAATTTCTGTTGGCTTAAACATAGAATTACCTTTCGAACAACATGATAATCCTTGGATAGATCAAGGTAAAAGCTTAGACTTCGATTATTTTTTTGTTAGAAAAGTAATGTTTGTAAAATATTCTCAAGGTTTTGTAGTAATGCCTGGTGGTTTTGGAACTTTAGATGAACTTTTTGAAGCAATTACGTTAATACAAACAAAAAAAATTGGACGTTTTCCAATTGTTTTAGTAGGTACAAAGTTTTGGGGCGGAATTATAGATTGGATTAAAAACACACTTTTAGAAGAAGGCAATATTAGTCCACAAGATTTAGATTTATTTAGGTTAGTAGATACTGCAGATGAAGCAGTAGAGCATTTTAATAAATTTTACGCTAAATATAAACTGAAACCAAACTTTTAAGAATGTTTCAAAAAAGAAATGTTCTATTTATTCTGCTATTTGTTGTTTCTCTTTTACAAGGGCAAACTAGAATTAAAACAATGTTTTATAACACATTAAACTATAATTCTAATGCAGAAAGTGTAGCTAGAACACCACATTTAAAAACAATATTAGACGAAGTTAAACCAGATTTATTTATGGTTTGCGAGCTCAAAAATGAAACTGCTTCTAATTATCTTTTTAATAATGCCATTGTAACCTCTAACCCAAGTTTTAAAAAAGCAGATTTTAATACGAGTAGATCTCCTGCAACAGATTTATTACAAATGGTTTATTATAATGCTGATAAACTTACTTTAGAATTTAATGAAGTAATTCCCACAGGTGTTAGAGATATTAACCATTATACACTAAAATTAAAGACAGCATCTGAAACTAGAATAGAAGTTTTTGTTACGCACTTAAAAGCCTCTAGAGGAATAGATAACAGACAAAAAAGAGAAGAATCTATAGAAATTTTTACAAGGCAATTAGATCGATTACCACAAGATGCTTATGTAATTTTTGCTGGTGATTTTAATTTTTACACTAGTAATGAAGAAGGTTTTTTAAAATTAATAGACGAAAATAATCCTATACAAATTATAGACCCAATAAATCGATTGTGCCCAAGTTTTCCTGATGATGGAAAAGATTATTATGATGTAGATTATGATAATACTTATTTTTGGAATAATAGCTCTTTTTCAGATGTGCACTCACAATCTACAAGAAGTTCTCAATTAAATGGAGATGGTGCTGGAGGGGGAATGGATGATCGTTTTGACTTTATTATGCTTTCTAAAAACCTTACAGAAAGTACAGAAATGAAATTTGTAAACAACAGCTACAAAACCATTGGTAACAATGGAAACTGCTATAATTCTTTTGTTAGTAATACTAGTTGTACAGGAGAATTTTCCCAGAATTTAAGAAATGCATTGTTTAATTTTAGCGACCATTTACCAATTGTATTAGAGTTAGAAAATCAACAAAATATTTTATCTAATTATACATATGTAAAAAAATTAAATTTTAGCATTAAGCATCAAGAATTAAAGTTAAAAATTGATAAGAATATAAAAGAAATAAAAATTTATAATACATTAGGCAAAGTTGTTTTTACATCTAAAAATATAAACTCAAATGAAACCGTTATTCATTTAAATATTCTAAACAATGGATTGTATTTTTTAAAAGTAGACGATTATAAAGTAGCGAAATTCTTAAAAATTTAATTTGAAAAAACATCTTTACATACTCCTTATATGTTGTTTTTCTTGTCAATTATTTTCTCAGAAAAATAAGATTGATATTAAAGCAATTTTACAGCCTAGTAAAGACGTTTTAAAGCTTCAGCAAAAAATTATATTTTTTAATAATTCAGATAGTATCTTAAATACAATTTACCTACATAATTGGCCAAACAGTTTTAAGAATAGAAAAACGCCTTTATCCAAAAGATTTGTAAAAGATTTTAAAAAGGAATTATACTTTGCAGAAGAATCTGAAAAAGGGGAATCTAATATTAAAAACTTAACAGTAAATAATGAGTCAGTTTCTTTTAATGAAGTAAAAGACCAAATAGATATATTAAAATTAAGTCTTAACAACTCTTTAAAACCTAATGATAGTTTAAAAATTGAGGTTACTTATGATATTAAAATTCCAGATGCAAAATTTACCAATTACGGAAAAACAACTGATGGTTATTCTTTAAGATATTGGTATTTAACCCCTGCAGTTTATGATAATGGTTGGCAATTAATGAGCAACCTAAATTTAGACGATTTATTAGAATCTTATACAAATTTTGTTATTGATATTGATGTGCCTAATAAGTTTGTTTTAGAGAGTAATTTAACTCAATTAGAAATTAATCAAGAAGACAAAACAAAATACATACTTACTAGTAAACATAATAAAGATGTAATACTATCTATCAGCAAAAAAAAGGAATTTAAAATATATAATGTAGATGGCATAAACATAAAAACCAATGTAGTAAGTGAAAATTTATCAGACTCTTTAGTTAAATCTTATTTTTCAAGAGAATTAAATTTTTTGCAAAAGTTTTTGGGTAAATTCCCTCAAAAAGAATTATTTCTTGATCAAGTAACAAGAAGTAAAAATCCAGTAATTGGTTTATCTAAGCTACCTAAAATCGTTCGTCCTTTTCAAGAAAATATGATTTGGGATATAGAGACCTTTAAAACAATTTCATTAAAATATTTATTAAATACAACTAATATAAATTTAAGAACAGATTATTGGTTTATAGATGGTTTACAAAATTATTTATTAATAGAATATATTAATACTTACTACCCTAATGAGAAACTGTTGGGCAAGTTTTCAAAATATTGGCCAATTAGAAGTTTTAATTTAGCAAAACTAAATATAAACGATAAATACCCTTTAGTTTATCAATATACTTCTAGAAGATTTTTAGACCAAGCACTAACCACTTCTGCAGATTCACTTTCTAATTTTAATAGAAAAATTGTAAACAAATACAAAGCTGGTTTAGGTTTTAGATATTTAAAAGGATATTTAGGAGAAAGTACTTTAAATGATGCCATTAAAGAATTTTATAAAAAAGAAAAAAACAAATTAACATCAAGTAAAAAATTTGAAGAAATATTAACCAGTACTACTTCTCAAGATGTTTCATGGTTTTTTAATGATTTTTTAAAAACTAGTAAAAAAATAGATTACACTATTAGTAATGTTGAAAAAGAAAAAGATAGCTTAAAAGTCACCATAAAAAATAACAGAAATATTACAACTCCAGTTTCTTTATATGGTGTAAAAAACAAACAAATAAAATTTAAAAAATGGGTTACTGGAATAGATAGCACAAAGACTATTAAAATTTTTAAAGGAGATTTTAATAAACTAGCTTTAAATTATGAGAATCTTTACCCAGAACATAACACTCTAGATAATTGGAAATCATTAGAGAAGAAAATATTTAATAAGCCTTTAAAGTTTTCTCTAATTAAAGATGTACAAGACCCTTACTATAATCAGTTATTCTATATGCCTAATGTCAGTTATAATTTTTATAACGGATTAATTTTAGGTGTTACAGTGCATAACAAACCATTAATTAAAAGAAATTTAGAATTTTCTTTGGCTCCTTCTTATGGTACAAAAAGTGGAACTTTAGCAGGGCGATTTTCAGTATTATATAATCAGTTTTACGAAAAAACAAGAATTTACAGAATTGGTTATGGTTTAGCAGGAGTTAATTTAGACTATGCTCCAGGTCTTTCTTACAGCTCTTTAACTCCCTATATAAATGTAGTCTTTAAAAGAAAGTCTTTAAGAGATACAGGTTTAGAGGCAATAAGAGCAAGATTAATTCATATTAATAAAGAAGTTGCTCCCAATCAAATACAAACAGACGAAGACAAATACAGCGTTTTTAGTTTACAATATGTAAACAATAAGTTAGATATGATTAACGAATTTGGCTATAGTTTTGGTACAGAGTTTTCAAAAGATTTCTCTAAAGGATTTGTAGATGTTAGATTTAGAGCATTAACAAGTAAAAACCGTCAATTAGATTTTAGGATTTATGCAGGTGCTTTTTTTAACAATAATACTACTAGTGATTACTTTAGTTTTGGTCTAGATAGAGCTAATGATTACCTTTTTCAACTAAACTATTTTGGTAGATCTGAAGATTCAGGTATTTTTAGTCAACAATTTATTATTGCAGAAGGTGGTTTTAAATCGGTATTACCTACAAGATTTGCAAATCAATGGATGCTTTCTTTTAATTCTAGTATTGGTTTATGGAGATGGGTTGAATTTTATAATGACGTTGCATTCTTAAAAAACAGAAATCAAAGTCTGTATTTTGCTTATAATAATGGTATACGTTTTAACTTTGTACATAGAATTTTAGAAGTATATTTTCCTTTATACTCAAATAATGGTTGGGAAATAGGACAACCAAATTATAACGAAAAAATTAGATTCACACTTACAGGTGATTTAAGGGCAATTTTTAATTTTGTGAGAAGAGGATTTCTATAAATTAAAACATTTGTGCTTTTTTTGTATAATTATCAACAAAAACACAATTTAACCACTTTTTTTTAACATATTCTTAACCAAATCAAATATTTTTAAATATCAATTAAAAAAACTATATTTGCAAACAAGCAAAATACTATAAATATGACTTTAAAAACTGCTACATCTTCATCACAAGAAATATCTTTTAATGAATTTAAAAAAGAAGTTTTAAACGATTATAAAATTGCAAAAATAAGCAGAGAATGTAGTCTTTTAGGAAGACGTGAAGTGCTTACTGGAAAAGCAAAGTTTGGTATTTTTGGTGATGGTAAAGAAGTGCCACAATTAGCTATGGCAAAGGCTTTCAAAAAAGGAGATTTTAGATCTGGTTACTACAGAGATCAAACTTTTATGATGGCAATTGGAGAATTATCTGCGCAACAATTTTTTGCTGGTTTGTATGCACATACAGATATAAAAGAAGATCCAATGTCTGCAGGTAGACAAATGGGTGGTCATTTTGCGACTCACAGTTTACATGAAGATGGTAGTTGGAAAAACTTAACAGAACAATACAATTCAAGTTCAGACATCTCTCCTACAGCTGGTCAAATGCCTCGTTTATTAGGTTTAGCGCAAGCTTCAAAAATTTACAGAAACGAAAAAAGCGTACAAAACAAAACCAATTTCTCTATAAATGGTAATGAAGTGGCTTGGGGTACAATAGGTAATGCAAGTACAAGTGAAGGTTTGTTTTTTGAAACCATAAATGCTGCTGGTGTTTTACAAGTACCAATGGTAATGAGTGTTTGGGATGATGAATATGGAATTTCTGTTCATGCTAAACACCAAACCACAAAAGAAAGTATCTCAGAAATTTTAAAAGGATTTCAAAGAGATGAAAAAAATAAAGGTTACGAAATTTTTGTAGTAAATGGTTGGGATTATGTTCAATTAATGAGCACCTATCAAGAAGCTGCAAAAATTGCAAGAGAAGAACATGTACCTGTTTTAATTCATGTTAAAGAATTAACACAACCACAAGGTCATTCTACTTCTGGTTCTCATGAAAGATATAAAACAAAAGATCGTCTTCAGTGGGAAAGAGATCACGATTGTATAGCTAAAATGCGTGAGTGGATTTTGGAATTCGAATTAGAAACAGAATCTGGTGATACTTTACGTTTTATTGATAGCGAAGAAGAATTAATTATTCTTGAAAAAGAAGCTAAAAAAGAAGTAACCAATGCAAAAAGAAATGCTTGGAATGCTTACTTAAACGAAATAAAAGCAGAAGGCACATTAGTTTCTCAGATTTTAGAAAGAGTTGCTAAAAAAAGTGCTAACGGAGCTTTTATTACAAAATATAAAAATGATTTAGTATCTAACTCAGAACCTACTAGAAAAGATGTTTTATCTGCTGCTAGAAAATGTTTATGGCATTTAAAAGATGAGTCTTTTCCTGAGAAAATTGAGCTTCAAAACTTTATTAAATCATCTTTAAAAAATGCTTACAGTAAATACTCTACTCATTTATTAAATGAATCTGAATCTAATGTGTTAGCAGTTGCAGAACAACTACCTACTTATGCTCAAGAAAAAAATTTAGTAGATGCAAGAGTTGTGATGAGAGATAATTTTGATGCCATATTAGAAAAGCATAATGATGTTGTTATTTTCGGAGAAGATGCTGGTTTTATTGGAGATGTTAATCAAGGTCTAGAAGGTCTGCAAGAAAAATTTGGAGAGATAAGAATTTCTGACACTGGTATTAGAGAAGCTACCATTATTGGACAAGGAATAGGCTTAGCAATGAGAGGTTTAAGACCTATTGCAGAAGTACAATATTTAGATTATTTATTGTATGCTTTACAAATAATGAGCGATGATTTAGCTACTTTACGTTACAGAAGTTTTGGTAAGCAAAAAGCTCCATTAATTATAAGAACTAGAGGTCATAGATTAGAAGGAATTTGGCATGCAGGTTCACCTATGGGTGGCATTATAAATAATGTAAGAGGTATGCATGTTTTAGTGCCAAGAAATATGACTAAAGCTGCTGGTTTTTATAATACTTTATTAGAAGGTGATGATCCTGCACTAGTTGTAGAATGTTTAAATGGATATCGTTTAAAAGAAAATTTACCAACTAATTTAGGAGAGTTTAAAACCAAAATTGGTGTTGTAGAAACTATTAAAGAAGGTAAAGACATGACTGTTGTTTCTTACGGGTCTACTTTACGTTTAGTAGAAGAAGCTGCAAAAGACTTACTACAAGTTGGTATTGATATAGAAATTATAGATGCACAATCTTTATTACCTTTTGATTTACATCATGATTGTGTAAAGAGTTTAGCTAAAACGAATAAATTGTTAGTTGTTGATGAAGATGTACCTGGAGGTGCTTCTGCTTATTTTTTACAAGAAATTTTAGAAAATCAAAATGGATATGAATATTTAGATAGTAAACCATCTACATTAACCTCAAAGCCACATAGACCTGCTTATGGTACAGATGGAGATTATTTTTCTAAACCATCTACAGAAGATATTTTCGAGAAAATTTATGCAATGATGCATGAATATAATCCGCAAAAATTTAAAAGTTTATACTAGAATAAAAAAATCCCAATCAAATTTGATTGGGATTTTTTTCTATATGTTTTAGAAAAAAAGAATTTAGTTTCTTTAATTGATATTAGTTTTTAAATATATTTTTTAATCGACTTTTTTATCAAACTTAACATTAAATAATTTAACATGATTTTTCTCAAGTAATTCTCTTAATTCATCTGTTATTTCTATAAATCCTATTGGTGTTTCTAATTGTTTATTATATTTCGATAGAGCAGATAAATAATTTAAATAACTTTCATATTTCAGATTATTATCAATAGTTAGAAATATAAAATCAATATTTTTAAACATCTTGTATTTTTTATCTAAATCACTTAATTTTAAATTAAAACCATTAATTTCTAGTGAATCTTTATTTTTCAAGTTAAAATGTAAAAATCTATTTTTATCCATAATAATTTTAGCTTCTTCAAATGCCAAGAAATAGAGCAAGTCAATCATTTTATAAATCTGACCTTTACTTATTTTTATTTCTTTATTGAATTCATTCAGAGCTCTTTCTTTTTCTAAGTTTCTTTCACTATTTATATTTTGTTTATTTAATCTACAAAATAATCCACTTTTAATATTATTGATATGTCCTGTCCTATAGTTAATTAAAAGTGAATTGGCTTTTGAGAATTGACTTTTCACTCTCTGAATAATACTATAGTCTAGTCTTTTATCTGCTAGTAAATGTGTTTGTAAAAAAACAACTTCTGTTTCTTTAATTTTATTTCTATATTTTAAAATTGTATCTGATAAAAATTCAATTGGTGTCCTTATATTTTCAAAATAAACCTCTTTATCTTTAGTAACATAAACACTAAAGAATCTGCTTATACTTTTATTACTGTATTTAACACTATCTCCTGTATTAGGAGGCAAAAGAACTTCCTTATTTTGAGCAATAATTAAATTCTGTGAAAGCAAAATGAATAATAATATCTTTTTCATTAACTATCTAATTTTTAAAAAAAACAAAGAAAATAATTTTATCGTTTACTTTAACACTAAATGACAACTAAGATGAATTTTCATTTTAACAATCTAGTTTTTTTATAAACCTATACTTTTCTTACTTTAGAGGCTCAAATAATTCAAATCAAACTTTTTATGAAAAAACTACTACTCTTTTCATTGATTTTAGCATTTTCAATTCCTCAACAAGCTAATGCTCAAAAGAAAAAATCTAAAAAAGATAAAAAGACTGCACAAGTTGCACCAAAACCAAAAAAAAGCAAACCATCTTACAAAACCTATGTAAATTCTAAAACAAAATCAGATGATGGTTTATTTCATGTACATAATAACAATGGTAAATTCATGTATGAAATTCCAAAATCACATTTTGAAAAAGAAATGTTATTAGTAACTAGAATTAAAGACATCCCTGCTGGTTTAGGTGGTGGTTATGTAAATGCTGGTTCAAAAATTAACACACAAGTTGTAGTTTGGGAGGAGTTTCAAAATAAAATTTTACTAAAAGTAAAATCATATAACGCAGTTGCAAATGATTCTCTACCCATTTATAAATCAGTAAAAGCAAACAACTTAGAACCTATTATTTATGCTTTTGATATAAAATCTCAAAACCCAGATTCTACAGCTGTTTTAGTTGATGTTACAAAATTCTTCTCTTCAGACATAAAAGCTATTTCTGCTTTACCTTCTTTTTACAGAGCTCGTTATAAAGTAAGAAGATTAGACCCAACTCGTAGTTTTATCAATAGCATAAAAAGTTACCCAAAAAATATAGAGGTTGTTCAAGACTTTACTTATGATGCAGCAGCTCCACCAAGTAATAGTAACACAAATACAATTACAATTAGAGTAAATCAATCTATGATATTACTTCCAGAAGATAAAATGATGCCAAGAATTTATGACAAAAGAGTGGGTTATTTTTCTATTGGAAATGTAGACTATAGTTCTGAAGCTTTAAAAGCAGATGCTAAAAGATATATAAGAAGATGGCGTTTAGAACCTAAAGATGTTAGCGCTTATAATAGAGGTGAATTAGTAGAACCTATTAAACCTATTGTGTATTATTTAGACCCTGCAACTCCAGAAAAATTAAGAAAATACATTAAGCAAGGTGTAGACGATTGGGCAAAAGTTTTTGAAACAGCAGGATTTAAAAATGCAATTATGGCAAAATATCCTCCTACAAAAGAAGAAGACCCAGAGTTTAGTATGGAAGATGTACGTTATTCTTCTATAAGATATGTAGCAAGCACTACAAGAAATGCAACAGGACCAAGTGTTTCTGACCCAAGAACTGGAGAAATTTTAGAGAGTGATATTATTTGGTATCACAACCACTTACGTTCTTACAGAAACAGATATTTATTAGAAACTGGTGCAGCAAACCCCTCTGCAAGAACATTAGATACTCCTGCAGAAGAAATAGGTGAAATGATGCGTATGGTAATTTCTCATGAGGTTGGTCATGCATTGGGTTTACCTCATAATATGGCTGCAAGTTTTGCATATCCTGTAGATTCTTTACGTTCTGGAAAGTTTACTCAAAAAATGGGAATTGCAGCAACCATAATGGATTATGCACGTTACAATTATATAGCGCAACCAGGTGATAAAAACATTCGTTTTATACGTCAATTAGGACCTTATGATCATTATGCAATTAACTGGGGATATCGCAAACTTTCTTGGGCAAAAACTCCTAAACAAGAAGTGGAAACTTTAGATAAATGGATTGAAGATAAAGCTGATAATCCTATTTATAGATTTGGAGGTCAACGTTTTGATCCATCAGCTCAGACAGAAGGTATTGGAAACGATCAAGTAAAAGCATCTACATATGGTGTAAAAAACTTAAAAATTGTAGCTAAAAACTTACCTGATTGGACGTCTAATCAAACCAATAATTACGAAGATTTATCTGAATTATATGGAGAATTATTAGGTGTTTGGAGCAGATATGTAGGTCATGTTTCTGGTAATATTGGTGGTGTTTACGAATACAATAAAAAACCAAGTCAAGATGGTTTTGTTTATCAACCAGTTTCAAAAGAAAAGCAAAAAGAGTCTATGTCTTGGTTACAAGAAAATGCCTTTAAAACACAAGATTGGTTGTTAGATAATAGCATTTTAGCAAATATAGATGAGAGTGGTTATACTAACAGAATGTTACGTTTACAAAACAGACAATTAGCTACTTTATTAAGTACATCTCGTTTAGAAAGAATGATAGATGCGTCTGTAATTGAACCAAATTCTTATGAGGTTATAGATATGGTTCGTGATTTAAGAA
Organism: Polaribacter marinivivus; assembly: GCF_042651285.1. Taxonomy (NCBI): domain Bacteria; kingdom Pseudomonadati; phylum Bacteroidota; class Flavobacteriia; order Flavobacteriales; family Flavobacteriaceae; genus Polaribacter; species Polaribacter marinivivus. The sequence continues at coordinate 158,377 of NZ_JBHSCY010000003.1, read as the reverse complement.
ATGGTATATTTTCTGAAGCTAATTATACTAGAAATGTAGATGTATTTAGACGTAACTTACAAAAAGCTTTTATAGATAGAATGGCTTCTATTATGAATTCTAAAAGCCCTAAACATTCAGATATTAATTCTTTTGTTAGAGGTGAATTAGAGTCTTTAAATTTTCAATTAACTATTGCAAAAAATAGACGAGTTAATAGAATGACAAAATATCATTATAGAGATTGCTTGGCTAAAATCAAACAAATATTAGATCCAAAATAAGTAACTTATTTTCTAACTAAATAATTACCTATTGCACATTGTAAACAACGTTTCTTTGTGCAATAGTTGTTTTTAAGCTCTAATAAAGCTTGACTTTCCATAGCATTATTAGCTTCCAATTTTAAATCTTTAAATTTAGTAATGATGCTGTTTTTTTCTGATGAAACTTGCTGAATTAATTTTAAAATTTCTTCATTAAAATTTTCTCCTTTGTATTTTAAATACACAAATTTTAAAGGAATTATAGTATTTATTAAAACCAAGTCTACAAAAGCTTTAGAAATATTTTTAGAACTTGATTTTGATGCTTTATCAAAAGTGAAATGGTTTTTCCAAAAATCATCAATCTTAATTTTAAATAAGTCATAAAAATGGTCTTTTTTATTTATTTCCATAATAGATGAAAACAGATTTTGATACTTATAATATAAAGCACTCAATTGCGCAATTCGTATTGTAGGAAAATTATTAGGCCTCATTCTAAAAAACTGAAAAGTGTGTTTTGAAATTGGTCTTAATTTATATTTATAGGACAAATACTCGTATTCTTTTTGAAACTCATTATAATAGGGTTCTTCTATTGAATCTACTAAAAATCCTGCTTGCCCAAATAAAAGTGCGTTTAGTTGTTTTTTATCAAAACGAACTTTTCTTATTATTGAAAAATCTATTGAATTTGCCAATTGTAAAAAAGCATCTCCGTTTATTTTTAACCCAAAATTTTTAGCAAGTAATAGAAATAAAACCGCTTCAAAATCAAAGTTATTTTTCTTTAATAATTCAGTAATAAATTCTGATTTACTTTCTAATCTTTCAAAATACAAACGCTCTAACCAATTTAGAATTAAGAAATCATCTAAATCTGAAATTTGATTTTCACAAGGAATCCAGCTTTTATAATTTTTAGATATTTCTTGATAAGCTTTAAATACTTTTTTATCAACAATCTCTTTTAATTCTAAAGTAGGTAAAGGCTTATTATTCTTCATAAAAACGTCTGTGTCATGCTCCCAAACCACATGTAAAATAACAGCATCATAATTAACATCTGTTTCGTGTTTATGCAAATACCAATCAGAAGATTTTATATGCATTTCTACATTACCTGCCCAATGTTGATTATCTAAAAACAATTGAGCATTTAAGAAATCTGGACCGCTATTAACATTACGTTTTCCAACATCTTTAATAACTAAAGAATCTTGTTTTGAGGTTTTTAAAGCAGTTTTAGAAAATAATTTGTATTGCCATACATAATACAAAAAGTCTTCTTTCATAGTTTTTTGTTTTCAAGGTACAAAAAATTTATACTCATATAAATTTTACTAATCAGTTTTAAAAAAAAGTGCAATAGCATTCATTTATTTTTGTGTAAAATTTATAAAAACATGAATGTAATTGAAAGTTTAGAATGGAGATATGCTGTAAAGAAATTTGATGCTGATAAATCTCTAACTGAAAACCAGATAACAACTTTAAAAAAAGCGTTTAATTTAACAGCTACTTCATATGGTTTACAACCTTTAAAACTAGTAGTCATAAAAAATAAAGACATACAAAAAGAGCTAGTGGCACATTCTTGGAACCAGCCTCAAGTATTAGAAGCTTCTCACCTTTTAGTAATTTGCATACCAAAAACTTACGATAAAGAAGAAGTAACCAAATATTTTAATTTGGTTCAAAAAATTAGAAACACACCAGATGCCATTATAAATCCTTTTAAAAAGTTTTTAACTCAAGAAATTGAAAAGAAAACTCAAGAAGAATTATTAGCATGGAATAAAAATCAAGCTTATTTAGCTTTAGGAAACCTTTTAACTGTTTGTGCTTCTCTACAAATAGATGCTTGTCCTATGGAAGGTTTTATTCCAGAAAAATATGACGAAGTATTAGAACTAGATAAACTTAATCTCACATCTACTTTAGTTTTACCTATTGGATATAGAGCAAATGATGATTACATGAAAGATCTTAAAAAAGTGAGAAAAAATTTAGAAGAAGTTGTTTTAGAAATTAACTAATTATCTAATAAAAATAAATAGGCCTTCATTTTTTTGAAGGCTTTTTTTATGGATTTAAAAACCGTAATTTTACCTTAAAATTATAATAAAATATGAGTACTGATATCAGAAATATAGAGCCTAAAACTGTTTGGAATCATTTTGCAGATTTAAATGCTGTACCTCGTCCATCAAAAAAAGAAGATAGGGTAATAAAATTTATGGTTGATTTTGGCAAAAGCTTAAATTTAGAAACTTCAGTAGATAAAGTGGGTAATGTTATTATTAAGAAGCCAGCAACTTCTAGTATGGAAAAGAGAAAAAAAATTGTGTTGCAAGGCCATATAGATATGGTACATCAAAAAAATGCAGATACAGTTTTTGATTTTGACTCACAAGGAATTCAAATGTTTGTAGATGGTGATTGGGTAAAAGCAAAAGGCACAACTTTAGGTGCAGATAATGGTCTAGGTGTTGCTGCAATTATGGCTGTTTTATCTTCTACTGACATTCCTCACCCAGCTATAGAAGGTTTATTTACCATAGATGAAGAAACTGGCATGACAGGTGCAATGGGTTTAGAAGGCAATGTTTTAGAAGGTGAAATTTTGCTAAACTTAGACACAGAAGAAGATGATGAAATTGGTATTGGTTGTGCAGGTGGTGTAGATATTACTGCAACTGGTTCTTACAAAGAGGAAATAACTAGAGAAGATGATATTGCTTATCAAGTTTCTGTAAAAGGATTAAATGGAGGGCATTCTGGAATGGATATTATTAAAGGTTTAGGTAATGCCAATAAAATAATGAATAGACTACTTTATAGTGTTATTAATGCAATTGAAATTGCTGAAATTAATGGTGGTAGTTTACGTAATGCAATTCCAAGAGAGAGTTTTGCTACTATAGTTACAGATAGAAATAATGACAGATTTGTTGAGCTTAGACTTTTAGAAGAAATCAAAAAAATTAAAGCAGAATTTAAAACTTTAGAACCTAATTTAGAGATTGAATTCTCTACAACATCTACTCCAAAACAAAAGATGAATAAAGAGAATTCTGCCATTTTAATTAAAGCCATTTATGCAACTTTAAATGGAGTTTATAGAATGAGTTCTGATGTTGATGGTTTAGTTGAAACTTCAAATAATGTAGCAAGAGTAATTGTAAAAGAAGGGCAAATAAAAATTGGTTGTTTAACAAGGTCATCATCTGAAAGTAATAAATGGGATTTAGCAAATGCTATCAAATCTGCTTTTGAATTAGCAAATTATTCTGTCGAATTTTCTGGAGAATATCCTGGATGGTTACCAAATATGAATTCTTCAATTTTAAAAACAGTTGAATCTACTTATATTAAATTATTTAATGAACAACCTAATGTAGCTGCTTGTCATGCAGGATTAGAATGTGGAATTTTAGGGCAAAATTACCCAGATATGGAAATGATTTCTTTTGGTCCAAATATAAAAGGAGCGCATTCACCTGATGAAAAAGCTCAAATTTCATCAACTCAAAAATTTTGGAAGTTACTTAAAGAAGTATTAAAGAACATCCCAGAAAAATAAATAAGTAATTATAGAATATCATTTTAATTAAAGAGTTTAGTTAGCGCTTTTATTGTTTAAAAAAATCAAATTTTTAGTTGTAAATAATTATTTTTCAATTATTTACAATTTTATCTATTTGTTAACATCTTTAACTATTAAAAACCATAAAAAAATGTAATTTTACTTTTTAGTAAGCTAAATTTTTTATGGGAAAAATAATTGCAATTGCAAACCAAAAAGGTGGTGTTGGTAAGACTACAACTAGTGTAAATCTGGCTGCTTCTTTAGGTGTTTTAGAAAAAAAAGTTTTATTGATTGATGCTGACCCTCAAGCAAATGCGTCTTCTGGATTGGGAATTGATGTAGAAAATGTTGAGTATGGAACGTATCAAGTTTTAGAACATACTATTTCTGCTAAAGATGCCGTTGTTGAAACTACATCTCCTAACGTAAGCATAATTCCTGCTCATATTGATTTAGTAGCTATTGAAATAGAACTGGTAGACAAACCAGAAAGAGAATATATGTTAAGAAAATCGTTATCAGAAATTAAAAATGATTACGATTACATTTTAATTGATTGTGCTCCTTCTTTAGGATTAATCACCTTAAATTCTTTAGTGGCTGCAGATTCTGTAATGATACCTATTCAATGTGAATATTTTGCTTTAGAAGGATTAGGCAAACTTTTAAACACTATAAAAAGTGTACAAAAAATTCATAACTCAGAATTAGATATAGAAGGGTTATTATTAACAATGTTCGACTCAAGATTAAGGTTATCTAACCAAGTAGTAGATGAAGTAAGAAAGCACTTCTCTACTATGGTTTTTGACACAATTATTAGAAGAAATACTCGTTTAGGAGAAGCACCAAGTTATGGTGAAAGCATTATTGCTTATGATGCTACTAGTAAAGGCGCTGTAAATTACTTAAATTTGGCGCAAGAATTATTAAAGAAGAATTCGTAAAATGGCAAAAGCAACCAAGAAACAAGCTTTAGGTAGAGGATTATCTGCATTGTTAAAAGAAACCCCCAACATTAACTCTGCAACAGATAAAAATGCAGATAAATTGGTAGGCAACATCATTGAAATAGAATTAGATTTAATTGAAGTAAACCCTTATCAACCAAGAACATATTTTGATGAAGAAGCTTTAAGAGAGCTAGCAAGTTCTATTAAAGAGTTAGGAGTAATACAACCTATTACTGTTCGTAAATTAGAAGGCAATACATTTCAATTAGTTTCAGGTGAACGAAGATTTAGAGCCTCAAAATTAATAGGCAATAAAACAGTACCTGCATATATTAGAATTGCAAACGACCAAGAAATGCTAGAAATGGCATTGGTTGAAAACATACAACGTAAAAACTTAGATCCAATAGAGGTTGCGCTTTCTTATCAACGTTTAATTGATGAAATCAATTTAACTCAAGAAGAGTTAAGCACAAGAGTTGGTAAAAAAAGATCTACAGTTACTAATTATTTACGATTATTAAAATTAGATCCAATCTTACAAACAGGAATGCGTGATGGTTTTATTTCTATGGGCCATGGACGAGCAATGATTAATGTAGAAAATACAGAAGATCAACTCGCTATTTATGAGAAGATTTTACGAGAAAAACTATCTGTAAGACAAACAGAAGATTTAGTTAAAACCTTTAAAAATGGTTCAATAGCCAAACCAAAAAAGAAAGCACAACCTAGCTTTGTAAAAAATAACATTAAAGATTTTAGTAACTTCTTTGGACATAAAATAGAAATTACTTCTAATGCAAAAGGAAAAGGAAAAATTACAATTCCTTTTCATTCTGAAGAAGATTTTAATAGAATTAAAAACTTATTAAAATAAGTGTTTTTAAAAAACTTCATATTTGTTTTTTTTCTTGCATTATTTTCTGCAAGTATTTCTGCTCAAAACGATTCTATTATAAAACCAATAGAACTCTCTAAAAAAGAATTACGAAAACAAAAAAAGTTAAAAAAGCAAAGTATACAAGGTACTTACAGCCCTTTATCTCCCTCTAAAGCAGCGTTTTATTCTGCAATTTTTCCTGGAGCAGGGCAAATTTATAACAAGAAATACTGGAAAGCTCCTGTTGTTTGGGGGGCTTTAGCTATACCTGCTTATTACTATCAGATTAATAATAGTGATTATAAACGTTTTAGAAATGCTTATAGACTACGTAAAAATGGTTTGGTAGACGAGTTTACAGTAAATGGTGTTGAAGTAGTTTCTACAGAGACCTTAGAAACAGCACAAGAACAGTTAAGAGAAAACAGAGATTTTTCGCTGCTTTCTGGTATTATTCTATATATTTTACAAATTGTTGAAGCCAGTGTAAATGCGCATTTAATGCAGTTTAACACAGACGATAGTTTAACTATAAAACCTACAATTATTCAAGATCCAATTCGTGTAGATGCACCAGTTGTAGGCCTAAATTTTAAAATTAGATTTTAGATGAAAATAGCATTGTTAGGTTATGGAAGAATGGGGCAAGAAATTGAAAAAATTGCAACATCTAGAGGACATGAAATAGTAATAAGAAAAGATGCAGGAGATTCTATAGACATTACAAAAGCAGATGTTGCTATAGATTTTAGTATACCTACTTCAGCTTTTGAAAATATAAGTAATTGTATAGAAAAGAATGTTCCTGTAATTTCAGGAACAACTGGTTGGTTAGAAAAGTATACTGAAGCTGTTAACCTTTGTAAAGAAAAAAAGGGGGCTTTTATTTATGCATCAAACTTTAGTGTTGGCGTAAACATTTTTTTTGAACTAAATAAACAATTGGCTAAAATGATGAGTAATTTAAAAGATTACAATATTTCTATGGAAGAAATTCATCATACAAAAAAATTAGATGCACCAAGTGGAACAGCAATTACTTTAGCAGAAGGTATTATAGAAAATACCTCAAAAGAAAACTGGAAACTTGGAACAGAAATAAGTGAAACAAATATTCCGATTGAAGCCAAAAGAATTCCAGATGTTCCTGGCACTCATACTGTTTGGTACTCATCTGAAGTAGATACAATTGAAATTAAACACACAGCACACAATAGAAAAGGTTTTGCATTAGGTGCAGTAATTGCTGCAGAATGGATTATTGGAAAAACTGGAGTATTTACGATGAAAGATGTGTTAAACATCTCTTAAAAACTGTAACTTTTTTGCTATTTTGCGCCTTATAAAACATTACAATTCTGCTCTTTACTAAGAGTTTAAAAAATATATTATGACGTTTACACAATGGTTCATTTTCTTTTTAGTGGTTCAAATCATACACTTTTTAGGAACATGGAAATTATATGTTAAAGCAGGAAGAAAACCTTGGGAAGCTGCTGTACCAATTTATAATGGAGTAGTTTTAATGCAAATCATTAATCGTCCAAAATGGTGGATTATTCTGTTATTTATACCTGTAGTAAACTTATTGATGTTTCCTGTAATATGGATAGAAACCATAAGAACTTTTGGCTTTTACAAAAAGTTAGATTCGTTGTTAGTCATCATCACTTTAGGATTGTATATTTTTTATATTAATTATGCTACTGATGCACAATACAATAATGAACGAAGTTTAAAACCACGTTCTGAATTAGGTGAATGGGTAAGTTCTATAACCTTTGCAATTATTGCAGCAACGTTAGTGCATACTTATTTTATGCAACCATTTACAATACCAACATCATCTTTAGAGAAATCTTTGTTAGTAGGTGATTATCTTTTTGTAAGCAAATTTCATTATGGAGCTAGAGTGCCAAGTACAGTAGTTGCAGCACCAATGGTACATGATACAATTCCTGCAATTCCTGTGCCTTTTATGGGCTTTAATATTACACCATCATTTGTTTCTTATACTAAAAAACCTCAATTGCCTTATATGCGATTACCAGGTTTACAAAAGATTAAGAATAATGATATTGTTTGTTTTAATTGGCCTGCAGATTCTTTAGCTACAATGTGGGGTGATAATTCTGGGAAATTCACATACAAACCTGTTGATAAAAAGACCAACTATGTAAAACGTTGTGTTGGTATTGCTGGAGATACGTTAGAAATGAAAGATGGTTATTTTTACATTAATGGTAAAAAGAACGAATTACCTTACAGAGCTAAACTTCAGTTTTTTTATACCTATGAATCTAAAAAGCCTATAGATAGAAATACATTTCCTAAGTTTTTGTTAGAAAAAGAAAGGACTTATGTATATAAAATTCTTTCAGAATACTGGAATAACCCTAAAGTACAAGATGCTATTAAAAAGAATGGTAGTTTAACAAAAATAGGACAAGATTCTTTATATACTGAAGTTGCTGGAGGAATAAACCCTGATTTTGCTGCAAGATTAAAAATGGTTAATGTAGACAATAAAGTAAATATTAATTTAACTGATGAAGAAGTAGCAAGATTAAAAGAAAGTTCATTAACAGTGTCTGTGAAAAAGATAAATCATGATGCAGATGTTGCTATTTTTCCTCATGTAAAAGAGTTAGGTTGGAGCCAAGATAACTTTGGCCCAATTTATATACCTAAAGCTGGTACAACAGTAGATTTGAATGCTGAAACCATTCCTTTTTATGAGCAAATCATAAAAAATTATGAAAACAACGATTTGGTTATTAATGGTGATGACATCTTTATAAATGGCCAAAAAGCAAATTCTTATACTTTTAAACAAGATTATTTTTGGTTAGTTGGAGACAACAGACACAACTCTTTAGATGCTAGATATTGGGGCTATGTACCTTTTGACCATGTTTTAGGTAAACCTGTGATGATTTGGTTTAGTTGGGATGCAAATGCAACAGGTTTTGCTAATAAAATAAAATCTATTAGATGGGATAGAATGTTTACAACAGTTGGTGGAGATGGAGAACCTGTATCTTACAGATATTTTGTTTTTGCTTTAATAGCATTATATATTGGTTGGAGTTTCTTTAAAAAGAAAAAAGCTACAAAAAAATAAAAAGTGAGTTTATTTATTCCTACATATTTTTCACCAATTTCTCAATATTCAGAGATTTATAAAGCTGATAAAATAGTTTTTGAAACACAAGATAATTATCAAAAACAAAGCTATAGAAATAGATGCTACATTTATAATGGCAGTGGAAAACAGTTATTGAGTGTCCCTGTAAAACATAAAGTTACTACAGGTAGAAAAAAGACAATAGACACCTTAATAGAAAACGATTTTCCTTGGCAAGACCAGCATTTTAAATCACTACAAACTGCTTACAGAGTATCACCCTATTTTGAATTTTTTGAAGATGATATAGCTCCTATTTTTCATAAGAAATATAAATTTTTATTAGATTTAAATATTGATACTTTTCTTTTTGTTGCAGATGCATTACAGGTTTCTACAGAATTCTTAAAAACTGAAGAATATCATATAAATTCTACAGAAAAAGATTGTAGATTGTTGGCAGAAAGAAAACATCAACCAGAAAAATTAGTAGAAACCTACGTACAAATGTTTGATGAAAAACATGGATTTATTCCTAACCTATCTATTTTAGATTTACTTTTTATGGAAGGCCCTAATGCAATTAGCTATTTTTAATTTAAAAAAGCTGTATCTTTAAAAAAGTAAAACTATTTGACTTTTAATATTGAATATCCTCCAAAATTTTATTAAAAACATTGCTGATATAGATGATGTTTCTTCACAAAAACTTGTTGATCTAGCTACTATTGTCAATTTTAAAAAAAATGATGTTGTTGTTAGAGCTGGAGACTTACAAAGTAATTTTTACATACTTAGAAGTGGAATTATGAAATCTTATTATTTTGATAAAAATGGTAAAAGTCATATAAGAAATTTCTTTACAGCTATGTCAACAACTGGTGATATAGGAGCTCTGTTAACAAATAAACCAGCGAAATTATTTTACGATTGTTTTACAGATTGTGAACTTTATGCAATTAATTATAAGGAGTTTTTGGATATGGTTGATAAAGATCATGAATTCTGTAAAATGTTTTCTAAAGTGCTATCTAAAATTGTACTTATTTTTGAATCTAAGATTTATGATTTATCAGTTTTAAATGCAACTGAACGTTACTTAAAACTTAGGCAAGAACTACCAGATTTAGAAAAACTAGTTCCACAATATCATATCGCTTCTTATTTAAATATTACTCCAACACAACTTAGTAGAATACGTAAGGATATTGTTTTAAAGAATATATCATAAATTAAAATATTCTTAATTTTTCTATTTATTTACATATGTAAATGGACTTTACTTGAAATTATATTAATTTTAAAGTAAATAATGATATATTCCCCCAATTTCATTTATTCAAAAAAAGACTTATTTTTACGATAAGTCTTTTTTTATGCTCAAATTTAGTATACATTATTCCTTACATTTTATTTTTCCATTATTAATTTCTTTAGTTTTTTTGAATTCTAAATGGAAAAAAGTTTACTTAATTTTTTTATTATCAATGTTAGTAGATTTAGATCATTTATTGGCTAATCCTATTTTTCAAGAAAATAGATGTAGCATCAATTTTCATCCATTTCATTCTTATATAGCTATTGGTATTTACTTTGTAGGATTATTTTTTAGTAAAACTAGAATATTAGCTATAGCCTTACTTTTTCATATGCTTACAGACTTAATTGACTGTTATTTATAAAAACGTTGTGTAAGATTTTTTATTTCTGGTGATATATTAAGTTTTATTACCAAGAATAAATAAATAGGTATAATTAACAAACTCTTTAATGCTATATTAATAGCAGGGTGTATTGGAATTTTAAAAAAGTATACATCTGTAATTGGAAAATCCCAAAAATTAAATCCTAAATACAAACCCATAATGATGAGAAACATTTTTAATGTTTTATCTGTAAAAGGTGTTATTAAGAATTTTTTCTTCACAAAATATAATTTAAAAGTATTTGCAAAAAAGATAACTATTAGGGTTGCTAATGCAAGACCATCTGTTCCTAAATCTAATTCATAATAAAATAGTTTATTTAAAAAATAAACAGAAAAAGCCATAGTTAAACTTATAGGCAATGTTATTTTATAAAATCTAGAGTTATTAATTATAGCTCCATTATTTCCTAAAAAACCATTATACATTTTTAGAAAAGAAATCATAAAAACCACAAGCTCTCCACCTGCATAACTTTCTGGCAATAAATTAAATAATTGATGAACATTTGCATTTATCAAGACAAAAAAGAAACCACTAATCAATAATAAATTAATAGAACTTTTCTTATAAAGAGACCCAACTTCATGCAAGTTATCTTCATTTAAAGTCTTAGATGTTAAAGGTTGTAAAATGTTTAGCATAGCTCTACTTGGAGCTTCAATAAAAGAACCTATAAAGACAGCAACAGAATAATAAGCTGCTTTACTTATTTCTTCTTTACCAGGTATCATAAATTTATCTATATCTAAAATAATAGCACCTGCACTACCTGCTAAAATGATATAAAAAGAATATCTAATAATCTCATTAAAATTTTCTGGTAAAGAGAAGGTAAGCTTTGGAAAATACAAACGAAAAGCATAAATCATCATTACAAACATTCTTAAAAAATAGAATCCTGTTAGGTAATAAATAAATTCTGGTTTTGTAATCCATCCAAAATAAACTGCAAAAAGTAGTAACATAACTACTACTCTATTCCATAATTCTTTTAAAATATTACCAAAAACCGAGTGCAACTGTACTTTAGCCCAAGCATAAAAAACCTCAAAATAGGCACAAGTAAAAGCTACTAAATAGATAACAAATGTGTATTCTTTTATAATTGGGTTTTCTACAGACAAATAATTACTTAATTGTTCGTAAAATTCAACTCCTAAAAAACCTAATGGTATAGCAATTAATAGTGGCAAAAAAAGCACTGAAGACAAAAACTTATCTTGTTCTTTCTTTGTAAAATAGCTCGAAAAAAATTTAATAATTGTATGGTTTATGCCAAATGCTATTAAAGGCATTAATAAATTAGAGGTGGCTAATAAAAAAGTAACTAGACCATAATAGGTGTCTTCTAAAAATCGAGTATATAAAAACAATGTATTGATACCACCAACCAAAAAACCTAAATAGATAAATATGGTATTTTTAAAAGACTGCTTTAATACAATTCCCATATTACGAATTTAGACTTTTTAATAATTCTGATAACTGTTTCGTTAAATTTTTTCGATGATATTGATCTATGTTTTTAGCATCAACTTTTAAATTTCCTTTTTTATAATTGTTATATAAACGTAAAACTTCATTTGATAATAATAGTTCATCTGTATAACTAAAAACCTTACCTGTATTTGTATTATTTAAAATTTCTGATAAATCTCCTTTTGATGAACTCATTGCTAAAATGGGTCTATTGGCTGTTAAGTATTCAAATAATTTTCCTGTTAAAATACCTTCAGATTTTTCAATATTCGGAATTAACAATAGAAGTACTTGTGCTTTTTTCTGATATTCAATGGCTTTTTGATGAGACACATATCCTTCAAAAATCGTATTACTTTCTAAAGAAATAGATTTAATTTCTTTTTTTACTTCATCAGAAATATCACCAATAAATTTTAATTGTAAGTCATTTTTAAAGTCAGCATTTTTATTGCACAAATTTTTTAGTACTCTAAAAAACAAATTGGGATTACTTTGTTTTGGCAATAAGCCAATATAAGAAATCGTAAATTTTTTATCTAAAGTAATTTCTTCATTCTCTATTACTTCATTATCAAATCCGTTTGTTATGACTTCTACTCTACTTGCTTTTTTTTGAAATTCTTTTTGTAAAAATTTACTTACAGTTAAAATACAATCAGCATTTTTAAAAACAGTATTTTCTAATTTTAGATTCTTCTTTTTAGCAAAAGATAACTGTTTAAATTCTTTTTGATAATACAAATCTGACCATGGATCTCTAAAATCTGCAATCCATTTTATATTATATTTTATTTTAAGTTTTAGTGCAATTAAATGCATACTATGAGGAGGACCAGTACTAATAATTGCATCTATATTATTCTTTTTTAAATAGTTACTTAAGTAAGTGACAGAGTTTTTTACCCAAAAAATTTTTGGATCAGGAATAAAAAAATTACCTCTTATAAATGATAAAAAACCACTATTTGTACTATTAGAAATATCTTTTTTTTGTTTTGATTTACCTTTCCAAAACAGCAAATCAGTAGGCTCCCAAATAGGTTGTTTTAATACTTTTGTTCCTTCAGGAATTTCACTTAATAATGTTTTGTCTGTTTTTGGATAATTTGCATTATCAACAGTATAAACAATTGGTTCTATATTAAATTCTTGTAAATATTTTACAAATTTTAACCAACGTTGAACACCAGAACCACCTGCAGGAGGCCAATAATATGTTATAATTAATACTTTCAATCTAAAATTGTATCGTATAAATGTAACAGATTTTTAGAAGTCTGCTCCCAACAAAATGTATTTCTTACAAATTGTTTTCCATTTTCACCAAGTTGTTCTCTTAGATCTTCATCATGATATAATTTAAGAAGCTTTTCAGAAAAATCAATTACATTTCTATCTTCATGCACTAAACCTGAATTATTCTCTTCTATAAGCTCTTTCTGTGCAGTAGCATTGCTTACTAATAATGGCTTACCAAAACTCATGTACTGAAAAATTTTGTTTGCATAAGCAACATCATGTTGTAAATTTCTATGTAAAGGTGAAATACAAATATGACTAGCTAAAATATACGATTGAAATAAAGATACATCTTGCCAACCTTCGAAATCTACATAATGTTCAAGTGCTAAATCTTTAACTTGTTGTTTTAAAATAACGTCAGTAGTGTTTTTACCAACAATAACTAATTTAATATTAGATATTTCTTTTTTTAAATTATTGATACTTTCAATAGCAGTTTGTAAACCTCTTCTAATATGTGTATCACCTAAATATAAAATCACAAAATGATTAGCGTATTTGTTAATGATACTTTCATCTACTTTATAATCTTCAAAAAAAGATTTCCTTATGGTGTTAGGCACCAAAACAAAGTTTTCTTTTTGTTCAGGAATTCGATTTTGTAAATCTTTTATAAAATGAGGTGATACAGATATTATTTTATTTGACTTTAAAATAAATTCTTTTTCTTTCTCTTTCCATTTATTTGGAGAGATAATGTATTTCCCAGGAAATTTTTGAAGGTGAGGATACAACTTCATTACTTCTGGATAATTATCATGTAAATCTAAAACAATAGGTAAATTAAATTTTTTATTTGCTTTAAAAACAGCTTCAGCAATTTTAATATCATGAATATGAATAGCTTCTGGCTGTACTTTATTAAAAAAATGATGAATCTTTTGCTTCATCAAAATGGTATAAAAAGGTACAGTATAAGCTAAAGCTGATAGTTTATATTCTAGTTGATTAGATGGATATCTAACAATATGAATACCATTAATTATTTCTTCTTGTTTTTCTTTGGTATACGTTAAACTGAATAAGAAAACTTGATGACCAGCATTTACTAAAGTAACAGCTTCATTTTCTACTCTGGGATCAGGTGGAAATTTCGCATCAAGAATCATAGCAATTTTCATAATAAATAACAATGGTAGATTTATTGAATAACAAATTTAGAAAGAATTCTAGTAAGTATTACTATTAAATAAAGAAAGAGGCTTAAAGCCTCTTTCTCTTCTTTTATCACTACAATTATTTATATGGGGGGAAGTGCGTGACAATTTTTTCTAGAACTAAGGTAATTCTAATATTTCTTAGTTACTAAAAATTATACTTACTTTTTATAAAAAGCACGAACATATTTTAAAAATTAAAAAAGCTTTGTAATAAGTAATATAGTTTATAAATTGCTATCTATTATATTTATAATCCTTAAACAAAACATATATTGATACTATTAAATAAAAGGTTAATTTTTACAATAAGTGAAAAATATAAACTTAATAGGTACCCAATATTCTTAAATTATAAAGTAATCTTTTTAATTGTTTTACTTTTTTTCAGCAATTTTGATTTAATTGCACAAGAAAAAGAAAGTTTTTATTTAAAAAAAATTCAACAATTTACTAGTTCTAACAACGATAGTCTTCTTTATTATTCTAACAAACTTAAACGTTCAACAGATATTTGCAATAGAATTAAAGCCTTAAATTTTGAAGCTAAGGCTTATTACCAAATGAGTAATGTTAATAAAGCAGAATCTATTTTAAAAAATGTTTTAAAAGAGATAAATGATAATAATAGTGACTTAGTTTGTTTAAAAATGAATCATTTAAATACATTAAATAAACTTTTTTGGATTTATAAAAATAAGCGTTCTTACCAAAAAGCTTATGATGTAGCTATAGAAAGAAAAAAAATATCTGAATCTATAGAAAACAAAAACTATTATAATGCAATAAATAATTCTATAAATAACAATATTGCAATAATTAAAGATTTAATGGGTTTTCATGAAGAAGCTAGAAATATTTTGAAAAACAATTATAAAAGTCTTCCTGATATTTATAATAAACTAATTGAACAAAACTATTTTAAAGATGATATAAAAAAAGCTGGATATTATTTAACTTTAAACCAAACATCTACATTAAATTTAATTGGAGAAAGCTTTTTACAATCAAGTGATAATTATAAAAGTATATACTTAGATTCAGCAAGTTATTATTTTAAAGAATCTTTTAAAATTGCTAAAAATTTTGCCCCCCCACATAAAGATACTGAAACAGTATATCAATTAAGAGAAGCTGAAGTTTTAATAGCAAAACATCAATATAAAAAATCATTAGAATTAATAAATCAATATTCTAAAAATTCTAAAGAGTACAATACATATCAAAAAATTAATTCTTTAAAAGCTATTTGCTTTCAAAATCTAGAAGAAAAAGATTCAGCTGTAAAATACAGTAGAAAATTTTTAAATAATTTTAAAAAACAAAGAAATAATAAAGAAAGACTAATTGCTATTTATAATATTTTATCAAATTATTATTTTCAAACAGAACAAATAGATAGCGCACGTAAATATTCTGAATTAACAATCTCAGAATTAAATTTATTTAATAAAAATAAAACCTATGTAAATAAGGCTCATTATTTATATAATTACAATGATATTAATAAATTAAATGAAAAAATTCTAACAAATAAAAGAAATAAAAATTTATGGTTTTTAACTTTAGCTGTTTTTCTAATAGTGATTTTAAGTTATTTATTCTTTAACTATAAGAAAAAAATAAAAGAATCTTCTCTTAATAAAATTGAACAAGATATAATAAATGAAAAGAAAGATTATAACATAGATAAAATAACAGAAGACACTATTTTACAAGGTATTATTGAGTTTAAAAATTCAAAAGGATTTCTAGATAAAAACTTTACAATAAATGTGTTAGCTAAAAAACTAGGAACAAACACATCATATTTATCTTATATTTTTAATCAGAATTATAATCAATCTTTTAAACAGTTTATTACAAAATTAAGAATAGACTATTTAATTATAATTCTAAATGAAGACACTAAATACAAAAACTATACAATAAAAGCACTTGCAGAAGAAATAGGGTACACTAATGCTTCAGCATTTTCAAGAGCTTTTAAAAAATATATGGGAATAAATCCTTCAGATTATATTAAATCTTTAAACTAATTTTTTCTTCTTTTTTTCATCATACAATAACCAACCTGCAGAAACTAGAATAAGAATAATGTATGATATTAATGATATTAAACCTCCTTGTTGAATCACTTTTGGTTCAAACTTAAAAATTATGGTATGCTTTCCTTCAGGCACAATCATTCCTCTAAGTACATAATTTACTCTGTAATGAGGTACTAATTGTCCATCTATATAAGCATTCCAGCCATCTTTGTAAAATATTTCTGAAAATACAGCAAATTGCTTTTTAGTTGTTTTTGATTCGTAAGTAAGTTCTGTTACATCATATTTTTTTAGAGCTATAGTTGCTGTAGAATCTTTATCGAAAGTTAAATTTATTTTTTGATCTAACTGTCTATTATCTAAAACTGCTTCAAATTTTGTTTGTAAAGAATCTAAAGCCATCATTTCTTTATTTGCAGAATCTACCAATTTAATTTTACGAACAAACCAAGCATTACCATTTGCATATGGATTTAACTGTGCTTGTTTCTCGCCTTTATTATCAGCAACAATAAAGTATTTGGTATTTAGCATGTTTAAAACTTGCATGTTGTTTTTAGCAATTTGATACTCAAATAACTCACTATAACGTCCCATTTTTGCTGCATGATATCCTCCTATTGATTGGTGAAAGTAAGAAGTAGTACCATCTTGCATAGGGTTACCTACAAAATTACCAACTCTAAAATGAGTAGTATCTTGTAAAATTTGCTTGTCTACATTAGAAGCTACAAAAGGTTTATCTACTCTTCTAGAATTTGTAAAATCTTCTTGATTTACATATCTTTTATCTACAGAAATCAAATCGAATAAAACCAAAACCCCTAAACCTACTATTACTAGATTCTTTTTTAGTTTATCTTTTAGAAATAACCATAAAATTCCTCCAGTTAAAATTACAAGTACTAATGACCTAATTGTATCAGATAATAACATTGCTTTTCTATCAGCAATAACAGCATCAATTAAACCTACCAAATCTTTATAATTATTATCTCTTATACCTTCGAAAGTTGAAAAAACATGAGCAAGTACAAAACCTAAAACTATAACACCTCCAAAAGTAAACACAGCTTTTTCTAATGCTTTTCTTTTTTGAACATTATTTATTTCTTTAGAAAATAAATCTCTTAAAGCTAAAATTGCTAAAATTGGCACACAAAGTTCTGCGATAACTTGAATTGAAGATACTGCTCTAAACTTATTGTATAGAGGTATATAATCTATAAAAAAGTTAGTAATAACATCAAAATTTCTACCCCAACTTAATAAGATTGAAAATACTGTTGCAGCAACTAACCATTGCTTTAATTTTCCTTTTACTAAAAAAATACCAAGAAAAAAAAGAAAGAATATAACTGCACCTATATAAGCTGGTGCTTCAATTATGGTTTGATCTCCCCAATACGTAAGTACTTGTTTAGAATAATCATCTGCAACTTTTTTACCAGCTCTTTTTTCTATCAGTTTATAAAAATTAGAATCTTCACTCAACTCTTCAAAAGTTCCTCCTCCCATATATCTTGGGATAAAGAGATTAAACGTCTCTAATTTAGCATAGCTGTATTCTGTAATATAACTCTTATCTAAACCTGTAGTTTGTTTTTTTTCAGTTCTATCTGCGTTAATTGTTAATTCTGATTTACCTCTTGTACTAAAATCTGCATACTCTTTCATGGCCATTATTCTAGAAGAATTGGCTCCAATACCAAGAACAACAGCAGAAATTATGACTGCTGCTTTTTTTATAAATACAGTTAATTCATCATTTTTAATAGCATGTATAAGTTCAACTATACCTAATATTAATAAACAGAAACCTAAATAGTAAGTCATTTGAATATGGTTTACATAGATTTCTAAAGCCATTGCAAATCCTGTAACAATAAAGCCTAATACATATTTTTTTCTAAAAACCCATAAGACACCTGCTAAAACCAATGGCATATATGCTATAGCATGCGCTTTTGCATTGTGGCCTGGGATAAAAATGATAATCAAATACGTAGAAAAACCAAAAGCTAAAGAACCTAAAGTGGCTAACCTCCAATCTACTTTTAATGCCATCATTAAGACAAAAAAGCTTAAAAAATATAAAAAAGTATAATCTGCTGGTCTAGGTAAAAAGCGTAATGTTTTATCTATAACTCTTACAAAATCATTTGGGTAATATGCACTAATCTGATAAGCTGGCATTCCACTAAAAGAAGCGCCTGTCCAATATGGCTCTGCATTTTTATCTGCTCTATAATCATTAATTTCTTTAGCCATACCCTGAAATTGAGTAATATCTGACTGTGAAATTTTTTTACCTTTTAAAACTGGATGAAAGTATAAAAGCGATGCAAAAACAAATAGTACAGCAACCCCTAAGTATTTAAAAATATTTTCTTTTTTCATTATTTAATCAATTTCTTCATAATCTACATATTCACCAACAGAATTATTTGAGTTATTCTTATTTTTTGGTGCTTTATCTATTATAGTTTCTCCTTCTCTAACAGTGTGCTCTTGTTGGTAATTTCCAAACTGTTGCTCTGCTTTCTTTTTCATTGTATCTGCAACTTTATTAACTACATAAGGAGCGATTAATTTGGCAAGGAATTTAAAACCGTAATAAAAAAGTAATATAAAAAAGAGTGTTTTTAATAAACCCATGAAATAGTGTGTTAAAAAAATCAAGTAAAAGTAACAATTTGGCAACAATTGTAGCGTTAAGATTATATAAAACTTCAAAAGCTTTAAAAAAGTATAAGAAGCTTTTTAAAACAGCATTTTTATTATATGTTTGTTTATATATTTAAAAAACTAAATGCTTCTTTGGCAATGAAAAACATAATAGTTAAGCTTTTATTTTCTTTTTTTCTTTTAAGTTTTTCATCTGTTTTTTCTCAATATACAGAGGTTATAAATTCAAATAAACCAGGTTTTTCTGAAAGTCCTTATAGTGTAGGCTCTGGAGTTTATCAATTTGAAAGTAATTTATTTTTTAGAAATACTTCTATAGAACCTACATTTTCTAGACCTCAATCTTTTGGTTTAGATTTTTTATTTAGAACTAGTTTTTTATCTGAAAAACTAGAGCTAAATGCTCAATTGGCCTATCAAAGAGATAAAGTAGCTTTTAAAAATATTTTTACAAGTCATTATTTTAGCACTGGGCTAAGCAGATTTACAATTGGCGCTAAATACTTAATTTTTCAACAAGAATATGAAGATAAAAGTAAAGAAGTTAGAAGTTGGAAAAGAAGAATGGCATTTGATAAAAAAAGATTAATTCCTTCTGTTGCTATCTATGCTGGTTTAAACACAGATTTTTTAAGTGACATTCACAAAAAAGGAAGTATTTCTCCTAAAGTTGGTGTTTTATTACAAAACAATTTAAGCAACAATTTTAATATTATTACAAATGTTTATTATGACAATATTGGAACTGATTTTTCTGAATATTCTTTTATTGTAACTAGTACCTATAATTACAATGTAAGATGGTCATCATTTGTAGAAAATCAAACTATATTTCAACAAAACAAAACTATATCAAATTTTGGTGGAGGCTTAGCTTATTTATACAATAGAAATTTACAAATAAATTCTTCTTTACGTTTCTTATTAGAAGGGCAAGCACAAGGTTATTATTTATCTTTAGGAGTTTCTTACAGAATAGACAAACATATAGATAAGTTTACATTATTAGACGATAATGGTAATGAAATTAGAGACACACCTATCAATAAATTTAATAAAAAACAAAAAGGATTCTTTAATAGACTTTTTAGTATTTTTACGAAAAAAGGAAGCCAAAATAAATCTCGTAAAAGAGTAAAACGAAAAAGGAAAAATTAAATTCCGACAGAAGATGATAAACATTAAAGAAGCTAAAACAAAGAAAGAAATAAAAAAATTTGTTTTATTTCCTTTTTCACTTTATAAGAATAATAAATATTGGGTTCCTCCAATAATAAAAGACGAAATCAACAATTTTGATGCTAATAAAAACCCTGTCTTTAAACATTCTCAAGCTTGGTTTTTACTTGCATATAAAAATGATAAAATTGTAGGTAGAGTTTTGGCTATCATCAATTGGCATGAAGTTAATGAGCAAAAGATCAAAAAAATGCGTTTTGGTTGGTTTGATATGATTGACGATGTAGAAGTTTCTAAAGCACTTTTAGCAAAAGTAAACGAAATAGGCAAGCAACATAATTTAGAATACTTAGAAGGGCCAGTTGGTTTTAATAATTTAGATAAAACAGGAGTACTAATAGATGGTTTTGATCACCTTGGAACTATGATTACTTGGTACAACCACCCATATTATAAAGATCATTTAGAACAATTAGGCTTTGTTAAAGAAAAAGAATATTTAGAGAATAAGTTTAAGTTTAAAAATGTAGATACTGTATATTATTCAAGAGTATCTAATATTATAAAAAAACGTTTAAAGTTAAAGGCTTTAGATTTTAAAAAAACAAAAGACATCATGCCTTACGTAGATGATATGTTTACTGTTTTTGATAAATCGTATTCTACTCTTGCTACTTATGTACCCATTTCAGAAGAGCAAAAAGAGTATTTTAAAAAGAAGTATATCTCATTCATAAATCCTGAATATATTAAGTTTGTTATGAATGATGAAAACCAACTTATTGCATTTGCAATTGTAATGCCTTCTTTTTCTAATGCTTTGCAAAAAGCAAAAGGTAAACTATTTCCAACAGGAATTTTTTATCTTTTAAATGCTAAAAAACATGCAAAAGATGTTACTTTTTATTTAATTGGAATTGATCCAAAATATCAAAATAAGGGAGTTACAGCTATAATTTTTGATCAATATTCAAAAACATTTGCTAAAAAAGGTATTATAAATTGTATTAGAACACCAGAATTAGAAGAAAATGAAGCCATTAGAAAAATTTGGCAAGATTTTAATCCTGTAACACATAAAAGAAGAAGAACATACAGAAAAGCCATTCAATAACCTTCAAATAAATTAATATATAATACTTTCATATAGTGCAGCTTTTTTACAACAACTTACTTGATAAAAATTCAAAAGAAATTCTTTTTGATAAAATAGAAAGTAAACATATTGTTCGTGTATTACGTAAAAAAGAGAATGATATTTTAGACATTACAAATGGAAATGGCTTATTATTTAAAGCCAAAATTACGCTAGCAAATGACAAAAGATGTATTGCAGAAATTATACAGGTAGAAGAAAAAGATAAACTTTGGGATTATTACTTACACATTGCTATAGCACCCACAAAAAATAATGATAGATTAGAGTGGTTTTTAGAAAAAGCTACAGAAATTGGCATAGATGAAATTACCCCAATTATTTGTCAAAACTCAGAACGAAAGATTGTTAAACAAGAAAGGTTAGAAAAAATCATTCAATCTGCCATGAAACAATCTTTAAAATTTACATTACCAAAACTTAATGAGCCCATTAAATTTAATGATTTTATAGATCAAGATTTTAATGGTAAAACATGTATTGCTCATTGTGAAGATGATAATAAAACATTATTAAAAACAATTGTAAATACTAAAGAAAAAATTACAATTTTAATAGGCCCTGAAGGCGATTTTTCTACTCAAGAAATTAAAAAAGCTTTATCAAAAAAATTCACACCCATCTCTTTAGGAGAAAGTAGATTAAGAACAGAAACTGCAGGATTAGTTGCTGTGCAAACTGTTGCCATCATCAATCAATAATTTAGTATATTGCTATAAATTCTTATAGTGAAATATTTAAAAATTTGTTTTTTATTCGTTTTTATTTTTTTAAGCAAATTTTATGCTCAAGATGTAGCTATTTTAAAATATAATGGTGGTGGAGATTGGTATGCAAACCCAACAGCAGTACCTAATTTAATAAAATTTACAAACGATAAGATTAAAACTAATATTTCTAAAAATCCACAAAGTGTAGCTGCAAATAGTACCGATATTTTTAATTTCCCTATATTATTTATGACTGGCCATGGAAATGTGTATTTTACAGATGATGAAGCTAATAACATAAGAAATTATTTAATTTCTGGTGGCTTTTTACATATTTCTGACAATTATGGTTTAGATAAATTTATTAGAAAAGAAATTAAAAAAGTCTTCCCAAATTTAGAGTTTACAGAAATACCTAGCAATCACCCTATTTATAATCAGACTTTTAAATTCCCTAATGGAATTCCAAAAATTCATGAACATGATAAAAAAAATGCTCAAGGATTTGGACTTTTCTACGAAGGAAGGTTAATTGTTTTTTATGATTACGAAACAGATTTAAGTGATGGCTGGGAAGACCAAATAATACATAATAATCCAAAAGAAGTTAGAGAAAAAGCATTAAAAATGGGAGCTAATATAATTGAGTATGCTTTTAAAAATTAGTCAAGGAATTAATATTGATGATATTAAAATAAACTTCGATACTAGTGGTTTATGGGTACTTAATATAGCCATTGCTATTATAATGTTTGGGGTAGCTTTAGGTATTACTATTGATGATTTTAAAAGACTTTTTAAAAACCCAAAAATTGTGTTTGTAGGTGTTTTTTCGCAATTTATTTTATTACCAGCTGCCACTTTTTTGGCAATTATACTTATAGAGCCTCATCCTAGTTTTGCTTTAGGTATGATGATGATTGCAGCTTGTCCTGGAGGGAATGTCTCTAATTTTTTTAGTAAAATGGCTGGTGGAAACGCTGCTTTATCTGTAAGTTTAACTGCATTTGCTACATTGATTTGTATTTTTATGACTCCTTTTAATCTACAGTTTTGGGGTAGTCTTTATGAACCAACTAATATTATTTTAGAACAAGTTTCTTTAGATTGGAAAGATTTACTAAAATTAGTTTCATTAATATTAGGTATACCTTTATTCTTTGGGATGCTCATTAAACATTATCATTCTGAAATGGCTACAAAAATTGAAAAGGTTTTAAAACCATTGTCAATGTTAGTTTTTGTGGCTTTAATTTTTGTAGCATTTTCTCAAAACTTAGATGTATTTGTAAACTATATTCATCATGTAATATTCCTTGTTATTTTTCATAATATTTTTGCTTTTATTATTGGATTTTATACTGCTAAATCTTTTGGCTTAAATAAACAAGACACCAAAACTATTTCTATGGAAACTGGTATTCAGAATGGTGGTTTGGGTTTACTTTTAATATTTGGTTTTTTTGACGGTCTTGGAGGCATGGCTTTATTAGCTGCTTTTTGGGGTATATGGGATGTTTTTTCTGGTATGGCTTTAGCTACTTTTTGGGGCAGAAAAAAAGTAAAAACAACAATGTGATGTTAAAAAAAATTTGGTACAATAGTGTAAAGCTTTTTTTAAAAGTCTCTTTAAATTTTTATGCCAAAGAAATTAAAATTTCTGGGAGAGAAAATATTCCAAAAAAAGGTGCTGTTTTATTTGCCATAAACCATCCTAATGCACTAATGGATCCTTTATTTGTAACATCTTTTAATCCTAGAGAAAATCATTTTTTGGTAAGAGCAGATGTTTTTAAAAAACCCTTAATAAAAAAAGCTTTAGCTACATTAAACTTAATGCCAATTTACAGGATAAGAGATGGAAGAAAACAACTCTCTAATAATGAAGAAATTTTTAAAAAATGCTTTTCTATACTTAAAAAACAACAAACGCTAATTATTTTTCCACAAGGAGGCCATTGTAGAGACAGAACAATTCAACCTCTTAGTAAAGGGTTTACAAGAATAGTATTTGGTGCTTTAGAAGAAAATCCTGGTTTAGAAATTACAGTAATTCCTGTTGGTATTACTTATCAAAATTCTGGCAAATATCCTTGTAAAGTAGCAGTAAAATTTGGTTTCCCTATTATTTCTTCAGAGATATTAAATAATAATCCAAAACCAAAAGCTATACTTATATTGAAAGACAAAGTTAGCTCACAACTAAAAAAATTAACGGTTCATATACCTAATGATGAAAATTATAAAACAACTTTAGAACAACTAAATAAGGCAAACATAGATTTTACAGAAGTTGATACAATAAATAAAATGATTATTGAAAATGAACTTCCAAAAACTAATATTGCTAAGAAAAATAATCTAAATCTAATATTTTATTTAATAATTATAAATAGCTGTATTCCTTATTTATTTTGGAAAAGACAGAAGCAAAAAATAAAAGAAAAAGAGTTTATAGATACCATGCGTTTTGGTGTAAATACCATTTTATTTCCACTCTTTTATTTGTTACAAGCTATTATTATAAGTTGGTTTTTTAATTTCAAAATTGGAGTTTTATATTACTTTCTTTCAATAAGCATCGTATTTATATACACTAAACTTTCTCCAATACATACTGAAGATTAAAAGCTATTCTATAATTGCATCTTGAATAGTTTGTTGAATTTTAGTACGCATATTACTTCTTATCAACCCTCTATTTTCCATATTTGGATAGACTCTATTAGATAAGAAAACATAGACTATTTCACTTTTTGGATCTGCCCAAGTATAAGTCCCAGTAAAACCAGAATGACCAAAACTTTCTTCAGAAACACAACCACAAGTAGCTTTTACATTTGGATTTAGTTGTGGTTTATCAAAACCTAAACCTCTTCTAACTTTTTTATTTTCGTAATAACGAGTGTTAAATTTATCTACAGTTTCTGCATTCAAATACCTTCTACCTCCATAGAAACCTTTTTGTAAATACATCTGCATAATTTTTGCTACATCATTAGCATTTGCAAACAATCCTGCATGTCCTGCTACACCTCCCAGCATTGCTGCACCCATATCATGCACATAACCATGTATTAACTGGTTTCTATAATAATCATCTTTTTCTGTAGGCACTATTACTGATTTATGAAATTTTTGGAGTGGTAAATAAGTCATTCTATTTGCACCAAGTGGTTTATAAAAAGAATTTTCAGCTAATATATTTAATGGTTTATCATATTTTTCTTCTAGAACTTCTTTAAATAAATAATAACCTAAATCACTATACTTATAACCTTCTCTTTCTCTTTGATCTACTTCTCTAATATATTTGTAAATACTGTCTTTGTAAGATTTTTTTATGTATAAATTTTCAGCAACTTTTACATTAAATCTTCCAGTTCTTTTTCGTCTATAAAATTGCGAAGAATTTTGCCCTGTTAAACTATCTTTTGTTTTTGTGTAAAAAGGTATCCATGCTTTTAAACGTGCATAATGAGACAATATATCTACAACAGAAGCAGATGCTTTATTTGTATTTTTAAAACTTGGTAAAATATCTTTTAACTCTGCAGATAAAGGAATTTTCTCCTCTTCTTCTGCTTTCATTATTAAAGGCAAAGAAGCTAATATTTTTGTTAATGAAGCTAAATCGTAAATATCAGAATTTTTAACTAACAATTCTTTTTTATCTGTATGATAGCCATAACTTTTTTGAAAAACTACTTTCCCTTTTCTAGCAACTAAAACCTGAAAACCAGGTGCCATTTTTTCCTTAATAATAGTATCTGCAAATTGATCTATTTCTGCCAGTTTTTTTGAGGATAATTTTACATCTTCTGGTATTGAATATTCTAATCTGCTTAAACTATATGTTTTTAATCCTGTACCTTCTTTAAACTCTTCACCTATAGAAACAGGTAACTTTCCTGAAGTTGCAAATGCACCAAAAATTGCTTGTGCAGATAATTCTTGAGCTAATTTACTATTTTGGTATGAAACCATAATAGACTCTATATTGCTAAAAGATTTTAAGTCTAATAAACTATAAGGGCTAGTAAATACATCTAAAATTACAGTATGTTTTCTTGCTATTTCTTGCAACCAAACTAATTCTTCGTCTTTAAATTTATAACTTTTCCAAGGGTGATTATTCGATTTATGAAAACCTACTATTACCAAATTATAGTTTTTTAATTTTTTAAGTAAACCATCTAATTTAGTGTCAGAAACCTCATCAACTTTTGTATAGTTTTTAAGCATTTTTAAAAAGTCATCTCCATTATCATCTCCTAATTTTACATAAGCTATTTCTTTAAAATCTAAATTGGATAATGGAATATTCTGCTTTTCATCTTTAATTACTGTAAGAGAGTTCTTAACTAAATCTCTGTGTAAAAGCTCGTCCTCTACTGTATTTAAATCTTCTTGTAAATTTTCTAAAGCAACAGGTTTATAGTTGTTTAAACCCATCCAATACTTTGCTTTTAAAATTTTTCTAACAGAAAAATCTAACCTTTCTTCAGAAAGTGTTTTTAAAGTTAAAGCTTGTTTTAATAATCGAACACTTGCTGGAACATCTTGAGGAATTAACAACAAATCATTACCTGCTTTAATAGCTGAAAGATCTACTTCTGCAGATGTTGCGTAATCTGTAGCACCTCTCATATTTAAGCCATCTGTTATAATTAAACCATTAAAACCTAATTCTTTTTGCAACAAATCTGTTACCACATTTTTAGACAATGAGGTTGGTAAATTTGCATTAGACTCTAAACTTGGGATATTTAAATGTGCTGTCATTACACTTCCTACACCAGCATCAAAAAGTCGTTTATAAGGATATAGCTCTATGGAGTCTAATCTTGCTTTATCAAAATCTAAAAAAGGTAAAGTATGATGTGAGTCTGCTGCAGTGTCTCCATGACCAGGAAAGTGTTTTGCATTTGCCATTACTCCATATTTCTGCATTCCTTTTGTAAAAGCAATGGCTTTCTGAGTTACGTTTTCTTTACTTTCTCCAAAAGATCTATTACCAATTATTGGGTTTAAAGGATTGATATTTATATCTACAACTGGAGCAAAATTAACATGAATACCTAATCTTTTGCAATGTTTACCTAAATGCTCTCCAAACTTTCTTACTAAAGAATCGTTTTGAATTGCACCAAGTGTCATATTCCAAGGAAACTTATAAGTGTTTTTCAATCGCATATCTAAACCCCATTCCCCATCAAAACCAATCATTAATGGTAGTTTAGAAAGTGCCTGATATTTGTTATTTAAAACAGCCTGTTTTTCAGGTGTACCTTGCATAAAGATTAAACTTCCTACATGATATTTTGTAATCATTTCAGTTATAAAAGCTTCATGTTTTTCGTCTAAATTAGAATAAGCTTGCACCATAAAAAGCTGACCAATTTTTTCATCAATAGTCATAGTACTCATAATACTATCTACCCAAATCTCTTGTTTTTCTGCATCTACAGTTCTAAGAGGGTCAATAGTTTGTGAGAAAAATTTAGAGACACTCACTAGTAAAAAAAGTAGCAATATTCTTTTTTTCATATACCTTTTCTTGTTCAATTTTTATATCAAAAAACGTTTGTGCCAACTATCTTTTGCTGGTACTTCCCAACTATTTTCAAAGTCTTCTTTGGTTGCTACCATATTATTAAAGACAATTGTTTCTTGTGTAATTTTATGCTCTTTTGCAAATTTTTGAAAATCTGAAAGCCTCACCAAATTAATATGATTCCCATTTTTAAAAGTTACATTCAATTTATCCATAAGATTTAATTGTAACTCTTTTTCTAGAGCTTGTATAAAATGTACAGATGCATCTATAGAGCAACCAGAAACATTATTAAAACTCTCATCAACAGCCAATACTAAAAACTGATTATATTTTATTGTAAAAGAGCCTTTTAGATCGTCTCCATGTCTTGTCCAAGAATTAATAAACTCTTCTGCTTTTGTTGAAATGAACGCTATTTCTTTTTCTGTAAATTCTCTGTTTGACTGATAAATCCAAACTCGAGAATTATTAGGTAAATTTTTATATGGAGTATACATTTATATTATCTTAAATTAAATTTTTGTTGTAAAGCTTGCAACTTTTCTTCATCTGACATGGTTTCTTTTGGAGATGCCATTCGTTCTTTAATTTCTCTTAAAACCTTCTTAGTATACAATGGAAAATCAGCATTTTGTATCCAATTATTGTAACCTGGGTTTTCTTTCAACACTTCTTCAACTGTTCTTCCTTTATATTTCCCAAAAGAAAAGATTTCTTGCCCATCATCATTAATTAAAATAAAACCAGCAAAATCACCTCTTTTACCATGTGTAGAAAATTCACTTAAACTTTTTACATCATTTTCTAAATCATCATATTTTTCTATTTGAGCTAACAAAATTTCATAAGTAGCATTTGTATCTGCTTCAGCACCATGTGCGCCTTCTAACTCTTTACCACAATAAAATTGGTATCCAGCACTTAAAGTTCTTTGTTCTTTTTTATGAAAAATAGTTTGTACATCAACAGCTTTTCTATCATTCATATCAAAATCTATACCTGCTCTCATTAATTCTTCTGCTAATAAAGGAATATCGAATCTATTTGAATTAAAACCAGCTAAATCACACCCTTCTATCATTTTATTAACTTCTGGTGCTAGCTCTTTAAATGTAGGTTCTGTAACCACTTTTTCGTTAGTAATACCGTGTATTTCTGCTGCTTCTTTTGGTATTTCTACTTCTGGATTCACTAACCAAGTTTTACTTTCTTTATTACCATTAGGAAACACTTTTAATATTGATATTTCTACAATTCTATCTGTTGCAATATTAACTCCAGTGGTTTCTAAATCGAAAAATACAATTGGTTTTTCTAGTTTTAAATTCATCTATTGTTCGTTGTTTAATTGTGCTTTAAAATCGTCTAAATGAGCTAATAATTCTGGAGACAATTTAGGTTCTTTAAAATCGTATTTTTCTAATTCTTCTAATAAAATTTCTGCCAAACGAAGTCTTGCTGTTGGCTTATCATCTGCAGGGATAACAAACCAAGGTGCATTTTCTTTTGAAGTTCTATTGATTGCATCTTCATAACAAAACTGATATTCATCCCATAACTTGCGTTCTTTTAAATCTGCTGGTGAAAATTTCCAATTCTTTTCTTGAAGATTTAACCTTCTTAAAAGTCTGCTTTTCTGTTCTGATTTAGATAAGTTTAAAAAGAACTTTAGAACTATAGTTCCGTTTTTCACTAAGTGATTTTCAAATTGATTTATTCTCTCCATTCTATCATGATAGAAAGCATCATCTAAATCTTCGACTTTAGAAATATTTGGAATGTTTTCGTTTAAAATATAATTTGGATGAACTCTTGTTACCAAAACATTTTCGTAATGAGTTCTGTTAAAAATACCCATCTTTCCTTTTTCTGGAAGTACAATATAATGTCTCCATAAAAAATCATGATTTAACTCTAATTCTGTAGGTACTTTAAAACTGTGTACTTCTACACCTCTAGGATTTACGTCTTTAAAAACCTCTCTTACCAAACTATCTTTGCCAGAAGTATCCATTCCTTGCAAACAAATAAGTACAGCAAATTTACCTTCTGCATACATTGCATTTTGTAAATCACTTAATTTTTTTCGTAATTTTTTTAATTTCTTTTTAGCATCTTCTTCTACTTCTTTTGTAGATATTTTTTTTAGTGATATTGGTTTTGTAACTCTATATTTTTCTAAAGACATTCTTTTATTTAATTAAAGCTTAAAGATAAAAAAATATGTGGTTTTAGCATTGAATTTTGGTACTCAATTAGTAATAATAATGATAATTTTTTCATAAAAAATTCTTTACAAAACAGAATTTACTTAATAGCGTATTTCATTTGTTTCTGAATATAATTTCCAATAAATTAGCTAATTAGGTTTTCATCTTTACTAAAGAGAAGAAATTTATTTTTATGTCGAAAAAAGGAAAAGCAAAGAATACTTTAAATAAAGCAAAACATACTAAGTTGATGAATCAAAAAATTAACAAAGTAAAATTGCAAAAACAACAAAATAAAGAACGTTTAAAAGCCATTATTAAAAAAGCTAACGATCAAAAAAACCAAGAAATTTGAGTTTAAAATACTATTTAGGTGTCATAGTCTCTACTCCTCTATTACCAATTATGTTTTTTCAAGGTAAAAAAATTAGAGCTACTGTACCTAATTTACCTGAAGCTAAAAACCCTAAAGGATATATAAAAAAAGAAAGTGATAAAACTTTAAAAATTATATGTATTGGTGAGAGTACAATTGCTGGAGTTGGAGTAGATTTTCATAAAAATGGTTTTCCTGGAGCTTTAGCCAATGAAATTGCAACTAGTAACAATATTTCTGTATTATGGAATGTGTATGCTAAAAGTGGTTACACTGCAAAAATGGTTCGTAAAAAATTAGTTCCAATAATAGAAGAATCTAATGCAGATGCTATTATTATTGGTTTAGGAGGTAATGATGCTTTTACTTTAAATTCACCAGAAGTTTGGATGTTTCAAATTAATCAACTTATAAAAAAACTAAAAAGGAAATATCCAAAAACAACTATTTACTTTACAAATATGCCTCCTATTAAAGAATTTCCTGCCTTTACCAAAACTATAAAATTTGTAATTGGAAATTTAGTTGAAATTTTTGGTAAAAGATTACACAGAAGAGTCAGTAGAAAAAGGGATGTATATTACAATAGTGAAATTATTACACTAGAAAACTGGCAAAATAAATACAATATTCAAGGTGATGTTTCAATTTTTTTTAGTGATGGAGTTCATCCTTCTAAATTAACGTATCAAACTTGGGGAAAAGATATGGCAAATTTTATGATGAGTACAGAAAGTTTTAAAACATGGATGCAAAAGAAATAATAGTTTTTTTTGGTTTAAAATCTCATCCTGAAGGAGGGTATTTTAAAGAAATTTACAGAAGTAGTGGAATAATACCTAATGATCATTTACCTGAATTTATTAAAGGAGACAGAAATTATTGTACTAGTATTCATTTTTTATTGACTTCAGATAAGTTTTCTGCTTTTCACAAAATTAATCAAGATGAAACTTGGCATTTTTATAGTGGCACAACTTTAAAAATTCATATGATTTCGCCTAAAGGAGAATATTCTTTTGTTTTCATTGGAACCAATTATTCTGAAGGTGAGATACCTCAATTTACTGTACCTGCCCATTATTTTTTTGCTGCTGAAGTAATAGAAAAAGACTCGTTTTCTTTTGTAGGATGTACTGTTTCACCTGGTTTTGATTTTAGAGATTTCACTTTACCTTCTTGTAAAGAACTATCAAAAGAATTTCCAGAACATAAATCTAAAATTGAACGATTAACGCACCATTAAAAATCAAAAATCCCAAGTCTGCAAACTTGGGATTTTCTTTAATTCAAATTTATTAAATAACAATAGATTTTATTGGTCTATTGCACCTAATACACGTTTCATAAAAGCATTTAATGCTTCTTTTTTAGGAGTGCCTTCTTTGATCATTTTATGAACCTCTAGAGCACCATACATATTAGAAATTAACTCTCCTATTACATCTAATTCATCATCTTTTAAAGAAGGTACTTCAGTTAAAGACTCTAAAGTCTCTAAAGTCTCAATTAAATAATCTTCATCATTTTCTTCAATAAAAGAAGTTAAGTGTTTAATTATAGGTAACTTCATTATTATGCAATTTCTGTAACTAGCTCTTTTAAAACATCAAATTTATTAGTCTGAGCTTGGTTTTTCTTCTCTCCATTTATAAAAGTCGCAAAAGTAGGTAAGTTACTTACATCTGCTAATTGTCTACTATTTGGATTTTTCTCAGCATCAACCATTACAAACTTAACGTCTCCTAACTCAGAAGCTAACTTCTTAAATTTTGGTTTCATTATTCTACAGTTACCACACCAAGTTGCAGAGTATTGTACAACAACTTTATCATTTTCGCTTACAATAGATTGTAAATTATCTTCTGTTAATTCTTGAACCATAATTTTTGTTTTAAAATTAATTTTTAGTTTACTGCTAAATATTCTGCAGTTGCTTTTGCATTTGCTTGCATAGCTTGCTTACCTTCTTCCCAGTTTGCAGGACAAACTTCTCCGTTTTTTTGAACATGAGCATATGCATCTATTAAACGTAACATTTCATTTACATTTCTACCAACAGGCATATGGTTTATACCTTCATGAAAAACTGTACCTTCTTCATCAATTAAATAAGAAGCTCTATAAGTAACATTATCTCCTTCTACTTGTACTGTACCAGTTTCTTCGTCATAAACTTCGTTTGTAATATCTAAAATACCTAATACCGAAGATAAGTTTCTATTGCTATCAGCTAAAATTGGGTAAGTTACACCTTCTATACCTCCATTATCTTTTGAAGTATTTAACCATGCAAAATGAACTTCTGGTGTATCACATGAAGCACCAATTACTATTGTATTTCTTTTTTCGAACTCATCCATTGCATTTTGAAATGCATGTAACTCAGTTGGACAAACAAATGTAAAATCTTTTGGATACCAGAATAACAATACTTTTTTATTGTTTTTTACTGCTTCTTCTAATACATTTAATTTAAATGTATCTCCCATTTCATTCATTGCATCCACATTTAAATTTGGAAATTTTCTACCTACTAATGTTGCCATTATTTGTTTTCTTTTTTTAAGTTATTAATAATTATTATGGTACAAAATTAAGTCCACAAAAACTCATAAATAAGAAATAAAATAAGATAAATTTTATACTAGAATAACTTTTATCAATACCATAAAAATTAAAAAATAAATATTTTTATAAACAACATTAATATAAGATTAAATAGGTGCACAATAACCATAAACTATATTGATATAAGAATTATAGATAAAAATTATTTAAAAAAATATTGTAGCTTTGGGAAGCAACTAAATAAAATAATAAATCATGGACAAAAATCATTCAGACTCAAATTTTAAAGCATGGGATGTAAATAAATCAGAAGCAGTAGATAAATGCCCATTTATGAGTGGCTCAATTAAAAAAACTGCTGGTGGAGGAACTAGTAATAGAGACTGGTGGCCTAACGAATTAAAATTAAATATTCTTAGACAAAATGCCCCGAAATCAAATCCTATGGGAGAAGATTTTGATTACGCATCTGCATTTAATAGCATTGATTATAGTGAATTAAAAAAAGATGTAATTAATTTGATGACAGACTCTCAAGATTGGTGGCCTGCAGATTATGGTCATTATGGAGGTTTTATGATACGTATGGCTTGGCATAGTGCTGGAACTTATAGAGTTGGTGATGGACGTGGAGGAGCTGGTTCTGGAACTCACAGATTTGCACCTTTAAACAGTTGGCCTGATAATGGAAATTTAGACAAAGCTCGTTTATTACTTTGGCCAATTAAAAAGAAATATGGAAATAAAATTTCTTGGGCAGATTTAATGATTTTAGCAGGAAATTGTGCTTTAGAATCTATGGGATTCCCAACTTTTGGTTTTGCAGGTGGTAGAGAAGATGTTTGGGAACCAGAGCAAGATATCTATTGGGGTAGTGAAACAGGATGGTTAGATAATGATGAAAGATATGATACAAGTGATGGTGATTTAGAAGGCCATTTAGGTGCTGTACATATGGGGTTAATCTATGTAAACCCAGAAGGTCCTAATGGAGATCCAGATCCTTTAAAATCTGCACATGACATAAGAATTACTTTTGGTAGAATGGCTATGAATGATGAAGAAACTGTTGCTTTAGTTGCTGGCGGACATACTTTTGGTAAAGCTCATGGTGCTGCAGATCCAGATAAATATGTTGGTGTAGAACCTCATGGAGCTTCAATTGAAGAAATGAGTACTGGTTGGAAAAACACATTTCAATCTGGTGTTTTAGATGATACAATTACCAGTGGTTTAGAGGGTGCTTGGACACCATCTCCAACACAATGGAATGACGAATATTTTGATGTATTATTAAATTATGATTGGGAATTAACAAAAAGCCCTGCTGGTGCTCATCAATGGACACCAACTGCTGCTTCAAATGCAAAAAGAGCACCAAAAGCTGGAGGAAATGGAACACAAGCATTAATGATGTCTACTGCAGATATGGCTTTAAAAATAGATCCTGAATATAGAAAAATATCTGAGCGTTTCCATAAAGATCATAAAGCATTTGAAGATGCTTTTGCAAGAGCTTGGTATAAATTAACACATAGAGATATGGGACCAATAACACGTTATTTAGGTCCTGAAGTACCAAGTGAAGAATTAATTTGGCAAGATCCAATTCCAAAAGTAGATTATACTTTAAGTGATGCTGATATTAATACTTTAAAGAAAATGGTTTTAACTTCTGATTTATCTATTTCAGAATTAGTAAAAACTGCTTGGGCTTCTGCTTCAACATTTAGAGGTTCAGATAAAAGAGGTGGAGCAAATGGAGGAAGAATTCGTTTAGAACCGCAAAGAAGTTGGGAAGTAAATAATCCTAAAGAATTAAGTAAAGTACTTTCTGTTCTTGAAGGAATTCAGAAAGAATTTAATGGAACTATTTCTATGGCAGATTTAATTGTTTTAGCAGGAAATGCTGCTGTTGAAGAAGCTGCTAAAAAAGGTGGATATACTATTTCTGTTGACTTTACTCAAGGAAGAGGTGATGCTACACAAGAGCAAACAGATTTAGAATCTTTTGGTTATTTAGAGCCAATTGCTGATGGTTTTAGAAACTATATGAATCCTAAATTAGATGTTGCTGCTGAAGATTTATTAGTAGATAGAGCAAACTTATTAACTTTATCTATACCAGAAATGACTGCGTTAGTTGGAGGATTACGTGTTTTAGGAGCTAATTTTGACAATTCTAAACATGGTGTTTTTACTGACAAAGTTGGCACATTAAGTAATGATTTCTTTACAAATATATTAGACCTTTCTGTTACTTGGAAAGTTGCTAATGCAGACGAAAAAGAATTTATTGGTAGAGATAGAGTAACAGGAGCAATGAAATTCTCTGGTACAAGAGCCGATTTAATTTTTGGATCTAATACAGAATTAAGAGCTGTTTGTGAAGTTTATGGAGCAAATGATGGTGAAGAAAGATTTGTTAACGACTTTTCAAAAGCTTGGGCTAAAGTGATGAATTTAGATCGATTTGATTTATAATAATCTTATCAATTCAAATAAAAAAGAGCTACAAATAGTAGCTCTTTTTTTATTCTTAAAATTAAAGTTATTTACTGGCAAAAAGTTTTACATCATTTTCAGAAATTTGTTTTTCACCTAATATTATTAAACGTTCTACAACATTTCTTAACTCTCTAATATTACCTGTCCAGTCGTATTTTTGGAGTAACTGAACAGCTTCATCAGAAAATGTTTTTTTAGGATTACCTTGCTCTTCAGATATTTTTTTAGAAAAGAAATCTATTAATAATGGGATATCTTCTCTTCTATCATTTAAAGCAGGTACTTTAATAAGAATAACAGCTAGTCTATGATACAAATCTTCTCTAAACCTACCCTCTTCAATTTCTTTATTTAAATCTTTATTAGTTGCAGCTACAACTCTTACATTAACTTTAATGTCTTTATCTGAACCTACTCTAGAAATTTTATTTTCTTGTAAAGCACGTAAAACTTTAGCTTGAGCAGAAAGACTCATGTCTCCAATCTCATCAAGAAAAATAGTACCTCCATTTGCTGCTTCAAATTTACCAGCTCTATCTTTATTTGTGCCAGTAAATGATCCTTTTACATGACCAAATAATTCACTCTCAATTAATTCTGATGGTATTGCAGCACAATTTACTTCTATCATTTGTGCTTTGGATCTTTCTGATTTTTCATGAAGCCAATGTGCAACCAACTCTTTACCTGTTCCATTAGGTCCTGTAATTAAAACCCTTGCATCTGTAGCAGAAACTTTTTCTATGATATCTTTAATGTGAGAAATACTTTCGCTCTCACCAATCATTTCGTAATTTTTACTTACTTTCTTCTTTAATCGTTTGTTTTCTACAACTAAAACTTTTCTGTCTAAAGCATTTCTAACTGTGTTTAACAACCTATTTAAATCAGGTGGTTTTGATATATAGTCAAAAGCTCCTAAACGCATAGTATTTACTGCTGTATCTAAATCTCCATGACCAGAAATCATCACAATTGGTGTTTCTGGTTTTATCTTTTTTGCTTTTTCTAACACCTCAACACCATCCATCTTAGGCATTTTTATATCACACAAAACTAAATCGTAATCGTTGTTTTTTATAAGCTCAATGCCTTCTAATCCATCTTCTGCTTCTTCTACTTGATAAGTATCATTTTCTTCTGAAATTATTTTTTTTAAGACTCTTCTTATGGCAGCCTCATCTTCAACAATTAAAATTTTTGACATGTTTTTGTTTTATATATTTTTAATCAACTTTAAATAAGTTGTAAATCTTTTTATTTCTCTGGAAAAAGATGAACATCTCTTTGAGGAAAAGGGATAGTTACTTTCTTCTCTCTAAATACTCTATCTATTTCAAATCTTAAATCACTTTGAACAAACCTAGCTTCAAAACTATTATTTAACGAAAAAACAACTCGAAAATTGAGTGAACTATCTGCAAAATCTGTAAATAATACTCTAGGTTCTGGCACTTTTAAAATTTTCTTATGAGATTTTGCAACATTTAAAAGTATTTCTTTTACTAAATCAACATCACTACCATAAGCCACTCCAACATCTACAGACTCTCTAGTTTCTACTCCATTTTCTGTCCAATTAAACAATATGTTTGTTAGATATAAATGATTAGGAATTACTAATACTTTATTATCTATAGTTACTGCTCTAGTTGTTCGTAAACGAATATCTAAAACTCGACCAACTTTTCCTTCTAACTCTATAATATCTCCTACATGAACAGATTTATCTACTAAAATAAATATTCCAGAGATAATATCTTGAAACAAGGTTTGTAATGCTAAACCAACACCAATTAAAAGTGCTGCAGAAGCAGCAAATACTGCTGTTACATTTACACCTGCAGTATGCATACCCACCAAAAAGATAATTAAAAAAACAAACCATCTTATGTAACTAAAAAGTGTTATAAATTTTCGTTCATCTTGGTTAGATAGTTTTCTAGTGATAATTCTACGAACAAAATTTAGAATCAAAGAAGTTATAATTAATGCTATTGCAATAAAAATTAACCCTTTTACAGTAATGCTAATTTCTTCAGAAAAAACAAATTTATAATCTAAAATTGAATTTGCTTCTTCAACAATTGTTTCTTTAACTTGATCAATAGTATCTTGCATCTATCCTTTATATTTTAACCATTTATATAAATCTTTATAAGTAGGTTTTTTACCATACATTAAAATACCAACTCTATATATTTTTGCTGCTAACCATACCATAAACATAAAAGTTACTAATAATAAACTCATAGAAATGGCTAATTCTGTCCATGTAACTCCAAAAGGAACTCTCATTAACATTACAATTGGACTAGTTAAAGGTATGTGTGAAAAAGCTACTGAAATAGGCCCATGAGGATCATTAATTACTGTAGCAAAACCAACATAAACCCCTAATATTAAAGGCAACATAATTGGCAACATAAATTGTTGCGTGTCTGTTTCATTATCTACAGCTGCACCAACAGCAGCAAATAACGAACTATACAACATATATCCTCCTAAAAAGTAAAATATAAAAAGTACAAATAGTTTTAAAAGTGGTAATCGTAAAACTTCTTGTATTAATACTTGCATTTTATCTCCACCAGCTACATTTTTTGCAGCCTCTAATTGTTCTGCAGATAAATTAGCTGTTTGCATTTCTGCCATATTAATGCCTAAAAGAGATGTTGTAAGAGTACCTAAGATAAAAATAAGAATACCCCAAATAAAAAATTGTAATAATCCTGCTGAAGCATTTCCAATAATTTTACCTAACATTAACTGAAATGGTTTTACAGAAGATACAATAACCTCTATAATTCTACTTGTTTTTTCTTCGATAACACTTCTCATTACAGAAGTACCATAAATCATAACAAACATCATTAAAAAATAACCAGCTATTGCTCCTACTCCAATCTTTAATCCATTAATTAATTTTGATGATTCTTCTCCAGAAAAATTATACATTTTAATATCTGACTGAATTCTAGAAGCATTTATTTTATTTATATCAATCCCAAAATCATTTAGTTTTTGGTTTCTTATTTTAGTTTCAATTTTATTTTCTAAAGCATTCATTACAGACATCCCTGGAGAATCTTTAGAATAAAATTCAATAGATTTTGCTAATAACTCTAGGCTATCTTGTTTTGGAATTATAAGTGCACCATAATAATTACCTTGCTCTACTTTCTGTTTTGTATCTTCAATACCTTTTGATGTAAAATCTAAATAATGAACAGTTTTAGAATCTTTAAAGTCTTCTTTTGAAAACAAACCTGAATTGTCTATGTAAACAATTTCTTTGACCTTTTCGTTATTTTTTTTCATTAAAAAATAAACTAAAAAACCCATACCAACCATTATTAGAGGACTCAAAAAAGTCATCACTATAAACGATTTATTACGAACCTTTGCAATAAACTCTCTTTCTATAATTAGTTTTAACTTACTCATCTCTAATTGTTTTTATTAACAGCTTGTATAAAAATATCGTTTGCACTTGGAATTAATTCAACAAAATGTTGCACTTCTCCTCTATTCGTTAAAAAAGCCAATAAATCGTTTGCAGAATCTTGCCTACCTAACTTAACATTTAAAGTTAATTCGTTACCTAACAATTTAAAATCTGGAGGAAAAACTTCAAATTTTTCTTTTAATTGAGATTCTACTTCTTTTGCATTAGAAGTATGTAAACCTACCTGAAAAGTATTTGTTCTAAATTCTCTTTTAATGTCATCTAACTTACCATCTAAAATTTTGTTAGATTTATTAATCAAAGCTATTTCATCACACATTTCTTCTACAGACTCCATTCTATGTGTAGAAAAAATAATAGTAGCACCTTCATCTCTTAGTTTCAAGATTTCTTGAGCTATTAATTGTGCATTGATAGGATCAAAACCAGAAAAAGGCTCATCAAAAATTAATAGTTTTGGTTGATGCAATACAGTTACTATAAACTGAACCTTTTGAGCCATTCCTTTAGAAAGCTCTTCAATTTTTTTATTCCACCAAGCAGAAATATCAAATTTTTCAAACCAATATTTCAATCTTTTTTTTGCTTCAGACTTAGACAATCCTTTTAATTGAGCTAAATACAAGGCTTGTTCACCTACTTTCATAGATTTATATAAACCTCTTTCTTCAGGCAAGTAACCAATATCAGCTGTATGCTTAGGTGACAAAGGTTCACCATCTAAAAAAATGGTTCCTTTATCTGGCATTGTAATTTGATTAATAATTCTAATTAAAGAAGTTTTACCAGCACCATTTGGACCTAAAAGTCCATAAACACTCCCTTTTGGGATATGTATAGATACATTATTTAATGCTCTAAAATCACCATAATTTTTTACAACATTATTTATTTCTAATAAATTACTCATGTATTTTTTGGTTAGAAGTTTTTTCTGAAAATCGTATTCTCACAAATTTAGTTAATTATAACTATTTGTAGCTCAAAAATTAAAATGGTTACAAAAAATAAAATGTTAAAATTTATTATGCATGCATAACTTTTTTTTAATTTACTATGCATGCATAGTAAATTTTTATATCTTTGGTGCAATGGATAAAAATATTTCAATAGACCATCAGTTAAGAGCCACTTGGCAAGCAGTTGCTAAGATGTATAATGAGCAAGCTGCAAAGCATGATAGTACTATGGCTACTGCTTTTGTACTTTTAACTATTGATAAAGTAAAAGGAACACCATCTACCTCATTAGGCCCTTTAATGGGAATGGAACCTACAAGTCTTTCTAGAATTTTAAAATCTATGGAAGAAAAAGGTGCCATTTCAAGAGAAAAAAATCCAGATGATGGAAGAAGTGTTATCATTAAATTGACAGATTATGGAAAAGAAATGCGTAAAGTTTCTAAAGGTCATGTCTATCAATTTAACAATATTGTTCGTGAATATGTAACAGAAAAAGAACTAGATTCTTTTTTTAAAGTTATGAACGTAATTAACAATTTAATTGCAGAAAAGAAAATTTTTGAAGAAATAAACCAAGATAAATAAAACATAAACTAACAAATAATGACAAGAAGAATAAAAAAAGTTGCAATAATTGGCTCAGGTATAATGGGTTCAGGTATTGCATGTCACTTTGCTAATATTGGTGTAGAAGTTCTTTTGTTGGATATTGTTCCAAGAGAATTAACAGATAAAGAAAAAGCACAAGGTCTTACATTAGAAGATAAAGTAGTTCGTAATCGTTT
Source organism: Polaribacter marinivivus (assembly GCF_042651285.1). Taxonomy (NCBI): domain Bacteria; kingdom Pseudomonadati; phylum Bacteroidota; class Flavobacteriia; order Flavobacteriales; family Flavobacteriaceae; genus Polaribacter; species Polaribacter marinivivus. The sequence continues at coordinate 117,702 of NZ_JBHSCY010000003.1, read as the reverse complement.
AGTAAATGATGCCTTATCTAATTCTTTAAAATCTAAACCTTCACCTATTTATAATAAAAAATTTGCAAGTAGAATTACTACAGGTAACCTAGATGATGATTTACATTTAATTAAAGATGTAGACTGGGTAATGGAGGTTGTTGTAGAGCGTTTAGATATTAAAAAATCTGTTTTCGAAAAAGTAGAAAAATATAGAAAGCCAGGTACTTTAATCACATCTAATACATCTGGTATTCCTATTAAATTTATGAATGAAGGCAGAAGTGAAGATTTTCAGCAACATTTTGCTGTAACACACTTTTTTAACCCTCCTCGTTATTTAAAATTATTTGAAGTAGTACCAGGGCCAAATTGTAAACAAGAAGTAACAGACTTCTTAATGATGTATGGTGATAAGTTTTTAGGTAAAACTTCTGTATTAGCTAAAGATACTCCTGCATTTATTGGAAACAGAATAGGAATCTTTGGTATTATGAGTTTATTTCATGTTGTAAAAGAAATGGACTTAACCATAGAAGAAGTAGATAAACTAACAGGCCCAGTTATTGGACGTCCTAAATCTGCAACTTTTAGAACCATAGATGTAGTTGGTTTAGATACTTTAGTACATACTGCAAATGGAGTTAAAGATAATTGCCCAAATGATGAAGCTAGAGATCAGTTTGTAATTCCTGATTTTGTAAACCATATGATGGAAAACAAAATGTTAGGTAGCAAAACCAAACAAGGTTTTTACAAAATGACTAAAGATGCAAATGGTAAAAGAAATATATTATCATTAGATTTAAACACATTAGAATATAGAGAAAAGAAACGTGCAAAATTTGCAACTTTAGAACTTACGAAAACGATTGACAATGTAACAGATAGATTTAAAGTTTTAGTTGCTGGTAAAGACAAAGCAGGAGAATTCTATAGAAAATCATTTGCAGCAATGTTCGCATATGTACAAAATAGAATTCCAGAAATTTCTGATGAATTATATAGAATAGATGATGGTTTAAGAGCTGGTTTTGGTTGGGAACATGGACCTTTCCAAATTTGGGATGCTATTGGTGTAGCAAAAGGTGTAGAATTAATGAAAGCTGAAGGTCATAAACCTGCTACTTGGATAACAGAAATGTTAGAAAAAGGAGAAACCTCTTTTTACACTGTAAAAGAAGGCGCAACATATTATTATGATATACCTTCAAAAGCTCAAGTTAAAAAACCAGGTCAAGATGCATTTATCATTTTAGACAACATTAGAAAATCTAACGAAGTTTGGAAAAACTCTGGAGCTGTAATAGAAGATTTAGGTGATGGAATTTTAAACTTAGAGTTTCAATCTAAAATGAATACCATTGGTGGTGATGTTCTTACTGCTATCAATAAAGCTATTGATTTAGCTGAGAAAAATTATCAAGGATTAGTGGTTGGTAATCAAGCTGCAAACTTCTCTGTAGGCGCAAATATTGGTATGATATTTATGATGGCAGCAGAGCAAGAATATGATGAGTTAAATATGGCCATCAAGTATTTTCAAGATACAATGATGCGTATGAGATACTCAGCAATACCAACTGTAGCTGCTCCTCATGGAATGACTTTAGGTGGTGGATGTGAATTATCTATGCACGCAGATAAAGTTGTTGCAGCTGCAGAAACTTATATTGGTTTAGTAGAGTTTGGAGTTGGTGTAATTCCTGGTGGTGGTGGTTCTAAAGAAATGGCTTTAAGAGCACAAGATTTATTTCACCAAGGAGATGTACAATTAAATGTATTACAAGAACACTTCCTAGCTATTGGTATGGCTAAAGTAGCAACATCAGCTTATGAAGCCTTTGATATGAATGTACTTCAAAAAGGAAAAGATGTTGTTGTTGTTAATAAAGACAGACAAATTGCAGAAGCTAAAAAGCATGCCTTATTAATGGCAGAAGCTGGCTACACTCAAAAACCAATGAGAGACGATATTTTGGTATTAGGTAAACAAGCTTTAGGTACGTTTATGGTTGGTACAGATTCTATGCAAGCTTCTAGATATATTTCTGAACACGATCAAAAAATAGCAAACAAATTAGCATATGTAATGGCTGGTGGAGATTTATCTGAACCTACAAGAGTATCAGAACAATATTTATTAGACATAGAGCGTGAAGCATTCTTAAGTTTAACAACAGAACGTAAAACTTTAGAACGAATTCAACACATGTTAAAAACAGGTAAACCTTTAAGAAACTAAGAAAATGAAAACAGCATATATAGTAAAAGGATATAGAACAGCAGTCGCTAAATCAAAAAGAGGTGGCTTCAGATTTAAAAGAGCTGATGAACTTGCTGCAGAAACCATTCAATACATGATGGGTAAAATGCCAAGCTTCGATGTGAATAGAATAGATGATGTAATCGTAGGTAATGCAATGCCAGAAGGATCTCAAGGTCTTAACATGGCACGTATTATTTCTTTAATAGGATTAAATACAGTTGATGTACCAGGAGTTACTGTAAATCGTTTTTGTTCTTCGGGTTTAGAAACAATTGGTATGGCTGTGGCTAAAATTCAATCAGGAATGGCTGATTGTATTATAGCTGGTGGTACAGAAAGTATGACTTCAGTTCCTATGACAGGTTTTAAACCAGAACTAAACTACAACATTGTAAACCAAGGTAATGAAGATTACTATTGGGGAATGGGTAATACAGCTGAAGCTGTTGCAGAAAAATATAATGTATCTAGAGAAGACCAAGATGAGTTTGCATATAACTCTCATATGAAAGCGTTAAAAGCATTAGCTGAAGATCGTTTTCAAGACCAAATAGTACCTATAGAAGTAGAAGAAACTTATTTAGATGCTAATGGTAAAAAAGCAACAAAAAAATACACTGTTAATAAAGATGAAGGCCCTAGAAAAGGAACTAGTAAAGAAGCATTAGCCAAATTACGCCCAGTATTTGCAGCAAATGGTTCTGTAACTGCAGGTAATTCATCACAAACTAGTGATGGTGCTGCTTTTGTTTTAGTAATGAGTGAAGAAATGGTAAAAGAACTAAATCTTGAACCTATTGCAAGAATGGTAAGCTATGCAGCTGCTGGTGTACCACCAAGAATAATGGGAATTGGTCCTGTTGCAGCTATTCCAAAAGCATTAAAGCAAGGTGGATTAAAACAAAGTGACATTGAATTAATCGAATTAAACGAAGCTTTTGCTTCTCAATCTTTGGCAGTTATGAGAGAGTTAAACCTTAATCAAGATATTGTTAATGTAAATGGTGGAGCTATTGCTTTAGGGCATCCTTTAGGTTGTACAGGTGCTAAATTATCTGTGCAATTATTTGACGAAATGCGTAAACGCGAAATGAATAATAAATATGGTATGGTGACTATGTGCGTAGGTACAGGTCAAGGTGCTGCAGGAATATTCGAATTTTTAAAATAAAACATAAGTAAAAATATAAATCATGGAAACAGTAGAAAAAGATATTTTAAGAGGAGGACAATTCCTTGTAAAAGAATCAAAGTGTGAAGACATATTTACTCCAGAAGATTTTTCTGAAGAGCAAATAATGATGAAAGAAGCTGTAAAAGAATTTACAGATAGAGAAATTGTAGCTCATAGAGATAGGTTTGAAGCAAAAGACTATGCATTAACTGAAGAAGTTATGAAAAAAGCTGGTGAACTTGGCTTTTTAGGTGTTGCAGTTCCTGAAGAATATGGAGGAATGGGTATGGGATTTGTATCTACAATGATTACTTGTGAATATATTTCTAGTGGAAATGGTTCTTTAAGTACAGCATTTGGTGCTCATACAGGTATTGGAACAATGCCAATAACTTTATATGGTACAGAAGAGCAAAAGCAAAAATATGTTCCAAAATTAGCTTCTGGTGAATGGATGGGTGCTTACTGTTTAACAGAGCCAGGTGCAGGTTCTGATGCTAATTCAGGCAAAACAACTGCTGAATTAACAGAAGATGGAAAATCTTACAAGATTAATGGTCAAAAAATGTGGATTTCTAATGCTGGATTCTGTAATTTAATGATTGTTTTTGCAAGAATTGAAGATGATAAAAACATCACTGGCTTTATTGTTGAATATGATGCTGCAAATCCAAATGGAATTACTTTAGGTGAAGAAGAGCATAAATTAGGAATTCGTGCAAGTTCTACAAGACAAGTATTTTTTAATGATACAGTTGTTCCTGCAGAAAACATGTTATCTGTAAGAGGTGGTGGATTTAAAATTGCTGTAAACGCACTAAATGTTGGTCGTATTAAATTAGCGGCTGCATGTATAGATTCTCAAAGAAGAGTTTTAACAACGGCTTTACAATATGCAAACGAAAGAAAACAATTTAAAACACCTATTGCTGACTTTGGAGCTATTAAAGCTAAGTTAGCAGAAATGGCTACAAACACCTATGCAGGTGAATCTGCAAGTTATAGAGCTGCAAAAGATATTGAAGATAGAATTGCAATGAGAATGGCTGCTGGTAACTCTCATCAAGAAGCAGAATTAAAAGGTGTAGAAGAATATGCAATTGAATGTTCTATCTTAAAAGTTACTGTTTCTGAAGATGTACAAGCTTGTGCTGATGAAGGTATCCAAATTTTTGGAGGAATGGGATTCTCTGAAGAAACACCAATGGAAGCTGCTTGGAGAGATGCAAGAATTGCAAGAATTTACGAAGGGACAAACGAAATTAACAGAATGCTTTCAGTTGGGATGTTAATTAAAAAAGCAATGAAAGGTCACGTAGATTTATTAGGTCCTGCAACAGCAGTTGCTGATGAATTAATGGGCATTCCTTCTTTTGATACACCAGATTATTCAGAACTTTTTGCTGAAGAAAAGGAAATGATTGCAAAAATGAAAAAAGTATTTTTAATGGTAGCAGGTTCTGCTATTCAAAAATATGGTCCAGATTTAGAAAAACATCAGCAATTATTATTAGCAGCTGCTAATATTTTAAATGAAATATACATGGCTGAATCTACTTTATTAAGAGCAGAGAAAAATGCAAAACGTTTTGGAGAGGATGCACAAGAAGGACAAATAGCTATGGCTAAATTATACTTATATAATGCTGTAGAAATTGTTGCTAAAAATGGTAGAGAAGGTATAATTTCTTTTGCTGAAGGAGATGAACAACGTATGTTATTAATGGGATTAAAGCGTTTTACTAAATACGCTAACTATCCTAACGTTGTTGCCTTACGTAATACAATAGCAGAAAAATTAAAAGCAGAAAACAAATACTGTTTTTAACAATATTGAAAAATTTTTAAAACCTTAAAAAGTTTTAGAATTTAGTTGTTTGTTTAAAAAGACCATCGATTTTGATGGTCTTTTTTGTAAATTAAAGATTTAAATAAATTTTATCATGAAATTAAATATATTACTATTCTTTTTTATTAGTATTTTTTATTCTTGTTCAGAAAATAATCATAAACCTACTGATAAAGTAGTTAAAGAGAAATCTAAAATTTATGAAGTTAAAAAACATGAAAACTTTAACCAATATTGGTATGATGGAAATGCAGAAATAACCTCATATAAACTATCACAAGTTAGATATGGAGAAATTCATGAAGGAAGAGCAGTTACTATTTTTGTAACTGAAGATTTTCTTCCAGAAAAACAAGTTAAAGCAGATTATCAAAATGAAAAAAATATTCCTGTTTTAAAGTTAAATAGTACAAAAAAGTTTTTAACTGGTGTTTATCCTTATTCTTTAATGACAAGTACATTTTCACCAGTTGATAATGATATTCATCCTTTAAAAATTACTTTTTCTTCTCAAGAATGGTGTGGAAATACATTTATGCAACTTAACAATAGAAAAAATTTTGAAATTGATTTTTATTCTTACTTCGAGTCTAATTCTGACAAAAAATTATCTTTAGAAAAAAACATCTTGGAAAATAGTTTTTGGAATTTGGCTAGAATAAACCCTTATCAAATAAAAAAAGGTCGTTATAAAATAATTCCTTCTTTTGAATTCCTTGCATTAAATCATAAAAAAATTAAACCTTATAATGCTGAAGTAAATCTTTTAAAACAAGATAATTTATTAAATCTAACCATTTATTATCCAGAATTAAAAAGAAAGTTAATTCTAAATTTAACAGAAGACTTTCCTTTTACTATAGAGAGTTGGGAAGAACACATTGTAAGAGGTGAAAAGAAATTAGTAACAAAAGCTGAAAAAATTGAAAAAATAAAGATAAAATATTGGAATAAAAACAGTAATAAAGACAAGATAATTCGCGAAAAATTAAGAATTTAACATTTACTTTTTAAATCTAATAAAATTCTTTATTTTTTATATATTTGCACGACCCTCAGCTCACAAAAAAAAATCAACGTTAACATGAAAAACATTTTGTTTTTAATGCTTTGCTTCTTTGTTGTATTTGTTAGTTGCAAGGAACCTAAAGTAATCGAAATAAATAGCGAAGAATTATTACAAAACCTAAAAGAATTATCTGATGATTCTTATAGAGGTAGGCTATTTAGTAGTCCTGAAGGTGTCAAAGCAAGAAAATTTATAGTAGAAAAATTTAAAGATGCTGGTTTGCAACCTATAAATGGTGAATATGAACACGAATTTTCTGCGACTTTAAAAAAGAAACAAAGACAAGACCTTTTTCCTATTAAGAAAAAACCATTAGATGATTATTCTAATGTACCAGACACTACTATTGTTGGAGGTAATGCATTTGGAATTTTAAATGGTGAAACAAATAAAACGATTGTAATAACTGCACATTATGACCATTTAGGAGTTATTAATGAAAAAATATACAATGGTGCTGATGATAATGCTTCTGGTATTTCAGCACTTTTTACTATTGCTAAATATTTTAAAAATAAACCAACAAAACATAATTTAGTTTTTGCAGCAGTTGATGCTGAAGAAGTAGGTTCATTAGGTGCAGATTATTTCTTAAAAAACTTTAACAACAGAGAAAATATTGTTCTAAATGTTAATTTAGATATGATTGCTCATAGTGATTATGATCCAGAGTTATTTGGTTCTGGCTTATATCATTATCCTGATTTAAGAGATCCACTAGAAGATGTCCATACAGAAAAAATAATGTTTCTTTTTGGTCATGATGATCCAAATAATAGAGAACAAGCAGATTGGACGTTTTCTTCTGACCATAAAGTATTTTATAGAGCAAATATACCTCATATGTATTTTGGTGTACCAGATCATAAAGATTATCATAGATATACAGATACTTATGCAACAATCAATGAAGCATTTTTTATTGAGGCTGTAAAAGTTATTATACAATCTATAGAGAATTTAGATCAGCATTTATACGAAGAAGCTAATTAAAAAAAAGAGATTACAAATTGTAATCTCTTTTTTTTTGATTTTAATCGAATATGTTGAATTTAATTGGCTCTTATAATAACATCTCCATTAAAATTCTTAAATAAGACTTCTGATCCTCCACCATTTATAGATCCCATAATCCATTTTTCTACTTTTACTCTAAACGCATTTCCTTTACTATTTTCGCCTTTTGTTACTGTTGAAGAGTTAGGTTTTGTTTTTAAATCGAAATCTGTAAAAATTTCTCCTCTATCAGACTTCATCTTTAAATCTGCTTTAAAATTTTTAGGAAAAGTAATATCTATATCTCCATTCATACTACTAAAAGCCATTGGTGCATTTGGTGTAACTTTTATAAAATTAACAACAATGTCTTTATTTAATGCATCTGCACTTACAGAACCACTTATATCTTTTAGTGTTATTTTACCATTTATATTACTTACATCCATAGTACCATTTACATTTTCTACATAAATATCACCCTTGTTAATGGTAGAAATTTTTAAAGAAAAATTCTTAGGTACTTCTATTTCAAAGTCTGTAGTTCCATGTGGTGTGCTTCTTACATAAACTTCGTTATTATATTCTTCTGCACTAAATTCCAAAGAATTATTAGATATTCTTTTTAATCCACTTACATCATTTTTACTTGTTTTTCTTCCACTATAATAGCTTTTAGCTTTTTCAACCTTTGTGCCTTTTACGATTACTTCTTTAGTGTTTGATCCTTTAATAGTAATAGAGCCGTTGATTATTCCCATCTTTAAAAAACCTTCTTTATCTGGATTAGTTAATGGAATAGTTACTGTTTCTTGGGCTGAAAGTTTTATAACAAATAATAGTAATAAGCTTACTAAAGTTACTTTAATTTTTAAATTTTTCATGTCTATATCTTTTTTATAATGGCATCTCCATTTAGTTGATTAAAATGTAAATGGACTTTTCCACTACCTATTTTAAATTGTTTGTTAGAATTTATTTTAAATTTTGTTCCTTTCTTACTGTATTCTTTTGTTGACTTGAACTGTGGAGTAGTTTTACTCACATCAAAATTTGTATAAAACCCACCATTCATGGTTTTATAACTTATACTAGCATCTAAATTATCTTGAAATTTTACAGTAATATCACCATTTAAAGAATTATAAAAACTTTCTTCTTTTGGGTTTTCTGAATAGGTAATATTAATATCTTTATTAAGTGCATTTACATCAGTTGTTCCAGAAACATTTTTCATATCAATAGCGCCATTGATATTTCTTACGATTAATAATTTACCATGAACATCATTAATAGTAATATTTCCATTGTTTACAGCTTTAATATCTATACTAGTGTTTTTAGGAATTTTAATTTTAAAATCTAAGGTATATTTATACATTCTTTTAGTTCTATGTTTATAGCTTCTTCTATAATTATAACTAAATTCTCTATGATCAAATTCTCCAGTTGATAAATCAAAATGTGAATAGGGTGAATCTAAATACACATAAATTGCATCTTCTTTTTGGGCAGATTTTATGCCAATTTCTTCTTTACCCTTTTGTAAATCTTCTTTATTATCTGCAGAAATGATTTTGGTAACCTCTACTTTAATCGTGTTTCCTGAATAACCTTCAACATCAATAGAGCCATAGACATTATCTACAACTAAAATATTATCTAATGATGCTTTATTAAAAGTTAGTTCCTTTTTTATAATCTCTGTTTCTTTTAGTTTTTTGTCTTTTTGATATCGCTGAGCTTTTACATTTCCTGTTAAGCAAACAGCACTAATTAATAAAATTGTTTTTAAAATTTTCATTGTTTATAATTTTGATGAATGACTAATTTATCTTTCTGTAAAAAGCTTGCCTAGGATTTGCCAGTTACATCAAAATGGTATTTATTATTAAATAATACTTTGTATACTTTCTTTCATTTTTTCTTTTACGTTCGCGTTTACATCTTCTTCTTGAATTATTTTTTCAAAAGATTTTACAGCTTTCTTTTCTTGTAAAACCACCATTAAATCTGCTAACTCCATTTGTACTAGAGGCGAATTTTGATTTATAATAGATTTTATTAAACCTTCTCTAACTTCTGGAATGTCTGTATACTTTTTTAAAGCATCAACTGCAGATAAACGAACATTAACATTTTCGTCATTATTAAGTGTAGAAAATAATGCTTTTATAATAGTTTTTGTAACTTTATTCAACTTACCAACCTCATTTACAGCTTGTAACCTTTTATTAGCTGAAGGTTGGTCTAATAATGTAAGCACTAATTGAGATCGAACACTTTCTGTTTCTTTTTGTGCTATTTCTATTTTTTCTGCAGATGAATTAGAAATAGAACTAAAACCATTTCCTATTATGAAACCAACAATTAAAATAGCTAAAGTGTAAGAGAATTGTTGAACTATTTTCCTTGAAAAAAGATTTTTTAGCTTATCTAAAAATGAAACTTTATTTAATTTTTCTTCTTCATTTTTTAACATGCTATAAAAATTCATATCCATAGCAGTAGAAGGACTTATGTTATCTTCATCTATTTGATTCCAAAAGGTTTTTGAAAATTCAAATTCTTCTTGATAAACTTTATTTTCTTCTAAAAAAGTTTCAAATTCTATTCTTTTTTCTTCTGATAGATTGTCTGATAAATAATCTGTAATTGTTTCTTTAAATTCTGTATAATCCATCTCTATTCCTTTTCAATTGTTAAATAAATCTGCTTTAAACTATGTAAAGCTCTATGTACTTTAGTTCTTGCTGCACCTTCTGTACAACCAATAATTTCACCTACTTCTTTATATTTTAATTCTTTTAATTTGCTTAAAATAATAAGTTCTTTATTTGCTGGTGATAATTTATCAATTGCTTTTTTTAAAGTCTTTTTATCTTCTTCAATTTTAATTTCTGACTCAATATTTTTATCTGAATTTAAACGATAAGAAACTGTTTCTATATCCTCATAAAAGTCTTTTTTTTGTTTTTTAAAATCATCATACATTTCGTTTCTAGCAATTTGAAAAATCCATGTGATAAATTTACTTTCATCATGAAATGTGTGTTTGTATTTTAAAACTCTTATAAAAACATTTTGTACTAAATCTTCACTAACACTAACATTTTTATTCATTTGATAAAAAAATCCGAATAAACGTTTTTTGTATCGCTCATACAATAAGCCAAGTGTATGGATTTCTCCATTTTTAACTCTTAACATTAATGCATTATCTGATAATGTATTCAACTTCTTTTAGTTTGGTTGGTTTGTTTGAACAGATATACTGTTCTTTTTTAAAAGTGTTACAAAATAGTTTTAAAAATATATAAAATAAAAAAGACCTCATTACTGAGGTCTTTTAAATATCTTAAAATAAAAATATATTACTCTAATGATCCTAAATAACGTTCTGCATCTAATGCAGCCATACAACCTGTTCCTGCAGCAGTAACTGCTTGTCTATAATCTTTATCTTGAATATCACCAGCAGCAAAAACACCTGGTATATTTGTATGAGTTGTTTTTCCTTTGGTAATTAAATAACCTGTTTCATCCATATCTAAAACACCTTTAAATAAATCTGAATTTGGTGTATGTCCAATAGCAATAAATACTCCTGTTACAGGTATTTCAAAAGATTCTTTAGTTTGATTATTAACTGCTTTTACTCCAGTAACCACATTATCTCCAAGAACTTCCTCTATTTCTGTGTTATATAAAACCTCAATATTTTTAGTTTTATCAACTCTATGTTGCATCGCTTTAGAAGCTCTCATATAATCTTTACGAACAAGTAAACTTACTTTAGAACATATGTTAGCTAAATAAGTAGCTTCTTCTGCAGCTGTATCACCACCTCCAACTACAACAACATCCTGACCTTTATAGAAAAAACCATCACAAGTAGCACAAGCAGAAACACCTCCACCAATTAATCGTTGCTCGCTTTCTAAACCTAAATATTTTGCAGTAGCTCCTGTTGAGATAATAATCGTTTCAGTTTCTATCTCTTTAGACTCGTCAACAATAACTTTATGAATACCACCTACTTCTTTAGACAAATCTACTTTTGTAACTAATCCAAAACGAACATCTGTACCAAAACGTTCTGCTTGGTTTTTTAAGTCGTTCATCATAGCTGTACCATCTGTTCCATTAGGATATCCAGGAAAATTATCAACCTCTGTAGTTGTGGTTAATTGACCACCCATTTGCATTCCTGTATACATTACTGGTTTCATATCAGCTCTTGCAGCATAAATTGCTGCTGTATATCCTGCTGGTCCAGAACCAATTATTAAGCATTTTATCTTTTCAATATTTTCTGACATAATATTATTCTCTATTTTGGGTGGTAAAAATAACTGTTTTTACAACTTATAAAAACGATTGTTTATAAGTTTTAATAATGAAAAAATAGACGAAAAGAATTGATTTATTGTAAGATAATAATTTTATTGAGGAAGTAGTTTTATAATTCCTAAATTTTCTACACCAACATAAATATATCCATCTAAACCTTGTTCTACAGAGCGAACTCTTCCTAAACCTTCTAACATTTTTATTTCTTTAAAAACGTTATTTCCTTTTAGAATACATCTATTTAAATATTGAAATTTTAAAGAGCCAACCAATAAATTCCCTTTCCAATTCCCATATTTATCGCTATTGATAAAAGCCATTCCACTTGGGGCAATAGAAGGTGTCCAATAATGTATAGGTCTTTCCATTCCAGGTGCAGATGTTTTGTTAGTAAATTTTGTTCCATTATAATTAATCCCATAACTCACAACTGGCCAACCATAATTTTTACCTTTTTTTATGATATTGATTTCATCACCTCCTTGTGGACCATGCTCATGAGACCAAATTTCATTGGTAAAAGGATTGATCTCCATCCCTTGAGGATTTCTATGTCCATAACTATATATTGCTTTTTTAGCACCATTTTTACTTGTAAACGGATTGTCTTTTGGTATGGAACCATCATCATTTAATCTATAAATTTTCCCTCCATCTTTAGTAATATCTTGTGGGTTTACATCTCTATTCCCTCTATCTCCAATTGAAAAATAAACATGATTCTCTTTGTCAAATGCAATTCTAGATCCAAAATGTTGACCTCTTCTTGTATTTGGAGTTGCTTTATATAAAACTTGTTTATTTACTAATTGATTATTTTGCAATTTTGCTCGCATTAAAGACGTATTTCCACCTGTTCCATTTCCTTTGGCTGAGGCATAAGTAAAATAAATCCAACCATTCTCTTTATAATTTGGATGCAACTCAATATCCATAAAACCACCTTGCCCACGAACATAAATTTCTGGTAAGTTGTTAATTTCTGTCTTTCTATCATTTTTAAAATGAATTAACTTCCCTTCTTTTTCAGTAATTAACATTGAATTATCAGATAAAAAAGTAAATCCCCATGGATTAGTTAAATCACTAACAACAACTTCATATTCTTTGTTTTGCGAAACTGATTTTATAACAAAAAAAACTATTGTAACTACTAAAAATTGATATCTCATAGTTTAAAATTATTTTTAAAAATGCTAATACAATATATAAATATTATTCTATATTTGCAGTCCAAAATTGATAACCATTTTCGGGGTGTAGCGTAGCCCGGTTATCGCGCCGCGTTTGGGACGCGGAGGTCGCAGGTTCGAATCCTGCCACCCCGACTTTTAACCTTCAGGATTCTTCTGAAGGTTTTTTTATTTAACAAGATTAAACTTTAACGTAAATTTTTGTTTAACACAAATTAAAGTAGGTTAAACAATTTGTATCTTTGTTTAAACCTATTTTAATAAATGATGCATTTTTTTAACAATCAAGACATAAATCAACTTGATAAAATCTTTAGAATAAATTTAATTAATAGTTGTTCTGGTTTTAAATCAGCAAATTTATTAGGTACAATTTCTGAAAAAGGTATTACAAATGTTGCTGTATTTAGTTCTGTGACTCATTTAGGTTCAAATCCACCAACTTTAGGTTTTATTTTAAGACCAACAACTGTCCCTAGAAATACTCATAAAAACTTAAAAGATTTAGGATATTTTACCATTAACCATATTTGGGAGGCTATTTTTGAAGATGCACATCATACCTCTGCAAAATATCCAGATGATATTTCTGAATTTGATATGACCAACTTAGAACCAGAATTTAAAGGTAATTATAAAGCTCCTTTTGTAAAAAATGCTCCAGTACAAATGGCTATGAAGTTTGTAGAAGAAATATATGTTCCTTCTAATGATGTAATGTTAGTAGTTGCACAAATTGAAGAGTTATATGTAAAAGATGAATTATTACAAAAAGACGGTTTAATTAATTTATCTAAAGGAAATGTATTAACCATCAATGGGTTAGATACATATGCTGTACCCAAATTTAAAAAACAACTTTCTTATCAAAGACCAAAAGAAAATAAATAAATGAAAATTCTTGTTACAGGTGCAACTGGTTACATAGGTAAAAGACTTATTCCTTTATTATTAAATGATGGACATACTGTTGTTTGTCCTGTAAGAGATAAAAAAAGAGCAGAAGATTATTATAAAGACAAAAAAAATATTGAATTAATAGAAGCTGATTTTTTACATAGACACAGTTTAAACGCAATTCCAAAAGACGTAGAAGCAGCTTACTATTTAATTCATTCAATGTCAAATTCAGCTAAAGAGTTTCATATTCTTGAAGAAAAATGTGCAAATAATTTTAAACATTTTGCAGAGAAAACATCTTTAAAACAAGTTATTTATTTAAGCGGAATTACAAACGATACTAACTTATCAAAACACTTATTATCAAGAAAAAATGTAGAAAATACTTTAGATTCTGGAAACTATGCCTTAACAACTTTTAAAGCAGGAATTATTGTTGGATCTGGAAGTTCTTCATTTGAAATTATTAGAGATTTAGTAGAGAAATTACCTGTAATGGTTGCTCCTAAATGGCTAAATACTAAAACTCAACCATTAGCAATTAGAGATGTTTTGTCTTTTTTACATAAAGCTTTAGGTAAAAAAGAATTATATAATACTTCATATGACATTTTTGGTCCTGAAATCTTGACCTACAAAACCATGTTATTACAATTTGCAGAGGTTCGAAAATTAAAACGTTGGATCTTAACTGTGCCAGTAATGACTCCAAAATTATCCTCTTATTGGTTATATTTTGTTACCTCAACTTCTTACAAACTCGCAAGTTCTTTAGTAAACTCTATGGGAGTAGAAGTTATTGGTAATAAAAGTAACATCAATCAAATTTTAGATGTAAAACCAATGACTTATAAAGAAGCTGTGAAACTAGCTTTTAAGAAAATAGAACAAAATAGTATTATTTCTAGCTGGAAAGATTCTTACGTAAGTAGTGGTAAATTAAAGAATTATGTACATGAATTCATCAATGTACCAGAATATGGTTGTTTTAAAGACATTAAAAAAAGAAAAGTAAAAAATAAAGATAGTGCTCTAAATAAAATTTGGGCAATAGGTGGTGAAACTGGTTGGTATTATGGAACATTTTTATGGAAAATTAGAGGATTTATAGATCAGTTTTTTGGAGGTGCAGGATTACGAAGAGGAAGAAGACATCCACTAGAATTAAATGCAGGAGATGCCTTAGATTTTTGGAGAGTTATATATGCTGATAAAGAAAAAGGGAAACTTCTACTCTATGCAGAAATGATTTTACCAGGTGAAGCTTGGCTTGAATTTAAAATTAAAGACGACTCTCTATATCAAACAGCAACTTTTAGACCTCATGGTTTAGCTGGCAGATTATATTGGTATGCTGTTGTTCCTTTCCATTGGTTTATTTTTAATGGAATGATCAATAAAATTGTTAAAGTTTAATAGGTTGAAAAAACAACATCTTCCACAAAAATTTTGTCCTGTTTGTAATAGACCTTTTACTTGGCGTAAAAAATGGGAAAAGAATTGGGAAAACGTAAAATATTGTAGTAAAAAATGCAGCAGCAACAAGAAAATACTGGTTTAGTTTGGTTCAGAAATAACTTAAGAATTCAAGATAATGATTCTTTAAAAAAAGCGATTGATAACCATAACAAAGTAATTGCTGTTTATTTCTTTGATCCAAAATATTTTTCTGTTGATAAATTTGGCTTCAAAAAAACAGCAAAATTTAGAGCTCAATTTTTAATTGAAACTATACAAAATTTACAAGAAAGTTTAGATGAATTAAATATTACATTCCTCACCTATTTTGATGCTCCTGAAAATAAAATACATCAATTGTGTGATGCTTTTAATGTAGATACTATTTATACACAAAAAGAATGGACTCAAGAGGAACTTGACACGAATGGTAACATTAAAAAATCAATAGGAGATATTAATTTTATTGAAGATTATGATCAATTTTTATATCATCCAGATACAGTATCTAAGAACTTTAGCAATATCCCAAATGTATTTACAGCGTTTAGAAAAAAGTTAGAAAAGTACGTTGATATTTTACCAGAAGTTAGCGTTCAAAAATTAGGTACAGAGAATAAAATAGAAAACACAACTACAATACCAAGCTTAAAAGATTTAGGCTTTGATGATTTTAAAACACCTCACAAAACAGCTTTTCCTTTTAAAGGAGGAGAAACTGAAGCTTTAAAAAGATTAAACTATTACTTATTTGAAAGCAAAAAAGTTGGGTTTTATAAAAAAACAAGAAATGGTTTAGTTGGTAAAGATTACTCAACTAAATTTTCTCCTTGGTTAGCAAATGGAAGTTTATCTGCCAAAACAATTTATTACCAAGTAAAAAAATATGAACAAGTATTTGGCAAAAATCAATCTACCTATTGGGTAATTTTCGAATTGATTTGGAGAGACTACTTTAAATACATTTCATTAAAATATGGAAATGATATTTTTAAAATTGGAGGAATTTTACATAGAGATCACCAATGGAAATCCGATGAAGAAACCATCAAAAAATGGATAAATGGAGAAACCAAAGACGATTTTGTAAATGCTAATATGATAGAACTCAAAGAAACAGGTTGGATGAGTAACAGAGGAAGACAAAATGTAGCTTCCTATTTTGCTAAAGAATTGTTATTGGATTGGAGGATTGGTGCTGCGTATTTTGAATCTTTGTTGTTAGATTATGATGTGCATAGTAATTATGGAAATTGGATGTACGTTGCAGGTGTTGGTAATGACCCAAGAGATCGAAAATTCAATACACAACTGCAAGCAGAACGTTATGATAGCAATCATAAATTCAGAAATCTTTGGTTAGAAAAAACACTTTTTTAAATGGCTACTAAAGAAATACATATCATTTTTCCTCATCAATTATTTAAAACAACAACCATTTTAGATAAAGTTGATACAATTTATTTGGTAGAAGAATACCTATTTTTTAATCAATATAAATTTCATCAACAAAAAATTGCTTTTCATAGAGCAAGTATGAAGGCCTATGAAGATTTTTTAATCCAAAAAGATAAAAAGGTAAGGTATATAGAAGCTATAAACGAATCTAGTGATATAAGAAAGCTACTTCCAAAATTAGAAAAAAAGGGTATTTCTAAAATTCATTTGATAGACCCAACAGACAATTGGTTAACAAAACACATAAAAGAAAGTAAGGAAGATTTAGAAATTGTTTGGCATAACAACCCTCTATTTATTAATAACAAAGAAGATTTAAGTTCATTTTTTAAACCAACCAAAAAGAAATTTTTTCAGACATCATTCTACAAAAGTGAACGTAAAGAAAGAGATATTTTAATGGATGGTAAAAATCCTGCTGGAGGCAGCTGGACATATGATGGAGATAACCGAATGAAATATCCAAAAGGAAAAACACCACCTAATATTCAATTCCCAGAAACATCAAAATACCATAAAGAAGCAAAAGAATATGTATCAAAACATTTTTCAAATAATTATGGAAAGTTAAACGATTTTGTAGTTTATCCTATTGATTTTAAATCTGCTGAAGAATGGCTAAAACAGTTTTTTGAAATCCGTTTTCACGAGTTTGGTGCTTATGAAGATGCTATTGTTAGAGAAGAACATTTTCTGAATCACAGTTTATTATCACCTTTAATAAATGTAGGTTTATTAAACCCTTTAGAGGTCATAGAAAAAGCTATAGATTATGCAAACGAAAATGATATCCCAATAAATTCTACTGAAGGTTTTGTGCGTCAAATTTTAGGTTGGCGCGAATTTATTAGAGGCGTTTATGAAGCAGTTGGCACAAAAGAACGCACCAAAAACTTTTGGAAATTCAAGAGGAAAATTCCAAAATCATTTTACGATGGCACAACTGGTATTCAACCTATAGACGATGTTATCCATAAAGTCAACAAAACTGCATATGCACATCACATAGAACGTTTAATGATTTTAGGAAACTTTATGGTATTGTGCGAATTTGATCCTGATGAAGTGTACAAATGGTTTATGGAATTATTTATTGATGCTTATGATTGGGTTATGGTGCCAAATGTATATGGTATGAGCTTATTTGCTGATGGTGGAATGATGAGTACAAAACCGTACATAAGCAGCAGCAATTATATCATGAAAATGAGTAATTACAAAAAAGGAAAATGGCAAGAAACTTGGGATGGATTATTCTGGGCGTTTATGGATAAACATAGAGATTTCTTTTTAAGTAATCCAAGACTAGGAATGCTCATCAGAACTTTTGATAAAATGAATCAAGAGAAAAAAGAAATACATTTTAATAATGCACAACAATTTTTGAATCAATTAGATAATGACTGATAGAGAAGAAATAAATGTAGTTTGGTTTAAACGTGATTTACGTTTGCAAGATAATGAAGCAATATACAATGCTTTAGCATCTAATAAACCCACTCTTCTTCTTTATGTTTTTGAAAAATCTTTAATTGATGATCCTCATTATGATGAGCGCCATTGGAATTTTATAAAGCAATCTTTAGTCGACTTAAATCAGCAGTTAGAAAATTACAATACTAAAATATTAGCAGTTACTTCAGAAGTAATTACTGTATTTAATCAGCTACAAAATTATTATAAAATTGATACTGTTTATTCTCATCAAGAAACAGGATTATTAATTACCTATAATAGAGATAAAGAATTTGCAAGATATTGTAGAAATAACTCTATTAATTGGGTTGAAAATAATAATAATGGTGTTTTAAGAGGATTGTTAAATAGAGAAGATTGGTTTGATAAATGGGAGAATTATATGAACGATTCTCAATTCGAAATTAATTATACGAATAGTAAATTACTTTCTATTGAAAATATCAAAAATTTAGAAAAGTATTTTATTAAAACTGATTTAGAAACTCCTAATCATAAATATTTTCAAAAAGGAGGAGTTACCACAGCTTGGAAATATGCTACAAGCTTTTTCGAAGAAAGACATAAGGGTTATATGTATAATATTTCTAAACCAAACTTATCTAGAAAAAGTTGCAGTAGGTTATCTCCATATATTGCTTGGGGAAATTTATCAATTAGACAGGTATATCAAACAGCATTAGCATATAAAAACGAAGAAAATAAAAAACAATTAGGTGCTTTTGTTTCTAGATTACGTTGGCAAGCCCATTTTATTCAAAAATTTGAGATGGAGCATACTATGGAAACAGCCAGCATAAATAAAGGTTATCATAAATTAAAGAAAAGTATTTCTTTAGAATACCAACAAGCGTGGCAAAAAGGTAAAACAGGCTTTCCTTTAATAGATGCTTCTATGCGTTGTTTAATAGAAACAGGGTATTTAAATTTTAGAATGCGTTCTATGTTAGTTTCTTTTTTCACACATATTTTATGGCAACCTTGGCAGGCATCTTCTGAATATTTATCTCGTTTATTTTTAGATTTTGAACCTGGTATACATTTTCCGCAATTAAATATGCAAGCAGGAGAAACAGGTATCAATGACTTAAGGGTTTATAATCCCATAAAAAATAGTTTAGAACACGATGCTGATGCAACTTTTATAAAAAAATGGATTCCAGAATTAGCAAAACTTCCAAAAGCTTTTATACATGAACCTTATTTAATGACTCCTCTAGACCAGCAGTTTAATAATTTTGAATTAGGTATAGATTACCCAAAACCAATAGTTAATATCAAAACCAATAGAAAGAGAGCTTTAGATATTTTATGGAACATGAAAAATGATGAAGATGTTGTTAATGAAAGTAGAAGAATTCTTATAAAACATACACTTTCTGACAGAAGTAGAATGTTAAAAACTAACACTTAGCATAATATAATGTTTTGTTAAATTTTGTTTAACATTTAAATTCAATAGTTAAACATAATCATATTTTAACTATATTTGAAATGTGATATTTGAAACTACATACAAAAATAAAGATGCTACTGCTACAATAAATGACCTTGTAGGTAAGCCTTATAGTTTTATTGAATCTATAAAACTAAAAGGAACTGGTTCTAAAAGAATGATTGTAGATGATGTTAGTTTAGGTTTTAAATCTATTTTAAATACAGTATCAGATATTAATTATGGTAATATCGAGATTAGAAAGAAAGGGATTTTAATTCATATCACTAAAGGTTTAAAAAACTTTACATGGGCAATCCCATTTTATCAATTACACATTTACAATACTAAGACATTTAGCATCCATGCACAAGGAAACTATGTAAGGTTTGTTAAAAATAAAACGTATAAAGAAAATAAAAAATTTATAGACAAATTGTTAGACTTTAAAATAGAGAACGACAAAAAGTATGACGTCTATGAAATGATAAGTTAAATCTATTGATGAAAGAACTAAGTGGTATAGAAATTGACAGAATTATAGAGATGGCTTGGGAAGATAGAACCACATTTGAAGCAATTGAATTTCAATTTGGTTTAAAAGAACAAGAAGTCATCAATTTGATGAGAAGAGAAATGAAAGCGAGTAGCTTTAGAATGTGGAGAGAGAGGGTACAAGGAAGAAAAACAAAACATGAAAAATTAAGAACTTTTGAAAAGGGACGTTTTAAATGTTCAAGACAAAAGTCAATATCAAATAACTCTATAGCAAAAAGATAACTAACCGTGCTTTGCTTTTAAGATTAGAGTACTTAAAGACAGCACATTAAAAAGACTAAAGATGATTACAGAAGTAATACTAAAAGAAAAGCAACAAGAACAAAAACTAAATGGTTTTTCGTTCGAAGAGATTGGAGATGACCACCTTTTTACAGGTTTAGAGACACCAATGAAACCAGATGCTTTTAAGATCTCTGACAAAGAAAAGAAAGAAAAAATTTCTATTTTATTTGAAGAAATAATGAATGTAATGGGCTTAGACCTTACAGACGATTCATTAAAAGGAACTCCAAAAAGAGTTGCAAAAATGTATATTGATGAAATTTTCTCTGGATTAAATCCTGCTAATAAACCAAAAGTTGCATTATTTGATAATAAGTACCAATACAATCAAATGTTGGTAGAAAAAAACATTACTTTTTATTCAAATTGTGAACACCATTTTGTACCTATCATTGGTAAAGCTCACGTAGCCTATATTTCTTCTGGTAAGGTAATTGGTTTATCTAAATTAAATAGAATAGTACAATATTATGCAAAAAGACCTCAAGTTCAAGAAAGACTTACTAATCAAATAGCAGAAGAACTTAAAGGTATTTTAGAAACAGATGATGTTGCAGTAATCATAGATGCAAAACACTTATGTGTATCATCTAGAGGAGTTAAAGATGATACCTCATCAACTGTAACCTCTTACTTTGGTGGTAAGTTTAATACACAAGAAAAAATAGCTGAATTACAAAATACTTTAAATTACTAATTATGGAATTAATTAAAAAAGCAATTGAGTTCGAAAATAGAAAAATGAGATTTCCAACCACTAGTGATAGAATTCTAGCATCTAGAGAAGCAAAATCTTTAATCTTAAGTTTAAACGAAGTTTATAAACAAACTAAAGACAAAGAATTAATGGATTTAATGAAGCGTTTAACTGCAATTAAGCAGAGAATTGAAAAACGTTTAAAGGGTAAACCATTAACAGCTGCTTAATTCTTTTGATTTTTGGTTGATTATCTAACTAATATGTTTATATTCGTCAGTTAGAAAAATTACCAAAAACATCATGGAATTATTAGAAAGAGCCACTGAGTTTGAGAATAGAAAGTTCTCATTTAAAACTACTAGTGACCGAATTTTAGCTTCTAGAGAAGTAAAAGCACTTATTTTAGAATTAAACGAAGTTTACAAATTAGAAAAAGATCCTCAAATAATGGATCATATGAAGCGTTTAACAGTTGTAAAACAAAAAATTGAAAAACGCTTGAAAGGAAGACCTTAAAAAAGCAAATTATGAGAAATATTTTAGTAATTGGAGGAAGTAAAGGAATAGGAAAAGCAATAATTACTAATTTAGTTGAAGAAAATCATGTTTACAACGTAAGCAGAACATCCCCTGATTTTTCTCATAATAATTTAACTCATTTCTCTCTTGACATCTTAACAGATGAATTACCTGAAATAGATAAAATAGATACATTAATCTATTGTCCAGGTAGTATTAACTTAAAGCCTATTTCTAGATTAAAATTAGAAGAATTTAGAGACGATTTTGAAATTAATGTTATTGGAGCTGTAAAAACAATTCAAAAATATTTACCAAAATTAAAAGAAGGCAATTCTCCAAATATTCTTTTGTTTAGTACTGTTGCTTCCAAATTAGGAATGCCTTTTCATGCAAGTGTTGCTGCTGCAAAATCTGCTGTAGAAGGATTAACAAAATCTTTAGGTGCAGAATTAGCACCAACTATTAGAGTAAATGCAATTGCACCAACTGTTACAGATACAGACTTAGCATCTAAATTATTACGTAATGACAGAATGATAGAAAATATCACAGAACGTCATCCTCTAAAAAAATATTTACAACCAAAAGAAGTAGCAGATTTAGCAACTTTTTTAACTTCTGATAAAGCTAAATCAATATCTGGTCAAATTTTTGAATTAGACTGTGGTATTGTTAGTTTTAAAATTTAAATAATAAATCTTATGACATCAATATATGATATCAAAATCAATAGTTTACAAGGAAAACCAATAAACTTAAAAGATTTTGAAGGAAAACATATTTTATTTGTGAATGTAGCTTCTAAGTGTGGTTTTACTCCACAATACAAAGGATTAGAAGAACTACATCAAAAATACAAAGATAAATTAGTAGTTATTGGGGTACCTTGTAATCAGTTTGGTAGTCAAGAACCTGGTTCTTCAGAAGAAATACAAGAATTCTGTGAAGTTAATTATGGTGTTTCTTTTTTAATTACTGAAAAGATAGATGTTAAAGGCCAGAACCAACACCCTTTATATTCTTGGTTAACAAATAAAGATTTTAATTCTAAAAAAAGCTCTTCTATAAAGTGGAACTTTCAAAAATACCTAGTTGATAATAATGGTAAATTAATAGATTATTATTTTTCTATTACAAAACCAACTAGTTCAAAAATCACAAAACACATAAAATAGCTATGTTTGGTTTATTCAAAAAAAAATCTGAATTAGAAAAGCTTCAAGAAAAATATAAAAAATTAATGGAAGAAGGCTTTAAGCTTCAATCTATTAATAGAAGTGATAGTGATCAAAAGTATTTAGAAGCAGATGCTATTTTAAAACAAATAGAAGGATTGCAGAAATAATGAAGAATCAGCTAAAATTTACTATTTTATTTTTAATTATAAATTTTGGTGATTTAGCAATTGGTAATTGGTTTATGATTAATGGACCAATATCAGTATGGTATCTAAATCTTAATAAAGCTCCTTGGACACCTCCAGGTTGGGTATTTGGTGTAGCTTGGACAATTATTATGATTTGTTTTTCAGTGTATTTAGGTAAACTTTTTTTAGAGCAAGACAATTCAAAAAATAGAATTGTTTTTTTTATTCAGTTTCTTCTAAATGTTAGTTGGAATTACATTTTCTTCAACCAACAATGGGTATTATTTGGTTTACTTAATATCACATTGTTAACATCTTTAATCTTTATTTACTTCTTTAAACTAAGTGATAAAGTTAAAAATTACAAATATTTATTATTACCCTATATGATTTGGTTGTGTATCGCAACTTCATTAAACCTATATATTTTAATACATAACTAATTTAAAATTTATTAAAGTGACAAACATACAATATATTGAAAATGAGATTTTTGATTTAAGATATAAATTAAAAAATCATCCTCTTTTTAAAAATTTAAATTCTTTAGAGGACATTAAAGTATTTATGCAAAACCATGTCTTTGCTGTTTGGGATTTTATGTCACTCTTAAAAAGCTTACAAAATCATTTAACCAATGTTCAAGTTCCTTGGACACCTCCAAAACATCCTAAACTATCAAGATTTATTAATGAAATTGTTCATGGAGAAGAAAGTGATGTAAACGAAGCTGGCGAACCAAAAAGTCATTTTGAAATGTATTTAGATGCTATGAATCAATTAGGCGCAAATACAAATCAGATCAATCTTTTTATAACACTAATAAAAAAAGGAAACACTGTTGAGTTTGCTTTAAAAGAAATTGAGTTAAATAAAGATGTTGCAGAATTTGTTAGGTTTACATTTAGATTAATTGCTAGTAATCAACCTCATTTAATAGCCTCTGCTTTTACCTTCGGAAGAGAAGATATTATTCCTGATATGTTTTTAGAAATCCTAAAATATTCAGATTCTAATAATCAATTTTATTACAAATTAAAATATTATTTAGAAAGACATATAGAATTAGATGGTGATGAACATGGCCCTTTATCATTAAAAATGGTTTCAGAACTTTGTGGTGATGACGAAGAAAAGTGGCAAGAAACATTAACTATTGCGAAACAATCTTTAGAATATAGAATAAAACTATGGGATGCAGTAAACAATTTGATTCAAAGTCATAAATTAGTTTATTCTTAGAAATTCATTTTTAATGAAAATATATACACTACACAAAAAACAAAAACTTCCAATATCATTAGAAGAAGCTTGGAATTTTTTATCTAATCCAAAAAACTTAAAAATAATCACGCCAGATTATATGAGTTTTGATATGATTACAAAGACTGACAGACCCTTATATACAGGTCAAATATTACAGTATATCGTAACTCCACTTTTAGGAATAAAAACCAAATGGGTTTCAGAAATTACACATATAGAGGATAAAAAATATTTTGTAGACGAACAACTTTATGGCCCCTACTCTCTTTGGCACCATAAACACTTTATAAAAGAAATTGATGGTGGTGTAGAAATGGAAGATATAATAGATTACAAAATTCCTTTAGGCATACTTGGTCAGTTAGTTCATCCTTTTCTGGTAAAACCAAAACTTGAAGAGATATTTAGTTACAGACAAAAAAAATTAATTGAACTTTTTGGAGAATATAAATAATTATGAGTAAAAAAGTAAATATATTTTGGTTTCGTAGAGATTTAAGATTAGATGATAATGTTGGTTTTTATAATGCTTTGCAATCAAAAAATCCTGTTTTACCAATTTTTATTTTTGATTCAGAAATATTAAAAAAACTACCAAAAGATGATGCTAGAGTAAGTTTTATTTTTGAAACACTTCAAAAAATGAGAAGTGAATTACAAGATAATTTTGAAAGTTCAATAGCTATTTACCATGGAAAACCAAAAACTATATTCGAAGAAATTTTAAATGATTTTGAGGTTGAAGAAGTTTATACAAATCATGATTACGAACCTTATGCAAGAGAAAGAGATGAAGAAATTAAAGAATTTCTTTCAGATAAAAATGTTGCCTTTAATACTTTTAAAGATCAAGTAATTTTTGAAAAAAATGAAGTTGTAAAAAAAGACGGAGATCCTTATGTGGTTTATACTCCATATATGAGAACTTGGAAAGAAAAATTCAAAGAACATAACTTAACCATTTATTACACTAACAGCTATTTATCAAACTTAATAGAACACACAAGATTACCAAATTTAACTCTTTCTGATATTGGTTTTAAAAAATCAACTCAAGAAATTACACCATATACAGTGACTCCAACACTTATTCAAGAATACGAAGAAACGAGAAATTTTCCTGCTAAAGATGCAACTTCACGCTTAGGACCACATTTACGTTTTGGTACTGTTAGCGTTCGAAAAATGACAAAAAAAGCAATTGCCCAAAAGAATGAAATTTTTTGGCAAGAACTTATTTGGAGAGAATTTTTTATGCAAATACTTTGGCATTTTCCTGAAACTAAAGACAAAGCATTTAAAAGCAAATATGACAAAATAGAATGGAGAAATAATGAAAAAGAATTTGATGCTTGGTGTAAAGGAAAAACTGGTTACCCTTTAGTAGATGCTGGTATGAGACAATTAAATGAAACTGGTTTTATGCATAATAGAATAAGAATGTTAGTAGGTAGTTTTCTTTGCAAACATTTACTTATAGATTGGAGATGGGGTGAAGCTTATTTTGCAGAAAAATTGCATGATTACGAAATGGCAAGTAATGTTGGTAATTGGCAATGGGTTGCTGGTTCTGGTGTTGATGCATCTCCTTATTTTAGGATTTTTAATCCTACTACACAGATAAAAAAGTTTGATAAAGATTTAAAATACATCAAAAAGTGGGTGCCAAATTATCAAGAACTAACTTATCCTAAGGAAATTGTAGATCATAAAGAGGCAAGAGAGCGTTGTTTAAAAGTTTACAAAGAAGCTGTTAGCTAAAAAAAATAAAAAATTTATTGCTTCATTTTAATATTTGGTTTTTATTTGTGTTCTCAATTCAAAAAAGCCAATATAGCTCAGCTGGCTAGAGCAGCTGATTTGTAATCAGCAGGTCGTGGGTTCGAGTCCCTCTATTGGCTCATTTTCTCTTATTTTTTCGGGATGTAGCTTAGTCCGGTTAAAGTGCTGGTCTGGGGGACCAGAGATCGGAGGTTCGAATCCTCTCATCCCGACATTCAAATTAAATATTTTCTACAATTCTTTGTTAGATTTCAACTTTATAATCTGCTAAAAAATATTTATCTTGCAGAGATGGTGTTTAATTATCTAATGTAATTGAAACCAAAATAAAAATTGAAATTATGGGCAATTCTATGTTCAAAAATATATTACAGGATTCTTTAGATATTTCTGCAGAAAAAATATCTGGACAAGATGCAACTTTTCTTTATGCAGAATCGTCATCTAGTCCAATGCAAATTGCTACTTTAACGATTGTTGAAGGCTCTTTAGAGTTTGATGATTTTAAAGCTATAGTTGCATCAAAACTACATTTAATTCCTAAATTTAGAAAGAAACTTTTAAATGTTCCTTTTAATTTAGATTATCCATATTGGGTAGATGACCCAAATTTTGATATTGATTTGCATATCAATAGAGTAAAATTACCAGAACCTTCTAATTGGAGTACTTTAAGAGAAATGACAAGCTCAATTTTTAGTAGACCTTTAGACTTGAGAAGACCTTTATGGTCTATAAGTTTTATAGAAGGATTAGATGAAGTTTCTCAAGTTCCAAAAGGCTCTGTAGCCATTGTAGCTAAAGTACATCATGTAATGATAGATGGGAGTTCTGGTGTCGGAATTATGGGTATTTTATTTGATAAAAGTAAAGAAGATAAAAATAAAAAAATTCCAAAACCTAGACCTTTTGAACCAGAACCTCTTCCTGCTGAAATAGATTTACTTTTAAAAAGTTCTGCAGATTTCTTTAAAGACCCGCTTAAAATACCAAAGTTAATAAGCGAAACTGCCATTACTATGACTAAAGGTCAAATCAAAAATAAATTTAAAATAAAACCTACATTATTCAAAAATAAATACCCAACACCAAAAACAATTTTTAATAACTCTATCTCTGCAAAAAGAACATGGGGTACTGCAATTTTATCTTTCGATAGAATTAATGCTTTAAGAAAAATTATGGAAGTAAGTGTTAATGATTTAATTATTGCTATTTGCGCTGGTGGAATTAGAAAATACTTATCAGAAAAAGAAAAATTACCTGTACAACCTTTAGTAGCTAATGTACCTATTTCAATCCGAGTTAAAGGTGAAAAGCAAAAAATGAATAATCAGATATCAAATATGTTAGTTAGAATCGCTACTCATATTGCAGATCCTATTGAAAGAGTTGAATATATTCGTGAACAAACAAATCAAGGAAAATCTAGACATAAAGCTGTTGGCGCAAAAGCATTATCTAAAATGGCTGATGCTGTTCCTTTTGGCCTAGCTAATTTAGCTGCTGGTTTATACAGTAAATATAATATTAAAGAATTTCATAGACCTCCTTTTAATGTTACAATTACAAATGTACCTGGACCACAAAGTCCTTTATATTTAAGAGGACACGAAATTTTATCAATATTTGGCCTTACTCCTGTTTTAGATGGTTTTGGATTAATTATTGCTGCTTTTAGCTATAATGGTCTTGTATCTATAACTACAACTTCTGATGCTAAGACTATGCCAGATGCAGATCAGTTTTCTAGATATATAAGAGAATCTGCTAACGAACTAGAAGAGGTAATTTTAAATAGAAAAACAGATAATGAAAAAACTAAAGAAGAAAAGTTTTTAAGTAAACCTGTATTCTCTAACTTAAGAAAATATTTAAACGATCATAAATCGTTAAAAAAAACACATCAAGGTGTCTATGATTTTGAGTTGAATTTAGCCAAAACAAAAGTTGATTATTCTTTAACTATTAAAGATGGTAAAGTTTCTATAAGAAAAACAAAAACCACAAAACCAAATGTTAAAATAGAAATAGATGATGCAATCTTACATGCATTATATAAGAAGAAATTATTACTTGATGAAGTCATAATTCAAGGCAGACTTAAACTAACAGGGACAAAAAAGAATCAAGATAAATTTCTTAAACTAATGTCTAAATTTTTAGATGCTTAAAATGCCTGCAATTACAGATACATATAAAACAAAAGATGGTGAAACCATTTTTTATTATAAATGGAAAGCTAAAGAAGATATACCATATAAAGGTGTAGTTCAAATTGCTCATGGAGTTGGTGAACATGCAGGAAGGTATAAATCAATAGCAAAAGTGCTACGTAAATCTGGTTATGATGTTTATGCAAATGATCACAGAATTCATGGTAAATCAGCTAAAAATCAAGATTATTTAGGTTTTTATGATGGTCAAGATTATTTTTCTGATGCTGTAAATGATATGAGAGCATTTACTGAAATTATCAAAAAAGAACACCCAAATGAAAAAATAATTTTATTGGGTCATAGCATGGGCTCTTTACTTAGCAGAGAGTATGTTACTATATATGGAGAGGATTTAGAGGCACTAATTTTATCAGGCACAGCAAATTTTATGAAAGGCTTAGGTAATTTTGGATTATTTAGCGCTAAAGTAATGAGTAAATTAAATGGAAAACACAGAAGTAATGAGTTATTAAAAAACTTATTCTTTACTCATTTTAATAAAAAATTTAAACCTAACAGAACTAAAGTTGATTGGATTAGTAGTGATAAAAAACAGGTAGATTTATTTGAAGCTGACCCATTACGTATAGAAGACTTTTCTTTAAGTGTTTACTTAGATATTTTAAAGGGAAGTAAAAAAATTAATGACATTACTACTTTTGAAAAAACCCCAAAACATTTACCTATTTTAATTTTTTCAGGAGATAAAGATCCTGTAGGAGAAATGGGAAAAGGGGTTAAAAAAGTGGCAAGAAAATATAAGAAAGCAGGTTTACAAGATGTAACTTTAAAATTATATAAAGGTGGTAGACACGAAATGCTTAACGAAGTTAATAAAAAAGAAGTACAACAAGACGTATTAAATTGGCTAAATGAAAGAATTCAAGCCTCTAACTAACATATGGAAAACAATAAAATAGTATATCAATCATTTGTAAAATTAGCAGTTGCTATAGCTGTCTCTCAAGGAACAACAGAAGCTTCAGCGAAAAAAATTATTACAAAAAACTTTGAACAGCATCCTTTTCATAAACAACTTTCTAAGTTGATAAAAAAAGTTTCTCTTAAAAAAGAAAATCTAAATATTTTAGCAAACGAATGCATTTCTATATGTGAAGATTTTGGACCAGATAGAGATTATGTTACTTTAGTTTTACTTCTAGAAACCATCTATAAAAACGAAGAGTTTAAAGAGATAGAAAAAGATACTATTCTTAATATTATTCAAAGATTTAAATCAGAAATTGAAAGAATTAATGCTAAAATACCAGCACCACCATTATATAATGTAATTTTAGAAACTAGAGCTATTGCTGAGTGGTCATCTATGTTTTGGCTATATCCATTTATTCCAAAACATAAAACAAACACAACAAAACCAGTATTGTTAATGCCTCCATATTTAGGTAATGATAATTCTACAAGATTTGTAAGAAAATATTTAAAATCTGTTGGATTTAAAACCTATAAATGGGATTTAGGTGTTAATATGATTAATTCTAAATCGATACCCAAACTTGTTGAAAAACTAGATGAAATTTTTGAAAAACATCAAGAAAAAGTAAGTCTTGTTGGCTGGAGTGGAGGTGGAATTTTTGCAAAAATTATTGCAAATAGACATCCAGAAAAAGTAGAGCAATTAATTACTATTGGCTCACCTGTTTGGGGATTAAAAAACATGAAAGCTCCTGTTATTAAATCTTTAGAGTTTTTAAGAGGTCAAAAACTTCGTGAGAGAAACGAAAAATTCATTAAAGAATTAGAGGAGATACCTAATGTTCCCATAACTTGTGTATATACAAAAACAGATGGTTTAATTCCTTGGAAAAACTGCATGGAAGCAGAAACTTATAGAAAAGACATAAAAAACATAGAAGTATTTGGTAGTCATTGTGGAATGGGTGCAAACGCAACAATTCTACTTACAGTTGCAAATGCCCTAAGTGCAAATTTAGAAACCAAAAAAGATGAAACTATTATTGAAAAAGTAGAACAACTTTTTTATCCAAAATTTTGGCAACAAAAAGGACTTTCAAAATTTACAAACTTATTTTTTAGCTAATCATGGAAAATAAATTAGAGAATATTATAAAGCATCCTCAGTTTCAAGAGAAGCTTCAAGAAATAGCTATTTCAGAAAAAAAGGGAATTGCTGAAATTAAAAAAGAGGCAGAAAACTGTATCAAAGAATTGTATTCTCAACAACATCCTGTAGCTAATATTTTATCTATCAAAGGATTTCAATTCATGATGTCTAAAGCTTACAGCAATAAGATAGACATTAATCGTGAAGAAATAAAAAACTTAATGAACCTAATGAAGCAACATTCTGTTGCTTTTATTTTAACTCATAAAACTTATTTAGATACTGTAGTTTTAGTAAATACTTTAGCAAGATATGGTATGCCTATCCCTTACACATTTGGTGGCATAAATTTAGCATTCCCTGGCTTTAAACAATTAGGAAAAAACTCAGGTTTAATTTTTATTAGAAGAAGCTTTAAAGACAATCCAGTATATAAAGCTTCATTAAGACATTACATTTCTTGCTTAATAGAAAATGGTGATCATTTAACTTGGAATATAGAGGGTACTCGTTCTAGAACAGGCAAAATAGTGTACCCACAAATGGGGATATTAAAATACATCATGGAAGGTGAAAAAGACAGCTCTAGAAGTATTAAATACGTGCCTGTTTCTATTGTATATGACTTGATACCTGATGTTAAAACAATGACAGAAGAAGGCAAAGGAAAAGAAAAAAAATCTGAAAATGTTGCTGAGTTTGTCAAATACTTTAAAAGTCTTGGAAATCAATATGGAAAAGCAGCAATTAGATTTGGAAACCCTGTAGACGCAAGTGAACACCAAAATGCGATTATACCAGATATTGAAGAAGATAGTTATTCAGATAAAAACACCTTACCACGTTTTGCTTTTGAGTTAATTCATAAAGCAAATATGATTACTCCTGTAACCACAGTTTCTTTAGTTTGTAATGTTCTGCTAAATAACTTTGCACTTACTAAAAAAGAGCTTGAGTTTAATGTATTAAAGTTGATGAATTATATTGGTCAGCGAAAAGAGGATGTATTAATTGAGCGTGGCAAAAAAATTGGAGCTTCTGTTCAAAAAGCATTGAACCTTTTACAAGGTGCAGGTATAGTTCAAAAAAATAAAGCAGGTTATAAAACTCAATATAATTTAGCAGCTTCAGAATTTTTATCTGCAACATATTATGCAAACATGGCCTCTGCTCATTTATATCACAGAGCATTTATAGAAATGGCTTTAGTTAAAATTAAAGACGAGAAATCTAATAATAGAATTTTATTGTTTTGGGATGAAATAATGCGTTTAAGGAACTTATTTAAGTTTGAGTTTTTCTACACAAATAAACCTCAATTTAGTAGTGAAATAGAAGATGAATTGCAGCTTTTTGATACAAATTGGAGAAACATTATAAATGATCCTGAAGGAGATATAGAAAAACTACTTTCTAAACAAGAGTTGTTTGTCTCAAAAGCTTTATTACTAATTCATTTAGAAGCAAATAAAGTTGTTTGTAGCACATTATTCGATTGGGATTTAGAGGATGAATTTTCTGATAATGAGTTCATAGAAATGTGCTTATTTAAGGGTAAAGAATTGCATTGGCAAAATAGAATTATTAGACTAGACAGTGTCTCTAAACCTTTCTTAATAAGTGCTTTAAGATTAGCCAAAAACAGTAAACTAACTCCAATAGATAGAAAAGTTGATTATAAAAAACTTGAAAATTGGATGAGTTTATTAGATGACATGATGGGTCGTCTAGAATTCTTACAAAAACTAGAAATACAACAAATTAAAAAGAGCCCAAAAACTTCAAATGAAGAAGAAAAGATAGTTGTTCCTGGGTCACAATTAGAAAATATCTCTGATGATATAATTGAAGAAGAAGAAGGTCCTCATATTGCTGCATTTTTTGATTTAGATAGAACAATCATTAACGATTTTTCTGCCAAAAAATTTATACAATCAAGATTACTAAGTGGTAAATCTACTTCTAAAGAATTATTAGCACAATTTGCAACCATTCTTTTTTATGCAGCTGGTAATAGAGATTTTGAAATTTTAACAAGAATCTCTGCTTTTGGAATTAAAGGAATTAAAGAAAAATTATTTACTGAATTAGGTGAAGAAGTTTTTCATGACTATCTAGAATCAACCATATATCCAGAAGCTGTAGAGTTAATTAAATCTCATGTAGAAAAAGGACATAAAGTAGTAATTATATCTGCTGCAACACGTTATCAAATAAAACCTATTGCAGATAAATTAGGCATCTCTGATATTTTTGCTACAGAAATGGAAGTAAAAAAAGGGAAGTTTACAGGTATGATTTCAGAAATGTGCTGGGCAGAGGGTAAAGCAAGAGCTGGTCGTAAATTTGCAAAAGCCAATAATATCGATCTTTCTAAAAGTTTCTTTTATACAGATAGTTTTGATGATTTTCCTTTATTAGAAATTGTTGGTAAACCTATAGCTACTAATCCAGATAATAGATTATCTCAAGCTGCTTTTGAAAACGATTGGAAAATTCTTCGTTTTAAAGAAACTAAAAAAACTCCTATTGTAAATGGCTTAAGAACAGGTTTAGCTGCTGCAAGCTTATACCCATCAGCTTTAAAAGGTTTAGCAACAGGTTTATTAACCATGTCTCATCAAGAAGGTATAAATACTACCATTTCTAGTATTGGAGATTTAGGTACTAAATTAGCAGGATTAGACATCAATATTAAAGGCAAACAAAATTTAAAAGATTTTAGACCTGCTGTTTTTTGTTTTAATCACCAATCTTCTGCAGACTTTTTTATCATCGCTAAACTTTTGCGAAAAAATGTAACTGGTGTTGCAAAAAAAGAGTTAGAACTTACTCCATTTGGACCATTATTTAAAGCTATGGGTGCAATTTTTATTGATAGATCTAACAAGAAAAAAGCGTTAGAATCTATGAAAAATGCATCAAAAGTTCTAAAAAATGGTACTTCAGTAGCTATTGCTCCTGAAGGCACAAGAAGTGGAAGTAAAAAGTTAGGCACTTTTAAAAAGGGAGCTTTTCATTTAGCGATGTCTGCAGGTGTTCCTATAATTCCAATAGTTATTAAAAATGCATATTTAGCCATGCCAAAAGGAAGCAATATTTTTAAACCTACACATATAGAAGTTGTTGTTTTAGACCCTATTGATACTTCTGAATGGAAACCTAAATACATTGACAATTATATAGAACAAGTTAGAAATTTGTATATTAAAGAATTAGAACATTAAACTTAATATTATGAAACTAAAAGTTGGATTATTAGGTGGTGGTTCTTGGGGAACTACTGTAGCTTCATTAACAGCTAAAAATGCAGAAACAATAATTTGGGCTAGAGATGCAGAAACAGTAGAGGAAATTAATCAAAAACACACCAATGAAAAGTATTTGCCAAATGCTAAACTTACTCCTTCTTTAGTAGCTTCTAACTCAATTGAAGAAACTGTAAAAAACGCAGATGTTATTGTATTAGGTATACCATCACAAAGTATGCGTAAAGTTTTAGAAGAAGCAAAACCTCATATTAGACCATGGGTACCCATTATTAATCTTGCAAAAGGCTTAGAAATTTCTACAAAAAAGAGAATGACTCAAATAATTGAAGAAATTATGCCTGGTCATCCAGCAGGAGTATTAACAGGTCCTAATTTGGCTAAAGAAATTCATTTTGGCAATGCAGCTGCAGCTGTTATTGCTATGGTTGATAAAACTATAGCAGAAAAACTACAATCTATTTTTAGTTCTGGTTTATTTAGAGTGTACACAAATTCAGATGTTATTGGTTGTGAATTAGGTGGTGCGCTTAAAAATATAATTGCAATTGCTTCTGGTATGGGTGATGGAGCAAATGCAGGAGATAATACTAGAGCAGCAATAATAACTAGAGGTCTAGCAGAATTAACAAGACTTGGTGTAGCTATGGGTGGTAAAAAAGCTACCTTTTCTGGTTTAGCTGGTATGGGTGATTTAGTAGCTACTTGCTCAAGTTCCAAAAGTAGAAATCATCATGTAGGTTTTCAATTAGGTAGAGGCAAAAGTTTAGAACAAATTATTAATGAAATGAATGAAGTTGCAGAAGGTGTTAAAACTGCAAAAGTAGTTATGGAGTTAGCTAAAGAGTATAACGTAGACATGCCAATTTCTAAAGAAATATATAAAGTATTATATGAAGGAAACAGTGTTAATGATGCTTTTAAAGGTCTATTAAAACACGAAGTTGGTTCTGAAAAAGAACCAGGATAAAATGATGAATTATGAATAAAAAACAAGAACAAAATGCCTCTTTTATGGTGCGTTTTAATCAACAAATATTTGAAGAAAACGAAGAAGCTAAAATACAATGGAGAGGAAAAATTACACATGTTCAAGATGGAGAGGAAAAACGTTTTTCTGATTTTAATGACGCACTTGTTTTTATGCAAAATAAACTAGCAAGTTTAACAGAAGAAGCAACAAAACATGAATCTTCAGAAAAGCAAGAAAGTATTTTAGATAAAAGTCTTTCTATGTGGAAAACCATAAAAGATGTTGGCCCAAAAGTAATAAGAGATACCCTAAAAGATCCTAAAAAACAATTATCGCATTTACAAGACGAAATTCAAGATAAAATTACCATTATTGGTGACGAAATTTCTGAAAAAGTTCAAATAAATGAATGGAGAAACGCCTCTAGATCAGATTTCAATAAAATTCAAAATCAGATAGAAAGCCTTTCAACAGAAATTAAAAAACTTTCTAAAAAAATGGACACTTTAAATAAAAAATAGTTGTTCAATGTCTAACTTTCTTCAACAATTACAAGACTTAAATACCTTTTATGAAAATGCAACAATTCGCATAGAAACATTAGGAAATTTTGTAGTGTGGAGAAATCAACAAAAAATAGAACCCAAAGAATGGGGTCGTGATAAAACCATTCAATTACTACAATTTTTAGTTTCAAACAGACAAAGAAATGCCCTGCATAAAGAAAAAATTATGGATAATCTTTGGGATGATTGGAACGATCGTGATTTTAAAGTAGCTTTACATGGTATTAATAAAGTATTAGAACCAAACAGACCTACAAGAACAGAGCCTATATATATTGAAAGACAAGGAGTAAGTTATCAAATTAACTTAGACAAAGTTTGGATAGATGTAGAAGCTTTAGAACAATATATTATTATTGGTAATACGTGTTTAAGCACAGAACTACAAATCGCAAAACAAGCTTACCAAAAAGCTATAGCACTTTACAAAGGCACTTTTTTACCTAATAGAATTTATGAAGATTGGACTTCTGAAGAACGAGAAAAAACACAACTTTTAATTTTGGGCACCTATATTACTTTAGCTGAAATTTTATTAGATGAAAATCCTTTAGAAAGCATTCGTCTAGCTCAAAATGCATTAGCAATAGATGCAACTTGGGAAGATGCCTATAGGATTCAAATGAAAGGTTACATTAAAAAAGGAAACAGACCTCAAGCCATTAAAACTTACATGAAATGTGAGGTAATTTTAGAAGAAGAATATGGTATCTCTCCTCTTCCACAAACTAAAAACCTTTTAAAAGAAATAGAATCAATAGCTTAGTATTCGTATCATTAGCTATTTTGTAACTCATTTGCAACTCACACTTTATATGTTTGCATCAAAATTAGAAATTAAAACTATAATAAGATGAAAACTATATCTATTAATAAAATAAAAGAACAAGCATTACATTTAAATGATAAAGCTTTAAAGACTACTGAAAAAACAGTTTTAAACTCTTTTGAGAAAATTGAAAAAGCTCAAAACAAAACAGATGAGTTTATTAAAAAAGGATTTAAATTTTCAGAAAAACAACAAGACAAACTATTTAACAATCTAGAAAATGGTAAAGAAATGGTTTGGAAAAATTTAAACAAAGCATTAGATTTTTTTAGTAGAAACTAATCTGTAACTCATCTGTAACTCAGAGGATTTATATTTGTACTATTAAATTTAAAAAACAAAAAAAACATATATTATGGCAACAAAGAAAACAAAAAAAGACGATAAGTTAGGTAAAGCAAAAGCAATCGTAAAAAAAATAAATAGCGATTTAATAGATGCTTCTTTCAATGCTATCGAAACAACTGTAAAAACAGGAGAAAAGTGGCAAAAATTAACAGCTAAGTTAGTTAAAAAGGCAGAGCCTTTAACAAAACAACAAATTAACATGGTTGTAGAAACTGCAGAATCTATTAAAGGTCAATTAGAAACTAGTACAGAGCGTTTAAAAAATTTAGTTGGGTATGATGCTCAAGTTTTAGAAAATGCAAAAAAGAAAGTAGCTGAACATCCTTTAGTTGAAAAAGCTGAGGAGATGAAAGATAAGTTCGAAAAAGAAGTAGCTAATAACAAATATGTAAAGAAAGCTGAAAAGATGTCTGAGACATTAAAGAAAAATCTTTCTGAAACTATCGAAGATGTTAAAGGTAAAATCGAAACTTATACAGAAGAAGCTCTAAATACAGTTAATGAAAAACTAGACGATATTAAACCTGCTACTACTAAAAAGACAACTAAGAAGAAAGTAGTTAAAAAAGAAGTAGCTGTTGAAGAAAAAATAGTTGTTGAAAAAGTTGATCAAAAAGACGATTTAAAAGTTATAAAAGGTATAGGACCAGTATTAGAAAAGTCTTTAAATGAGTTAAATGTTACTGCATATAGCCAAATTGCTAAAATGACAATTAAAAACATGACTAAGTTATTAAATGATGCAGGTATTAATGCAAAAATTTATGATTTATCTGGTTGGAAAGCTCAAGCAAAATTAGCTTTAAAAGGCGATATGGAAGCTGTAAAAAACTGGGAAAGAAAATAAAATTTAAACCATTAAAATTTTAATTATGGCAACTAATAAAATAAACACTGCAAATTTTACTAAAAAAGTAGAAAATGCAATTAAAACTGTAAAATCTAAGGCAAATAAAGCTAATTATTACGCTTTAAATGCAACAGAAGAAGTAGTAACTGAAACAATTTCTATAGCTACTCAATGGCAACAGGTTACAGATAAAGCACTTAAAGGCGGAGTTAAATTATTAGATAATCAACAAAATTTAATTTTTGATACTTTAGAAAGCTATAAAAAACATTTTGTAAAAGGGTCTAAAAGATTACGTAAAGTATTTGCTTAATTTACCCCCTACTTTCATATTAAAACCAAGTTAAAATTTAACTTGGTTTTTTGTTTTTATAGCAATACATTTTCTTTTAACGGTAAAACGTTTCGTATTTTTGTAGTATAAAAGTTTTGTATGGGTAAAAAGAAAAATATTTCTAAACTAGATATACTAACATTATACATGGATTGGGTTTCAGAAAACCAAATAAAACCAAGTGATGTTGATTATTTTTGTGAAGAAGTTGCTATTGAGGTAGAAGATTTTTACAATCATTTTAAATCTTTAAAAAAGGTTGAAAAGACAATTTTTAATGAGCTTTTTAAAAATTCATTAGAAGTTTTAAATGAAAGTGAAGAATTTTTAACCTTCGATAACAAAAACAAATTACTAAGTTTATATTTTACATTTTTTGAGAATCTTAATCTAAATAGAACCTATGTAGAAGTAGCTCTAAAAGGATGTAAAAATCAACTTAAATCATACAAAACACTTTCTTCTTTACAAAAAAGCTTTATGGCTTTTGTAAATAGTTTATCATTAACAGAAAGTATATTACCTATTGATGGTTTAGAGAAACTACAATCTAATATCATCAATCATTCTGCTTGGATTCAGTTATTAATTACCATTAAATTTTGGTTAGAAGACACTTCTGAATCTTTTGAAAAAACAGATATTTTTATCGAGAAATCAATCAATACTAGCTTCGAACTTATAGAAAACAAGTTTCTTAAAAACGCATTCGATTTAGGAAAATTTGTGTATAAAGAAAAATTCCAAAAAAACACGGATTAAATGAAAAAAGCCAGTAAAATTCCGATTTCTAAAATTCAAAGAGCTTCTAAACTTGTAAAAACAGGTGCAAAAGTTGGCGTGAATTATTTAAAATATTATGGTAATAAGATCACAGACTCTGAAGAAAATGCTAGAGAACAGCTTAATAAAGACAATGCAGAAGATATTTACGACAGTTTAAAAGACTTAAAAGGGAGTCCTTTAAAAGTAGCTCAAATGTTAAGTATGGAAAAGAGTATTTTACCAAGAGCTTACGTAGAAAAATTCTCATTAGCTCAATTTTCTGTTCCACCATTATCTGAAGCCTTAGTTTTAAAGACTTTTAAAAAGAGTTTTGGTAAATTTCCATCAGAAATATTTGATAAATTTGATGTTAAAGCCTATAATGCTGCAAGTATTGGGCAAGTTCATAAAGCTGAAAAAGATGGTAAAAAACTGGCAGTTAAAATTCAATATCCAGGAGTTGCAGATAGTATAAAATCAGACTTAGCACTTTTAAAACCTTTTGTTATTAGAATGTTTAATATGAAAGGTAAAACTTCTGATGAGTATTTCTTTGAAGTACAAGATAAATTGTTAGAAGAAACAGATTACGAATTAGAAGTTAAACAAAGTAAAGAAATTGTAAATGCTTGTAAAAATATTAATCATCTTGCTTTCCCTAATTATTATTCGGATTTATCGTCAAAACAAATCATAACTATGGATTGGATGAATGGTATTCATCTATCTGAGTTTACAGATGCAAATACCAATCAAGAATTGGCAAATCAAATTGGTCAAGCATTATGGGATTTTTACATGTTTCAAATCCATAATTTAAAAAAGGTACATGCAGATCCACATCCAGGAAACTTTTTGGTTTCTAAAAAAGGAGAGTTAATTGCCTTAGATTTTGGGTGTATGAAAACTATTCCATTATCATTTTACAATCCTTATTTTGTTTTAGCTAAAAAAGGAACTTTAGAAGACGACACTCTTTTTGTAGAAAAAATGATGGAGTTAGATATTTTAAGAGAAGAAGATAGCAAAGAAGAATTTGCCTTTTTTAAAGCTATGTTTCATGAAATGTTATCTATTTTCACCCAACCTTTTCATGTAGAAGAATTCGATTTTTCTGATGAAGTGTTCTTTGGTAAAATTTCTGAATTTGGTGAACGCTATTCAAAAAATGTAGAATTACGTTCTTACAATGCTAGTAGAGGATCTAAGCATTTTATCTATATGAACAGAACGTTCTTTGGATTATATAATTTAATGTTCGATTTAAAAGCAAAAGATATTAAGATTAACAATTTTATAAATCTATAAAATCTTAGTACTTTTAAACTCTAAATAAAGCTGTTTTATATTAAGTTAAAAAACGGCTAAAATCAACTAAAAACCTATGTTAATACTTGGTATTGCTGGCGGAACTGGTAGTGGAAAAACTACTGTTGTAAATCAAATTGTAAAACAATTACCTACAGATGAAGTTTGTGTAATTTCTCAAGATTCATACTATAAAGCTACAGATAGTTTATCTTACGAAGAACGAACAAAAATAAATTTCGATCATCCAAGAGCTATAGATTTCGATTTATTAATAAAGCATTTAAAAGAGCTTAAAAAAGGAAAAACTATAAATCAACCTGTATACTCTTTTGTAACTCATAATAGAACTAAAGATGTTGTAAAAACGCATCCTAGAAAAGTAGTTATTGTAGAAGGTATTTTAATTTTTAACAATCAAGAATTAAGAGATTTATTTGATATCAAAATATTTGTTCATGCAGATACAGACGAACGTTTAATTAGAAGAGTTCGTAGAGATATTTCTGAAAGAGGAAGAGATATAGATGAAGTTTTAGATCGTTATCAAAATACCTTAAAACCAATGCATCAACAGTTTATAGAACCCACAAAAAACTTTGCTGATATGATTATACCAAATGACAGGTATAATACTGTAGCTATAGATATTATAAGAAGTGTGATAAACGAAAGACTATAAATGGGATTTTTTCAAAACTTAAAAAAGAATTTTTTCTTTAAAATTATCACTAATACTTTTGTGATGATTTTAGTTCCTTTTATCATATGGATGCTTTTTTTTGATGAAAACTCTTATTTAGTGCATCGTAAGTTTAACAAAGAAATAAACGATTTAGAAAGCACGATTTCTTTTTACAAAGAGAAAATAAAAAAAGATAAAGAAACCATAAAAAAACTTCAAGATTCTTTAGAGTTAGAACGATTTGCAAGAGAAAAATACTTAATGAAGAAAGAAAACGAAGACATTTATATAATTGAATTTGATACCATAAAAGACTAATGAGTACATTTTTATTTGACGATTTTGATCCTGTTTCAGCTACTGCTTGGAAACAAAAAATTC
The DNA here is from genome assembly GCF_042651285.1 of Polaribacter marinivivus. Lineage (NCBI taxonomy): Bacteria > Pseudomonadati > Bacteroidota > Flavobacteriia > Flavobacteriales > Flavobacteriaceae > Polaribacter > Polaribacter marinivivus. Next base: position 77,001 of record NZ_JBHSCY010000003.1, on the reverse strand, counting down.
AAGTAGATTTAAAAGGAGCTGATTATAATGAAACTTTACTTTGGCATACAGATGAAGGCATTACAGTAAAACCTTTTTATACTAAAGAAGACAAGACCAATGCTCAAATAAATTTACCTAAAAAAGGCTTTAACATTTGTCAAACTATTTTTATAGATGACGAAAAAATAGCAAATAGTATAGCTGTAGATGCCCTAAAAAGAGGTGCAAATACAATTCAATTTAAAGCAGATAAAATTTTTGACCCTAAAACTTTATTGAGAGGTTTTCCAGGCCAAACTCCTTTATATTTTAAACTTAGTTTTCTAGATCTTGAGTTTCAAACTAAGCTTGCAGATTTTTGTGATGCAGATAACACTTTTATACAAACAGATATTATTGGAAACTTAGCAGAAACAGGTAATTGGTTTTATAATTTAAAAAAAGACCACGAAATTTTTGATAAAATAGTTTCTGTAACAAATAATAATATTTCAGTTTCTGGAGATTTATATCAAAATGCAGGTGCTAATATTACACAACAATTAGCCTACACTCTAGCTCATGCTAATGAGTATCTAAATCATTTTGGAGGCAAAGTTGCAAATCATATCACTTTTAATTTTGCTGTTGGAGGAAATTACTTCTTTGAAATTGCAAAGTTAAGAGCATTTAGAATATTGTGGGAATCACTATTAAGTCAATATGATATTAATAATATAGAGGCTCATATTTTTACAAAACCTAGTTTACGAAACAAAACCATTTTCGATTACAATACAAATATGTTACGTACAACTTCTGAATGCATGAGTGCTGTTTTAGGAGGTTCTAATACTGTTTGTAATGTGTCTTATGATAGCATTTATCATAAATCTAATGAATTTGGAGAACGTATTTCAAGAAATCAATTATTGATTTTACAGGAAGAAAGTTATTTATCTGAAGCACAGAATTTTGCTGATGGTGCTTATTATATAGAATCTTTAACACTTCAATTAGCAGAAAAAGCATTAGAAATTTTTAAACAAATAGAAAAAGGTGGTGGTTTTTTAAAACAACTTAAAGAAGGTATTATTCAAAAGAAAATTGCTGAAAGCGCAAGCAAAGAAGAAGAAAAGTTTAATACTCAAGAAATTGTGTTATTAGGTACAAATTTACAATCAAATGCTGCAGATAAAATGAAACATGATTTAGAATTGTATCCTTTTGTAAAACAAAGAAATATAAAAACATTAATCACTCCAATTGTTAGAAAACGACTTTCTGAAAACATTGAAAAAAACCGTTTAGAAAATGAGTAGAAAAGATGTTTCCAATATAAAATTAGCTAAAAGCAATCAGCCAAAAGCTAAAGCTTTTTCTCATGAAGATTTTGTTGCAGGTATTGCTCCAAATTTAAGAGGTCCATATTCAACCATGTATGTTCGTAGACCTTGGACAATTAGACAATATGCAGGTTTTTCAACTGCTGAAGAAAGTAATGCATTTTACAGAAGAAATTTAGCTGCTGGTCAAAAAGGATTATCTGTTGCTTTTGATTTAGCCACTCATAGAGGTTACGATTCAGATCATGAACGTGTACAAGGTGATGTTGGAAAAGCAGGAGTTGCCATAGATTCTGTTGAAGACATGAAGGTTTTATTTGACCAAATTCCTTTAGATAAAATGTCGGTCTCTATGACCATGAATGGTGCAGTTTTACCTATTTTGGCTTTCTACATTGTAGCTGCAGAAGAACAAGGAGTATCACCTGAATTATTATCTGGCACAATACAGAATGATATTTTAAAGGAGTTTATGGTTCGAAATACATATATCTACCCTCCTTCTCCATCTATGAAAATTATTGCTGATATTTTTGAATACACAAGCCATAAGATGCCAAAATTTAACTCAATTTCTATCTCTGGTTATCATATGCAAGAAGCAGGTGCAACTGCAGAAATTGAATTAGCTTATACATTAGCAGATGGTTTAGAATATATTAAAAAGGGTTTAGAAGCTGGTATGGATATAGATGCTTTTGCTCCTAGACTTTCTTTCTTTTGGGCAATTGGTATGGATCATTTTAGAGAAATTGCCAAAATGCGTGCTGCAAGAATGTTATGGGCTAAAATTGTGAAGCAATTCAATCCAAAAAACCCAAAATCGTTAGCATTAAGAACTCATTGCCAAACCAGTGGATGGTCTTTAACGGAACAAGATCCTTTTAATAATGTAGCCAGAACAACTATAGAAGCTATGGCTGCTGCTTTTGGTGGTACACAGAGTTTACATACCAATGCTTTAGATGAAGCCATTGCTTTACCTACAGATTTTTCTGCTAGAATTGCAAGAAATACTCAAATTTATTTACAGCAAGAAACCCATATTACAAAAACTGTAGACCCTTGGGCAGGTAGTTATCATGTTGAAAAATTAACTGAACAAATTGCCAACAAAGCTTGGGAGCTAATTCAAGAAGTAGAAGATTTAGGAGGAATGACCAAAGCCATAGAAAAAGGAATTCCTAAATTAAGAATTGAAGAAGCAGCTGCTAAAAAACAGGCTAAAATTGACAGTGGACAAGATGTAATTGTAGGTGTTAATAAATATCAATTAAAAGAAGAAGATCCATTACATATTTTAGAAGTAGATAATGAAGCCGTTAGAAATTCTCAGATAGAAAGATTAACACAACTTAAAGCAAACAGAAATACTAAAGAAGTTGAAAAATCTTTAGTAGCTTTGACTAATGCTGCAAAATCTGGAAAAGAAAATTTATTAGATTTAGCAGTAAAAGCAGCTAGAAATAGAGCAACTTTAGGTGAAATATCTGATGCTTTAGAAGCTGTTTTTGGTAGACATAAAGCTGTAACTAAAACCATATCTGGTGTGTATAGTAAAGAAATAAAAGACGATAAACTCTTTAAACAAGCTAGAAAATTAGCAGATAAATTTGCTGAATTAGAAGGCAGACGTCCACGAATTATGATTGCCAAATTAGGTCAAGATGGTCATGATAGAGGTGCAAAGGTTGTGGCTACAGGTTATGCTGATTTAGGCTTTGATGTAGATATTGGGCCTCTTTTTCAAACACCACAAGAAGCAACCAAACAAGCAGTAGAAAATGATGTACATATTTTAGGTATTTCTTCATTAGCTGCAGGTCATAAAACCTTAGTTCCACAAGTAATTTCAGCATTACAAAAATATGGACGTGAAGATATTATGGTCATTGTTGGTGGTGTAATACCAGCACAAGATTATCAATTCTTATTTGATGCTGGGGCTGTAGGAGTTTTTGGCCCAGGAACAAAAATAGCACAAGCTGCCATAGATTTACTTACTATATTAATTGACAGTGTTTCTGATGAATAATTAGATAAAAGAAAATAAAATCATGAATTCTTTTTCTTTAAACCATATTGCATTATCTGTTAAAGATGTAAATGAGTCAATTTTATTCTATCAAAAAGTCTTTAAATGTAAAGAAATACAAAACACAGCTTCTAATTCTAAAACAAGATGGTTAAGTTTTAGTGATAATAGACAATTACATCTTATTCCTCGTCCAAATTTTGAAATTAAAGTAAATAAAGCAGTGCACTTTGCTCTATCAACTAAAGATTTTGACGAATTCATAACACATTTAATCAATTTAAAAATCAATTTTTCTGATTGGAAAGACGAATCAAACAAAGTTTTTATTCGTCAAGATGGTATAAAACAAGTTTATTTTCAAGATCCAAATGGATATTGGATTGAAGTCAATAATGACGTTTAAAAAATCATAAAACAAATTCTTTTTATATTTAGTATCTTGTTTATCTAAATCACTAACTAAATATGAAAAGACTATTTACATCTTTAGTATTGCTTTTATTTATTAGCACTACTTTAATAGCACAATCCAAAAAACTTTCTAAAAATAAGAAAGCACTTGTAGCATCTGTTGAAAAACACAAACAGGCATTAATTAAAATTAGTGATGCTATTTGGGCTGCAGCAGAAACTGCTTTTGAAGAAAATAAATCATCAGAAATTTTAGCTTCATATGCAGAGCAACAAGGTTTTACTGTTGAAAGAGGAGTCGCAGATATTCCTACTGCTTTTGTGGCTACTTATGGTTCTGGAAAACCAGTAATTAGTGTTCTAGGTGAATTTGATGCATTGCCAGGAATTTCTCAAAAAGCAAAACCAACAAAAGATCCATTAGTACCAAATGGAAATGGTCATGGCTGTGGACACAATTTGTTTGGAGCAGGTAGTTTAGGTGCTGCAATTGCTATAAAAGAGTTAATTGAACAAGGAAAAATTAAAGGAACAGTTAAGTTTTTTGGCACACCAAGTGAAGAAAAATTCTTTGGTAAAATATGGATGGTTAAAGCTGGTCTTTGGAATGACGTAGATGTAAATATTAGTTGGCATCCTGCACCTGTAACAGAATCTGATGTACAAAGTTCTTTGGCTTTGGTCGATTTTAAAGTAGAGTTTTTTGGACAAGCAGCTCATGCAGCAGCAGACCCTTGGAATGGGCGTTCTGCATCAGATGCTCTTGAGTTATATGCTGCTGGTATTAACAGCTATAGAGAGCATGTTAAACCCAATGTAAGAATGCATTATCACATTCAAGATGGAGGTCAAGTAGTAAACGTAGTTCCAGATTATTCTAGAATTTGGGTAAGAGTTAGAGATACAAAACGAGAAGGAATGATGCCTGTTTACAAACGTGTTATGAAAATGGCTGAAGGTGCAGCTATTATGGCTGATGTAGATTATAAAGTTTCTTTAATATCTGGTATCTACGAAATTTTAGTAAATAGAGCTGGAGGAGAAATCATGCAAGAAAACTTAGAACTTTTAGGCCCAATTTCATATACAGATGATGAAATTACATTTGGCAAAAAAATACAAGAAGCCACTAAAAAACCACAAATTGGTATGGATAGTAAAATTAATCCTTTAAGAGTTACAGAAAAAAATCCTGGTGGAGGAAGTACAGATGTGGGTGATGTAAGTTGGAATGTACCTAACATAAACTTACGAGTTACTGTAGCTCCAAAAGATACTCCTTGGCATTCATGGGCTGTAGTAGCTTGTGGTGGTATGAGTATTGGACATAAAGGAATGATTTATTCTAGTAAAGCCATGTCAATGACTATGTTAGATTTATTTGAAAATCCAGATTTGGTAAATAAAGTAAAAGCAGAATACAAAGAACGTAAAGGCGATGTAGTTTATAAACCTATTATCCCTGAAGGACCACCACCAATTCCTAATAAAAAGTAAAGCTTAAGATGAAAAAAATAACCTATTATTTTTTAATGACTTTAGGTATACTTAGTGTACTTGTAGGTCTATTTTCTTTATTTAAAGGAGGAGATTTTAACGCTTACTTTTATGCTATTTTTATAGGTATTACTTTAATTGGCACTACCTACTATAATCAAAAACAGAAAAACAAAAAACTGTAACTTTAAAATCAAACGCGTTAAACAAAATATTTTATGCGTTAAAAAAAACTGTGTTTGCCATCGATCTTTGTAAGAAAATCAACATATGGCAATTTTAGGAAATATTATAAAAGGAGTAATTGGTATCACAGACACACTTAGTGCAGAACCCAATCATAAAGTAAATCAAGAAAAAGTACTTAAAAAATTATTAGAAACGGCTCAGCAAACTCAGTTTGGTGAACATTATAATTTTAATAGTATTTTAAAAAGTGATAACCTTAGCAAGTCTTTTGCAGAAAAGGTTCCTTATTTTGATTATCATCAAATGAATGAAAAATGGTGGCACAAACTTCATAAAGGTGAAACTGATGTTACTTGGCCAAACATTCCTTCTTATTTTGCACTTAGTTCTGGTACTACAGGAAAAAAAAGTAAAAGAATTCCTGTTACCAATGAAATGATAGAAGCTATTAGAAGCTCTGGAATTAAACAAGTTTTATCATTAAATAACTTTGATTTACCTGCAGATTTTTTTGAAAAAGAAATAATGATGTTAGGTAGTTCTACAGACTTACAAGAAAAAAACAATCATTTAGAAGGCGAAATTAGCGGAATTAGCGCTAGTAATATCCCTTTTTGGTTTAAAGGTTATTATAAACCTGGTGAAGAAATTGCGCAAATTGACGATTGGGATGAAAGAGTTGAGCATATAGCTAAAAATGCAAAAAACTGGGATATTGGTGCTTTAAGTGGTATACCAGCTTGGATAGAATTAATGATGCAAAAAGTAATTGAATATCACAACTTAAATAATATTCATGAAATATGGCCAAATCTTCAAGTATATACTTCTGGTGGTGTGGCTTTTGGTCCTTATGAAAAAAGTTTTAAAGCACTTTTAGGAAAACCTGTAACTGTAATAGATACGTATCTAGCCTCAGAAGGATACATTGCAACACAAACAAGACCAGAAACAGAAGCTATGCAACTAAACACTGAAAATGGTATTTACTTTGAATTTGTTCCTATGCATCCAGATTACATTAAAGAAGATGGTTCTCTTAAAAATAATGCACCTTCATTAACATTAAAAGAAGTAGAATTAGATAAAGACTATATTTTAGTTATTAGTACAGTTTCTGGTGCTTGGCGTTATTTAATTGGAGATACTATAAAATTTACTAATATTGAAAAAGCAGAAATAAAAATTACAGGGAGAACTAAGTTCTTTTTAAATACTGTAGGTTCTCAGCTTTCTGTTAATAAAATGGATGATGCTATAAAACATCTAGAAGAAAAATTTTCTACTCAAATTACAGAATATACCATTTGTGCAAAACGTTTTGAAGATGATGAATTTTACCATTCTTGGTATTTAGGAACTAAATTAAATGCTGATGAAAAAGAAATTGCAAATGCTTTAGATAAGTTTTTAAAAGATGCGAATAAAAACTATAAAGTTGCAAGAAATAAAGCTTTACATGGAGTTAAGGTTAAAATTATTCCTGTCGAAAAATTTCACGAATGGAATGATAAAAACAAGAAAAAAGGTGGTCAAGTTAAGATGGCTAGAGTTATGAAAGAAGATAAATTTGCTAAATGGGAAGAATTTGTAAATTAATATTTACAAACTTTTTTTATACTACATTCTCACTTATTAATTTATCTCTTTTTTCTATTAATTGCATAATTTCTTCTGGAGATAAGTAATATCTCTTGATTCTTTCTTTGTATTTTTTTGTAATATCTGCATGATTTAAAATAAAGTTTTTAGTCTTTAAAATATACTTTTCCATGTTATGCTCAACTGCAAATCTATCTGCAGCTCTTTCTGCTTCAACAATATGATTATCAGAAAATAAGTACTTTAATCCAAACCAAATTAAATTAAGTCTATTTCTGTGCTGATAATCCATAATATGTCCTAATTCATGACCTATCCAACCAATAAAAATATCATCAGGTATATCTAATGTAGAAAAATCTTTACCTGCAATTTTAAAATTCTTACTGATTAAAATTAAAAACTTTCTCTTTTTTTTAGATTTAAAAAAACTATCAAATGTAGGTCTAGCTTGCATTGTAGACTTCTTAATATTTTTCTTTAATTTAAACTCAATATTAATATTATCTAATTGCGGATAATAACTTAATGCTGTTTTTACTCTTTTTTCTATACTAGTGGGTATCTTGTGATGCTTACTCATTTCTTTACATGTTTTTTAACAATTAAATATAGCTTTAAGTCAAAGGTTTTCTGTGCTTTTATGCTTAAATTTGTAACTCTTTTAAAAAGCCTAAATTTTAGATGAAAAATTTTTTTAATTTCCTCTACTCTACACGTTTGATGGCAGTTTTATTTATCTTATTTGCGACAGCAATGGGAGTTGCCACTTTTATAGAAAATGATTTTGGAACACAAACTGCAAAAGCCTTAGTTTATAGTTCTTGGTGGTTTGAAGCTATCATGATCTTCTTTGTGATTAATTTTTTCGGTAATATTTTTAGATATCGATTATACAAAAAAGAAAAATGGGCAGTTTTAATGTTTCATTTGGCTTTTTTATTCATCATAATTGGAGCTGGAGTTACTAGATATATTGGTTATGAAGGCATAATGTTAATAGACGAAGGTGAAACTACAAACACATTTTTATCAGAAACCACCTACATAAATGCTATTGTTGATAATGGCAGCATGCAAAAACCTGATATTAATAAACCTATTTTACTTTCTGCTTGGGGTGATAATTCTTGGTCTTATCAAGATAGGTTTAACACTAAAGAAGAGCAAAAGGATTTTAAATTTACACTCGTAGATTATATTCCTTGGGCAGAAGAAAAGTTTGTAGAAGATGAAAATGGAGATGAATATTTATTTTTAGTAGAATCTTCTAGTGGAAATAGACATGAGCATTACATTAAGTCAGGAGAAATTCAAAATATTCATAATGTCTTAGTAGGCTATAATGCTAATGAAGAAAATGCAACTATTAATATTTTTAAAAGAAATGATAGCTTAAAAATAGCTGCAAAATTTGATGGTAATTATCAAGTTATGGCAACTATGAATAAAGGAACTGTTACTAAAGACAGTGTTCAAGCATTTAATTTAAGAGCCTTATACAATGTAGCTGATTTGCCATTTGTTGTTCCTCAATATCCTCAAAAAGGAAAAATGACAAAAACAAGTGGACCAAAAGATGATAAAAAATTAGATATCGTTGTTTTAGATGTTACATCTGGTGATGAAACAAAAAGAGTTGAATTATTAGGTGGTAAATTTAGTAATGACAATTTAGAAGAGTTTTCTGTAAACGGATTAAACTTTAGAATGTGGTATGGAGCAAAAATTTTAAAAACTCCTTTTTCTATTAAGTTAAATGATTTTCAATTAGAGAAATATCCAGGATCAGAAAGTGCTGCTTCTTATGCTAGTGAAGTAACTGTGATTGCACCAGAAGAAACTTTTGATTTCAGAATTTTTATGAATAATATTCTAAATTATAAAGGCTACAAATTCTTTCAGGCAAGTTATGATTTATCTGGAGGTAAAGAACAAACACACTTATCTGTAAACCACGATTGGTGGGGTACTTTTATAACCTATTTAGGTTATTCGTTATTATATACAGGTATGATTTGCATCTTCTTTGCAAAGAACACACGTTTTGATTCTTTAAAAAATTCACTTAGAAAAATTAGAAAAAAGAAAGCAACACTTTCTATAATTGGCGCTTTATTTTTATCGAGTTTTACATTTAGTCAACATACCAATCATGTAGTGTCTAATCAACAAATAGATTCTATTTTAAAAGCAAATTTAGTTTCTTTAGAACATGCAGAAGAGTTTAATAAATTAGTAATACAAGATGCTGGAGGTAGAATGAAACCAGCACACACTTTTGCATCAGAATTGGTAAGAAAAGTAAGTCAGACTGAGACTTTACACAATATGAAACCAAGTCAGGTTTTATTATCAATTATAGAAAACTCAAGATTATGGTATGAAGTACCTGCAGTTTATTTAGAGAAACAAAACTTAAAAATAAGAGAGCAATTAGGTTTAGCTGATACTGTTAAATATGCTAGATTATCTGATTTTTTTACAAACAGAGGTGAATATAAAATTAGAGAACAAGTTACTGAAGCTCAAAAGAAAAAGATTCAAAATAAATTTGAACAAGATTTAATAAAAATAGATAGAAGAGTTGGTTTGTTATATAGTGCTATTGGAGGTGGAATTTTAAAAATATTTCCAATACCTAATGATGAAAATAACAAATGGGTTTCTCAACCAGAAACATTTAGCACTAAAGGATTTAAAGCATCAGACACTGTTTTTGTTCGTAAATCACTACCTCTTTATGTTCAATTATTGCAAACAGCAAAAAAGACGAATGATTACTCTAAGGCTAACCAAGTTTTAGAGGGTATTAAAAAATACCAAAAAACATATGGTGCAGAAATATATCCATCAGATAATAAGATAGAATTAGAAATTGCTTACAATAGATACAACATCTTTAAAAAACTAATTCGTTATTATGGCTTAGCAAGTTTACTGTTAATCGTTTTTGTAATTGCACAAATCTTTAGTACTAAAAAATGGATTAGATATGTAGTAAAAGCATTAATTGGTTTTGTAATTCTGTTATTTTTAATGCATACTGCAGGGTTAATTGCTAGATGGTATATAAGTGGTAATGCACCTTGGAGTAATGCTTACGAATCTATAATTTATGTAGCATTTACAACCATGTTATTTGGTTTTTATCTTGGAAGAAAATCAGCATTAACTATTGCTGCAACTACATTTGTAACTTCAATAATTTTGTTTGTAGCTGGTATGAATTGGTTAGATCCAGAGATTGCCAACTTACAACCAGTATTAAATTCTTGGTGGTTATTAGTTCATGTTTCAATTATTGTAGCAAGTTATGGACCATTAACATTAGGTATGATTTTAGGAATATTTGCACTCTTTTTAATGTTGTTTACTACCAAAAACAATAAAAAGAAGATGGATGTAAATATCAAAGAAATTACCATTATTAATGAAATGGCTGTAACTGTTGGTGTTGTAATGCTTACTATTGGAAACTTTTTAGGAGGTATGTGGGCTAACGAAAGTTGGGGTCGTTATTGGGGTTGGGATCCAAAAGAAACTTGGGCCTTAATTTCTATTATGATTTATGCTTTTGTTTTGCATATGCGTTTAATACCAGGATTAAGAGGAAGATATACATTTAACCTATGGACAGTAATTGCTTACGCATCAATAATGATGACTTATTTTGGCGTTAATTTCTATTTATCTGGGTTACATTCTTATGCAAGTGGAGATAGAGTAATTACACCAACTTTTATATACTATTCTGTTGGTTTTGTTATCGTTTTAGGAATTTTATCTTGGTTTAAATACAAAAAACATTATAGCAAGTAGACTTCTCTATTTAAGAGAAAAATGTATTTTTGCTCACTTAAAAATCAAACAAAATGTTTAATAAAAATATAAAATTAATTATAGCAGGTTTAATTACAGTTTGGGCTGTATACGAATTTAGCCAAGTCAATATTATGAATGGTATTACTATTCTTTTATTAGCAGGTTTATTTGTATTGCTTTATTTTAAAAACGAATTTATTTTACTAGCCTTTTTACAATTAAGAAAGCAAAACTTTGATGGGGCTAGAAAATGGTTAGGTTATATAAAAAATCCTGAAGCTGCTTTAACCACAAAACAACAAGGATATTATAACTATTTGCATGGTATTATGTTAAGCCAAACTAATATTACACAAGCTGAAAAGTATTTAAGAAAAGCTGTAAAATTAGGTTTAGCTATGGACCATGATTTAGCGATGGCAAAATTACAATTAGCAGGAATTGCCATGACTAAAAGACGTAAACGTGAAGCAACTAATTTAATGGCAGAAGCTAAAAAGTTAGATAAGCATGGTATGCTTAAAGAGCAAATGCAAATGATGAAACAACAGATGAAAAAGATATAATCTTTTCAATGACAATAAAGAAAAATCCGCTTATTAGCGGATTTTTTTATTTATAAATTTTTAATAATAGAAATTATGCCTACAACAAATAAAATTAGAACCCCTAAATATAATTTTAACTTCCCAAAAGATTCACTTTCTACAACAACATCTTCCAAATCTGTTTTATAAATAAAATAGAAAGCAATAAGAGATAATAATATCAAAACTAACCCTGTTATCAATATTATTTAAGCCTTGTTAAAGTCAAATCTTGATTGTATTGTATGATAAACACCCCTTTGTTTTCTGGAACTCTATCACTATCTCTATAATCAAATTTTGTTTCTACTCTTTTAGAAAATCCTTCAGAAAAAGTATCTTCTAGTTTTTTGCCAGAAGCTAATCGCATTAAAATATCATAAGTAATATCAAAACCTTTTGTTGCATAATAAGAAGGTAAAGCTTTGTTCTTTTTAAGATATTGACCATTAAAACTAATAGCTTCAAAAGAAGAAGTATCAGAAAATTCATCACTTACATAAGTAAAGCCAATTTTTGCTAATTTGTTATTATCTATCTTTTCAAAGACGTTACTTTTATCAGTGGCAAAAACCTTTACAGTTGTTTCTTCAGGTAAACTTATTAAACTGTTTATAGCATCTGAAACTAACAATTGATCATTAGAAGTTAATATTACCCAGTTTTTAGTGTTAGATTGTAATAAATTAATAATTCTACTTTTCTCAATATAACCATCTTGAGGTGTAATGATATTAATTAATGCATTAGTACTAAATTGTAATGATGCTTGCATTGTGTTGCTGGCTTGTAAATTTTCGAAACTATTATCACTAACAATAACAATGTTTCCATCAACCATATTATCTTTAATATAACTTGTTAAGACATCTCTAAACATCTTTTTATCTGGAGATGTTTTAATAATATTTCGATTAGCAAAAGAAGATTGATTTTTAGAATATACAGGAAAAACAACTGGTATATTAACACTTGAGGCTATTGTTTGAGCTTCATCTGAATAAAAAGGACCAATGACAACATCATTATCATTAAGGTTTTTATCATATATGATGTCTCCCAAATTATTTGCCCCTCTTTCTCCAGTATCAAAAACACTTAAATCTATATTTACTCCTTTATTTCTTAAAGAGTCTACTGCTAATTCAGCTCCTAAATAGAAATCTGTAGCAATATTTAACAATGCTGCATCTTTAGCAAAAATTTGTTTTAATGTAAGTGTATCTACTTGATATTTATATGTCTTTAATGGTAATAATAAGGCTACTTTTAAATCTTTATTAAAATCAATATAATCTTCATATTCATCTTCATCAATGATCTCTGGAATTATCTCTTTAATTTTTAAAACCATGCCTAGCTTTAAACCTTCTTTTAACTCAGGATTTAAAACAAGTAATTCTTGTCTATTTACTCCAAATCTTTTTTCAATATTGTAAAAAGTATCTCCCTTTTTAATCTCATAAACCTCGAAGTTTTTAAATACATTTTCTATAACTGTACTATCTTTATCTATAATTACTTTATTAGAAATTGTATCTAATTTTTCTTCAATAACTTCTTTCTTTGTTGGCTTTTTTAAATTATTTAGTTTTTGTTCTGGGACAACTAGAAAAGTATTTGGTTTTGGTTCACCAACAACATCAGGATTTAAACGAAGCAATTTTTCTGTTTTCATATTTAACTTCTGAGCAATTTGGCTCATAGTTTCTCCTTTTTTAACTTTATACTGTATGTATCTTTTTTGCTGTCCGCAAGAAACTGTGAAAGTTAAAATACACAGAAAAATAAAAAACTTTAAATGCTTCATATATTTTATTCCCATTCTATAGTTGCAGGTGGTTTAGAGCTAATATCATATACTACTCTATTTACACCTTTTACTTGATTTATTATTTTGTTAGACGTTTTTTGTAAAAACTTATAAGGTAAATCTACCCAATCTGCAGTCATACCATCTGTACTTTCTACAGCTCTTAAAGCTACTACTTTTTCATAGGTTCTTTCATCACCCATCACTCCAACAGAGTTTACAGGCAACAACATAGCTCCTGCTTGCCAAACGCTATCATACAATCCATCTTCTTTTAATCCGTTTATAAAGATAGCATCTACTTCTTGTAAAATACGCACTTTTTCAGCGGTAATATCTCCAAGAATTCTGATTCCTAATCCAGGACCAGGAAATGGATGACGACCTAAAAGTGCAGCATCTATACCTAATGAAGCTCCTACTCTTCTTACCTCATCTTTAAATATCATTCGTAAAGGCTCTACAATTTTAAGTTTCATAAAATCTGGTAAGCCTCCTACATTATGATGACTTTTAATGGTTGCTGATGGACCTCCATTTACAGACACAGACTCAATAACATCAGGATAAATAGTACCTTGAGCTAACCATTTCACATCTTTTATTTTATGCGCTTCATCGTCAAAAACATCTATAAAGGTATTTCCAATTGCCTTACGTTTTCCTTCAGGATCTGTTATTCCTTCTAATTTTTTTAAGAATCGTTCTGATGCATCTACTCCTTTAACGTTTAAACCCATACCTTCGTATTGATTTAATACATTTTTGAACTCATTTTTTCTTAACAAACCATTATTTACAAAAATACAATACAGGTTTTTACCTATTGCTTTGTGTAATAAAACAGCTGCCACAGTTGAATCTACTCCTCCAGAAAGCCCTAAAACAACTTTATCATTACCTACTTTTTCTTTAATAGCATCAACTGTACTTTCTACAAATGAATCTGGTGTCCAAGTTTGTGCTACTTCTGCAATATCTACCAAAAAGTTTGCCAATAATTGTTTACCATCTTTAGAATGGTATACTTCTGGGTGAAACTGAATTCCGAAAGTTTGTTCTCCTTCAATTTTATAAGCTGCGTTTTCAACATCAGCAGTACTAGCTAATAAAATTCCGTTTTCTGGCAATTGCTTAATTGTATCTGAATGACTCATCCAAACTTGACTACCTTCAGAAATATTTTTAAAGAATTCTTCACCTGTTTTAATAAAAGACAAGTTAGCTCTACCATATTCTCTAGTGTTCGATTCTGCTACTTTTCCTCCAGAAAAGTGTGCTAAATACTGAGCACCATAACAAACTGCTAAAACAGGTTTTTTACCTCTAATTTTAGATAAATCTGGATGTAAAACTTGCTCACCTCTTACAGAGTTTGGGCTACCAGATAAAATAACAGCCTTAAAGCTATCTAAATTGTCTGGTATATGGTTAAAAGGATGAATTTCGCAGTAAATATTTAGTTCTCTTACTCTTCTTGCAATTAATTGCGTGTATTGAGAACCAAAGTCTAATATAAGTACATTGTGTTGTTGCATGCGCAAAAATAATATTTTGATATGATTTTTACGATATAAGGTTAGGAATTTTTAGAACAAATTAGAATTCGTGAAAAATCTTGAGAATTTAGCTTTAATAGATCAGTAAGTGTTTTCTAATATTTATATACAATAGCATTTATATTCATACCTGCACCCACTGAAGCTAAAATAATTACATCTCCTATATGTACTTCTTGATCTTTTATTTTACCTTTTAAAACTAAGTCTAACAAAGTAGGCACTGTTGCTACAGAACTATTACCTAATTTATGAATACTCATAGGCATTACTCCTTCAGGTATTGGTTTTTTATACAATCTATAAAAACGTTTAATGATGGCTTCATCCATCTTTTCATTGGCTTGATGAATAAATACTTTTTTTACATCATCTATATTTACGCCACTTTTATCTAAAGCTATTTTCATTGCTTTTGGCACATTTGTGATGGCAAACTCATAAATTTTTCGACCAAACATTTTTATATAACGAATGTTTTGATCTTCGCTTTTATTGTATGAACCTCCATAATGTAAAAAAAAGGCTTCATCTTTTGCAAAAGTCTGAGAAGCATGACTTAAAATACCAGAATCTTGGTCTTCAGTTTTTTCAATAATACAAGCACCTGCTCCATCACTATAAATCATAGAATCTCTATCGAACTTATCTACCACTCTAGATAATGTCTCTGCACCAATTACCAAACATTTTTTTGCAATACCAGCTTTAATAAAAGCTTGTGCTTGTATAACACCTTCTACCCAACCAGGACAACCAAATAAAACATCATAAGCCACACAGTTTGGATTTTCTATACCCAATTTATACTTAACTCTTGTAGCTAAACTTGGCAAAGTATCTCCTTGTATAGCTCCTTGCTTTAGGTCTCCAAAATTATGAGCAAAAATGATGTAGTCTAATTCTTCTTTATTAACTTTTGCATCTTCAATGGCTTTTTCTGAAGCAAAAAAGGCTAAGTCTGAAGTTTTGTATTTATCAACAGCATAACGTCTTTCTTCAATACCTGTTATGGCTTTAAACTTTTCTATAATTTCTTCATTAGGTGAAGCAAAATCTGAACCATCATTATTTAAAAAACGATCTTCTAAAAAATCTGTGTTTTCTTTTTTTAGTGAAGGAATAAAAGTACCTGTACCTGTTATTTTAGATGAAATCATTGAAGCAAAAGTTTAGACCTCAAAGTTATACATCGTTAACCTTTTTTTGAGTGATTATAAAAAAAGCACCCGAAACTCAATCTAACGAAATCGATTTCATTAAAATATGAAAAATCTCCTGAAGACTATATATACTTAAGCCTACTAAAACTTAACTAAACATATTATGTGTAAAAAAATACGATACCCAACCAAAAAACGAAGCTACTTAAAGACTGGAGCCATCAAAAGAAAAAGGCAACAAATCCACTAAAGAGTTTGTTTTAACAATCTCGCCTACTTCCCCCATAAAAAGAATTGGGAATGATTGATTTTGTTTCACTTCATATTCAAGTAAAGATTGTCTACAAGCTCCACAAGGCCCTACAGGTTTGTCTACTTTTTTTAGTTTTGAACTTGCTGTTATAGCTATTTTTTTAATTTTAATATCAGGATACTCACTTCCTGCTTTCCAAATAGCTACTCTTTCTGCACACATGCCTGAAGGATAAGCTGCATTTTCTTGATTACTCCCTAAAATAACTTTATTATTTTCTAATAAAATAGCTGCACCTACTGTAAATTTTGAATAAGGTGCATAAGATGAATTTTTAGCTTTTATAGCTGCATCCATCAACATTTTATCTTCAGAAGCAAGCTCTGAAATATCATCAAATAAGGTTATTGTAGTTGAAATGTTTACGTTTCTCATAACTAAAGGTGTCAAAAAAAGCAGTCTTTTATGACTGCTTTTTGATAGTATAAAGTTAATTAAATTTTTTACATTTTAATAATTGTCATAAATCTCTCCTAAATCAAAAGAAAGTGAAAAACGTAAAGAGTTTTCTAATGGATTATTAACATCTGATGAATTTATTAAATACGATAAATCTATATTTAAAGCATTAGTTTTAAAACCTCCACCAAGTGTAAAATATTGTCTATTCCCTTTATCTTGACTTTCATGAAAATAACCTAATCTAACTGCAAAAGCATTGTTGTATAAATATTCTGCACCTAAAGCATAAGTAAATTCTTGTAATTCTTCAGAAAAACCACCTGGAGCATCCCCAAATGATTGAAAAATACCTTGAACCCAACCTACATTATCATCTTTACCTTCTACAACATCACCATTTGAGTCTCTAACAGGTGGAGTTGGTACCAATAATTTAGTGAATTCAACATTTGTTGAGATAATATTATAATCATCAAGTATAAAATCGAAACCACCTCCAAACTTTAAGTTTGTGGGTATAAAGTCTTCTTGACCTGGCGTATATGAAACTTTTGGACCAATATTGGTAATATTAAAACCAAGTCTGTAGCGTCCATTAAAGCTTCCATAATTTTCTTCAAAAGATTGGAAATATCCAGAAACATCTACTGCAAAAGAATTTACAGGTTGTAATGTATTACCTGCAGTTCCATTAAAAGCTAAATTAGATCTTAAGTATTTTAATCCAACACCCATAGAAAAAGTTTCGCTTAATTTTAAAGCATAAGAACCTGTTACTACAAATTCATTTGGGTTTATACTTCCATTTGGGTTACCAGAATTATCTGTTAAATCAATCTGGCCAAGAGAAAAATACCTAAACTCAGCACCCCAAGCCGCATTTTCACTAAATCTATTTATATAAGAACCACTTCCTATAAAAATATCATCAGTTAAATTACGTAACCAAGGTGAATATGTAATTCCTGTTTTTATTTGACGGTCATTAAATGTCATTTTAGCTGGGTTATGAAAAATAGACCAAGCATCTGCAGATGTTGCTACACCCATATCACCCATACCACCTGCTCTAGCATCTGGCACAATTAATAAAAAAGGAGTTGCAGTTGTAATTCCCCCAGTTTGTGTTGTATTTGTTTGAGCGTTTACTTTTAAACTAACTAATGCACAAATTGCTATACAAATTCCAATTTTTTTCATTTTCTATTTTTAACGTTGGTTATTAATTTGATTATTGAAGAATTACTAATTTCTCGTATTTCTCTGAAACCAAATTACTAGTTGTTGATTTTACTTTTAATTTATAGACGTAAACGCCTTTTCCTATTTTGTTACCAAAATCGTCTAAACCATTCCAAACTATTTCTCTTGACAAATTACCTGTGGTTTGAATATTTTGATTGATTGTTTTTACCAATTTACCTGAAACTGTAAAAATCTGTACTTGAACTTCTAGGGGCTCATTAGGTTTATTGTGATTAAACCAAAATTCTGTGTAATTTACAAAAGGATTTGGATAATTCAACACATTTTCTAAATTTAAAATAGTGTCACTAACAACCACAAAGTTCAACGTAGTTTCTGATGAATTATTGTATGTGTCCCAAGCTTTAAGCGTTAATGTATGTGGCCCCACTTCTAAATCTTGAAATTTATAGACTACTTTACCTTTCGTAAAGTCATTTAATTCTGTTTGATAAAAATCATTTAAAACAATAGGATTTGAGGTATCTCCATCTAAAATTGCAATGATATCATGATCTACAGCTGTAATAGAAGTATTAATTCCGCTTGCATCTGAAAACGTAGCAATTAAATTAGGAGAAGCGTTTGTATTGCCACCATCAATAAAAGATTCATCATTCATAAACAAACCAATTTCTGGACCAATATTGTCTTCTGGTGCATTTTGGTTGATTCCACCTACAGTTATATCAAAATTGGCACCTGCTTTGTCAATTTCTCCATTTTCAGCATAGAAACTAATTTTACCTTTTCCATAAGCAATTTTGATATCTTTTGGTACAATAAAATCAAAACTAAAAGCTCCATTTTCTATAGTAGACTTTCCTCTAAACAGTTTGCTGTCTTGGGTATCAAAAGTCATGACAACACCAAAACCATCATTATCTAGCGTTTGTTTATCAATCGTTTTATCAAAAATAGTGGTAGATAATGTACCATTAAAATTAGGCAATATGTTATTTGAATTATCTGTAACAACACCTTCAAACTTAATTTTTGATAGTGCTTTTATCGTATCTAAAGATTGAGTAATATCTTTATCATTCATTTTTGTGATACGTACATTAGGTTCAGGTATTGCTAATTTCATAGCTGGATCTCCAAAATAATAAATAAAGAATTTTTGTGAGCTTGAAAATTGATTTTTAGCTACAGCTAAAGCTTCTGCAATGGTATAGTCTTCGTTATTGAACCCAAATAAAACTCGAATTAACTGCTCATTAAAACGCTGACCTGTAGATATAAAAACTTCTCTTGTAGTAGTTATCATGCTTGCAGAGCCTCCATTTTTGTTTTTAAAATTTAGTTCGCCAGCAGTGATTCTATTTGGATTATCAAACCTAGAGAAATCACAAGTTACTGTAATTAAAAGCGGTAATGTATTTGCATTATTAAAACCTTGAATTTGTTCTTTATCTAAAAAACGTTCTGAAGCAAAACCATCTTCTCCTCCATGACCAAAATAATCGAATACTAAAGTCCCTTTTTCAACAGCATTTGTAATCGCTTTATTAACTTCTGGATAACGTTCTCCACCAGCAGAATTTTCTTGAACAAAAGCATCAGCATATATTTTATTGATATTAAAAATAGGCTTATTCGCTTTTATTTCATCTGCTATTGACTCTACACCTTGTTCAATAACTTCTTCACCTGCAACATCTATATCATCAGCCAAAAGTGTTATGGTATTTCTCCAATCTCCAATGGCTTCTTTACTATAATAAGATAGTATTTTATCAATAACATCTGTAGCCTCAGAGACTGTTGACACAGGAATTCTACTTGAAACTACGTCTATGGTGTGAGAAGTACTCATAATTCCTTCATCAGCATCTAACATCACAAAAAAATCATCTGTCACATAAGAACTTGCCAAATTAAAACTAATAGTAGATAATTTTACGGGTACTATATTATTATTAGCTTCTATTCGATCTTTATAATCGTAAGATGCATCTCCAAAAAAACAAACGTATTGTAATTTTTTATCAGGTGTAGTATTAGAATCATAGATGTATTTTATGAAATCTCTTACCCCAGTAATGTCTTTTGAACCCGATGAAAACTCATTATAAATTTCATCTATCAACACTACTTTAGTCGTTAAATTTGAATTATTTTGATGATAATCTGCTAATCTTTGTGCTTGGTTAGATAGTTCTTCGTTTGTTATAATGATGTAATTAATATCTTGTAAAGCATGTAAATTTTGATTTTCTACCCTACTATTTTGTATGGTTTCTGGAATGTAAAAATCATTTTGATCAAGTATAATATATTCTCTTAACTCACCAGCATTATCCTTAAAGGTAAAATTAGTTCCTGCATCTTCATTTACAATTTGCTTGGGATTTATATAGTCTGTTACATCCCAAACTTGAAAAGCATTTGCTCCATTTTGAATTTGATATGCAATAGCACCTGTTGCATTAGCTTGCTGAAAGCTTCTAAAAGAAAACTGAAAATCTGAAAACCTTAAATTCTTTTTACCTAAAACTTCAACATAATCTAAAAAAGCACTTGCAGAAGGATTTCCATTATTATCATATGTAATAGAAATAGCTAAATTTTCTGATGAATTAGTCACTTTTGCACTTCTTTCTAGTGCAATTGCTTTTGTTAAAGAACTTGCATTTATGCCTGGATAATTTATGGTGAAAATATCTTGACTATTCAACTGTACATCCATTGAAGAATTAACCACAGAATTCGTAACTCCCCTTACACTTACCTCTAACTCTTGTCCACTTAAAGCATTAGGAAATGGAATATTAAATTCTTGTGTATTGGCAATGTTAAAATCTTCTTTGTAAAACCATTGTGTACCAGCTGCCAAAATGCTTTTTTCTTCTTTTTCGATAAAGGTAAAATCATCAAAAATAGAAATTGTTGCTGAAGCTGTGTTGTTATTTACAGTCTTAGCTTGAATTCTTTTACCATCAGTTTCATTAACTGTTATAAAATAATACGCTTTATCAGAATAAATATTTTGTCTATGAGTTGCTGTTTCATTGGTGGTATCTACTACCCAGTCATGAGGCCCTTTTGCATAAAATAAAATGAAATCATTGGCATCAAAAGAGCCATCTGTTTCACCTTTTATGTAAATAGCATTTTCTTGTAAATCATCATATCTAAAAGCACTATTTAATTCAGGTAACAACTGACCTCCATTACCATAAATATGAATTTTTCTAGGATTTAAACCACTTGTAGAAATGCCAATACTTTGTAGTAAGTTTCTATCAATTTTAAAAACCCCTGTTGTATCTACGCTAAACTTAAACCAAGTTCCAGAAGACAAAACAGAGTTATTTTGACTTATTGCAATTTGACTTGATAAAATTAATAGAAAAAGAAGAAATCGTTTTTTCATATAACTATTCAAATAACGACAATAATATGTAGATATTTTATGAGAAACAAAGATATAGTATACTAAACCAAAAAAGCAATCGTTTTAAAGAATATGTATTAAAAATAGATGCGTTAAAATTAATAATTTACTTGTTCTAAATTATAATTATTGTAAATTGCATCACTATAAAAACCCTGACAATTTTAAATTAGGAAATGAAAAACATATTTAAAATAACATTAGTAGTCCTAACTACATTATTATTAGCAAATTGTAATAGAAACAGTGATAATAAATCTAGTTTAACTGGTTTAGCTTTCAACGATCCTAACAATGGTAACTTTATCAAAGGTAAATATGATGCCAGCCAAAAACCACCTCCAGGAATGGTGGCCATAGAAGGTGGTTCATATACCATGGGTCAAGTGCAAGATGATGTAATGTTCGATTGGAATACTACCCCAAGAAAAATGCACGTTCGTTCCTTTTTTATGGATGAAGCAGAAGTTACAAACTCTGAATATTTCTTGTATGTGCAATACATGAAAAATGTATTTAATCCTGCAGAAGAAAAATATAGACATATCTACAACTCTACTTTACCAGACACTTTAGTTTGGAGAAAAAGTTTAGGAAATACAGATATTTTATCAGAAAACTATTTTAGACACCCTGCTTATGGTGATTATCCTGTTGTAGGTGTTAGTTGGATTCAAGCTAACGAATACTGTAAATGGAGAACCAATGCTGTAAACCTTAAAACGTTAATAGATAAAGGTCACATTAAAAACATCTTTGAAATGGATACTGTAAGTAACTTTTTTGATACTGATGTTTTCTTAGTTGATGATTCTAAGTTGTTTGATGGTGATACTACGATTTACAAAAGAGGTGTAGGAAGAACCATGAGAAAAAGAGGAGAGCCAAGACCTCCAAAAGATGCTTTTCAGGGAAGAAAAATAACCAAAGCAGATGGTATTTTAACGCAACGTTTTAGACTACCAACAGAATCTGAGTGGGAATTTGCAGCAAAAGCAAATATCGAAAATAGAGAATACAACAACATTAGAGGTCGTAAAAAATACGCTTGGAATAGCAAGTATACGCGTTCTAAAAACAAAAGAACGAGAGGAGATCAATTAGCTAACTTTAAACAAGGTAAAGGAGAATATAGTGGTTTATCTGGCTGGAGTTCAGATGGAGCTGATATTCCTAATAAAATTAAGTCTTACCCTCCAAATGGTTTTGGCTTGTATGATATGTCAGGTAACGTAGCTGAATGGGTTGCAGATGTATATAGACCTATTATTGATAATGAAGCAAATGACTTTAACTATTTTAGAGGAAACCTTTTCACAAAAAAGTTAATTGACAGTGAAGGCAATGTAGTTTTTGCAGAAAATAGCGCTAACGCAAATGTAGATTACGATACTTTACCAAATGGTAAAATTGTACCTAAGCAATTACCAGGTACTATTGTTTATGTGCCTATCACCAAGAATGATGTTACTTTAAGAAGAAATTTCGCAAAATCTGACAATGCCAATATTGGAGATGGCGATTTATTATCTTCTCGTTTTTATGAAGATGATGAAGAAAGCTTTAAGAGTAGACCTAGCATGTACAACTCTCCTAGAAAACCAACTAGAGTTTTAGACTCTGTTACTGGTAGAGAAATTCTTGTAAATGATGCTAAAAAACGTACAACTTTAATAAGTGATAAAACAAGAGTTTATAAAGGTGGTGCATGGTCTGATAGAGAATATTGGTTAGACCCAGCACAAAGAAGATATTTACCAGAATATATGGCAACAAACTATATAGGCTTTAGATGTGTATCTGATAAAGTAGGCCCAATGTCTACAGGAAAAAGAAGAGCTAGAAACCCTTCTAGATAAAAAATATTTACATTATTTAAACCTCATTATTTTTAAAGTAATGAGGTTTTTTTTTATTTTTAAATTATGGAAATACATTCGCTTTACGAATTATATAAAGAACATTTTTTAGTTGATACAGATACTAGAAATATTAGAAAAAACACAATTTTCTTTGCGCTAAAAGGAGACAACTTTAATGGCAACACATTTGCTGAAAAAGCTTTAGCACTTGGTGCTAATTATGCCATCGTTGATGAGAAAGAATATAAAACTAATAGTCGTATTATTTTGGTTGATGATGTGTTGCAAACACTACAAAAATTAGCCAATTATCATAGAAATCAATTAAACATCCCATTTATTGGTTTAACAGGTAGTAATGGAAAAACCACCACCAAAGAATTGATTCATGCAGTATTAAATAAAAAATATAATGCAATAGCAACAAAAGGGAATTTAAATAATCATATAGGGGTTCCTTTAACGTTATTATCTATACAACCAGAGCATGAAATTGCGATCATAGAAATGGGTGCTAATCATCAAAAAGAAATTGAATTTTTATGTTCTATCTGTGAACCTGATTTTGGTTATATCACCAATTTTGGAAAAGCGCATCTTGAAGGTTTTGGAGGTGTTGAAGGTGTCATCAAAGGTAAAAGTGAATTGTATACCTATTTAAAAGAAAATCATAAAACAGCGATTGTAAATCCTGATGACAAAATTCAGGTTGAAAAAACAGAAACAATTCAAAGAATATTCTTTGATAGAGATAAAATTCAATTAAAAGCAACCAACCCTTTTTTAAGTATAGACTACAATTCTAATACGATTGAAACTCAAATTATAGGCACCTATAATTTTAACAACATAACAGCTGCTATTACTTTTGGAGAACTTTTTAATGTTCCTGAAGAAGGTATTGTAAATGCTCTACAAACTTATGTTTCTGAAAATAATAGATCTCAAATTATTGAGAAAAATAATACTAAAATTATACTTGATGCCTACAATGCTAATCCTTCTAGTATGAAAGTGGCTCTAGAAAATTTTGCTGCTTTAAAAGAAAATAATCAATTAATTATTCTTGGTGATATGTTTGAACTTGGTGATGAAAGCGAAAAAGAACACCAAGCAATTGCAGATTTAGCAAGCTCACTTCAATTAGAAAATCAGTACTTTATAGGAGAACACTTTTATAAAGTAACTATAGCGCATAAAAAATTCAAAACTTTTGATGATTTCAAATCTTATATTGATAAAAATCCTATCAAACAGCAATCAATTTTAATTAAAGGATCAAGAGGCATGCAACTTGAAAGAGTTTTAGAATTTATTAGTTGATATTATTCCTATGATATTCTAATAAATTATCTATAGGCCTCTGAATAACATCAGTAATCTTTAAATCGTATTTGGCAGCTACATCATCTAATATTTCTCTAAAATAAAAAGCTATAGAACCTATAAAATAGATAGGTGTATCTTTTGCTACTTGATAAGGAAGTATTCTAAATTTAAAGAATTTTTCAAATCCTTTTCTCATTAATCTTCTTACATATTTCTCTTCTTTAAACTCAAACATAAACTGTGCAAAAGAAGCTAAATACATATTTGGATTTGGTTCTCTATAAATATTTTGCTTAATGGTATCAGGGTCTAATACAAATTCTTTTTCAAATTTCTCTACTATATAGTTTGGCATTAAACCATAATAATAATCACGAATTAATCTTTTCCCAAAATAGTTTCCACTAGCCTCATCCATTAACACATAGCCTAAAGAAGCCACTTTCATGTGCATTTTTGTGCCATCAAAATAACAAGAGTTAGAGCCAGTTCCTAAAATGGCTACTAAGGCTGGTTGGTTGCCAGAAGCTGCATATACAGCAGCTAACATATCTTCTTCTACCACTATTTTTGCATTTACAAAAATAGCTTGCATAACATTAGCCAAAATATTAGCTGCTTTTGGTGTACCACATCCTGCACCGTAAAAATAGATTTCTTTAACCTCATCTTTTACTTGAATAAGTTGAAACATATTAATAATTCTGTTGTGTAATTCCTCTTGAGGCACAACAGCCGGATTTAAACCAAGCGTTCTTACTCTAAAAGTTTCGGCTTTATTAACATCTAAAGCTATCCAATCTGCTTTAGTAGAACCACCATCTGCAATTAATATCATATTCTATTTTTATTCAAATATAAACTAAGTAAAATCGATATCCAATAGTACTAAAAACTTCAATCGTTTTCGTTTGTAATTACTTGTTTAAAAACTTAAAATTGTATTTTTGAAGAAAATTAATTCTATGTTTTTTTTTAAGAAGAAAGAAATTCCGTTAACCGATTTTTTCCCTCAAGGATTTGTTGATATTCATTCTCATTTACTTCCAGGTATAGATGATGGTGCAAAAGATCTAGATGAATCTATAGCATTAATAGAAAAAATGTCTTCTTTTGGCATTAAAAACTTTGTGACAACACCACACATCTTAGGTGATGTGTATCCTAATACACCTGAAATTATTAAAGCTAAATTAAAAGTTGTACAAAAAGAATTAATCAAAAGAAATATGACTGATATTAACATAAAAGCTGCAGCTGAATATATGTTAGATGAACAGTTTTTAGAATTGATAGAAAATGACCAACCTTTGTTAACTTTAAAAAATAATTTGGTATTGGTTGAAATGTCTTATTTCAGTCCTCCAATTAATTTATATGATATCTTATTTCAGTTACAATTAAAAGGCTACAAACCTGTTTTAGCACATCCTGAACGTTATAATACTTATCATACAAAGTATAATGAATTTCAAAAATTGAAAAGAGCTGGCTGTTTATTTCAACTCAACTTATTATCACTCACAAAACATTATGGTTTAGGGGTAAAAAAAACAGCAGAAAAGTTACTAAAAGACAATTTATATGATTTTATGGGTACTGACACACATAATAATGGCCACTTAGAATCAATGAAAAATATAACAAAAGAAAAAGATAAAATTAAAATATTTTTTAATAATTTTAAAATAAATGAATGACTAAATATTTAGAAACTTTAATATTTATTGGGAAGTGTTTAACTATTTCAGTTAATTACAAAAATAAAATTATAGTTAAAAATAAAATTATTAATAAAAAAATAGACTGGGAGTATTTTATAAAGGTTAGTAGCTCTCATCTTTTGATTCCTAGTCTTTATTATAATTTTAAAAACACTAATTTAATTGACAAACTACCTTTAGATTTATCTAATTTTATGAAGTCTATATACAAAATAAATTATGATAGAAACGAAAAGATATTAATTCAGATAAAAGAATTAAATAAAATTTTAAAAAAAAATGATATTTTACCAATTTTTTTAAAGGGAGCTAGTTTTTTGATAGAAGATTTATATTTAAATAAAGGGGAAAGAATGATTGGAGACATAGATTTTATAGTTTCGAATGAAGATTATTTTAAGAGTATTAAAATTTTAAAAAAACATGGTTATTCATCAAACATTAAAGAACAAGATATCATTTTTCCTTCAAAGCATTATCCAAAAATGGTGAAAAAAGATAGGATAGCTGCCATAGAGATTCATTCAAAAATTATTTTAAAAAAACATTCTAAAATATACAATTATGAAAGTTTTTTATCTAAAAATAGAATAATAAATAACATGAATATACCATCTATAGAAAATCAAATTATCCATAACTTTTTAAACAAACAATTTAGTGATAGAGGAAAATATCTTAGAAACCCGAATTTTAGAAATACTTATGACCTTTTTAGATTATCTTTAAAAAAGCAACCACTAAAAATAATAAAAAAAAATAAAATTTTATTTAACACTTTTAATTCTTATTTGCTTCAGTCCTATTATTTATTAAAACAAAATGAATTGAATTATTATAAAAATTTTAAATCAAAAATTGAACTAAAAATATTTATACTCCTTATAAAAAACAATAAAATAAATATTATTTATAATAATGTTTATTATTTTTTAAGAAAATTTAAAATAAGATTTATATTAATTATACAACTAATTTATAAATCAAAATATCGCAATTATTTTTTTCGAAAATATAAAATAAATTTAATTATTTTAATATTTTTTTATACCATGGTTTAGTACTAGTTTCAATATAACCATATCCATAACCATATCCATAACCATATCCATACCCCCTTTTCATATCTGTATCATTTAATAAGATCGCCATGTTTGGTAATTTCTTTTCTTTATAAAGGGATTCTGGAACCACTAACATTCTTCTATCTAGGTAATTTGCTCTAGTGACATATAAAAACATATCAGCATATTTAGCTACTAATAAAGTATCTGTTACTAAATTTACGGGTGCTGTATCTACTATAATATAATCATAATCTTGTCTAACTTCTTCAAACAGCTGTTTAATCTTATCTGTCATTAACAACTCTGCAGGGTTTGGTGGAATGACACCAGATGCAATAATATGTAAACCTTCAATCTCTGGAATTTGAAATTTAATATGATCTAAAGTTTTAGAGTCGTTAGTAATGTAATTAGTTATCCCTTCTCTTTCAGATAAGCCTAAGTATTCCGTTACTTTTGGTGCTCTAAGATCTAAACCTACTAGAAGCACTTTTTTATTAGACAGGGATAAAGCCGCTGCTAAATTGATAGAGATAAAAGACTTCCCTTCTCCACTAGTAGTAGACGTAATAAAAATAGTTTTACCCAATTTCGAATTAGAATTGGGTAACATAAATTCTAAATTTGTTCTGATTAATCTAAATGATTCAGAAGTACTTGAACGTGCATTTTTATTAATTACAATTTTAGAATCTACCTCTGAGTGTGGGACATCACCTATAAAAGGAATTGACGTTAATGACTCTATTTCTTTTCTTGTATGTATTTTTGTATCTAATAAATTCCTTATATAAATAATGATAAATGGAATAAATAAACCTAATAAAATTGCTGAAAGATAAAATATTTGCTTATTTGGAGAAATAGGAACGTCATTAGAGTATGCAAAATCTATAATTTTTGCGTTAGGTACTGTTACAGCTAAAGAAATAGCTGTTTCTTCTTTCTTTTTTAATAAGTAAGAATATAATTCTGAGTAAATTTCTCTTTGACGTTCAATATCTATCATTCCTCTTTCAATTAAAGGA
This sequence comes from Polaribacter marinivivus, assembly GCF_042651285.1. NCBI lineage: Bacteria > Pseudomonadati > Bacteroidota > Flavobacteriia > Flavobacteriales > Flavobacteriaceae > Polaribacter > Polaribacter marinivivus. The sequence continues at coordinate 48,640 of NZ_JBHSCY010000003.1, read as the reverse complement.
ATTGAAGATAATTTAGAACTTATTTTTCGAGTTTCATTTTCTAATTCACTTAGTTGAATTTCTAATGATTTGTTTAAATTATCTAAACTTGATAATAAATTCTGATTTAGTGTAGATAGTTGATTTTGTATTTCTATTAATTGAGGGTTTAATTTTCCAGCAGTTACTAATAATTTATTTTTCTTTAACACTAAATCGTTATAAGAAATAATAGATTGAGTTATATCTAAATCAGAAAAACCCATGTTAGTCGGTAAAACATCATTTGAATCAGATTCTATTTTTAGTTTTTTTTGAATCCACTTTGCTAAACTTAATTGACTCTTAATTTCAATAATTTTCTGGTTACTCTCAGAAACTTCTTGTAAGGCAAATTCACCTTCTTTAGAAAGACCTGTTATACCAAACTTTGTCTTATAATTTTTTACATTATCTTGTATAAGAGCTAGATCTATTCCTACACTATATAATCTGTCGTCAATAAATTCTTTTGTTTTTTGAGAAACTAAATTTTTATCTTTAATAGCATCTAGATTATATTGCTTAACCAATTCATCTAGAATAGTTTCTGCCTTTTCTTTTGAGTTATTAGTAAAATTCAATTTTAACACACTAGAATTTTTATCAACAGGTGAAATTTTGATTCCCTTAATTAATCGATCTATTAATTTATCTCTATTATAAATTTTTATAGTTATTTTTTTTGGATAAAGATTTGTTTTTAAATCATTTTTAACGACTTTAAAATTTCCTAATTTACTTTCATTTTTGGTATTAAAAGTTGAACTTGTTATTAAATCATCATCAATACTTCTCAGTTGGTAATTATTTTTATCTATTAATTTTATTGTAAATGAAGTATCCTTACTTAAAGAATTTAATATTTTATTATTATCAAATATTATTTTTATATCAGAGCTATTAAATAATTCTAATGATTTAAATCTTTCTTTATAAAAATATGCTATATTTAAATTTAAACTATCAACAACGTTACCAACAATTTTTCTTGATTTTAAAATTTCGATTTCATTCTCTGTATTATTAGCGGAGCCTCCAATAATTCCTAGGTCTTCAAATGCAGCTAACTCAGCTGAAATACCTGATTTTTTATTATCTTTAATAAGTATAGACCCTTTAGCACTATAAATTGGAGCTGTATATAAAAGATATATATAAACTAAAGAGATCGTTAAGATTGGCAATAATAAAAACCATCTCCAATATATAATATATTTATCTAATTCTTCTCTAATATTTATACCATCGTTTTCAAAAACTTGGTTTGTATTATTATTTTTTAATAAATCTTGCATTATGTTATCTAGTTAATAGAGCTATAGCAGTAATTAATGAAGCTACTAGACCTGTAATTGATATAAAAAGACTTGTATTCGAATTAGCTGAAGCAGACTGAATCTTAGCATAATTTGGCTCTACATATACAACATCATTTTGTTGTAAATAATAGACAGGTGAAGTAAAAAGATCATTAGATAATAAATCAACTCTATATTGTATTTTTTTTCCATTTTCTTCTCTTTGAACAAGTACATTGTTACGTTGAGCTGAAATGTTTAAATCTCCTGCTAAACCTAGAGCCTCAAGAATTGTTATTCTTTCATTTTGTATCGTATAACTTCCTGGCATTCTGACATCACCTAAAACTGTAACCTTATAATTTGAAATTCGAATATTAATATTTGGATTTAAAATATAATCTGGTTCTAATTTATTTTTCAAAAAAACGATGAGTTCATCTCTTGTCAATCCTCCAATTTTTAATTTACCTAAAACAGGAAAATCAATTTCTCCATTAGTATCAACTAAATAAGTTTGCTGTTGAGCTACTCCAATAGCAGAATTTGAAGAAGTTGAATAAGTAACAGCTGATAAATTAAAAGGCTTAACAGCTTCTACATCTAAAGCTGTTATTGTAATCTGCAAAACATCATCGGGTTTAATAATAGTTTTATAACTATTAGAAACTTTAGATTGATCTATTTTATCATTTTGAAAATAAGTAATATCTTTTTTAGAAACACAAGATATGAATATTAAAGTAATGGAAATATATAAAAATCTTCTTATAAGCATATTAAAAATTTATTTGCGAAAATAGTATAAATTAGGAATAGAAACTAAATAAAATTAGAATATATGTACTGAAAAATTTTTATTTACTTCTTGCTCCTTTAAAAAATATATTTACAAATGCTTTATAAAAATATCTAATATCTGTAGACAATGGATTTTTTAAATATTGATTCAAATAATTTACTTCTGATTCTACTAATTCTTCAAAATTATTTGGCAAATCAGCATAAAAAGGTGGAACTAAACCAGGTTTTGTTTTTGTTCTTAAATTTTGAACTTCAGAAGGATACATGTTAAACTTAGCTTTACTTAAAGGCCTAACTCCAACTATTTTCAAATCTCCTTTAAGCAAATTTATTAACATTGGGAGTTCATCTATCCAAACCTTTCTAAAAAAGCGACCTAAAGGTGAAATTCTAAAATCATCATTAACTTTATCTCCATTAGCTGTACCATTTTTTTCAAAAACATATTTTTGCAAATATTCAGAATAGGGATGCATAGTTCTTAACTTGTAAACGTTAATTATTTTTTTTGATTTTCCTATTCTAGGCATTTTATAGATTGGCCCATAACTTGGATTCATGTCATAAGTAGGATTGTTTTGTTTCTTCGTGACAATATATATTAATCCGTCAATATTTTTATAATCTATAATTTCAAACCCACAGCAAACTAACCTTCCTAAAGCCTCTGCTTTAGACAACAACCTATTTTTACCACCTGTAAGTGTAAAATATATTTTTCTTAGGAATTTTACTTTAGGAAAAATTCTCATGAAAACAAATTCTATACTAAAATAAAAATCTCGTAGAAAAGGTATTTTATTTATTCTTTTTCTCTCTCTTCTTGAAGTAAAAGTCTCAACACAACAAACAAAAGTATCATCGATATCTATAACCTCATTAATTCTTTCAAAAAACTTATTTATAAATCTTATATCATTAATCTTATGTAAATTTAGAATACCTTTATGGTAAGATTTATAAGTATATTCGAGATTAGTAACTATATTTGAAACTAAAAGATGGTTTAAGTTGATATTAGTTTCGTCAACAATGTAGTTATGTAATTTATTTGTTAAATCTTCACTAATTCTATTGCTGCCAAAGATATGATTTTTTCGTATGTGAAATATATTTTTTTTCTCGGCTCTAGTTATTTCATTGGTTATAGCATTCATTTTTTTTTTTCAAATATATAAAAAATATAAACATAAAATAGTTAATAATAGGATTTTACAATTAGTTAATACTAGCATTGAAGATTATAACAAATTTGATATGATAAGAAAATAGTAATTAAAATAAATAAATAAATCCTAAAGATAAATTTGGTAATATGTCATCATCTCCTTGATAAATATCCCAACCAACTATAGCTCCAACATCTAATTTTATTTTAGTTTTTTTTGAAAGAGAAAAATTATTAGCTGCTCCCAAAACATAATGTATACTTGAATTTCCATAGAATCTATTTTGAAAATAACCTAAACCAGCATGAAATACTAAATCATAAAATCTATTGTCTCTTTTTTGCTTTAATATTAAATTCTTAAAATTAAGAACCCCTTCAAAAAAATAGAAATTATAAAAATGTTTATCATTATCTGCAATAGTATTGAAATACCTCCCTTGATAACCTATTTGCACTCCAAATGAAGAATTTAGCCATTTACCTCCAACTACCCTAATCATAGGTGAATAATTAGATTGTACAAAATCTTCACTTTTAATTCCAGACATTTGAACCCCTAAATCAACTCCTAAAAACCACTTTTTTTCAGTATCAAAATTATTTACTTGACTTAATAAAAGAGAGGAATTGATTAAAAAAATACTGAAAAAAATTATTTTAAAAATATACTTCATCATTGCTTTAATAATTAATTAAAGTTAGTACAATTTTGGCAGTTCATTGATAATATTTATTGCTTTATCATAATCAACACCAACAATTTCTAAGTACCACCTTAATGAATCATATCTTGGTTTATTTTCATCATTAACCAATTCTAAAGCTTCTTCTCTAGTAATCATACCTTCTCTTATTTGATTACTTCTAAAGGTATCAAACTCAGAAAATCCAGCAACAGTATAATAAATGTAATTATAGAAACTCGCAGTACCATCACCAATTCTCCAAGTAGATTTTAAATCTTTTGAAACTTCCCAGTTATAATCATCTAGTAAAATTTGTTCTATTTCTTTTTCATCCCATCTATAAAAGTCAAAAAAATGATAATAATCTTTTCTTGGATTTAAATATCTTGACAAAAAGGAATCGAAAGTATCCATTAATGAAGAATTAATATAAGCAGGATTAGTAATAATATTTTTACCTACATGACTAAATAGCTTTAATTTTCTTTTTGTACTCATTGAATATATCATTTCCTTATCCCAATCAGGGGGAACTCCACAAAAACCAACTTTAAAATCAGTGTTTTCTAAGAAATTAATCCCCCAAATATTTAAATCGATATTAGCTTGATCTTTAACAACATTTGCGTATTTAAAGAATTGTTTATCTCCTGCCATAAATAAAGGAATCATTCCTAAATCTGGTTTTTTTAACCAAGCTTCAATATTTAGTTTTATATTTTTTCTTTTTAATTTTATATCTGCAGCGACAATAACATTTTCAACACCTAACTTACCACAAACTCTAGCTATATTTCTTCTTGCTAAATCTGTTACCATACCCCAATCGTAGGTATAAGCTAATGGATTTAAGTCTAAAACATTTTTTACAAAATGTAGTACATAAGTACTATCTCTACCTCCACTAAATGGCACCAAACAATCTAATGAACCATCTTTACTTCTATATGGTGCTACCAACTTTTTTAATTCTTCTATAGATTTCGGTTGATTTTTTGGCACATAATTATTACAGTAGTTACATACCCCTTTGCTATCAAAATCTATAAAAGGAAAAGTTTCCGGTAATATGCATTTATTACATCTTTTTAAATTGTTAATTTCATCAATATTATATTCTAAAAGGTTTTTCTTTTCGGAATAGTCTTTTTTGCTTTTTATATCTTCAATCTCTATGACTGTTGACCTATCTCCACTCAACTCAATAGATTCTACTATAGTAGAATAATTAATTTTAGACTCATTAATAATAACTTCTTTTGAATCATTAATATTAAAATTTAAAAAATTGAAATTAGATAAATCTATAAATATACCTGTATTAGATTTTAAATGTTGAACGTTAAATCCCTTTTTAGCTAAACCACTTTTTTCTAAAACTTCATTAATTATAAATCTCTCAGATCCGTATATTAGTATATCATCATTATTTGTTGCATAATATAAAGAACCATTATTTGTTGCTAAAATAAACTGATTATATTTTTCAAAAAATAGTGAAGTAGATATTGTTCCAAAAATTTCATTAAAAGATCTTTTCAAAGATTCAATAGAGTTATATTCTTTAATATTCTGAAAATAATTCATTAATGATAAAAAAACTTCTGTATCAATTTCATAATTTCTTTCAAAATTATATTTAGAATTAATTTCGCTTACATTAACAATAATTCCATTATGTATTGCAATCAAATTATCTTTTACTACCGGTTGATTGTTATTGCTTTCAAGTTGCGAACCATTAGTGACTAACCTTGAATGTCCAAAAGAAAAAAATTGGTTTTTAGATGTGTAATTATTATGCAATAATTTATATTCTTCAGATTTTAATAATCCAGAGATTGGTTGATTAGATTTTAATACTCTAAACTGTTTATTCTCATTACTTCTAATACAAATACCAGATGAATCTTTTCCTCTAGCTTCAGATAGCTTTGCCAAATTAGTTAATGTTTTCTTTAGAAAAGCATCTTTATAATTTGAGTTTTCTTTTGTGATTATTCCAAATATACCGCACATATTCTTAGCTTTTTTATTTTTTATTATTTTTTAAAATGATTGCTGGTAAATGCATCAAAACGTATAGTAGTCTTCTATAATATCGCTTAGGATCCCTTAATAATTGATAAAACCATCTTAAACCTATTTTTTTTAACCATTCTGGTCCCATGTAGGCAGTTCCAGCAAAATAGTCAAAAACGGCACCAACACCAATCATTATAGTCCCAGGTTCTGTTGAGTGAAAATAATGCATTAGAAAATCTTGTTTGGGGCTACTAATCCCAATCCAAATTATATTAGGTTTAATTTTCCGGATAACTTTTAAATCTTCTTTGATTTGAATGCTTTCTTCAATTTCTTCTTGTAATATCAATGGTGGAGATTTATAACCTAAAATTTTGGCATTTGGAAATTCATTATCAAGAAAATTCTTCATTAATTGCAAATTTTCTGGAGAGGTTCCATAAAAAAAATGTGATAATTCTGTATCTAATAATTTTTTACATAACCAAAAACCACTGATTGTTGTTACATTTTTAAAACCCTTTTTTTTTAAAAAAAATTCAGAAGGTTTTCCATCTGGCAGAGTTAAAGTACTATTATTGTAGATACTTTTTAAAAAACTGTCATGATTAGATCTAACAATGTTATAAATATCTGGAAAAGAAATATATTTTTTTCTATTTCCTTTATTTTTTAAGAAATCAATTATTTCTTCGTATGTTACTGGGTTAAAACCCACCCCCAAAACATTAACCTTTTCTTTAATCAATTTTATTTTTTTTTATATAAACTGCAGGGTTTCCTGCCCAAATTTCATTCGGAGGAATTGATTTAGAAACAACACTTCCTGCACCAATCACAGAATTATCTCCAATTGAAACTCCTTTCAAAACTATAGAACTTCCTCCAATAAAAACATTATTTCCGATTGTTATTTCTTTTTTAAGATAGTTAGAATTAGGAGTAAGTTTTCTTTGTTTTGGATTAATTGGATGAAAATCAGAATCCCATATTTTGCATCCTCCCCCAATCATTACATTTTTACCAATTGTTATTCTATGAGCACAACAGATTGCAGAATTACTCATTCTAAAGCCGTCTTTAACGACTAATTCTGCGTCTTTTTCTAAAACAATAGAGCTTTTTTTATCACCTCCAATGATATTTTTATACTTATGAGAATTGATAATACAATCTTTACCAAAACTGATTTTACCACCTTTGTTCACTAATAAAATTATACCATTTATAACTGGATAGGGTTTTTTTAAAGAATTTACTTTAAAAAAAAACACATTCAATAATCCATAAAATTTATAAAGTATTTTTCTAACTAATGATAACATTTAAATATAAAATTATTAAGCAAAAATAACTTAATTCTTAATACTATTTTTTAAACAATAATTAATTGCACCTGTAGCTCCTTGAACAAATTTATCTATTGAAGCTTCATTCTCAATAACATTTTTTATATTATTTTTAAATTCATTTTGTAATTTTTCATTTTTTAAGTAATCTATGATTATGGTAACAGACTCTTCGTTTGTTTTATCCCATAAATTATAACCAGTTTTACCATCTTTTAAATATATAATTTCAGGAGGGTGAAATTCTTTCTCGAATGTAACTAATGGACAATCAAAACAAAACGAATGAACAATTGATAATCCAAGCCAACTTGGTATAATCATTAAATCTGAACAATATATCATTTTACCTGTTAACTCATTATTGTAAATTGCTCCATAAAGTTTAATATTCTTAATATTTTTTTCTTCAATAATTTCTTTCAGTTTTTTTTCTAATGGTCCTGAACCTATGATGTGTAAAGAAATATCAATTAGTTTTTCTTGTAAAAGTTCAAAAATTTCTAATAACTTTTCTGGTTTTTTTTCAGGTTCCAAACGAGCAGTGAAAATTAAATTATACTTAGTTATAAAACCTAATTCGTTCTTTAAATCTTTTTTAGTTTTACTTTTAAATTTCTTTTTTAAATTTAATAAAGGTTCTGTATCCAGAGTGTTATTAGCAACAAATAATTTTTCAGAATTTATATATTTTGAGAGTTTTTTTGGAGCATCCTCAGAATAAAAAATCATTGCATCCGCTTTTTTTAGCATAAATAATCTTAATTTATCCTTTAAGGAACTTTCAGGATGAAAACCCGTTCTACGATCCCAACCATGATTCCAACCAATAATTTTAAATCTAAAAAATGGTCTCAAAATATATAAACCCCATATACTTAAATTACTAAAGCTATACTGAGTTACAATAACTTTTGGCCTTTTTTTTAACACAATATTAAATATATTTGCAATGAAAAATTCTCTTTTTTTGCTTAAATAAATATTGTTTATTCTAATAAATTTTCCATTATCTGGAATTTCTCCGTTCTGTAAAGAACTATGCTTTTGAGGTTGGCCATATAAAACTTTTAAGCCTTTGATAGCTTTTAGTAATTTCAAATAACCAGGTATTCTGTAGCTTGTCATGATACCTTGATGTAATAGTACTAAAGGCGACTTATTATTCATTAATTTTTTTCTTAAAAAAATGAGAATTAAAACTACTCAATATAAAAATTGAAAAAGTTATTGGAAAGAAGATTTTATGGCCGTGTCTAAATAAATATCTAGCATTATCTTTTAAATTGGTTCTAGAGTGCTTAGTAATGAATCCTTTTAAAAAGCTTTTAAATGAGCTTTTCAAATACGAGGTACCTTGTCCTGTTTCTTCTATAAAACTATATACAATTAAATCCCAACACACATATAATTTATATCCTTTTTTCTTAGCTCTTAAACTAAAATCATAATCTGAATGGTATTGAGGGAATTTTTCATCAAAACCATTTATTCTTTTAGCAATTTCAATTGGGAATAACAAGCCTCTACCTGGTAAAACCTGAGATTGATGGAGCCCTTCTAAACATCTTACATCTTTCTTGTTAGTAAAAATTTTATAATAGGGTATTAATTTATAACGCCATAATATTATTTTCTTTACACCTAAAGAGAGTATTTTTTTTGGTTTTGTTTTGGTAAATGAAGATGCTCCAATTATACTCTTTTTAGGGGATTGTGTCATTGCTTTATATAACTCTTCGAAAAAATTTTCTTTTAATAGTATGTCATCATTTAATGTCAAAATATAATCTGTCCCTAATTTATAGGCACAATCTATTCCTTTATTAATACTTTTGGTATACCACCAATTCCCATTACCAATTACTGTATTAACTTTTGGGTGATTGCTTTTTAACATTTCTAATGTTCCATCTGTGGAACCGTCAACTACTGTAATGACATTTACAGTAAATTTACTGTGAGAAATATTTTTTATTTGGTCTAAAAGATTTTTTAAATATTCTTTTCTATTAAAAGTAGGTATTATTACTGCAAGATTTATCATAACAATATCAAACGAGTATTTTTTTATCCATAGGCTTCATCGCCAAAAATAGAAATAAAAAACATAAGAAAAAAGGCTTAGAAAACAAAGATTGTGAAAAACCTAAAGTCATTATTGTTGCAAAAAAAACAAAAGAATAACCTTTAATAAAATTATAATATTTATTTATTCTAAATATTGATTTATAAAATAAATAAAAATACAGTAGACTTCCTAAAATACCATAAGTAGCTAATTGAACAAAAACGCCATTATTCCTATGTTGATCTTTTCCAAAAAAAATAATTTTTTGTCCACCATAACGCATTGGCCCCCTTCCCCAACCAAATAAAGGGCTTTGTTTAAACAAATTATAATCTGCCAAAGCACTACCAAATCGAGAACTTGTTGTTTCATCTGCAAGAGAAATATTATGTTTCACTTTTTCCTCTAAAAATGAGGTAGTCGTGTAAATACTTATAGAGGCAAATACAAAGAGTATTAAAAGTAGTTTGTGTGATACTTTTTTATTCATTAAATAATAGCCACTTACTAAAATAAAAAATGCTATATAACCTGCTGTGGAAAATGTTGTAATAAGTGCTACAATGAAAAACTTATTTTTTTTATCAATTAAACTTTTTGTTTTTATAATATTAAAAAGTATTGCAAAAATTAAAAAAACAGCAAAAGCACCAGGTTCCCAAAAAGGTCCACTGTTTCTAAACTCTGTTAATAAAGATAATTCAAAAGTAAAAACAATAATACTTGGAGATTGTTCGTAAAATGCATTTGGGTCTACAAATGGAGACTCAAAAAGCGGAGCTATTTGACCAATCATTAAATCTGTAAATCCAGGCAGAAAAGATAGTGTATAGAAAATTAAACTAATAACTGTAAAAAAATATAAAATATTGATATAATAATTAATGAAGTTATATTTCACCAACTTTACCACAAAGTAAACAGTTGCTAACTTAATGGCTGTTCCAACTGAAGTTCTGTAACTATAACTACCATGCAAAAAATGTTGAAACAACTCTATGAGAAAAAACAATCCAATAATTAAAAACGCATTTGAATCTTTGTTCTCTTTATTATAAATAAAAAGTATTAAACTAAATAAAAATAATGATATTTCTATAAAATCTATACCAGAAAAAAAAGGTATTCCAGAAGCTGCAATAATTATGAATACTAGAAAATAATTTCTTTTTAAATTTCTATCTTTATTTTTCATCCATTTTCTTTATAAATCTGGCTGGATTTCCTGCCCAAATCTCATTAGAGGGTATATTACCAGCCACAACACTACCAGCTCCGACTATTGAATTTTGACCAATACTAGACCCTTTTAAAATTAAAGAATGCCCCCCAATAAATACATTATTACCTATATAAATTGGTTTAACTTTAATATGATCCTTATTTTCAGGAATGCTTATTCTATCATTGTATTTTAAAGAATGAAAATCAGTATCATAGAAAACTGTATTTCCACCAACTCTTACATTATCTCCAAAAACTATTTTTTTTGAACAAACAATAGCTACTGAACTCATACCCACATTTTTACCTATAATTAATTTTGCATTTTTATTGATGACAAATAAACTTCTTTGATTTCTACCTATTGGGTTATATACTTTTCCACTATTTAATTTAAATTTTTCTCCAATTTGTATGGCTGCTCCTTTGCCTATAATTATTTTAATATAACCATTGATTCTAATATCTTTTTCATAATCAATATTATTGATATATAGAATTGTTTTATTATAAAAAAGTGCAAATAAATTATTCAATTCAAAAAGGATCTTTTTGAATATTTTATAAATTAATAAGCCAACTTTTTTTAAAAACATTTTAATTTATAAAATTATTTATTCCAAATACCTTTGGCTTTTTTATTAATTATTTTTAGGTATTGAATTGGATAGATGATAAGGCCTAAGATACTACACAAAATTGTAGCAAATATAACACCACTTACACCAAAGCCATAATATTTAACCAAAATAATTGATAAAGGAATATTAATAATTGCCATTAGAACACCAATAATTAGTTGAACTCTAATTTTACCTATACCATTTATAAAAAAAGTAAAAGGTTGTATATACAAACTCAACATAACAAATAAAGCCATAAATAATGTTAATTTGAATGGTATAACTATTTCTTTACCTACCCAAATTACATAAAATTGATCTGCAATAATGACCATAATAACACATATAATAGAAAAACCTAATGAAATTTTCATTAAAGATCTTATGGATTTTTTTATCCAACTATAATCTTCTTTTGTATAAGCGTCGGTTATTGCAGACCAATATGGTGTTACTATTATTGAGAAACTCATACTCAAAATGCTAAAATATTTAAATGCTAAATTATAAGGTACTACATCTTTAGGTGAAAATAAATGAGTAATTATTAAATTATCTGTTGTGTATAAAATCACAGCAGCTATTTGTATTATGAAAAAATTTATTCCTAAACCGAAAATATCTTTCACATAATTTTTCTTCCAAAGCTTAATAGTTGGTCTATAATCTTTATAAATACCTTTAAAAGCTAATAAATTAAAAATTAAAAATATTACAACTGGTATAAAAGAAAAAATCAATCCAAACAAAACCAGAGAAGATTTTGAATATTTTAGCAATAAAAAAACTGCAACCAAAGAAGTTATTTGTGTTAAAAAATTTACAATTACTGAAATTGAAGGTTTTTGATCTGCTGTATAAATTGTTGTAATTAATTTAAAAACAAGCTGAATAGTAAAAAAACTGAAGACAATCAACATTAAAAAACTAATTTTATCTTGTAAATCTTTACTTGTATTAAAAACTTGAGTCCAATCAATAAAAAAATTAATTGAAAAAAATAAAGTAATTAAAACAAGACAAATTAATCCTAAAGTAAAATATGCTGAGCTTATGTAAGCTCTTGCAAGACTAATATCTCCTTTTGCTTTTGCTTCTGTAAATCTATTACGTAAACCATGTCCTAAACCAGCATCAAAGAAAGTAAACCACCCAATAAAAGAGGTAATAACTAACCAAACTCCATAATTAGAACTTCCTAGATAATCAAGGGTCAATGGTACCAATAAAAAATTTGATACAATTGCTAAGAATTTAAAAATAAAAGATAAACCAATATGTTTAGTTATATTGAATGTTCTCTCTGAGTTAATTCCAAAATTACTTAAAATATCTTTTAGATTCATTATTATTAAAAACTTATCTAAAAAAATCGTTTAGCACTTTAGATTGATTAATTGCTTCATTATACCAGCTAACTCTTTCTATTTCGTTTTTATAATTTTTACAGAAATATTTAAATTCTTCCACAAAATGATCACAAGGGTTTAAGGTATATACTTCTTTAAACCCTTGTTTTTCTAACGTACAAGTTGGATTAAAATTTGGAGGTAATGCATAAGCTCTCTCTAATGTAATCTTTCCTTTAGAACCCCAAATAACATAGTTACTTTGATACATATTATTAAAACCAAAAATTAAGCTTGCTGTATTGCTATTGCCAAAATCTAATAAAACGGTACCTCTAACATCTACTTCTTTATCTTCATTTTCAAGAATAGCACAAGAAGCAACTGGTTCTTTCCCAAATAAATGACGAGCTGCATGAACAGTATATGCTCCAGCATCTAATACTACACCACCCCCTAATTCTTTTTTATATCTAAAATCATTTTCATTGATTGGTGGAAATCCAAATCTACCAAGAAAATGAAATGGGACCCCAATTTCACCATCATCTATAAGCTTTCTAACAAATTGATGTTGAGTATGAAATTGGTACATGAAGCCCTCAAATAAAGCCAAATTTCTTTCCTTACAGAAATTAACCATTTCTTTAACTTCATTCAGATTTGAACCTAAAGATTTTTCACATAGTATATGTTTGTTAAAACTCGCTGCTGACAATACTATTTCCCTATGAGCACCTGTTGGTGCAGCAATATATACTGCATCAAAATCATATTTTTTAATAGCTTCATCTATAGTAGTAACTAGCGGTAAATTAAACTTTTCTTTTATAGCTTCTCTTTGCCCTCTTCTATTTGGATCAATACAAACTATCACTCTACTAACTCCTGAATTTATGAGAGCTGGTATAGCATATTTCATTGCTAAATTACCACAACCTATTACTGCAAAGTTTAACATAATTTTTAATTATAAATTTTATTTAATTGAATTTCCATTTCTTGAACACAATAATCAAGACCTATCTCCCCTAATTCTGTATAAAAAGGCAATCTTACTATTCTATTACCTAAATCTTCTGTTAATGATAAGTCTTCCTTTTTATATCCATATTCTAATCCTTTAGGAGCGGAATGGAGAGGTATATATCCAATATATGCATAAATAGATTTTTCTCGTAAACCTGCCATAAATAATTCTGCATTTTCTTTAGTGTCAAAAATTACCCAGAATGCATGATGATTTATCTTTATATCTTCTGAAATTTTAAAGGTTGAAACAAACCCATCTTTTTCATAGTTAAAAAATAATTCTTGGTAAGCTTTAGTTATGTTACTTCTTAAAGATTTCATTTCGTCTTCACTCTCTAATTGAGCTAACAACATAGCTGCTAAAATATCTGATAACAAATAACTCGATCCTTTATCTACCCAGGAATACTTGCTTTTAACTCCTTTTAAGACAAGCCTTCTATCTGTACCTTTCTCCTGTATAAAATGAGCTCTTTGTAACCACTCGTCTTTATTTACAACTAACGCTCCTCCTTCTCCCGCATTAAAATTTTTAGTTTCATGAAAACTAAAAGCTGCTAAATGAGCTTGAGTCCCACAAGCTTTGTTTTTGTAATATGAGCCATAAGACTGTGCACAATCTTGCATTACAATAAGGTTGTGTTTTTCTGCAATTTGCATGATTTTATCAATCTCGCAAGAAACCCCTGCGTAATCTATTGGTACAATCATTTTTGTTTTTGGTGTTATTAATGCCTCAATTTTTGAAGCATCAATATTCATAGTTTCTTTTTCTATTTCACAAAATACTGGTATAGCTCCAAATAAAATTACTGCATTTACTGTTGAACTAAATGTATATGATGGGAGTATTACTTCGTCTCCTGGTTTTATATCAGCCAATACTGCACCCATTTCTAATGCAGCAGTTCCTGAGGGTACTAAAAATACTTCGTTGAAACCATGTTTCTTTTTCATTAAAGAGACAACTTTATTGCAGTATTGGTGATTTCCACAGTGTCTCCCTGAGCGATATGCATCTATAATGTAACTTTCCTCTTTTCCTGAGTTGTAAACCTTATTAAATGGTATAATCATGAGTTTTAATTGTTAAATAAATTTTATAGCAGAAATTAAACTTCTTGCTTGTATATTGAGGTAATTATTGAATTTAAGAAAGTAATTCAATTGATTTAATGTTAACCAAATATAATTCTCTGGTATTATAGTTGGAAAACTATCATCAGCTTCAATTATCATACTTCTATTTTGTTCTCTAAAAAATCTTCCCCCTTCTTCAGATTGTAAAGTATTAAATCTAATTTGATCTTCCTTAGCATTTAGAACATCATCTAAAAAAGGTAAACTATTATCACTATCATAACTACCTGTAATACATTGTACTGTTGGTGCCATTTCAATGATGTCAAAGTTACCACTTTCTAATTTTGCTTGTACTAAAAAATGGTAAATACCATTTATTTTTTTTACTATAAAAGCAATTATTCCTTCTTGGAGAGGTTCTATAAGAGGTTGAGACCAAGTTTTTACTTCTCTATTCGAAATTTCTACTTGAGCAGCAATAACTCTAAAATATTTATCTTCATTATGTCTAATATCGAAAGGAGTAACCTCCCATTTCTTTATATTAAATATTGATCTTGATTCTATAGTTAGCTCATATCTACATTTTAAATCAGTAATCCATTTAATAACATCATCATAAGTATGTTTTGAATTAGTTTTATTATTTGCAGATAATAACATCCCTAACTCAAAATTATCCAACTTTTCTTTTACTGTAATTGAATGTTCAAATGAAATACCAGAAATGACAGTTCTGGTATCCATATTTACTAGATTATCTTTTTGTATTAATTTCTTTATTTGTCCGAGAGTTAGCCAAATAAAGTCTTCATGAACATCTATATCTCCATCTATTTTTATTATAATGTTCCTATTTCTTTTTTTTAAAAAACGGGCTCCTTGTTCTGATTGTAATTGGTCTAATATAATTTCATCTCTTGTTGCATTCTGAAAATACTCTAAATAGCGTGGTTTATTACCTTGATGAACCTGTGTATAATTACTTTTTGTTGCTTGTAGAGTAGGAGATAATTGAACATTATTAACATTACCAGGTTCTACTTTTGCTTGTAACAAAAAATATAAAATACCATTAATTTCTTTTGTTATGATGCCTAAATAACCTATTTCTGGTTGGTTTATTATAGGTTGTTCCCACTCCTTAACAGCACCCCAATTTGTTTTTACATTTATCCCTTCTATAGTGAAAAATTTTCCAGAACTATGCTTTAACATACCATTGGTTTTATCTAAAAACCAATGATTTAATTTCTTAAAAGGAATTTTTGTAACCTCAACATTAATAGCTTCGTTTCTATATTTTAACCATTCCATAACTTTTGAGGTAGTTATAAAAGGATTCTCTTCTGTTAAGGCAGATTTTAAAAATTTATTTTCATTAATTGTTTTATAGTTCATCATTTAAAGTGATAACATTTTATTAAATTTCTTTATATATTTTTAAAATATATTTTACCCCATCTTTAATAAAATATGCAGGATACCTTTCGTTATCTACAACTCTTAATAAATTAAATTGTTCGCTTAAAGATTTATTTAAGTCTAATTCACTGTCTTTTGAAGTTCTCTTTGGATAGAAGGTTTCATCACCTCTCTGTGGTTTTCCTATTCTATTTTCAAAATCATTTAAATACTCTCTTATCATTTCTAAAGTCTTTATCCCTTGTTGATGTTTTATTTCATCATTTAATTCATGACCTTCAAGTTTTACATAATCTAAAATGTAAACTTCACCATCATCTACTTTATCATTAGCTTCAAATAAACTTAGAGGTATATTGTTTTCACCTTCTAATATTTGCCAAGCTAGTGGCGACCAACCTTTTCCAAGAGGTAGTTTACTTGGGTGAACAACAATATTGCTTTCATGAAACGAAAGATGAGTGTTTTTTAAAATTTTTTCACAACTTAATATTAACATAACATCTCCAGAAGTAATATCATTTGAACTAAAAATATGAGTTACTTCATGTTCTTGTATTAATTCTTCTTTAAGATCTTCAACATAAGGCATAATCCAACTTTTTGGATTATCTGTTAGTATAGTTATTTTCATAGTATTTGTTTTAAAGTATTAAAACATGAAAAATTAAATTAATTCTAATATTTTTTTTGCTGCAACTTCTTTTGAAAAATTATCTATAGCCAATTGTGAACAATTATTGGCCATAACTTTTCTCTCTTCAGAACTTTTCAAAAAGACTTTTTTTATTTTCTGTGATAGAATAGAAGAGTTATAAACGGGCGCTTTGTATCCAGTAATCCCATCTAAAACAATATCTTTTGCCACTCCTAAATCGAAACAGACAACAGGAGTTCCTGATGCAATTGACTGGTTAATCATCATAGGACCAGAATCTTGTATTGAAGAAACTACAAAAAGATTTACCATATTATAAATATCTGAGAGTTGATTAAAATCTGAAATATAACCTAAATTATGAATTTTAGCTTTTGTATTAGGTAGTAAGGTTTCTAATTTCCCTCTACCAATTGACACTATGCTAAAATTACTCAAGTCAATTTCGTTTTCTAATTTTTGAATTGCCTCAATAAAATACTTAACTCCTTTTCTCTTTTCCTGAGTATTTGTAGCTCCAAATAGAATTACAAAATTATTTATATCAATATTGTATTTATTCCTTAAGTCTTTCTCTTGGTTTTTTTGATAAAATATTGATAAGTCAATACCCCCAAGAATCATCTTTATATTTTTGTCTTTAAATAATGTACTTTCTTTTGCATAGTTGTAATCTTGGCTACAAACAGCAACCAGCTGTATATCCATCTTTTTAATTAAGTGATTATTAAAAGTTAGATTTTTATTGGCATGTTTTTTATGCTTATCTTCTATAATTGCTGGACAATTTGAGCAGCTATTTTTATAACCTTCACAATCCCAAGCAAAATGGCATCCACCAGTAATATGAATCATATCTGCCATAAATAAAATTACTGGTGCCTTATAAAAAAGTTGTAAATCATATAAATCTTTAATATTAAAAAAAGCATTCGCAAAATAACCTATGATTACATCTGGCTTTTCCACTAATTTATTAACTTTATTGACATTTAATAGATTTTTTCTTTGATTTATATCAAAAAAATAATAATTGCTATCTGTTTTTATGTTTATTTTTAACTTTCTACTTAACTTATCTATTACTTTTTTAAAAAAAAGCCTTTGGCTTGAAAAATACGACACAACGTCTTTTCTCTTATGTTTACTACCATAGACCATCATTTGCGAGTTATGATATTTTAATAATCCTTGATGTAAATCGTAAGCTAGAACACCAGCTGCATGAGAAATATCAGGTGTAGAAATAATTAAGATGTTTTTTCTTTTCTTCAATTAAAAAATATTTATTCCGTAAATAGTATTATTAAACTATTTATTAGTTATTAATTTAAAATTCTCTTGATATAATCAAAATAATCACCTTTTTTGTTCTTAATATTATTTTTTATAGTAAGCTTATCTATCATTTTCATTTTCAAAGCAATTTCTTCTAAACACGCTATTTTTAAACTAGTTCTTTTTTCTATTGCTTTTACAAATTCCGTTGCCTCTGTTAAAGACTCATGAGTACCAGTATCTAACCATGCAAATCCTCTACTCAACAATTGAAGTTTCAAACTTTTCTTTTCTAAATAGACTTGATTTACACTAGTAATTTCTAACTCTCCACGAGATGAAGGATTTACGTTTTGAGCAACATTAACTACTGAATTAGGATAAAAATACAAGCCAACAACAGCATAGTTAGATTTAGGATTTTTTGGTTTCTCTTCTATACTTACAACATTATTATCATCATCAAATTCTGCTACACCATATCTTTCTGGGTCATTAACATAATTACCAAAAACTACTGCTTTTTTTTCTTCCTTTACAGTTTTTATAGATTCAACCAGCATTTTCTGTAAACCAGAACCATAAAAAATATTGTCGCCTAACACCAAGCAAACATCATCATCTCCAATAAACTTCTCTCCAATTATGAATGCTTGTGCTAGTCCATCAGGACTTGGTTGTTCTTCATAACTTAAATCTATACCAAATTGAGAACCATCTTTTAATAACTTTTTGAAATTGGGTAAATCATCAGGTGTTGAAATAATTAATATTTCCTTTATACCCGCTAACATTAATACTGATAATGGGTAATAAATCATTGGTTTATCATAAATTGGAAGCAACTGTTTACTTACACTTATTGTTAAAGGATGAAGTCTTGTTCCAGAACCTCCTGCTAAAATGATGCCTTTCATAATTAATTGTATTGCTTTTCGTAGTATTTTAAGTAATCGCCATTAACAATATTGCTCATCCATTCTTCATTTGCTAAATACCAATCTATTGTCTTAGAAAGTCCTTGTTCGAATGTTACACTTGGTTTCCATCCCAAGTTTTTATTTATTTTAGAGGCATCTATAGCGTATCTTAAATCGTGACCTGGCCTATCTTTTACATAGGTAATCAATTTCTCACTTGTACCTTTCTCTCTTCCAAGTTTTTCATCCATTTGTTTACACAAAAGGTAAATCAAATCAATATTTTGCCACTCATTAAAACCTCCTATGTTATATGTTTCCTTGATACTTGCTTTATGAAAAATAACATCAATAGCTATTGCATGATCAACTACATATAACCAATCCCTAGTATATTTCCCATCTCCATAAACAGGTAATGGTTTATTATTTATAATATTATTAATAAATAATGGTATTAATTTTTCAGGAAACTGATAAGAGCCATAATTGTTAGAACAATTACTGATTACATATGGTAAATTGTAAGTTTCTCCATACGCTCTTACGAAATGATCAGAGCTCGCTTTACTTGCTGAGTATGGTGAGTTCGGATCATAAGGTGTTTTCTCTGTAAATAAACCTTCCTTTCCTAAAGTACCATAGACTTCATCAGTACTCACATGGTAAAATAACTTGTTTTGCCAATTGTTATACCACAAATTTTTAAAAGAGTTTAATAAATTCATTGTACCCAATATATTTGTTTTAGCAAATGCTAAAGGATCATTAATTGACCTATCTACATGTGACTCTGCTGCAAGATGAATTACAGAATCAAATTTATATTCATTAAATAGTAGTTCAATTAATTTTTCGTTAGTAATATCTCCTTTTATAAAAGTATAGTTCTCTTTAGATTCTATATCTTTTATATTTTCTAAGTTCCCTGCATAAGTTAAAGCATCTAAATTATAAATGTGATAATGGGGGTATTTTTCAACAAAAGTTCTTACAACATGTGAACCAATAAAACCAGCACCTCCAGTAATTAATATTTTCATAGTTAAGCTATTTTAAAATTTACTCTGCTTGCTTTAAAATTTCATGACCTGCTTTTAATAAATCTACATCCTTCTTCATTAAAGCTATATCACTTTTCATCATATCTTTTACTAAATCAGCTAAATCATATTCTGGTATCCAACCTAATTTCTCTTTTGCTTTAGTTGGGTCACCAATCAATAAATCAACTTCTGTTGGTCGAAAGTATGAAGGGTCTATAGATAAGACTTCTTTGCCAATAAAAAGTTGTTTAGATTTCTCGACGTTGCTCGTAATGACAGAAGTATACTTTTCTTGATTTATACTTTTAACAAAACCTTTTTCATCAACTCCCTCTCCTTGAAATTCAAGCTCAACACCAACTTCATTAAAAGCCATTTTAACAAAATCACGAACTGTTGTTGTAACTCCTGTAGCAATTACCCAATCTTCTGGTTGTTTAGCTTGCAAAATCATCCACATCATACGCACATAATCTTTAGCATGTCCCCAGTCACGTTTTGCTTCTAAATTTCCTAAATAAAATTTATCTTGCAGTCCTAATGCTATTTTTGCTATAGCTCTTGTAATCTTTCTAGTCACAAAAGTTTCCCCTCTTCTTGGAGATTCATGGTTAAATAATAGACCGTTACACGCAAACATATTATATGCTTCACGATAGTTTTTAGTAATCCAAAATCCATAAATTTTTGCAACTCCATATGGTGATCGAGGATACAGTGGAGAATTCTCATCATAAAAACCTCTTTCATTTTTATTTTCTGGCAACCCTCCAAATAGTTCTGAAGTTGAGGCTTGATAAATTTTTGTCTTTTTACTTAATCCTAAAAGTCGAACAGCTTCTAAAATACGTAAGGTACCAAGTCCATCAACATTACCAACATATTCAGGCATATCAAAAGACACTTTAACATGTGACATTGCTCCTAAATTGTAAATTTCATCAGGTTGGACTTCTTGAATGATTCTGGTTAAATTCATAGAATCTGTTAAATCACCATAATGTAATTTTAATCTTTGATTTGGATCATGAGGGTCTTGATATAAATGATCAATTCTATCTGTATTAAAAAGAGAAGATCTCCTCTTTATTCCATGTACCTCATAACCTTTTCCTAATAATAATTCAGCTAGATACGATCCATCTTGTCCTGTAATACCTGTAATTAACGCTACTTTCATGTTTGACTTAGTTAACTTCTAATTTTACTTCTTTTATGTTTTCAATATTATCCAAAAACCATAAATAGGTTTTTTCTATCCCTTCTTGTAATTCTGTTGTGTAGGTCCATCCCAAATTCTTCATCTTAGAAACATCCATTAACTTTCTCGGAGTTCCGTCTGGTTTTTCTGAGTCCCAAACGATGTTACCTTGATAACCTGTTACTTTTTGAATTGTTTCTGCTAATTCTTTAATGGAAATATCTTTACCAGAACCTACATTGTATAAATATTCTGGTAATTTATTCTCTAGAGCATAAACTACTGCTTCAGCCATATCATCTACAAATAAAAATTCTCGCATTGGAGTACCACTTCCCCACAAAGTTACTTCAGAATTATTATTGATTTTTGCCTCGTGAAATTTACGAATCATCGCAGGTAAAACATGAGAAGTTTTTAAATCGAAGTTATCAAAAAAGCCATATAAATTTGTTGGCATTAAACTTACATAATCTTTATTATATTGCTTTCTAATAGCCTGACATGCTTTTACTCCTGTAATTTTTGCAATTGCATACCATTCATTCGTTGGCTCTAAGGAGTCTGTTAGCAAATATTCTTCTTTTAGTGGTTGAGGAGCAAACTTTGGATATATGCATGAACTACCTAGGAAAATAAATTTATTAATTCCTAACTTTAGTGACTCATCAATTAAATTATTTTGAATTTGCATATTCTCCATTATAAACTGATAGGGATAATCATTGTTTGCTAAAATACCACCAACTCTGGCTGCAGCATCTATGACAACATCTGGTTTTTCTAAATTAAAAAACTCTTTAACTTTAGTTTGATTTTTTAAATCTAAATCTTTGCTGGTTTTCCCAATTAAATTTCTATACCCTTTTTTTTCAAGAGCTCTCCAAACTGCAGAACCCACCATTCCTCTATGTCCTGCTACATAGATTTTAGAATCTTTATTCATAAACTTTTTATTACTTACCTATTTGAAAATATTCAAATCCTTTTTCTTTCAAATTAAATGCGTTGTATTGATTTCTACCATCAAAAATAATAGGTGATTTTAATTGACTTTTAATTTCTTCAAAATCTGGAGATCTAAATTCTTTCCACTCTGTTAATAAAATTAATGCTTCAGCATCTTTTAGAACCTCATACTTAGACTCGACGTAGATTATACCCTGAACTCCTTTTAAATAACACTCTTTTGCTTCTTTCATAGCTTTTGGGTCATATGCTTTAATTTTAGCACCTCTTTTTATGAGTTCTTTTACAATGTATATTGCAGGAGCTTCACGCATATCATCTGTTCCTGGTTTAAAAGCTAATCCCCATAAACCAAAAGTTAATTCAGATAAATCTTCTCCAAAACGTTTTACAATTTTATTAGCAATGACTAATTTCTGTGCGTCATTTACATATTCAACAGACCTTATTAAATTAGCTTTATAACCATATTCTTCTGCTATTTTATTAAGTGCCTTTACATCTTTTGGAAAACAGGATCCTCCATAGCCAGCACCCGGATAAATAAAACTATATCCAATTCTTTTATCGGATCCAATACCAATGCGAACTTGATTTGCATCAGCACCTACTCTTTCACAAATATTCGCAATTTCATTCATAAATGAAATTTTAGTAGCTAACATAGCGTTCGCAGCATATTTGGTCATTTCAGCAGAGCGAATATCCATAGTAATAAAACGATCGTGTGTTCTGAAAAAAGGGGAATATAATTGTTTCATCACATCAAAAGCATATACTGAATCTGCTCCAATAACGACTCTATCTGGCTTCATAAAATCATCAATAGCAGCCCCTTCTTTTAAAAATTCTGGATTTGAAACTACATGAAAATCAATCTGTAAATCTCTTTTATTTAGTTCCTTTTGAATAGTCTCTCTTACTTTATCTGCAGTACCAATAGGAACTGTTGATTTATCTACTACTACTAACTCTTTGTTCATAGTTTTCCCAATTGACTTAGCAACAGCTAATACATATTGTAAATCTGCAGAACCATCATCTCCCATGGGTGTACCCACTGCAATAAAAACAATTTGAGCATTTTTAATTGCATTACTTATATTAGATGTAAAAGATATATTTTTATTTTTTAAGTTTTTTAAAATAATAGGTTCTAAACCAGGCTCAAAAATTGGAATTACACCTTTATTTAAATTATCAATCTTTTCTTTGTCTATATCAATACAAACTACTTTATTTCCCATTTCTGCAAAACAAGCTCCTGATACTAAACCTACGTAACCACTTCCTAAGATAGTTATATTCATTTCTTATTTAATAATTAAATTTTTATAACCTTCCATCAACTAAATCTTTATTTATGAATGATTTTGTATCAAAAATAACTGCACCATTTTTTTTATACTCACTAAAGTTAAAGCTGTTGAATTCTTTATGTGCTACAGTTACTATTATTGCTTTATATTTTTTTTTAAAATTAACTTTATTAAGTAATTCAATATTATATTCATTTTTTACCTCTAGTTTGTTTGCCCAAGGATCAAATACATCTATATTTAAACCAAATTGGACTAGTTCTTTATATACATTGATAACTTTTGTATTTCTAGTATCTGGACAATTCTCTTTAAATGTTATACCAAGGATTAATATGCTAGATCCTTTTATTTTATGTCCTTTAGAAATCATTAACTTTACGACTTTACTTGCTACAAAAAAAGGTATATTATCATTGACTCTTCTTCCTGAAAGTATTACTTGGGGATAGTAACCTAATTGCTCTGCTTTATGTGCTAAATAATAAGGATCAACAGATATGCAATGACCACCTACTAAACCAGGTTTATATTTTAAAAAATTAAACTTGGTACCAGCAGCCTCTAATACTTCAGTTGTATCTATACCAATTCTATCAAAAATTAAAGCTAACTCATTAACAAAAGAAATATTAACATCTCGCTGAGCATTCTCAATTGCTTTTGAAGCTTCGGCTACTTTAATACTAGAAGCTTTATGAGTTCCTGCTGTAATAATTTTTTTATACATCATATCTATTTCTTCTGCAATAAAATGGTTTGATCCAGAAGTTACTTTTACAATAGTTTTCAAAGTATTAACCTTATCTCCAGGCACAATTCTTTCAGGTGAATAACCTACAAAAAAATCTTTATTAAAAAACAACCCCGAATTCTTTTCCAATATTGGAACACATATTTCCTCTGTACATCCTGGATAAACAGTAGATTCATATATTATTATATCACCCTTATTAATTAATTTACCAATCATTTTCGAAGCACTTTTTAGAGGTGATAATTCAGGTGCATTAAATTCATTTATAGGTGTTGGAACGGTTACTATATATGTATTTGCTTTTTCAATCTCGTTCAAGTCACATGAAGCCTTATAACCTAACTTAAAATTTGTTTCAACTTGATTTTTCAAGACAAATTGCAAATCATTTATATCTGCTTCTAGTGTATGATCCTTCCCTTGATTTAGCTCACAAACTCTTTTTTCATCAATATCAAATCCTATTACAGGATAAAACTTTGCTAATTCAATTGCTAAAGGCAATCCTACGTAACCTTGGCCAATAATAGCTATTTTATTTATTTTATTCTTAATCAAAATACTTTTTTTACTTTTTTAAAAATTAAAAATTTAATACATTTATAAAATAAGAAAAGAAATAATTACAGGGGTTTTACTTGTTTCTTAAATTTTCTTTTTCTTGAACTTCTTTTCGCAAACCACTGCTTGAGAAACGATGTTCTCTTTTGTTAAAATATAATTCTATACCTTTTTCTTCACAATATTTTCTACCTGTAAATTGCTTACTAGCATATTCTTCACCGATAATTCTCACATCTATTTTAAAAGAACGTAATACATCTTCTAAATCTTGTTCTGTTGCATAAGGCACAATTTCATCAACAAATTTACAGCCTTTTAATTGTATGTAACGTTCTACAACAGATTGCACAGGTCTATTTTTCTCTGGTCTATCTAATGTTGGATCTGTTTGCAAACCACAAATTAAATAATCGCATTGACGTTTTGCATCTTCTAGCATGGTAATATGACCTGCATGCAATAAATCGAATGCACTAAATGTTATTCCTATTTTCATATTTGTTATTCGTTGTTCGTTGTTCGTTGTTCGATAAACGATCATCGGTAATCGATAATCGGCTAACGACTTTTTAATAACCAAGAAGAAGATTGTATTTTATCTCCTAAACCATCTATTAAATCTATACCTAATTCTTTACAAGTTGGAGCTTCTGGAATAGAATCATTATTTTGATCACCTCCATTTGCAAAAGCCAAATCGTATTCTTTAGAAAAGTCTTTGAATAATAAAGATATCGATTCACATACAGTTCTATCTTTATCAATAGAAATAATAGCTTTATCAACAGCTTTAATATTTTGCACAATAAAAAGCCTTTCGTCTTCTTTTTGAAATTCTTTGGATCCTTTTAAGGCTCTTTGATGATCGCTATTTACAATAACAAACAACTCATCTGCCAAGGCTTTGGCATTATTAAAATATTCTAAATGTCCTTTATGAATGGGATTGAAGTAGCCAGAAACAATTATCGCCTTTTTCTTCATAATTTCTTTTTTTTTACAAATATAGATTTATTTATGAAAAGGAAAAAGATGTTTATAATCTTTTAAAGAAATCGTTTGAAAACAGTTTTATAATTTTTACTAAAAAATTTCTATATGATTTTTAAATATTATCAGTATAAAAATAATTTAATTTTAATTTCATAAATTTCACAATACGCTGACAAGCCAATCCATCTCCATAAGGATTGTTCAAAGCACTCATTTCTTGATAATGATTATCATCTGATAATAAACTATTTGTTTCTTTAACAATTTTTCTTTTATCTGCACCAACTAAAATTACAGTACCTGCTTCAACAGCCTCAGGTCGTTCTGTAACATCTCGCATCACTAACACAGGCTTACCTAAACTAGGTGCTTCTTCTTGTATACCTCCTGAATCCGTAATAATAATATAGGATATATTCATTAACCAAACAAAAGCAGGATAAGACAAAGGAGAAATTAAATGAATGTTTTTTGTTTCTGATAAAACTTGATGTATAGGTTTTTGTACATTTGGATTTAAATGTACAGGATAAATGATTTGAACATCCTTATTTTTTAAAGCTATTTCTTTTAAAGCTTCACATATATTCATAAAGCCTAGACCATGATTTTCTCTACGATGCCCAGTAACTAAAATTATTTTTTTTGAAGGGTCAATAATCTTTTTTAAATCATCTATTTCTTTATTATCTAACGTAAACACTCTTTTAGAACTATCTAGTAAAGCATCAATAACAGTATTACCTGTGATTAAGATGTGTTCATCTTTAATATTTTCAGCCAATAAATTCTGTTTTGACTGTAATGTAGGTGCAAAATGATAATCTGTAATGCGCCCTGTAACTTGACGATTGATTTCCTCTGGGTATGGAGATAACTTATTACCTGTTCTTAAACCCGCTTCTACATGACATACTTTAGCCCCTGCATAGTAAGCAGCAATACTTGAAGCCATGGTTGTTGTAGTATCTCCATGGACATAAACGTAGTCTGGTTGAAAATCTTCTAAAATTGGTTTTAAACCAGTGATAATATCAGCTGTTAAAGAGTATAAATTTTGATTTGGCTTCATTAGATCTAAATCATAATCAGGAATAATTTCAAAAAAATCTAAAACCTGATCTAACATTTCTCTATGCTGTGCAGTAACACACACCTTAGTTTCAAAATCATTTTTATGCTTACAAAATTCTTTTACTAAAGGTGCCATTTTAATAGCTTCAGGCCTTGTTCCAAAAATGATTAGATTTTTCTTTTTCATTGTCTTTTTAAATTATTTAGCTATTTTAAAAATAATATCGCCTTTACTAAAAGGAACTATAAAGTTTATGTACTTTTTATTTTTTAGAAAATACTTAATTAATTAGAATAGGATGCTTTTCTCCGTTATTTTTTACAGCATCATTTCTTATGTCGTAAACAATATCTATGGAAGATTTTGCATCTAATAACCCAAAACCTTCTCCTTTTAAAATAGATTTGTAGCTTTCTGTATGTAATTCAGTAAACCCTGAACTAAACTCTAATGCTTCATTATTAATGGTGATGGATCTGTAGGTCTTTTGCCCCAACTCTTTAATTTCTTTAGGCAAATTATTTTCATTAATAGATAAAAACCAACGCACTCTAGCATTTTCAAATTCTAAGTAACCTGAAGATTTATCTTTCTCTCTTAAGTGTACCATACTTTCTTGCACATCACCAAAAATCCAAGATAGCATGTCGAAAAAATGAATTCCAATGTTTGTAGCAATTCCTCCTGATTTGCTTTCATCTCCTTTCCAAGAAATATCATACCATTTTCCTCTTGAAGTAATATATGTTAAATCGACGTCGAATTTTGTAGTAGAAGTATTTTGGTCAATTTTATTTTTTAACGCAATAATACTAGGGTGCAACCTTAGCTGTAAAATGGTATTTATGTTTTTACCAGATTCTTTTTCAATATCCATTAAAGCCTCTACATTCCATGGATTTAATACTAATGGTTTTTCACAAATCGCATGCGCTCCACTACGTAAAGCCATTCTAATATGAGCATCATGCAAATAATTAGGTGTACAAATACTTACATAATCTAATCCTTTTCCATTTCTTCTTAGCTTTTCTACATGCCTGTCAAATCGCTCAAACTCTGTGAAAAAATCAGCATTTGGGAAATAAGAATCCATTATACCCACACTATCAAATTTATCTAAAGCACAAAGTAAATTATTGTTTGTGTCTTTAATAGCTTTTAAATGTCTAGGTGCAATATAACCTGCAACCCCAATCATGGCAAAGTTCTTCATTATATCTTTAAATTAAAATCAAATTTACAAAAAAGGTTTTTAGGAAAGAGGTAAAATAAAAAAACCTCATCATTTCTGATGAGGCTTGTTGTTGTGGGTACACTTATCAAAATTTATTTGCTGAATAGGGATTATATATCCCTTTACACCCCATTTTGAAAAAGCTAAAAATTCTTTTTCTTCAAAAAAGCATTCTTTTTTTATCTCCACAAACTTTCAAAACAGGTCTTAAGTTTGCACAAATAAAAAAAGCCTTACCATTTGGTAAGACTTTTTGCTTTTATCTGTGGGCGCGAAGGGATTCGAACCCCTGACCCCTTGGGTGTAAACCAAGTGCTCTGAACCAACTGAGCTACGCGCCCTTTATATTTTTATTCCTAAGGTAAGGAATCTAACTTCTTATTCGAACTCTGCTGACCACTCCCGATTGTAATCGGGATGCTCTGAACCAACTGAGCTACGCGCCCTTGCATGTTAGCGGATGCAAATATATAATAGATTTTAATTCTACCAAAAGAAAAAGTAATTATTTTTATAGTATTTCTGCAACAACAAATGTACTTCCTCCTATATATATTACATCTTTAGAATTTGGTTTAGAGCTAGCATCTTTAAAGGCCTTCTTAACTGACTGATAAACATCTCCTTTTAACCCAAAAGAAAACGCTTTTTGTTGTAATTCTTTTTGACACAAACCTCTTGGAATATTAGGCTTACAAAAATAATATGTTGCTGCTTTAGGAAATAATGGTAAAACATCTTCTAATTTTTTATCATTAACCACCCCTAAAACAATATGTAAATTTTGAAAGTTTTCTTTTTTTAATTGAGACATTACGATTTGTAAGCCTTCTTTGTTATGTGCTGTATCACAAATAATCTTTGGACTTTCTTGTAAAATTTGCCACCTACCTTTTAAGTTTGTGTTTTTAGCTACTTTAAGCAATCCTTCTTTGATATGATTTTCAGCAATTGTAAATCCTTTTAATTGATGAATCGCTGTTATTGCTGTTTTTAAATTCGATTTCTGATAATCGCCAAGTAAATCTGTCTTGTAATCGTAATTAAAATCGGATGCAAAAGTAATTGTTGCATCACAAGTTATGGCTTTATTTTTAAAAACATGCACAACTTCCTCTTGCTGTTCCCCTATAATTACAGGAATATCTTCTTTAATAATGCCTGCTTTTTCAAAAGCAATTTCAGGTAGTGTTTCTCCTAAAAACTGCATATGATCATAACCAATATTGGTAATAACAGAAACTTCTGGAGTAATGATATTCGTAGAATCTAATCTACCTCCTAAACCAACTTCTATAATAGCAATATCAACTTTTTCATTGGCAAAAAAATCAAAAGCCAAACCCACTGTCATTTCAAAAAAAGACAATTTTTGTGTTTCTAAAAAGCTTTTGTGTTTGGTAATAAAAGAAGCTACTTTTCTTTTAGAAATTTCCTTCCCATTTACACGAATTCTTTCTGTAAAGTTTTTTAAATGAGGTGAGGTATATAAACCTACTTTGTAACCTGCTTCTTGCAAAATAGAAGCCAACATATGACTTGTAGAACCTTTACCATTTGTTCCTCCAACATGAATAGATTTAAACTTTTTTTCTGGATGATTTAACGCTTTAGAAAAAGCAAGAATGTTTGTTAAATCTTTTTTAAATGCAGTTTTACCTTGTCTTTGATACATAGGTAATTGTGCAAACATCCAATCTAGTGTTTCTTTGTAATTCATTTCAAAACAAAAGTAATTTATTATTCTAAAGAGAAATAATAAATTATAGTTCCTTTTTGTTGTGCTTTAGCACTTTTATCAGGCTCCCATTTCGTCTTTAATGCCGCTTTTTTTGCTACTTCATTCAGGCAGGTATCAGTTATTGTAGAACCTTTAACTCCTGGATTTGCACTAATTACTTTCCCACTTCTATCTACAATAATCTCAACAACAACCTTACCATCTACTTGACAATCAGATTTTACTGTAGGTATATCTAATACTTTTCTATCTCCTAAATTATAATTTCCATCAGAACCTCCACCTGTATTTCCATAATATTTAGTTGAGTTTTCATCACCTTTTTCATTACCTTTTACGCCGTCTTTTTTACCATCTCCTTCTCCTTTTGGTTTTCCAGAATCTGCATTTCCGTTTAATAAATTTTTTAAAGCGTCTGTGGCTTCTTTAGAAGGTTTAGGCATTGGTGTTTCTTTTGGTTTTTCTATTTTTTCAACGGGCTTCTTTTTTTCTTCACTTTTTTCTACAACAGGTACATCTTTAGAAGTATCATCTGTAATAACATCTTCTTTAACGGTTTCCTTTGGTATCTCTTTTACCTCTTCTACAACCTCTTGCTTTTCTTCTATTTTTGGAGTAGCTACTTTTTTAGTTTTCTCTACAGGATCTCCTTGCCCAACATTTGCATCACCAAAATTAATTGCCAAACCATATTCTTCTGGAGGATCTAAATAGGTTATTCCAAAATTAAAAATCAGAAATAATATCAATAACAAAATTGATGTTGTTATGACAAATGATTTTCTTTTATGTTTTGAATCTAATACTGACACTATTTTCCTTTTACAGCTAAAATCATTTTTAGCTTATTTTTATTGGCAATATCTATAACTTTCATCACATTTTTGTAAGCAACATCTTGATCGCCTCTAATTACAATAGTTTTCTTTTTATCTGAGCCAACACTTTTTAAAATTTCACTTTCTAAATTTGCTGAGCTTACCAATGTTTTATCAATGTAAAATTGAGATTTACTATTAATACTCACAGCTACAGATTTACTGTTTTCTGTTTTACCTCCTGCTTTTGGCAATAAAACGTCGATAGCACTTACTGTTACTAGAGTGGATGTCAGCATAAAAAATATCAATAACAAGAACACAATGTCTGTCATGGATGACATATTAAAAGACGGATCTACTTTATTTCTTCCTCTTAAATTCATACTAAACAGGTTCGTTTAATAAATCTAAAAACTCAACAGATTTTGCTTCCATTTGATAAACCACCTTGTTTGTTCTAACTACTAAATGGTTGTAAGTAATATAGGCGATAATACCGACAATGAGTCCAGCAACAGTTGTTGTCATAGCTGTATACAAACCGTCTGAAAGCATTTTTATATCTATTTGACCACCTGCGTTTGCTATTTCATGAATGGCAACAATCATCCCAATTACAGTACCTAAGAAACCAATCATAGGTGCTGCTCCAGAAATTGTAGCCAAAATAGAAACGTTTCTTTCTAATTGATATACCTCTAATTTACCTGCAGTTTCTATAGCAGTATTGATATCATCTAAGGGTTTGCCAATTCTAGAAATTCCTTTACCTATTAATCTTGCTGTAGGTGTATTTTTACTTTTACAAAGCGAATCTGCTGATTCTAATTTTCCATTAGAAACGTAATCTTTAATTTGATTCATAAAGTTCTTATCAACTTTTGATGCCGCTTTTATCGCAAAAAAACGTTCGAAATAAATGTATAATGCTACAGCTAAAAGCACAAAAAGAATAGCAATTATAATTTGACCTCCTAAACCACCATCCATAATTAATTTATAGATAGAAAGTGTTTTTTCTTCTGATAAACTTTCTTCTATTAGTTCTTTATTTTCTTGAAAAAATAATATCATTCTACTCTTTTTTTAATTCGTATGTTATAACGTGTATTCTACTTTTTAATTGTCTTTAGCTAAATTCTTTACAAAAAAAATGCCACTTTGAAAAAAAATCAAAATGACATTTTATAATTTTTATAAAACCTTAAATGATTTGCCTTAAAAGCATAAATGAAATTGAACCTACAATAAATCCAATAAAAGCTAACCAAGCAATCTTTTTTAAATACCAAAAGAAATCAATTTTTTCCATACCCATAGCTACAACACCTGCTGCAGAACCAATGATTAACATACTACCACCTGTACCAGCAGAGAATGCTATAAAGTGCCATAAAGGGTCATCTAATGGTGCTGAGAACATACCTAAACTTGCTGCCACAAGTGGAACGTTATCTATAATTGCAGAACCAACACCTAATAAAACAACTACTAAATCTGAAACTTTAGCACCAGTTAATTCTGTACCCATTAAAGGAATACTTTCTTTTAAACTGGCTGCAAAATTGAATAATATACCTAATGATTCTAAAGCTGCTACTGCCATTAAAATACCTAAGAAAAATAAAATACTAGGCATCTCTATTTTTGATAATGAAGAATGCACAGGACTATGACTAGCATGTTCTCTAGATTCATCCATTGTATTAAAATCTGTTAAAGAGAATTTTCTTCTACTATAAATCTCTGCACATGTAGCTACAATTGCCAATGATAACATCATACCTACATAAGGAGGTAAATGGGTTACTGTTTTAAAAACTGGTACAAATACAATTGCACCTAAACCAATTAATAACATTCTACCACTAAATCTGCTATTTGGCTTTTCTTCTGGATTATCTTCATAATCTATTTCTCCTTTAAAAGAAGGCAAAAAGCTTGCTATGAATGTAGGAATTACCATACATAATAATGAAGGTAAAAACAGGTAAGTAAATAACATGCTTGTACTTACTTTATCACCTATCCAAAGCATAGTTGTAGTTACATCTCCTATTGGAGAGAAAGCTCCTCCTGCGTTTGCAGCAATTATTATTAAACCTGCAAACCAAATTCTATCTTCTCTAGTACCAACTATTTTTTGTAAGATTGAAATTAACACAATCGTTGCTGTTAAGTTATCTATAATTGCAGATAGCACAAATGCTAAACAACAAAACATCCAAAGTAATTTCTTTTTACTTTTAAAGTTAACGTAACTTTTAATCGTAGAAAATCCATCAAAATAATCGATAATTTCTACAATTGTCATGGCTCCTAAAAGGAAAACTAAAATTTCTGCTGTCTTACCTAAATGATGTAATAAAGTTTCTTCTACTAAGTGCAATTTATCATCATGTACCATAGATGCAAAACCATCTACTAAACCATGATTTGCAGAATCAAACCAATTAGAAAAACTATCTACACCTAAAGCTACAATAGCCCAACAAACTGCCATCATTATTAAGGCTGGTATAAGTTTGTCTAATTTTAAATTATGTTCTAAAGTAATGGCTAAATAACCTACGATAAATACAATTATAATGATTGACTCCATATTTCTATTTTAAATTATATTAATTGTTCTAGCGCAATTTCGAACGCTGTTTCACTGATATTTGTTTTATAAGGACTTTTTTCAAAAGTCTTTTCTAATGCTTTTCTTATTGTTTCTGAAGTATCATTAAAAATAGCTTCGTCTGTCATTTCTACTTTTCTTTCCATAAAGTAAGCAAAAACTCTAGCCATACCACAATTAGAAATAAAGTCTGGAATAAGACTTACTTTTTTATCTGTATCTTCCATAATAGAACCAAAGAAAATTTCTTTATCTGCAAAAGGTACGTTTGCACCACAAGAAATGACTTCTAAACCAGTTTCTATCATTTCATTTATTTGTTCTTGCTGAATTAATCTTGATGCTGCACAAGGGGCAAAAATTTCACAAGGCAAATTCCAAATTTTTTCATTGATTTCGTTAAACGGAATCATATTATCTGCTACTAAAGTATTACCATCTTTAGCTAAGAAAAGTGCTCTAATTTCTTCGAAAGAAAAACCATTTTCATTTATCACTCCTCCATCTCTATCAATAATTCCAACAACTTTAGCTCCCATTTCAGCTAAATAATAAGCTGCTGCAGAACCAACGTTTCCAAATCCTTGCACTATTGCTCTTTTACCAACTACACTACCTCCATATATATCGTAATAATGACGAACAGCTTCTGCAACACCAAAACCTGTAATCATATCTGCAACAGTATATTTTTTAGTTACTAATGGCGATAATTTTTCATCTTCTATTACCTTAATAACCCCATGTCTTAATTGACCAATTCTATTAATTTTATCTGCTTCTGTAGGTTTAAAATGACCGTTAAAAACGCCTTCTTGAGGATGCCAAACTCCACTTTCTTCAGTAATAGGAATTACTTCATGAATTTCATCGACATTTAAATCACCTCCTGTACCATAATAACTTTTTAACAAAGGAGCTACAGCTTTATACCAACGTTCTAAAACTCCTTTTTTACGAATATCATGTGGGTTAAAATTAATACCAGATTTTGCACCACCTATTGCTGGTCCAGAAACTGTAAATTTAACTTCCATAGTTTTAGCTAAAGATAAAACTTCGTTCATATCTAAGCCTTCTCTCATTCTTGTTCCACCTCCAGCAGCACCTCCTCTAAGTGAGTTTATAACTGTCCAACCTTCTGCTTCAGTTTCAGCATCTTTCCAATGAAACACAATTTCTGGTTGTTTATTTTCGTATTTTTTTAATAATTCTTTCATTCCTAATTTGTAAAATTTTTAACTTAATATCATCTTTTTCATTGTGCAAAACCCATGTAATTATCTGATTATTAAAGTTAAAGCTGATTCATTTAAAATAAGTTTTTAGAATTATTATTATACTATACTACTACTTACAAACTTAATGTAAAAAAAGTGATTCTTAAAATTTTTTGCAAAAAAGCTATGGACAAAAAACAACACCTGAAGAATGGTTTTTTGAAGCTCCTGTTACCGATTTTAAACAGTTAATTTCTCCTTTTAATTTTAACAATCCTAGAAAAGAAAAAATTAATGCTTCTTTAAAATCGATTAGTGTTTCTTTTGGTAAATTAATTTCTACTTTTGAGTGATATGCTATCCTTTCCATCAAAAAAGTATTGTATACTCCACCACCAGTAAATAATACTGAATTATTATTGATAATTACTTTACTAATTTGAATGGCAATATGCTCTACAAAGGTGCTTAGAATTACTTTTACATCTAATTCAGATTTTTCTAAAATTGGAAAAACAGAAGATTTTACCCACTCCAAACCCAATGATTTTGGAGGCTCTTTATCATAAAAACTCAAATCATTTAGTTGCTGTAAAAGTTGTTGATTTATTTGTCCAGAAGCTGCCATTTTACCAGATTCATCATAAGCAAAACCCAATTTATTTGCATAGTAGTTTAGTACAATATTAACAGGACAAATATCAAAAGCTAATCTTTGACCATCCTTTTGATAAGATACATTAGAAAAACCACCTAAATTGATACAATATTGAAAATCACTAAAAAGCAACTCATCTCCTATTGGCACCAAAGGTGCTCCTTGCCCACCTAATTTTACATCTTGTGTTCTAAAATCACAAACCACTTTTTGCTTGGTAATGTTTGCAATCTCTTTTCCATTTCCAATTTGAAGTGTTATTCCTTTTTCTGGTTCATGAAAAATAGTATGCCCATGAGAAGCTATAAAATCAATTTTATCAATTTTATAATTGTAAATAAAATTCTGAATGGTTTGCCCTAAATATTTTCCATAAATAGTATCAAGTTCTTTTAATTCACTTTCATCTTTATAAATCGCATTTTTCAAAAACTCATTCCATTCTTTAGCATAAGGAATAGTTTCTGCATGAATTATTGAAAAATCTTTATAGTTTTTTTCATTAAAAGAAACATAAACCAAATCTATTCCGTCTAAAGAGGTGCCAGACATCACACCAATAGAAAAAACTTTACTTTTCATCATATATGTAAAAATAATAAAAGTCTATTGAAAATATGTTACGAAATCGATATCTTTGCACTCCAAAATTAAGAATTTAATAAAATATATCTTATGGATTTTAGCTTAACAGAAGAACATTTAATGATTCGTGATGCTGCAAGAGATTTTGCTCAAACAGAATTATTACCAGGTGTTATAGAACGTGATGAAAAACAAGAGTTTCCTCAAGAATTAGTAAAAAAAATGGGAGATCTTGGTTTTATGGGTATTATGGTTGATCCAAAATATGGAGGAAGTGGTATGGATACTATCTCTTACGTATTAGTTATGGAAGAACTTTCTAAAATAGATGCTTCTGCTTCTGTTATGGTTTCTGTAAACAATTCACTAGTTTGCTATGGATTACAAGCTTATGGTACAGAAGAGCAAAAACAAAAATACTTAACAAAATTAGCAACAGGAGAGCAAATTGGAGCTTTTTGTTTAAGTGAACCAGAAGCTGGTTCTGATGCTACTTCACAAGCAACAACTGCCTTAGATAAAGGAGACCATTATGTTATTAATGGTACAAAAAACTGGATTACAAATGGTGGACGCTCTGACGTTTATTTAGTCATTGCTCAAACAGATAGAGAAAAAGGACATAGAGGAATTAATGCTTTTATCGTAGAAAAAGGTATGGAAGGATTCCACATTGGACCTAAAGAAGACAAATTAGGAATTCGTGGATCTGATACACATACTTTACAGTTTAACGATGTTAAAGTACCAAAAGAAAACAGAATTGGTGAAGACGGTTTTGGATTTAAATTCGCCATGAAAACACTTTCTGGTGGTAGAATTGGTATTGCTGCTCAAGCTTTAGGTATAGCTTCTGGTGCTTACGAATTAGCATTAAAATACTCTAAAGAACGTAAAGCTTTTGGTACAGAAATATGTAATCATCAAGCCATTGCTTTTAAATTAGCAGATATGTATACAGAAATCGAAGCTGCTAGATTATTGGTAATGAAAGCTGCTTACGAAAAAGATCAAGGTAAAAATTACGACATGGCTTCTGCTATGGCTAAATTATACGCTTCTAAAGTAGCTATGGAACAAACTGTTGAAGCTGTTCAAATTCATGGTGGTAATGGTTTTGTAAAAGAATACCATGTAGAGCGTTTAATGCGTGATGCAAAAATTACTCAGATTTATGAAGGTACTTCAGAAATTCAAAAAATTGTAATTTCTAGAGGAGTTATAAAAGGATAAACTATCAGCTATATAAAACTAAAATCCATCTTAATATTTAAGATGGATTTTTTTTATATCTCTAATTCAACATTATACAATTGCAATCCAGAGGCAGGAGCAATATTTCTTAAATATTTTTTATCATTATCCTCTTTTAAAGAATCTTCTATAAATTCTAAAGTTAAATTTCCTTTACCTAACTCAAACAATGTTGCCATCATTAATCGAATTTGATATCGTAAAAACCCTTTTCCTTTCACTTTTAAAACATAGCTTTTTTCAGGAAAAAAATTAGCTTTTAAAATTGTATTTTCTACGATTTCACAAGAATCAATAGTTCTTTTTAAAATTGTTTTTGCAGATGGTTTTGTACAATATTTATCAAAAAAATGCTCTCCTTTAAACAAGTTAGCTCCTTTTTGCATAGTCTCAATATCTAAGTCATCCATAATATTAGTTAAAAAAGGCGCTGCATAAGGATGGTTTTTATCTCCAAAAGAAAAATAATAATGATACTCTTTTTGTTTAGCCGCATTTAAAATATTAAAAGAAGCATCAACCTGCTTCATTGATAAAGCTCTAAAATCTGGTGAAAGATTTTCATTAAAAACGCTTAAGAACGAATCCTCTATTAATTCAGTATTCATAAAAAGCTGAAAGTAATATGAGTTGGCAGAAACTTTAGCATCGGTTCTACCCACTCCTAATGTTTTAAACTTATCATTCCCTAAGGCGTAAGACAAAGACTTGTCAACCATTTCATGAAGTGTTTTTGCATTTTTCTGCTTTTGCCAGCCAGAAAACCTAAAACCGAGAAATTGTAAACAAACAACATAATTTTTTGAATATTTCATAAGTGCAAATGTATAATAATTACATTTTTTTTTACAAAAAGTTCATTTTTATGAATATCTCAAAAAAAATACCTTCTTTTTTTTGAACTCTATATTTTACAACCTTCAAAAACAAAAAAATACACTTATCGTAATTATACCCCCTTTTTTTTTAGGGTATCAATTAAAATTACAACGTTTTCGAAAAACAACCCCCTTGTTTTTGTGATTTTAATATATACATTTACAGCGTTCAAATAATAAAAATCAGTAAAAACTAAAACGAAACATTATTATGAAAAAAATTATTTTAACTTCATTATTCTTAGCTGTTAGCTTAGTAATGAGCGCTCAAGAAGAAAAAGGAAAATTTACTTTAAGTGGAACAATAGATGTTTATGGTACAACCAATTTTACAGGTGACACTGGAACACCAGGAATTTTAATTGCAAATCCAGGTAATGCAAATGCCTTTGGTTTAGGATTTGCTAATACAGTATTTTCTTACGAAAAAGGAAAAGCAGGAGTTGTTGCAGATTTAGCTTTTGGTCCAAGAGCAGATGATGCTAACTTAGCAGGAGCAATTAATCAATTATACGTTTACTATAATTTAAGTGAAAAATTAACAGTAACTGCTGGTCAGTTTAATACTTTCTTAGGTTACGAAGTTATTTCACCAGCTGCAAACTTTAACTACACTGTATCTTATTTATTTAATGCTGGCCCATTTTCACACACTGGTGTAAAATTAGATTATGCAGTTTCTGAAGATTTCTCATTAATGGCAGCTTTAACAAATGCACATGCTTTAACAAGTGCAGATGGTAACTTTGCAGATGCAACTCAATTTGGTGCACAAATTGGCTATAAAGGTCAATATTTAAATTTTATTGCTGGTGCTGTAGATGCTACTTCTGCTAAAGATTGGATCTTTTTAGATTATACAGGAGGATTTGATTTATCTGATTCTTTTTATGTTGGTATAAATGCTGCTTACGCTAATTCAAGTAATGATGATGCTGGATACCAAGGTGTAGCTTTATATTTACAAAATGCATTCTCAGAAAAGTTCTCTTTAGGTTTTAGACCAGAATTCTTTAAAACTACTTCAAGTGCTGGTGATGCTTCTGTTTCTGCATTTACATTAACATCTAATGTAAGCGTTACAGACAACTTTAAATTTATTACAGACTTAAGATTCGATTCTTCTGATGATGGCTTAATCGAAGCTTTCCCTGCTAAGAGTAGTACTTCTACATTAACATTAGCAGCTGTTTATTCTTTCTAAGAAAAACTATATAACTAACTAAAATTAATATAAAATGAGTTTATTATTAACATTATTTCAAGAAACGCCTTCTGAAGCCGCAAAAGTTTTAGAACAAGTAAATGGAGATATGGGAATGTTATGGATGCTTTTATCTGGTATCTTAGTATTCTTTATGCAAGCAGGATTCACATTAGTTGAATCTGGTATGACAAGATCAAAAAACGCAGTTAACATTGCAATGAAAAACTTGTTAGATATCTGTGTAGGTTCTATCAGTTTTTGGCTAATAGGGTATTCATTAATGTATGGAGACACTTCTAATGGATGGTTCTTCTGGAGCGGATTATTTCAAGGAGAAGGAGCAGATTTATTTTTCCAAACTATGTTTGCTGCAACAGCTGCAACAATAGTTTCTGGTGCAATTGCAGGTAGAACAAAATACACAACTTATATTATCTTCTCTGTAGTGATAACTGCATTTATATATCCAATTTCTGGTGGTTGGCAATGGCAAGGAGAAGGCTGGTTAACTAAATTAGGATTTATTGACTTTGCTGGTTCTTCTATTGTACACTCTGTTGGTGGATGGGCTGCCTTAGTAGGTGCAATTATGGTAGGGCCAAGAATTGGGAAATTTGTTAATGGAAAAGTATTACCTATACCAGGACACAATCAAATTTTAGCAACATTAGGTGTATTTATCTTATGGTTAGGTTGGTTTGGTTTTAATGGTGGATCTCAATTAGCTTGGGGTGGTGCTGATGCTGTTGGCGCTTCTAACGTTGTATTAATTACAAATTTAGCTGCTGCTGCAGGTGGTTTAGGTGCTTTAATTACTACTTGGATTTGGTATGGAAAACCTAACTTGTCTCAGACATTAAATGGTGCTTTAGCTGGTTTGGTAAGTATTACTGCTGGTTGTGGTAATATGTCTGACATAGGAGCTGTAATGGCTGGTTTAATTGGTGGTATAATCGTTGTTTTCTCAATTGAGATTATCGAGAAAAAATTAAAAATTGATGATGCAATTGGTGCTGCTTCAGTTCATGGTGTTGCTGGTGTATGGGGTACTATCGTAATTGGTCTTTGGGGTATTAATCTTGGAGAACATGCAGATGGAACAGCTATCGAAAGTTTGTTTGCTGGAGGTGGATTTCACCAATTAGGAGTTCAAGCGTTAGGTGCTTTAGCATATGCAGTTTGGGCTGTTGTATTATCTTTTATAGTTTTCGGAATTTTAAAAGCAACAATGGGATTAAGAGTTTCTAAAGAAGTAGAAATAGAAGGTTTAGATATCTCAGAACATGGATCAATTGCTTATCCTGGAAAAAGAGTAAGAGAGATTGATGAAGATAGATAATTAGTAAGAGTACACTTTTATTGAATATTTAAAAAACACACAGTTTATTCTGTGTGTTTTTATGTTTCAATAAAATTAACATTCATTTATTTTTGAAAATAAAAAAATAAGGGTTTAAAAAAATAATAATGGAATTGATTGAAAATGTGACAAATATATTTTTTTCTATTTTGCGTCACTTTAAGAATTACTAACTAACATTTATCATGAAAAAAATTGAAGCAATTATTAGAAAATCAAAATTCAGTGCTGTAAAAAAAGCATTACACGAAGTTGATGTAAACTTTTTCTCTTATTGGGATGTAACTGGTTTAGGAAACGAAAAAGAAGCACATGTTTATAGAGGTGTTAGCTATAGCACAAGTGATATTCAAAGAAGATACTTATCTATTGTAGTTAATGACGATTTTGAGCAAATTACGATAGACGCTTTGTTAAAATCTGCAGCAACTGGAGAAGTAGGTGATGGTAAAATATTTGTATCTGACATTAAAGAAGCTTACAGAATTAGAACTGGAGAAAAAGGTGGTGGAACTTTAAAAAAAATATCAAAATAATAAAACATGGAATTAATTACAAATAACGTATGGATGATGATCTGTACAGCTCTTGTTTTCTTTATGCATTTAGGATTTGCTTTTTTAGAAATAGGATTAACAAGGCAAAAAAATACAATAAACATATTATTTAAAAACATCTTTATCATAACAGTTGGTTTATTACTTTATGCTTTAATTGGCTTTAATTTAATGTATCCTACTTGGGGGCCAAATGCAGCAGGATATTTAGGTGACTTTATTTTTGGAATTTCAGCTCCTTTAAAAGAGGGTTCTTTAGATTTATCATATAATGAAGGCTATACTTATTGGACAGATTTCTTATTTCAAGGAATGTTTGCAGCGACTGCTGCAACTATAGTATCAGGAGCAGTAGCTGAAAGAATGAAAATTTTACCTTTTATGATTTTCACCTTAATTTACGTTGGTTTAGTTTATCCTATTGCTGGTTCATGGAAATGGGGAGGTGGATTTTTAGATCAATTAGACACACCTTTTTATGATTTTGCTGGATCTACTTTAGTTCATTCTGTTGGTGGCTGGGCAGCTATTGTTGCAGTTTGCTTATTAGGAGCTAGAATAGGTAAATTTAAAAATGGTAAAATTCAAGCAATACCAGGTCATAATATACCTTTAGCAACAGCAGGTGTTTTAATTCTTTGGTTAGGTTGGTTTGGTTTTAATGGCGGTTCTGTTTTATCAGCAGACCCAGAACTAACTTCTTTAACTTTAGTTACTACTTGTTTAGCTGCTGCTGCTGGTGGAGTTGTAGCTGCATTTGTTTCTACAATTTTATACAAAAACTTAGATTTAACGATGTTTTTAAATGGAATATTAGGTGGCTTGGTAGGTATAACAGCAGGAGCAGATCAAATGTCTCCAACAGATGCAATTATCATTGGAGCGATTGCTGGTGCTATTATTGTTTTTGCTGTTAGCTTAATTGATAAATTAAAATTAGATGATCCTGTAGGAGCGATTGCTGTTCATTTGGTATGTGGCATTTGGGGAACCTTAGCAGTAGGTATATTTGGAAACCTAGCAGGTATAGATCAATTTTTAAGCCAGTTACTTGGTGTTGGTGTTTATGCTGTATTTTGTTTATCAACTTCATTTATCATAATTTTTACACTAAAGAAAACTATGGGTATAAGAGTTAGCGAAAAAGAAGAGTTAGAAGGATTAGATGCACATGAACATGGAATGGAAGCTTATCCTGATTTTAGATTAAACGAACACTAAAAGTTTAAAT
The DNA here is from genome assembly GCF_042651285.1 of Polaribacter marinivivus. Lineage (NCBI taxonomy): Bacteria > Pseudomonadati > Bacteroidota > Flavobacteriia > Flavobacteriales > Flavobacteriaceae > Polaribacter > Polaribacter marinivivus. The sequence goes on along the minus strand of NZ_JBHSCY010000003.1, from coordinate 6,327 downwards.
TCATAACAAAAAGCGCTTTAAAAGTTTTAAATTTTAAGGCGCTTTTCTAGTTTTTATTAATTTGATAAATAAATCCTCTTAAATTATCATAAATAAATTTTTTATATCATTTTTTTATTTTCATCATAAAAATCATATCAAAACCTTAAATTCATTGATTTTTTTTTAATAAAATACATATGTTTGTGCATATAATTGAAAAGAATAATGAAGAAACAAGGACTATATTTACCAGAATTTGAACACGAAAACTGTGGTGCAGGTTTTATATGTAATTTGAATGGAGAAAAGACAAATCAAATTATACATGATGCCCTAGAAATTTTGGTAAAACTAGAACATAGAGGTGGTGTAAGTGCTGATGGTAAAACTGGTGATGGAGCAGGTTTATTGATAGACATTCCTCATGAATACTTTAGAAGAGTCTGTGATTTTCCATTACCAGAACAAAGAGAATATGCTGTAGGTATGGTTTTTCTTCCAAAGGTTTCTAATCAACACGATTTTTGTAAAAAAACTTTTGAAAAGGAAGTTAAAGCTCAAGGATTATCTATTTTAGGTTGGAGAAAAGTTCCTGTAGATTCTTCTCAGTTAGGTGAAATAGCTTTAGCCTCAGAACCAATTATAGAACAACTCTTCATTGGTAAAACAGAAGATATTAATGAAGCAACATTTAAAGCAAAATTATATGCTGCTCGTAAAATAACAGAACACGAAATTAGGAATTCTAAAATTTCTGAAGCGCACTATTTTTACGTTCCAAGTTTATCTATAACAACCATTATCTATAAAGGTATTATTATGCCTGAAGATATTGGACCTTATTATTTAGATCTTCAAGAAATAGATTTAGTAACACGTTTGGCATTAGTACATCAACGCTTTTCGACCAACACAATGCCAACTTGGGAGCTTGCACAGCCTTTTAGACACATGTGTCAAAATGGAGAAATTAATACATTAAGAGGGAATGTGAGCAGAATGCGTGTTCGTGAAGAAATAATGAAAAGTGATGTTTTTGGACCACAAATAGAAAAATTATTTCCAATTATTCTTCCAGGTAAATCAGATTCTGCTTCTATGGATATGGTTGTAGAATTACTTACTCATACAGATAGGTCTTTACCAGAAATTATGATGATGATGATACCTGAAGCTTGGGAAAAACACAAAACCATGTCTCCAGAAAAAAAGGCTTTCTATGAATATAATGGTTGCATTATGGAACCTTGGGATGGACCAGCATCAGTACCATTTACAGATGGAGATTATATTGGAGCTTTATTAGACAGAAATGGTTTACGACCTTCTAGATATACATTAACAAAAAGTGGAAAACTAATTATGTCTTCTGAAGTTGGGGTGGTTGACATTGATCCTTCAGATATAAAAAAACATGGTAGATTAGAACCAGGTAGAATGTTTTTAGTAGACATGAATGAGGGTAGAATTATAGATGATGAAGAAATAAAAAACAAAATTGTTTCAGAAAGACCTTATCAAGAATGGTTAGATAAAACTCGTTTACACCTAAAAGATGTTCCTTATACTAACGAAACCTGCCCAATAGAAAGTATAGATATCAAAACGCGTCAACGCTTATTTAACTATACTTTTGAAGATATACAAGAGGTAATTACACCAATGGCTCAAAACAAAAAAGAGGCACTTGGTTCTATGGGAATAGATACACCTTTAGCTGTTTTATCAGATAGACCTCAATTAATCTCTAACTATTTTAAGCAACTATTTGCACAAGTAACTAATCCTCCTTTAGATGGTATTCGTGAAAATATTGTTACAGATATCAGTCTAAACTTAGGAAAAGACAGAAATATTTTTAGCATTACAGAACGTCAATGTAGAAAATTAAGAATTCAAAACCCAGTAATTTCTAATGCAGATTTAGAAAAAATAAGAACTATAGATATAGAGAGTTTTAAAACGGAAACCATTCAAATATTATATCCTAAAGCACAAGGATTAAATGGTTTAGAAAATGCATTAGATTATATTATTATTCAAGTTGAAAAAGCTTTAGAAAGAAAAACAAATATTATTATTTTATCAGATAGAGGTGTAAATCAAGAATATGCACCTATCCCTGCTTTATTAGCTTGTTCTTATGTAAACCATCAATTAAATAGACTTCGTAAACGTTCTTTTTTTGACATCATCATTGAATCTGCAGAACCACGTGAACCACATCATTTTGCAACTTTATTTGGTTATGGTGCAAGTGCTGTAAATCCTTATATGGTTAATGAAATTATCAGAATGCAGGTTAAAGAAGGGTTTATCACAGATATGGATGAGCAAAAAGCCGTAGATAATTTCAACTTTGCTATTGGTAAAGGTATCTTAAAGATTATGAATAAAATCGGAATCTCTACATTACACTCTTATAGAGGTTCTCAAATATTCGAAATAGTTGGATTTAATTCACAATTTGTAGAAAAATATTTTCCTTATACAGCCTCAAGAGTAGAAGGTATAGGTTTATATGAAATAGAAAAAGAGATAGATAAAAGATACAAGCAAGCTTATCCTGACAATCAAATTGATAAAACTTTAGGTTTAAATATTGGTGGTGATTATAGATGGAGAAGAAATGGAGAACGTCATTTATTTAATCCTACAACTGTTGCTAAATTACAGCAAGCTGTTCGTTTAAGTGATCAAAAAAGTTACGACGTTTATTCTAAGGCTATTAATGAGCAATCAGAAAATTTAATGACCATTCGTGGTTTATTTGAATTTGATAATTTAGACCCAATTCCATTAGAAGAGGTAGAAGATTGGACAGAAATTGTAAAACGATTTAAAACAGGTGCCATGTCATATGGCTCAATTTCAAGAGAAGCTCACGAAAACCTAGCAATTGCTATGAATAGAATTGGAGGAAAATCTAATTCTGGTGAAGGTGGTGAAGATAGAAGACGTTTTCAAAAAGACATAAATGGAGACAGTAGAAATTCTGCAATTAAGCAAGTAGCTTCAGGTAGATTTGGGGTAACATCACATTATTTAACCAATGCCAAAGAGATTCAAATTAAAATGGCTCAAGGAGCAAAACCTGGCGAAGGTGGACAATTACCAGCACATAAAGTGCTTCCTTGGATTGCAGCTGCAAGAAACTCTACTCCTTTTGTTGGCTTAATTTCTCCTCCTCCACATCATGATATTTATTCAATCGAAGATTTAGCACAATTAATTTTCGATTTAAAAAATGCCAATCGTGAAGCTAGAATTAATGTAAAATTAGTTTCTGAAGTTGGTGTAGGTACTATTGCTGCTGGAGTTGCTAAAGCTAAAGCTGATGTTGTTTTAATTTCTGGTTACGATGGTGGTACAGGAGCTTCTCCTCTAACCTCATTAAAACATGCAGGTTTACCTTGGGAACTTGGTTTATCAGAAGCACAGCAAACTTTAGTTTTAAATGACTTAAGAAGTAGAATAGTTGTAGAATGTGATGGGCAATTAAAGACAGGTAGAGACGTAGCTATTGCAGCTTTATTAGGTGCAGAAGAATTTGGGTTTGCAACTGCTCCTCTAGTAGCTTCTGGCTGTATTATGATGCGTAAATGTCATTTAAATACATGTCCTGTAGGTATTGCTACTCAAGATAAAGAGCTACGCAAAAATTTTAAAGGCACTCCAGAACACGTTATTAATTTCTTCTACTATGTAGCTGAAGAATTAAGACAAATAATGGCTCAACTAGGCTTTAGAACATTAGCAGAAATGGTAGGCCAAACTCATAAAATAAATGCTAATAAGGCTATAAAACATTATAAGGCAAAAGGTTTAGATTTATCTAGCATCCTATATAGACCATCAGCCTACAAAAACATGACTGTTAGAAATACAGAAAAACAAGAACATAATTTAGATGATGTTTTAGATTTTACAATTTTAAAAGATTCTCACAGAGCTTTATATCGTAAAGAAAAAATGAATCTTCAATATCCAATTAAAAATGTTAATAGAACTGTTGGTGCTATTGTAAGTAATGAGATTTCAAAAATTTACGGTCATTTAGGATTACCAGAAGACACATTAAATATCAATTTTACTGGTTCTGCTGGTCAAAGCTTTGGAGCTTTTGGTGCATTCGGATTAACGTTTACACTAGAAGGTAATACAAATGATTACTTAGGAAAAGGATTATCAGGCGCAAAATTAATTGTAAAAAAACCAAGTCAAGCAGATTTTATTGCTGATGAAAATATTATTGTAGGTAATGTTTGCTTATTTGGAGCTGTAAATGGACAAGCATACATAAACGGAATTGCAGGAGAGCGTTTTGCTGTTCGTAACTCTGGAGCAACAGCAGTTGTAGAAGGAGTTGGAGATCACTGTTGTGAGTATATGACAGGAGGAAAAGTAATTGTTTTAGGTAAAACTGGTAGAAATTTTGCTGCAGGTATGAGTGGAGGAATTGCTTATGTCTTCGATCCTGAGAATAAATTCATAAATGGATTATGTAATACAGAAACTATAGAATTCGAATCACTTTCAGAAGAAGATATTGCAGATTTAAAAGCAAACATAGAAAAGCATGTCTTATATACAGATAGCAAGAAAGGAGCTTCTTTATTAACAAATTGGAATACTTCAATTAAAAACTTTGTAAAAGTAATGCCAACAGAATACAAAAAAGCACTTAAGCGATTAGAAACAGAAGAACCAATGGTAGAAGAATTAACAACAACATAATGTCATGGGAAAAATAACAGGATTTAAAGAATTTGAAAGACAAGATGAAAAGTACACTTCTGTTAAAGATCGTGTAAAACATTATAAAGAATTTACAGTTCCATTATCAGAAAAAGAGATAACAAAACAAGGTTCACGATGTATGGATTGTGGTATTCCTTTTTGTCATAGTGGATGTCCTTTAGGTAATCTTATTCCAGATTTTAATCATATGGTTCATCAAGGTGAATGGCAAAAAGCCTCATGGATTTTACATTCAACTAATAATTTCCCAGAATTCACTGGTAGATTATGTCCTGCACCTTGCGAAAAATCATGTGTATTAGGTATTATAGAAGATCCAGTATCTATAGAAAACATTGAAAAAAATATTGTTGAACGAGCTTTTAAAGAAGGATGGATTAAACCACAACCTCCTAAAACAAGAACTAATAAAAAAATTGCAATTGTTGGTTCAGGTCCTGCAGGATTAGCAGCAGCTCAACAACTAAATAGAGCTGGTCATACTGTTACTGTATTTGAAAGAGATGATGAAGTAGGAGGATTATTACGCTATGGAATTCCAAATTTCAAAATGGAAAAAGGAATTATTGATAGAAGAATAGCTATATTAAAAGCTGAAGGAATTATATTTAAAACAAATGTAAATGTTGGCGTAAATTACGAAGTTGAAGAATTAAAGAAGTTCGACGCTATAGTTTTATGTGGTGGAGCTACAGAAAGACGAAGTTTACCTACTCCTGGAATAGATGCTGATGGTGTTGTACAAGCAATGGATTTCTTAACACAACAAACAAAAGTATTGTTTGGTAAAGAGGTAAAAAACCAAGTAATGGCAACTGATAAAGATGTAATTGTCATTGGTGGTGGAGATACAGGTTCAGATTGTATAGGAACTTCTAATAGACAGGGTGCAAAATCAGTAGTTAATTTTGAAATTATGCCTAAACCTCCTGGTCATCGTTCACCAACTACTCCTTGGCCTTTTTGGCCACTTCAATTAAAAACATCCTCTTCTCATCAAGAAGGTGTTGAACGTAATTGGTTAATTAATACCAAGGAATTTATTAAAAATGAAAAAGGGAAATTAATTGCTTTAAAAACTGTAAATGTTGAATGGAAAATGGTTCCTGGTCAAAGGCCTCAATTAATAGAAATTGCAGGCACTGAAAAATCTTGGCCATGTGATTTAGCTTTATTAGCATTAGGTTTTACAGGTCCAGAAAGTACATTAGCAGATAAATTGGGTATTGAAAAAGATACACGTTCTAACTTCAAAGCTGAATATGGAAAATATCAAACTAATATTCCAAATATTTTTACAGCTGGTGATATGCGTAGAGGCCAATCTTTAATTGTATGGGCAATTTCCGAAGGTAGAGAAGCTGCTAGACAAGTTGACATTTTCTTAATGGGCAAAACAGAATTACCATCAAAAGATATTGCAGGTGATTTAGTAGAAATGTAATATGGATCTATTCATAAATATATTTATTTAATGATTTTATTATATAATGCTGAATAACAAAAAAACCTCATACTAAAAAGTATGAGGTTTATAATTTCTGATATTATGATCAGAATAAAGAAAGGCAGCGACCTACTCTC
>NZ_JBHSCY010000002.1:0-948746 GCF_042651285.1 Polaribacter marinivivus | reverse complement strand
GAGAGTAGGTCGCTGCCTTTCTTTATTCTGATCATAATATCAGAAATTATAAACCTCATACTTTTTAGTATGAGGTTTTTTTTTGTTTAAAATTTATAGTATGAAATAATATAATTATTTAGTTTCGTTATTGATATTATACTATGTTTATTTGCATAAATGAAAAAACTGTTATTTATTTTTTATTTTTCAATATTTTCAAATTCAATGTTAAGTCAAATTGGAGGTGAAAATATATATCAGTTTTTAAACTTATCTAGTTCTGCTAGACAAATCGCTCTAGGTGGTGAAGTTTTAACCTTAATGGATGATATTAATCAACCCACTTGGAATCCTTCTACGATAAACCCTGAAATTGATGGGAAATTATCTGTTAATTATTCAAGTTTTTTAGCTGGTATAAATTTAGGATCTGTTTCATATGCTAGACTAATTTCTAGAAGATTTGGAACCATTCATGGTAACATAACTTATTTAGATTATGGGTCTTTAATTGGAGCTGATGAACAAGGAAACGAAACTGGAAATTTTAGAGCTAATGATTTAGCTTTATCTATTGGTTACTCTATTAATTTACCATGGACAAATTTATTTTTTGGAGCTAATCTAAAATTCATCAATTCTGCAATATCTACTTTTTCTTCAACTGGTGTAGCTGTTGATTTAGCAGTTTTATATTATAGCCCTTACAAACCATATACTTTTACAATTGTTGCTAGAAATTTTGGGACTCAATTACAATCTTTTAATGGAACTAATGAAAAAATACCGTTTAAATTGGCTGTTGGAGCATCTTATCAATTAGAATATATACCATTAAAATGGTATCTAACTCTAGATAATCTTCAACAATGGGATGTATCCACTCCAAATCCATCTGAACAAACAACAGATTTAGAAGGTAATGTAACAGAACAAGAAATTAGTTTTTTAGATAATACCTTCAGGCATTTAATTGTAGGAGCTGAATTTTTTCCTGAAAGCTTAATCAATTTAAGATTAGGATATCATTTTAGAAGAGCAGCTGAATTAAAATTACAGAATGTTAGAACTTTTGGGGGTATTTCTTTTGGTTTTGGAATAAGAATGAATAGATTTAAATTTAATTATGCTTTTTCAAAATATCATTCAGCAACAAATGCTAGTACTTTTAGTTTAGAAATTGATTTGAATAATAGAAGATAATGAGTAAAAAAATTACAATTGCCATAGATGGTTTTTCATCAACAGGAAAAAGTACAATAGCCAAATTACTAGCCAAAAAATACAATTATATTTATGTAGATACTGGGGCTATGTATAGAGCTGTAACTCTGTTTGCAAATAAAAATAATTATGTTGGTGTAGACTTTTTAAGAAAAGAAAATTTAGTTTCTCAGTTACCTAATATTTCTTTGCAGTTTAAATTTAATAAAGATTTAGGTTTTGCAGAAATGTATTTGAATGGTGATAATGTAGAAAAAGAAATAAGAACATTAGAAGTATCTCAATTAGTTAGTAAAATAGCAGCAATTTCTGAAGTTAGAAAAAAATTAGTGGCAGAACAACAATTGATGGGTAAAGATGGCGGAGTAGTAATGGATGGAAGAGATATTGGTACTGTTGTTTTTCCTGATGCTGATCTAAAATTATTTATGACAGCTTCTGCTGATAAAAGAGCATTAAGAAGATATAAAGAATTAATTGAAAGAGGAGATAATGTAGATTATAATGATATTCTTTTCAATGTACAAGAAAGAGATAGAGTAGACTCTACAAGAAAAGATTCACCTTTAGTTAAGGCAGATGATGCAATTGAAATTGATAATTCTGATATGGGAATTAATGAGCAATTTGAGCTTATTTGTAATCTGATAGATAAAAAATTAGTTGAACTTTAAATTAGAATAAAAATCTTTCCAAGCCCAAAATTGAGCAACATAAGTTTTAGGAGATTCTAATTGTTCTCCTTTTCTATTTCCAGAAATTGCATACCCAAAGATATTCCAAATATTACCTTCATTATCGCTTAAAATATTAGGAAAATTACTGTCATCTAATAAATAAAATTCTAAATTATCTTTCTTATAATAGCTAGTTACAAAATATTTCTCTTCACTTCCTATAATAATAACTTCTTTATTATTTATAATCTTTGAGATTAATTTAGTTTTATTTTTAAATAAATTATAAGAAAATAACTCTACTCTTGTATTAATTTTTTCTTCAATAACTCCATAAATATATTGCGAATCTTGAGTAGTACTTAATTGAGGATCTGTTTCTCCAGCAGTTCTTTTATCATGATAATATACTTTAGCATCGTAGAAATATTCTTTTACAGTTTTCCAATTTGTCTCAATTAGGTTGTAATTTGAAATACTCTTTCCTGCATTTTCTTTACCAATATAAGTCATTAACATTTGTGACCAATAAAATTTTAGATCTTTATCAGCAGGAACCATATTATCTTTATATAAAAAACCAGAAGCTAGTATTTGATATATATTACCATCAATTTCTCTATTAAAACAAATTCCGCTTTTTGTTAAAGGACAATATGAAACAGCAATGTTATTATTATTAAAAACATCATTTATAACCTCAAAATGATTAGTAAAAAAATAAGGATAAACTCTTACTTCATTATTAAAACTAATTAAAGCAACTTTTTCATGATCAGAAAGTTTTTCAAAGTCTGAAACATTACCAAATTTAGGATTTACACTTAAATCATAAGTTTTTCCTCCTCCTTTAATATCGTTTTTATCTACTATCCAAATAGAAAATTCTTCTTGTTCAATGTTAGATATTATTTCATCATTATTTGAAGTACAAGAAATGAATATGAATATTAGAAATAAGTAAAATAAGCGCATTTTAGTTTTTTAATTTGACGAAAAAAACAGATTTTGCTTACAATTTAAGGAATATTAAGATACTTATGTGTTTGTAGTGATATTTTCCATTTAGGATTTTTCATTACATAATCTACAATTAAAGAAGTCATTTTTTCTTTTTTACTCCATTCTGGCTGTAAAAACAATTCACAATTCTCGTTAACTTTTGCAGCTTGTTGTTCAGCAAAATCAAAATCACTTTTATTGTGAATTATCATTTTTAACTCATCTGCTTCTTTGTATACTTCTTCTAAAGGTAATTTTGTTTTTTTAGGAGAAAGGCAAAACCAATCCCATTTTCCAGAAAAAGAATAAGCACCAGAAGTTTCAATATGAGATTTTAAATTATTTTTTTGAAGAAGATTTGTTAAATAATCCATAGACCACATTAAAGGCTCACCTCCAGTAACCACAACAGTGTCAGTATACTTTTTTGCATTTTCAACAATTTTATCTGCTATGGTTGGTGGGTGTAAATCAGCATTCCAACTTTCTTTAACATCACACCAATGGCAACCTACATCACAACCACCCACCCTAATAAAATAGGCAGCTTTACCTGTATGATACCCTTCACCTTGTATAGTATAGAATTCTTCCATAAGCGGAAGCATAATTCCTTTATCTACTAAATCTTTTGTTTTTTTATCCATTTATTTTCTTGCGGCTACAACTTCAATTTCAATTTTAGCTCCTGCAACTAAATTGGCTGCAAATGTAGTCCTTGCAGGTAAATTTTCCTTGAAAAAAGAACGATAAATTCCATTCATTTTAGAAAAATCATTAATATCAGCTAAGATTACAGTACATTTTACAACGTCATTTAAAGTAAGTTTATGATATTCTAAAACATCTTTTATATTTAGAATAGCCTGTTCAGTCTCAGCTTCTATACCACCTTCAGCTATTTTACCTGTTGTATGGTTTTTGCCTATTTGACCTGTTAAAAAGTATAAGTTATCTACTTGTACAGCATCAGAAAAAGGAACATTTTGTCTACTTTCTTCATGAGATTTATGATGTTTTACAAGAGGAGTTTGCTCTTTTTGACATCCTAATTGAATCAGTAAAGAAACCAAGAATAGTATTTTTAAATAATTTTTCATAAGATTTTGATTTTCAGTACAAATATAATCACAATAAAAAAGAAAATATTTTATTCTAATTAGTTAATAATTAAGGATTTTTTGTAAATTTGCACTCCTTTTTACGAGAACAGATTTGAAAAAGGAATTTTTTAAAACAATTTATATAACTAGCTCTTTGCGTTTTTATCGTTAAAAATCTGATTAACAAAAAGATACAAATTATTTTCAGAATATGTCTGAAGAAAACAAAGAAGTTGTAGCAGAAGAAACTACAACACAATCTACAGAAACTACTGCTGTAGAACAACAAAATCCACAAGAATTCTTAGAAAACTTTAACTGGCACAAATACGAACAAGGTATTGAAGCTGTAGATGAAGCTAAATTAAAAGAATTCGAAGAAGCATTAAAAGGTACTATTGGTTTCGTAAACGAAAGTGATGTAATCGAAGGTACTGTTATAAGAATTACTGATAGAGATGCAATTATTGATATTAACTCTAAATCTGAAGGAGTTATTTCTTTAAACGAATTTCGTTACAACCAAAACTTAGCTGTAGGTGATAAAGTAGAAGTATTAGTTGATAAAAGAGAAGATTCTTCTGGTCAATTAGTATTATCTCATAAAAAAGCTAGAGTAATCAAAGCTTGGGAACGTGTTAACAATGCTCATGAAACAGGAGAAGTTGTTAATGGTTTTGTAAAGTGTAGAACTAGAGGTGGTATGATTGTAGATGTTTTCGGAATCGAAGCATTCTTACCTGGTTCTCAAATTGATGTTAAGCCAATTAGAGATTACGATCAATATGTAGAGAAAACAATGGAATTTAAAGTTGTTAAAATCAACCACGAATTTAAAAACGTTGTTGTTTCTCATAAAGCACTTATTGAAGCTGATATCGAAGAACAAAAGAAAGAAATCATTGGTCAATTAGAAAAAGGACAAGTATTAGAAGGTGTTGTTAAAAACATTACTTCTTATGGTGTGTTCGTAGATTTAGGTGGCGTAGATGGTTTAGTACATATTACAGATTTATCTTGGTCTAGAATTAATCATCCAAATGAGGTTGTTGAGTTAGATCAAAAATTAAACGTTGTAATTTTAGACTTTGATGATAACAAATCTAGAATTCAATTAGGATTAAAGCAATTATCTGCTCATCCTTGGGAAGCTTTAGATGCTAACTTAAAAGTTGGAGATAAAGTTACTGGAGAAGTTGTTGTAATTGCAGATTATGGTGCTTTTGTAGAAGTAGAGCAAGGAGTAGAAGGATTAATTCACGTTTCTGAAATGTCTTATTCTACACACTTACGTTCTGCACAAGATTTCGTAAAAGTTGGAGATAAAGTTGAAGCTGAAATCTTAACTTTAGATAGAGAAGACAGAAAAATGTCTCTTGGTATGAAACAATTACACCAAGATCCATGGACAGATATTACTACTAAATATCCTGTTGGTTCCACACATACTGGTACTGTAAGAAACTACACTAACTTTGGTGTGTTTGTAGAATTAGAAGAAGGTATTGATGGTTTAGTATACATTTCTGATTTATCTTGGACTAAGAAAATTAAGCACCCATCAGACTTTGTAACTGTAGGTCAGCAATTAGAAGTACAAGTATTAGAATTAGATGTAGAGAACAGAAAGTTAAACCTAGGTCATAAACAAACTCAAGATAACCCTTGGGATGGTCATGAAGATACGTTTGCAATAGGTTCTACACATCAAGGTACTATTAAAGATAAAAATGATAAAGGTGCTACTGTAACTTTAGAAGGAGGAGTAGAAGGATTTGCTCCAACTAGATTCTTAGAAAAAGAAGATGGTTCTAAGTTAGGTAAAGGAGATACTGCAGACTTCGTAGTTTTAGAATTTTCTAAAGAATACAGAAGAGTAGTAGTTTCTCATACATCAATCTTTAAAGAGCAAGAAAAACGTAACGTTAAAGCTGCTGTTAAAAAAGCTGCTGAAGTAGAAAAAGTTACTTTAGGAGACATAGGTGGTCTTGCAGACTTAAAGAAACAAATGGATGCAAAAGCTAAAAAGAAAAAATAGTAATTTTTAGTTCATTTTAGTTTAAATATAGAAAAGCCACTACACTTTGTAGTGGCTTTTTTTATTCCTTATATTTGATAATATTAAAAAATACTAATCATGAAAATTAAATTTATTTTTTCTCTTTTTATACTTGTTCTAATTAGTTGTAATCAACAAAAAGAAGAAGTTTCTAAAATAAATTCTGTTGAATATTGGGGAGAAAATCCTTGGCCAGAAATAAGAAAGAAAAGAATAAATACACTTTTACCAAATGCTTTAAAAGAAGCAAATGTAGATTGTTGGTTGGTTATTTGTAGAGAAAACAATAACGATCCTTTAGCAGATCATGTTGGAGGAGAAAATGCTGGTGGTACAGCAGCTTTTTTATTTTATAATGATGATAATGGTTTTCATTCAAAGGTATTTTCTCCATCAGGAGAATCAACTGCTTTAGATGAATTAAACATACATGATGAAGTTGTACCAGTTGAAAGAGGAAAATCTGCAATAGAGCAAGCTGTTACATTTATAAAAGCGCAGAACTTTTCTAAAATTGCAATTAATTCATCTCAGTCTAACTCAACTGCAGATGGTTTATCTTATACACAAAGACAAACATTAGAATCTTTTTTAGGAAGCGATGCTAATAAATTAGTTTCATCAACAGAAGTTGTTTACAATTGGTTATCAATTAAATTACCAGAAGAAGTAGCAATTTTAACCAAAGCTGCAGAATTAACTGCTCAGTTTCAAATTGAAGCTTATCAACAAATTATACCTGGTACTTCTACAGATGCTGATATTGCTAAGTTTTTAAAGCAAAAAATGGCTGAATATGGAGTTAAAGATGGTTGGGCACCAGATCAAAATCCAAATGTTAATTCAGGGCCAGATAGAGGGCATTCTCATGCTACTGATAAAGTAATTATGCCTGGAGATGTCATTCAGATAGACTTTGGAATTAAATTATATGACAGATGGGTTTCTGATATACAACGTTTTGCATATGTTTTAAAAGAAGGAGAAACTAAAGCTCCTAAGGATATTCAGTTTTATTGGGATAGTGGAAAAGCAGGGAGTAGAGCAGCATTAGCAGCTATGAAGCCTGGAGTAAAAGGAGTTGATGTAGATAGGGCACAACGTGTTTTGATGAACAAAGCTAATAGCGAATATGTAATGTGGTCTACAGGACATCCTGTAGGTTATGTTGCTCATGATGTAGGCCCTAATTTAGGAGGTTCTCAAAGTTCGCATGTTAGACCAGCTTCTGAGAAAAAATTAAAAGAAGGAATGACCTTTGCATTTGATGGTTTTCATGCTTGGAAACGTGAAGATGGAACTGAAAAAACAATTTCTGTAGAAGAAATGGCAGTTGTTACTAAAGATGGAGCAAGATATTTAACGAAACCACAAGAAGAGTTAATTTTGATTAAGAGTCATTAGTCTAATTCTTTTTGTTTAAATCTTTTAATTCTTCTAATAGTAATTGAGTATTTTTTTTGGACGTTTCCATTAAACTTAAAGAACCTAAACTTAACACGTGACGTAGATTTATTACATTCATTAATTGTAATTTATTTTCATTCTTGTTTAAAATTTCTCTCGATATTTTAGCAAGTTCATCTTCATATTTTAAGTTCAATTTTGAAGATTTATTTTGCTTGTAATTAAAAATACCAATAGATTCTTCATCAAAATAATATCCTATTTTAAAAAAAACAGATGCATATTGTTGATCAACTAATAGAGAATTATTATTCTGAATAATTTTTTCAATACGTTCTAACTCTTGATAATATTGAATGAGTTTATCTTTAAATTGTTTGTTTTTTATAATGTCTATACTGCCAGATGACAACATATCTGTATACGTTGGATCATTTATTAAAAAGGTTTTTCGTGATTGTAATAATGTTAAGTTTCTAAAAAAGCTTGTATCAATCTTTATAAAGTTTTTTCCTTTAAATGAGTTTAAAAGATAACTTGCAGCATTTGTATAGTCAGTTTCATAAGAAATTTGATCATCAATGAAGTCTAATTGATTTGTTAAGTCTCTTTCTAAGTTTTTTAAATATATTGTTTCTTTGTTTTGCTCTTTAGCACCTTCATTCCAATTATTAATCTGTAAAGCAATCAAAATTCCAATAACCACTAAAACTATTTCTCCAATTGCGTATTTGAAATAACGAGAGGGTTTATTTTCCATAATAAGTGATTGACGGATTTTTCGAAAGAATTTAATCATAAGAATTCAATTCTTTAGCAATTAATTCTTTTAACTTTTTTGATTCAACCATGATATTTTTCAATTTGTATGACATTAAATTGCTTTGATTACTAACTCTAGATGCATATTGCCTAAGATGTATTGTCTTCTTAGATTTCGAATTAAAAATCCATGGATTGTCTTTTATAGCTGTCTTAGCATCTAAATGATAGAGCTGTCTAAAATTGATAAATCCATCATAACATTGTCTTCTTAAATAAATACATTCTTCACTGTATTGTAAATTGTAGAAGGACTCTCTTTCACACAATTGATAATAGGTTTGAATTTGAGTAACCAAGCTATCTGTTCCTAAAGAGTACAAACTACCCGTGTTTTTGAGCTCTTGAAAAACCGTAGAATTTAAATTGAAGGTATTCACATAAAAAATTGCTTCTTTAGTAAGGTAATTTAAGTCTTCAGGTTGTATCCCTTTTACTATCAGGCTAAGAATGCTATCTGTGTAGATTTTTCTGGTTTGAAAACCTCCTTGAACTGTGTCAATAAAATGAGCACGTTGAATGTTGTAATCCAATTCCTTAGTCAATTTTATAAGAAGCTCTTTGTTTTTATTTTTTTCTATTCTATTTGTATTCCAATTGTTAATTTGTAACGCAATTAAAATACCAATTACCACAAGGATAATTTCGCCAATAGCATAGAGTAAATATTTATTAAACCGATTATCAACTAATAGTTTTTGACGAATTTTTCTAAAGAATTTAATCATTTAATCTTTTTTAAAGCGTTTTTCTATTTCAATTCCTATATCTTTTTTTATTTTTTTTGTATGTTTAATTAATGGAATTATGGTAGACCATAGGTCATATTTATAATTAGCCTCTAATATTAGAACATCATAATAATGTTCTTCTGTCAAGTATTTTTTTATATTGTAGTGAGTTTTGGGGTAGAACCCTTCACGTTTTAAAGACAATTCGAAGTTTTTTTTATAAAAACCTTCTTTTTCTAGCTCTTCTAAATGTTTATTTATTTTTGGTTGATGCTCTTTATGTACAATATCAAAAAAGGCAGTGAATCTTGGTAATATCACCTCATAATAATAAGTAAGATTATACCTTAGGGAATCTGATTTAATTCTATCTAAACCAGATGATTTTAAGGTTTCATATGGACCTTTATTGTAACTATAAATAATTGTGTTATGAACCCAAACTATATTTTCAATTAATTGTTTATCTGAAAAACGTTTTTCTCCTTTTCTAGCAAAAAGCATATTATCTATTGCTGTGTCTTTTCTTATAATTCTCTTTTCAAAATATTTAAAATCGGCTAAATCCTTAGCTATTGTTCTATCAATTTCTATTAAAATATTTTTCTCAAACTCTTCTAATTTTCTATGCTCATTCCAATTATTAATCTGTAATGCTATTAAAATTCCAATTACTACTAAAATAATTTCGCCAAAAGCGTATGTTAAGTATTTACCCATTTTGTTTTCTTCTAAAAGTGATTTACGAATATGTCTAAAAAACTTTATCATATCTATAGGTTTTATTTTGGTTCAATGATTAAAAATATTGCTGTAGAATCTCCAATATTTAAAACCTTATGCCATTCAATTTTTTCATTATAGAAACTATAATTGTCAGGTACATTAACCTCTCTGGTTCCTGATTGGTCTGTAATTTTAAATTTGCTTCCTTTTAATGTATATCCAAAATGAGCTGCATGAAAGTGTTTTTCATGACCAACACCTGGAGAAAAAACACATTTTAAAGCTCTTACTTTATCATTTTCTTCTAGAATAGTACATACTTTTTCTCCTTTCCATCCAGCTTTTAGAGGGTCTTTTAAATTTTTATCTGGCTTGCAAGAGTGTATAAGAGAATAAATTACAAAAGCTATAATAAAAGTAAGTTTGCTTTTTTTCATATCAATTCAATAATTGTGAAATTAAAGACACACTAAATATTGTCAGCATAAACCAACCAATAAATCCTTGGATTATTGCCAAATAACGAGGTAATCCTTTTATGGGTATTTCTCCAAAACCTAAAGTGGTAAAGGTGTTTATGGAGAGCATTAATGCATTTAATGCTTTAATAAACAAATCATACAACAGACCTACAGTAAGTAATAACCCAATTTGAATGTTTTTCCATCGTTTTTGTTTAGGTGATAGATCTTTCCATTTACCATGTAAAACATCTGTTGTTTTTAAAAAACGACTTGTAATTCTAGAACTAAACATAGAAGCGTTATACAAAGGTTTACTCCAAGTAATAAAAAACGAAGGCAATTCTAAATGTGCTTTTTCTAAGTTGGTTTTAAACGCTTCATAAGAACTTATTTCTTGTTGTTTGTCTTCCAAATAAATAGTATGCATACCTTCATTTCTACGTAAATATTTTTGAAAGAACTCAAATCTGTGTATTAATCTTTTTTTCCCTAAAGTATCCCAAGAATTAGGGAAGAGTAAATAAATAAATGCAAACAATAAAATTACATACAAAGAAAAAATAACTGCTTTTTCTGGTTTAGTTCCATAAGCAGAAAACACTTTTAAAAATTGATTGATACGCCATTTAAAAAAAGTTTCGAAAGAAGGGTTTTGTTTATATTGTAATTTAGATTGCATTAATAACAAGTCTTTATATTCAATATAAAGCGCATTAGAACTTTCTAAATCCTGTTGACTTTTATAAAAATCATAATAATTAACTCGTAATTGTACTTCTTTTTTTAGGGCACTTTTATGAGATAATAAATAAGAGTTTTTATAAATATTAATTAAAGAATCTTTCTTGTTATCTAATTTTTCTAGTTTCTTATAACTTTCTATAACTCCAATTTTTTCATTTTCTCTTAGTGTATAGAAATACTCATTAAAAGATGAGCTATTAATTAGTTTATTACTAAAGTTATCCCAATCGACTTCTGAACTTTTTGTGAGTGTATTTAAACTTGTTACTACATATTTTTTGAATATGTTATTTTTGATTTTTATATTGCTTTTATCATTTTTTGCAGAAAAATAAAAATACGTTATATCTTCAAATTTATTTTCTGTAAAATTGAAATAACGTCCATTAATATTATAAATACGTGCTTGATTATAGAATGTTAAATTGTTGATATTTAAAGAAAGAAGATTGTTGCATTTGATATCACTAGACCAAGCATTTAGGTTTACGCTATTTGGCTTTTTCCAGATTTTTGAGTTTGTGATTTCCACTTCACCTTCATATAAGTTATCTGTATTTTTAAGGTCAAATAAAAAAGAAATTCCTTTTCTTAGTTCAGATGAGTTTAAAATAAAATCTGTTTGCATAAGAGCAGATTCAGAGTTGTATCTATTCTCATTTTTTTTTATATAATCATATATATTGTATACAATAGGATCATTATTATTTACTGTCAAAGTATTTTCGAAAACACATTCATTAAAAAGTACTGCTAGCGTATTTCTTAACGTAACTTTTTTCTTAAAATTGATATGATTAAAGCCAAAACCTTTAAAATCATAATTAGTTAACATACTATTAAAATTTTCAGTTGGAAATGGTATAAATTGTACGTTTTGGAGACTTAATTCTTTATGAATATAAATAGTGTCAATTCTATTGTATTTATTTTCATTTACAGATAATGGCTTAAATTGATAAATAGAATCAGAAGCTTCTTTATATTTAACAATAGCATTCTCTAATTTAAATACAGAATCTTTTTCTTCTTCAATCATTTTAAAGAATTGGGAATAGCTGTATTCTTTGTAGTTGAGTTTTTGAGAAAAAAGTAGGGTAGTAGAAAGAAATAAAAATCCTAGAAACAGTATTTTTTGGAGCATAGCAATTTTGGTTAGTTAATAGTTAGTTGAGGTTTGGTTTAAAATGTTACAAATTGTTGATTTTTAAAATATTAATCATAATGATTTACCATTTCTGGTGTTAAACCTAAATAATCATCTATAGATTTTATCAATTCTTCAGCAATTTCTAGAATGTCATTAATCATAAAAGTATGTACACTTAAAATTTGTATTCTTATTTTAATGGCGTTTAATAAATCTAATTTTATCTCAGGCTCTTGTAATCTTTGGTTTATTAGTGTTTCTAACTCTTTGTATTCTCCTAACAAAAAGTCTTCATCTTCACCAACATCTTCATCATACATGGTTATTTGACAAAGTTTTTTTATTGTTGGGTAAACTTCAGGATAAAATATATTTTCAATATTATTTTTTACATCATCTGCGCTTTCTTGAGAATTTAAGTAATAATTTATGATATCTATACTTAAGGCTTTATCCTTAATTAGGTTTAATTGTCCAGAAGCAACAAGTTCAGAATACGTATTATTTGTATTTGGGAAATTATAAGTTTCTATTAAATAATTTAACTTGTCATTTAAACTATCAATTCCAATAAAACTTTTATTTTCATCAAAATCTTGAATAATAGACTTAGCCACCTCTATAGATTCTAGGCTATGTCTTTTCATATCTTTTAATATAACTTTTTGGTATTCAATATCTTCAACTATACTTATTAAATAGCCTCTTTCTTTTTTTGTATTTTCTTGTTCTTGATTTTTATTATTAAACTGAAGCGCTAATAAAATTCCTATTACAACTAATAAAATTTCTCCAATAGCATAAGCTAAATAATTAACTAGCCTTTTTTCTGCTATTAATTTTTTTCTGATTTTTTTAAATAATTGAATCATAGTTTTTGGTTAGATTTTAAAGATAGTAAAAAATGTAACCTATTGTTTATGAAATTGTTATTCTTAAATAAAATAAGGTGTGTATTTGTATCTCTAAAAACAAAAAAAATCGTTCTAAAAAATTATATTTGTTGAGTTAAAAAGAAACTATGACATTAATAAAATCAATATCAGGAATTAGAGGAACAATAGGAGGAAACACAAGTGATAATTTAACCCCTATAGATGCTGTAAAATTTGCTTCTGCTTATGGAGCTTTCATAAAAAAAAGAAATTCAGGTAAAACAGATATAAAAGTTGTTATTGGTAGAGATGCCAGAATTTCTGGTAAGATGATATCTAGTTTAGTAGCAAATACTTTAGTTGGTTTAGGTATAGATGTTATAGATTTAGGCTTATCTACAACACCAACTGTAGAAGTTGCTGTGCCTCTAGAAAAAGCAGATGGAGGTATTATTTTAACAGCTTCTCATAACCCAAAACAGTGGAATGCCTTAAAACTTTTAAACGAAAAAGGGGAGTTTTTAAATGGTGAAGATGGAGAGCAAATTTTAGCTTTAGCAGAAAGTGAAGATTTTACATTTGCAGAAGTTGATGATTTAGGAACTTACACAAAAGATAATACATATTTACAAAAACACATTCAAGAGGTTTTAAACTTAGAACTAGTTGATGTTGATGCAATTAAAGCAGCTAATTTTAAAGTTGTTGTAGATGGTGTAAATTCTACAGGCGGTGTTTTTATACCTGCTTTGTTAAAAGAATTAAATGTAGAATGTGTTGAATTGTATTGTACTCCAAATGGTCATTTTCCTCATAATCCAGAACCCTTAAAAGAACATTTAACTGATATTTCTGAATTGGTAGTTAAAGAAAAAGCAGATTTTGGAATTGTAGTAGACCCAGATGTAGATAGGCTAGCTTTAGTTTGCGAAGATGGTTCTATGTTTGGAGAAGAATATACACTAGTAGCTTGTGCAGATTATGTTTTAGGAAGACTTGGTGGAGGAAATACAGTTTCTAATTTATCTTCTTCTAGAGCTTTAAGAGATGTTACTGAAAAACATGGTGGCACTTACACAGCTTCTGCAGTGGGTGAAGTAAATGTGGTCATTAAAATGAAAGAAACCAATACTGTTATTGGTGGTGAAGGTAATGGAGGTATTATATATCCTGCTTCACACTATGGACGTGATTCTTTAGTAGGTGTTGCTTTATTTTTATCGCATTTAGCTCATAAAAAAATGTCTTGTAAAGTACTTAGAGAGAGTTATCCAAGTTACTTTATGAGTAAAAATAAAATACAATTAACTCCAGAAATAGATGTTGATAATATTTTAGAGACTATGGCTTCTAAATATGCTAATGAAGATGTAAATACTATAGATGGTGTTAAAATTGATTTTGCAGAAGAGTGGATTCATTTAAGAAAATCGAATACAGAACCTATTATTAGAATTTATACAGAAGCTAAAAGTCAAGCAGCAGCAGATGCTTTAGCAGAACGTTTTATTGGAGAAATAAAAGAAATTATATAAACTGTCATATTAAATGCAGTCGAGAAATCTTTAGACTAATGAATTTAGAACACTATTTTTCACAATTTAGAGAGCATATCATAGGTATAGACCAGAAATTTGATACACCTTATGGTGAGCAAGATTTGGTTTATTGTGATTGGACTGCAAGTGGTCGTTTATATAGACCTATAGAAGAGAAAATTTGTAATCAATTTGGGCCTTTTGTAGCAAATACACATACAGAGACTTCAACTTCTGGTGCAGCTATGACCTTAGCTTATCATGAAGCTAGAAATATTATTAAACGTCATGTAAATGCAAATAGTAATGATGTTTTAATTACTACAGGTTCAGGTATGACAGGCGTTGTCAATAAATTCCAGCGTATTTTAGGACTTAAAGTTTCTGAGAGTTTAAAAGATTATACCACTATTCCAGAAGAACTAAAACCAATTGTTTTTGTATCTCATATGGAACATCATTCAAATCAAACTTCTTGGTTAGAAACCATTGCAGATGTAGAAGTTGTACCTTGTAATGATGCTGGCTTGGTTTGTTTAAAAGAGTTTGAAAATTGCATAAAAAAACATCAACATAGAAAAGTAAAAATCGCTTCAATAACCTCTTGTTCTAATGTAACTGGTATAAAAACACCTTATCATGATGTTGCAAAATTAATTCATAAATACAATGGGTTATGTTTTGTAGATTTTGCTTGTTGTGCACCCTATGTAGATATTAATATGCATCCAGAAAATGAAGATGAAATGTTAGATGCTATTTTCTTTTCTCCTCATAAATTTTTAGGAGGACCAGGAAGTTCTGGTGTTTTAATATTTAATAAAGCCTTGTATAAAAATACAGTGCCAGATAATCCTGGAGGAGGCACTGTAAGTTATACAAATCCTTGGGGAGAACATGATTATTTTGATGATGTAGAAACTAGAGAAGATGGTGGTACTCCTGGTTTTTTGCAAACCATAAAAATTGCTTTAGCAGTTCAGTTAAAGGAAAAAATGGGTACAAAAAACATAGAAGAAAGAGAAGAAGAAATTAATAAGGTAATTTTTAAAACCTTAGAGAGTTTAGAGGGTGTAAAAATATTAGCTCCTAATCATAAAAAGAGATTAAGTATTTTTTCTTTCTATTTTGAAAAATACCATTTTAATTTGGTCGTTAAATTATTGAATGATCGTTTTGGAATTCAGACTAGAGGAGGGTGTTCTTGTGCAGGAACTTATGGGCATTTTTTATTAAATGTAGATCAAGAAACTTCTAACAGAATTAAAGGTCAAATTTTAGAAGGTTGCAATACAGAAAAACCAGGTTGGGTTCGTTTGTCTTTACATCCAACAGTTACTAATAATGAATTAGATTTTATTTGTAAATCATTAACTGAATTATCAAAAAATATTGAAGATTGGTCTAAAGATTATAGGTACGATGCCATTAAAAATGATTACGTGCATAAAACAGTAAAACCAATAGAAAAAGAGTTAGTTAACTCTTGGTTTGCTGTTTAGATTTCATAATTTCTTGCCATTCTTCAAATTTGTCTTTATGTTTAAAACGTTTGTGAGACCACAAATAAAACTCAGGCTGTTCTTTTACATTTTTCTCAGTAATTTTTAAGAATTTCTCAGTAATATCATAATTCTTAAATTTTTTCGGGTCTTCTGTAATTAATTCGAAATCAGTCTCATAGTAACCTCTTTTTATTTTTTTTGCCCTGTAATTAATTACAACCAAATTATATTTTTTGGCTAACATTTCTGCACCTGTATGGACAGGAACTTTTACACCAAAGAATTCTGCCCAATGAAAAGTTTTAGGGATCATAGGAGATTGATCACTTAACAAAATATAAGAACCTTGAATATTATTTTTAAACTTATCTTTAATAAAATTTACAAAGTCAGAAGTTCTAGAACCTACAACACCAAATTTCTCTCTAGTACTTTTTAATTTATCTTCAAAAGTTTCGTTTCTTAATTTATTGTAAGCGCCAAACACATTTCCTTTTATCACTAAAGGCAAGCTAGTAGACCATTCCCAATTTGCTAAATGTGCACTTACTAATGCTATGCTTTTACCTTGCTCTACATATTTATTTACTAGTTCAGGATTTTTATATTGATATCTTTTTAAAATTTCTTTTTCAGAAATGGTAAATGATTTAAGGCTTTCTACAACCATATCTGTAAAATGTTTGTAGAATTTTTTAGCAATTAATTCTTTTTCTTTGTTAGATTTTTCTGGTAATGCTGTACTAATGTTACCTAAAATTACATCTTTTCTGTAACCAATGATATGATAAACTAGCACAAAAAGAAAATCTGAAATGATATATAAAATTCGCATTGGTAATATCGATATTAACCAAATTATAGGATAAGTAATGTAGAATAATATAAGATTCATTTGTGTGGTATTAAATACAAATATCGTGCTAAAAATCTATTTGCTTTATATTTTATAATTTTCTCTATTTTTTTAGCTTTTTCTGAACGTTTTTCATGCTTTTCCATTCATTAAAACGATCTTTATGTTTAAATCTTTTATGAGACCATAAATAACATTCTGGTTGTTTTTTTACAAGTTCTTCAGTAAGCTTTATATATTCATCCGTAATTTTATAATTCTCAATTTCTTTAGGATTTTTAGTTATCAATTTAAAATCGGTTTCATAAAATCCTCGTTTTATTTTTTTTGTAGCACAAAAAACAACTGCTAAATCAAATTTTTTTGCAATAGTTTCAGCTCCTACATGTATAGGTACTTTAATGCCAAAAAAATCAGTCCAATATAAAGATCGTTCTACTTGAGGTGATTGATCACTTAGCAATAAATATATACTTTGTTTTTTTTCTTTAAAGTTCTTTAAAATTACCTTAGTAGTTTTTGAAGACTCATAACATTTAAATCCAAAACGCTCTCTAGATTTCTTAACTACCTTATCAAAATAAGTATTGCCTAAACTAGTATAAGCTCCATAAACTTTACTATTAACTACCAATGGAGAATTCACAGACCATTCCCAGTTAGCTTGATGTGCTCCAATAAATATAATGCTTTTCCCTTCTTTTAATAGATTGTTTACTAACTCTGGATTTGTGTATTGATATCTTTTTACTATTTCACTCTTACTAATTGAAATGGCTTTTATGGTTTCTATAAATAAATCAGTAAAGTGTTTAAAAAAGTATTTAGAATAGTGTTTGTTTTCTTTCAATGAATTGTTAGGAAAAGCTAGATTTAAATTATTTAAAACAACTTTTTTTCGGTATTTAAATACATAAAAAATTAATAGGTAAAGTACATCAGAAAATATATATAATATCCTTAAAGGTAATTTAGATAATAATTTTACTATGGGATATACTAAGATAAAAGTAATAAACTGCATACTAATTTTTTCGAGTACAAATATCTATATTTTAATTTGAAAAGGTAAAAGGAAATCAAACAGAATTGTTATGTTTGTTTTATGTTACAACAATCAAATTTAATTGTATTAGGTATTATAATAGCTAATGTTTTAGTATCTATGAAAGGTTTTGATGATTATGCCTTTTTAGATAAGTATAAATTTCAAGTTAGTAGGATAAAAGGAGGAGAGAAGGTAAGGTTGTTTACATCAGGTTTTTTGCATGTAGATTGGATGCATCTTATTTTAAACATGTATGTTCTATATGTTTTTGCAGATTTTGTGGCTAATATTTTAGGAAATAATAGTTTTTTAATTATTTATTTTGGAAGTCTTTTAGCAGGAAGTTTTTATTCTTTGTCTTATCATAAAGATGAGCCTTATTACTCTGCTGTTGGTGCATCTGGAGCAGTTTCTGGTATTGTTTACTCATCAATTCTACTTTTTCCAGATATGCAGTTATTGCTCTTTTTTGCTATACCTATTCCTGGTTATGTTTTTGGAGTAGGATATTTATTATATTCTATTTATGGAATGAAAAAACAACTTGGAAATGTAGGGCATGCAGCCCATTTAGGTGGTGCAATTGGAGGATTTGCTTTGACTTTATTATTAAAGCCTATTTTATTTTCTATCAATACTACATTTGTAATACTTTTAGCAATACCAATTTTGTTATTATTGTTTTTTGGTGATAAGCTAAAAAAGTTCTAAAAAAAAGACTTTACAATATTGTAAAGTCTTTTTTTTTTGAGCGAGAGACCAGGTTCGAACTGGCGACATTCAGCTTGGAAGGCTGACGCTCTACCAACTGAGCTACTCTCGCTTGGTAAAGCTTTTTTAAAAAAAATTGTAGCGAGGAGCAGATTTGAACTGCCGACCTCAGGGTTATGAATCCTGCGCTCTAACCAACTGAGCTACCTCGCCATTCATATTTGAGGCTGCAAATATAAATGAATTTTAGAGATTCGCAAGCAGAGGTTTTAATTTTTTTTAAATAGAATTAATACCTATATTGTGTGCCTAACTAAACGAAAAAATGGATAAAGTCAAATACGAATTAGAAATCCCTATACACGCATCTCCTAGCATGTTGTATCAATATATTTCTTCTCCTTCTAGTTTGCAAGAATGGTTTGCTGACAAAGTAAACTCTAGAGGGAAAATTTTTAGTTTTATTTGGGATGATACAGAAGAAAAAGCAAAGCTAATAACTAAAAAATCTGATGATAGAATACGATTTAAATGGTTAGAAAGTGAGGATGATGATAGTTATTTTGAAATTAAGATTCAAGTTGATGCATTAACAAAGGATGTGTCTTTAATAATAACTGATTTTGCAGACGATGAAGATGAAGTAGAAGAGGCAAAGCAACTTTGGGAAAATCAAATAGACGAATTAAAGCATACTATTGGAGCATAGACAAATGCTATTATTTATATAAATGACTCAGTTTTTTAACTGAGTTTTTTTATGTCTTATTATTATCAAAAGCCTTAATTTTGTTCTTTTATATTTAGAAGTATGATAAATTTTAATGGAGACATATTAGATCAAGAAAAATTTTCTCTAACTGCTGAAAATAGAGGGTTCAAATATGGCGATGCTGTTTTTGAAACTATTAAAGTTGTAAATAATAAAGTAATTTTTTGGGAAGATCACTATTTTAGATTGATGGCTTCTATGAGAATGCTTAGAATGAAAATTCCTATGAGTTTTACATTAGAATTTTTAGAAAAAGAAATCTTAAGCTTAGTAAAAGCAAATAACACTTCACAAAAATCTAGAGTTAGATTAACTATTTTTAGAAAAGATGGTGGTTTATATACGCCAAAAACTAATGAAATAGATTTTTTGGTTGAAGCTTCTGAATTAAATCATAACATAAAAAATGATTATAAGATAGATATATTTAAAGACTTTTATAATTACTCTGGATTATTATCTACCATTAAAACAAACAATAAAATGCTAAATACTTTAGCTAGTGTTTTTGCTAAAGAAAACGACTTAGATAATTGTATTTTAATTAATGAGAAAAAGGGGGTAGTAGAAGTTACAAATGGTAATATTTTTATTGTAAAAGATAATGTTGTAAAAACTCCTGCAACTACAGAAGGTTGTATTAAAGGTATTGTTAGGAAAAAAGTACTTGAAATTCTATCAAAAAATGAAGAGTTTCAAGTTGAAGAAACTTCAATTTCTCCATTCGAAATTCAAAAAGCTGATGAGGTATTTATAACAAATGCTATTATTGGTATTCAGCCTGTTACTCAATATAAAAAGAAAACATTTAAAGTAGATTTTAGTAAAAAAATTGCTAAAAATTTACAAGTTTTGGAGTTTACAACTTAATTTAAAGTAACATCACTGGGTGCGTTTGCCCAAAGCTTATAATCACCACCTTTTTGTATTAATTTGTTTCTCCATAAAAACATGTCGTTTTCGGCAAAAATATCTTCAGAATCGTTTTCCGAGATAAACCATGACTTTGTGTTTATTTCATCTATTAGTTGATTTTTTTCCCAACCAGAATATCCTAAGAAAAAACGAATGTCATTTTTTTGAAGTAAATTGTTATTTAGGAGATTCTTTAATGTTTCAAAATTACCACCCCAATAAATGCCATTGTTTACCTCTATGCTATCTGGTATTAATTCTGGTACTTGGTGAACAAAATACAAATTATCTTGCTCTACAGGTCCTCCTTGGTATATTGTAAAGTCTGCATTTATTTCTGGTAACAAATCGTTAATGGTAAAATTTAAAGGTTTATTAAATATAAAACCTACAGAATTATTCTCAGAATGTTCTGTAATTAAAATAATAGATCTATTAAATGATGAGTCATTTAATATAGATGGCTCAGCAATTAAAAGTTTTCCTTTTGTAGGTTTTAAATTGGGCATAAGTAAATATATAAAATTATAGGTATAAAAAAAACTCTCTTAAAAAGAGAGTTTTCTATAATAAAACGATAAACTAAGATTAGTTTACAGCGTCGCTTAATCCTGCACCAGCTTTAAATTTAGCTACATTTTTAGCAGCAATTTGGATAGTTTTACCAGTTTGAGGGTTTCTACCACTTCTTGCAGCTCTTTTAGAAACTGAAAAAGTTCCAAAACCAACTAAAGCAACTTTATCTCCTTTTTTTAAAGCAGAAGTTACATTTCCTGTAAAAGATTCTAATGCTGCTTTTGCTGCTACTTTAGAAATTCCTGCGTCTGCAGCCATTGCATCGATTAAATCTGACTTGTTCATAATAAATAGATTTTAAATTATTGAATATTTATATTTTTTGCTAAAAAGCTTAACAAATATAGACGGATTAAGGGCTTACGCAAATTTGAGGTATACAAATAAGGGGTTTTGTTAATAAATACCTATTAAATGTTAATAACGACTAGTGTTTTTGTGTAAAAAACGCAAAATTCCTTGTTGGTAAAGGGTTATAGCACTTTTGCATCGTCAGAAAAATGAAATCCATTAAGTAGGCTTTTAATGTCCATTTTTCGTTTACCAGATAATTTTATTTCTAATACATTTATATAACCATTTTCAACAGCTATTTTTAATTCTTTTTTAGTTGTCTTTATTAGTCCTACATTATAAGAATGTTTTTCATAAACCTTTTCTACTTTGTATAATTGAGCTTTAATGATTTCTTTATTGTTTTCTATTAAGGTCCAGGCAGAAGGAAAAGGATTTAAACCTTTTATTTTATTGTAAATGTTTTCAATAGATTCTGACCAATCAATTTTAGTGTTTTCTGAATTAAGTTTTGGTGCAGATTTTTCTTCTAATTCTGGTTGTTTAGTAGTGCTAATATTTCCATTTTCAATTTGATCTACTGTTTGCAAAACTAACTCAGCACCTAAAAACATAAGTTTATCATGTAAAGTACCTACAGTTTCATCAGGTAAAATCTCAATTTCTTTTTGTAAGATAATTTCTCCAGTATCAATTTTATCATCTATAAAAAAAGTAGTAACACCAGTTTTTGTTTCACCATTTATAATTGCCCAATGAATAGGTGCAGCACCTCTATATTCTGGCAATAAAGAAGCATGTAAATTAAATGTACCGAATTTTGGCATGTTCCAAACTATTTTAGGCAACATTCTAAAGGCTACTACTATTTGTAAATCTGCAGATAGTTTTTTTAGTTCATCAACAAAATTTTCATTTTTTAAGTTGGTTGGTTGTAAAATAGCTAAGTTTTCTTTTAAAGCGTATTTTTTTACTGCAGATTCATTTAACTTTCTTCCTCTACCTGCAGGTTTATCTGGGGCAGTAATAACCCCAACAATATTATAGTTGTTTTTTACTAAATGATCTAAAATAGTCACTGCAAAATCTGGAGTGCCCATAAAAACTATTCGTAAATTTTTCATCTTTAAGATTTGATTTCGTATTTGTTTCTAGAATTAATTTTAATTTTATCTAGAGTTAATAGACTGCGCAAATGTATTAAAACTTCATGCTCATTACTATTTAAATAGGTAATGATTTCAGAAGAGGTTAATGATTTTTTAAGGTTTAATAATTTTAAAATTTCTATTTCAATATCTTTAATTGAAGTCTTTTTTTGAGTTAAACAGACGTCACAAATACCACATTTTTTATCTGAATTTTCATCAAAATAATTTAAAATTTGAATACTTCTACAGATGTTATTATTGTTTAAATAGAGTAAAAAAGCATTAAATTTTTCTTCTTTTAATTTTAAAAACTGTGTTATTTCTTTACTAAATAAATTTATAGTTCTATCATCTTCTCTAGGCAAAAGAAATTGAATTTCTGTATCTGTTATTACAGGGTTGTATTCTAATATATTTTCTTTATCTAGTTGCTTCAAATACTGAATTACTTGCGAAGAAGTTATATTATTTTTTTTTGCAAGTACAAATTCATTAATATTAACTTTTTGTTTATGTAAACCAGTGTAACTTCTTAGTAATGAGTTTATAAAATTTTTAATATAGATATTATTTATAGCGTATTTTATAACAAATTCATTAGAAGTTTTAAACATTATAGTTGATTTTTTTTGAAACGTATTAGATAACGAAACAATACCATTGTTCATTAAAATACGTAAAATAAACTCAACTTTATTTTGTGTAAATTGATACTTTTTAGCAAAGTCATATGTGTTTAATGGAAACGTTTTTTCTAAAAGTTCGCCATTACTAATTTCGAAATTTTGATATAATTTTCGATGTACTTTTTTAATTTCTGATAGGGTTGGAATATTTTTAAAAAAACGTTTTTTGTAAATTTCAAGATCATGATTGTTTTTTAATAAAACAGCAAAAGATTTTTTAGAATCTCTTCCTGCTCTTCCTGCTTCTTGAACATAATTTTCTATGCTACTTGGTATATCAAAATGTATAACAACTCCAACATTAGATTTGTCTATACCCATGCCAAAAGCATTTGTTGCTATCATAATTGGTGTTTCTTCTTTTAGCCAATTATCAAAAGCATTCTTTTTTTGATCGGTTGTTAATTTTCCATGATAAAAACTACTCTTAAATCCGTTTGCATTTAAAAAGTTAGAAAGTTCAATTGTTTTTTTTCTTGAATTCACATAAACTATTGCTGGTCTTCTTGTTTTTAAAAATATTTGTTTTAGCCTAGTTAACTTATCTTCTACAGAAAAAATTTGATAAGCCAAATTATCTTTAAAATAACTTTTTGTAAATAGTTTAGGTTCTTTTAAATCTAAATTTATCTCTATGTCATTAATTACTTTTTTTGTGGCAGTTGCTGTAAGAGCAATGTAATTAACATTTTGGAAGTATTCTTTTATTTGTGTTATGTTTCTATATGAAGGTCTAAAATCATGCCCCCATTCAGAAATACAATGTGCCTCATCAACAGCAATTAAAGAAAGAGTTAATTCTTTTAATTTTTCTTGAATTAAAGAAGATTGAAGTCTTTCTGGTGATATATATAGTAGTTTGTAATTATTGAATTTTATAGCATCAAAAAGAGAAACAATTTCGTCTACACTTGAGTTTGGTTTTATATAAGTTGCTTTAATTCCTCTTTTTACTAAGCTATTTACTTGATCTTGCATTAGTGCTATTAATGGAGAAATTACCAAACATACTCCTTCTAACAATAATGCAGGTATTTGATAGCAGATTGATTTTCCACTTCCTGTAGGTAGTAAAGTGATAACATCTTTTTTACTTAAAACAGCTTCTATCACTTCTTTTTGAGGTGATTTAAAACTAGAGTAACCCCAATATTTTTCTAATATTTCTTCAGAAGAAATCATTTAAGTTGTTCGATTGAATGTAAGATGTAGTTTACTCTATCTTCAATACTCCCAAAAGGAACTTTAACAATTTTATAGTCCAATTTTAGGTAAGCTTCTTGTAAGTATTTATCTATTTTAATAGTGTCTTCAAAAGATTCGTAACGTTCGTTGTCAGTTTCGTGTATTTTTTCCCAAGGAGAAAAATGAAAAATGACATCGTATTTGTATTTTTTACTTTTCTCTATAAAATAATCTGGGTAATCTGTTTTAGCATAATTTAAATAAGCAAAAACATCTGGTAAACCTCTATCAAAAAAGATAGGGGTAGCATTTAGTTTTTGAGCTTCTAAAAACTGGGTTTCTCTGCCCTCTAATAATAACTTACTAAAAAGTATAGGCTCAGTTAAAAAAAGTTGATCTATACCTTTCTTTTGAGCTTCTAGAGTTACTTGTCTAGAGATTTCATGAAAACAAGAGAATCCTTTTTCATCTAAACTATTTATGATGGTGGTTTTGCCAGTTCCTGGGCCACCTATTAATACAACTTTTAATTGCTTTTTTAACAAAATTCTGTTTTTAAAGTATTTGAAAAATACTATTTTGAGTCGATTTTGACAAAAATAAATCAATCTCTTTATAAAACTAATTTTTAATGTAATTTTGTGCGCTACATTTTTCTAATATTAGTTAGGTAAGCTTATGAAAGATAAAAACGAATTTTATATAAAATTAAAAGCTCAATTAGAAGATACTACTGATTTTCCATCAGATTATATGTATAAATTTATTGTGCCTTCTTCTGGAAATCAAGTAAATGAAGTTGAAAATATATTTGATAATACAGGAGCAGTAATTAATACAAAAAAATCTAAAACAGGAAAATATGTTAGTGTTTCTATAGTTGTTAATTTAGATAGTGCTAACAGCGTAATTAATTATTATAAAAAAGCAGAAAAGATTGAAGGAATTATATCTTTATAAATTTATGAAAAAGTCAGTATTACTTATATGTTTGTTGTTTTCTTTTGTTGCTTTAGCACAAAAGAAAGAGAAGGTTTTAGTTACTATAGATAATGAAAAAATATCGGTTCAAGATTTTAAAAGAGTTTATGAAAAAAATCTAGATGCCATAGATAATGAAGAAGCAAAAGATATAGATAACAACCTTGAATTATTTATTAATTATAGGCTTAAAGTTAGAGAAGCTTATGCAATAAAACTAGATACATTAACAAGCTATAAAAAAGAAATAGAAACCTATAGAAATCAATTATCTGCTCCTTATTTACAAGATAGTGCTTTTATAAATCAATTAGTAAGAGATGCTTATTTTAGAACTAAAAATGAAGTAAAAGCGAAACATATATTAATTAGAACGCCTAAAGTTCCAACTTCAAAAGACACGCTAGAGGCTTATCAAAAAATAATAAAAATTAGAAATAGAATAGTTAATGGAGAAGATTTTGAAAAAGTAGCAGAAGAGGTTTCAGAAGATCCATCAGCTAGAGATTTTAATGGTAGAAAAGGTAACAAAGGTAATTTAGGATATTTCTCTGCTTTTAAAATGGTTTTTCCTTTTGAAGATGCAGCTTATAATACAAAAGCAGGTCAAGTTTCAAAACCTTTTAGAACTCGTTTTGGATACCACATTTTAAAAGTGGATGAATTTAGACCATCTAAAGGAGAGGTAGAAGTTGCACATATTTTAGTGAAAGATTTGTCTAAAAAAGGAGAAGATAAAATAAATGAAGTATATGCTAAACTTAATAAAGATGAACAGTTTGGTAGTTTAGCAGAAAGATATTCTGATGATCCAGGAACTA
Source organism: Polaribacter marinivivus (assembly GCF_042651285.1). Classification (NCBI taxonomy): domain Bacteria; kingdom Pseudomonadati; phylum Bacteroidota; class Flavobacteriia; order Flavobacteriales; family Flavobacteriaceae; genus Polaribacter; species Polaribacter marinivivus. Next base: position 922,741 of record NZ_JBHSCY010000002.1, on the reverse strand, counting down.
AATCTAGAGATGGTAAGTTAAGAAAGTTTGGAACAGGAGTTATGGTTAAATCTTTCGAAGATGTAGCATTTAGTTTAGAAAAAGAAGGAGAATACTCTAAACCTTTTAAAACAAGATTTGGTTGGCATATTGTACAGTTAATAAAAAAACACCCTGTACAACCTTTTGATGAAATTAAAATAGAGTTAGAAAATAGAATTAAGTCTAGCTCTCGTGCACAATTATCACAAAATGCAGTTATTGAGAGATTAAAAGAAAAGTACACTATTCAAGAAAATTCACTAGCTAAAGAAATTCTTAATAGTAAAGATTTAAGTAAAGGTGATACAGATTCTTTACAACAAACAATGTTTACCATTAACGAATTAAAAATTACTCAGAATGATTTTGTAGACTTTGCTAAAAATAGAAAAGATAAACCTAATTATGAATTGTTTAATGAGTTTAAAGACAAAACAATCTTAACTTATTATAAAGATAATTTAGAAAAGTCTGAGCCTCAATTTGCAAGTACATTACAAGAATATAAAGATGGTTTGTTACTTTTTGAGTTAATGCAACAAAAAATTTGGAATAAATCTGCACAAGATTCTTTAGGTTTAAAAAATTATTTTGATAAAAATATAGGTAATTATAAAACCAAGAATTTAAAAGAGATTAAAGGAGAAGTCATGAACGACTATCAAAATTTCTTAGAGAAAAATTGGATAGCTGATTTAAGAAAAAATGCTATTATAACAGTTGATAAAAAGCAGTTAAAAAAAATAAAAAAGCATTACAATAGAAAATAATGAAAAAAACAATTCTACTTTTTTTGAGTATTTTTTTACTGATCTCTTGCGACTATTTTAGTGTAAAAGATAAGGAAGAAAAAACATCTGAAATTGTAGCTATAGTTAATACAGAAAAGCTTTTTAAAGACGATATAAAACAAATTTTACCAAAAGAAATTAGTAAAGAAGATAGTACTGTTTTGGTTAGAAGTTTCATTAACGACTGGGCTATTAAACAACTATTATTAAGAAAAGCAGAAAACAATAGTTCTTTAGAAGAATTAAATGAAATAGATAAACTTGTAAAAAATTACAGAGAAAGTTTATTAATTAATAATTATAAAGAAATGTTGATTAAGCAACAGTTAGATACTTTAATTAATCAACAAGAAATAGATACTTTTTACAGTAAAAACAAAGAAAATTTTAAGTTAAATGAAGAGCTTATTAAAATAAAGTTCTTACATTTTGATACTAACGTCATCAACAAAAAAGAATTAATTAAATTATTTAAATCTGATGATATAGAAGATTTAGAAGCTTTAGAAAAACAGCAACTTAGTTTTAAAAACTTTCAATTTAATGACTCTGTTTGGAGTAGAGTAGATAACGTTTTGTTAAAAGTGCCATTTTCTAAAGAAGAATTGTTAAAAAAAATACAATTCACACAAAAACAAGACTCATTAGGTTTATATTTGACGAGTGTTAAAGATGTTCTACTAAGAAACGATATTGCTCCTTTAAGCTATGTAGAACCAACCATAAAACAAATGATTTTACACAAACGTAAAATTCAATTAATTAGAGATATAGAAAAAATATTAGTACAAGATGCAACAAAAAACAACAACTTTAAAGTCTATTAAGCTTTGTTTATTTACTATTTTTTTGAGTATGATGGTTATTCCATTACAAGCTCAAAAAGTAAAAATTGATGGAGTAGCAGTAGTTATAGGTAAAAATATTGTTTTAGAATCTGATATAGATAAATTTAAGCAAGAAGTAGAAATTAGATCAGAAGGTAAAATCACTATTAAAGATTGTGAAATGCTAGAAGAGTTAATGCAACAAAAACTACTTTCACACCATGCTGTAGTTGATAGTATTACAGTTTCTGATGCAGAAATATCATCTAGAGTAGACAATAGTGTACAATATTTTACACAGCAATTTGGGTCTTTAGATAAAGTTATAAAAGCTTATGGTTTTAATGATATAGATGATTTAAGAAAAGAATTGTATTCTGTTCAAAAAGACAATCTTTTAATAGAGAGAGAGCAACAAAAAATTACAGAAAAAATAGATGTTACTCCAGAAGAAGTCCGTTTATATTTTAATGGGTTAAAAGAAAAAGGAGATTTGCCAGAATTTCCTGCAGAAATAGAGTTAGCTCAAATTGTATTAAATGCATCTGCAACTAAAGAAGAAGAAGATAGAATTGTTGCTAAGTTAAATGATTTAAAGAAAGAAATTGAAGAAGGAGCAAGTTTTAAAATGAAAGCTATTATAAATTCTGATGATCCAGGTGTAACAACTAATGGAGGTAGATATGAGGTGACTAAAGAATCTCAATTTATCAAAGAATTTAAAGAAATGGCTTTTAGTTTAGATATTGGCCAAGTATCAAAACCATTTAAATCAGACTTTGGTTACCATATTATGCAATTGCATGAAATTAAAGGAAATATGAGGGTAGCTTCACATATTTTAATGAAACCAGATATCCCAGAAACTCGTTTATTAGATACCAAAGCAAGAGCAGAACAACTAGCAAAAGACATAAGAGAAGGTAAGATTACTTTTGAAGAAGCTGTAAAAAAATATTCTGATGATAAAGAAACAAAAAACAATGCTGGTCTAATAGTAAATCCATATACAGGTGAATCTCGTTTTGATTTAACAAGAATGGATCCTGCATTATATGCAAGAGTTACTGAATTAAAGAAAGGTGAAATTACAGATGTTTTTTATGATGAAGATAGAAGTGGAGATAAGATGTACAAATTTATCTTAATGAGAGATAGAGTAGATACTCATGAAGCAGATATGGTTGATGACTATGTGAAAATTCAAGAATTAGCTCTTACAAAAAAGAAAGAAGAAACCATTACAAAATGGGCTAAAGAAAAAATTAAAGATACTTACATAAAAATATCAAGTGAACACCAAAAATGTAAGTTCGAGAAAAATTGGAAAAAAGAAACAAATAAGTAATGTCTGATGTAAAAGCTGTAGATGAATTAGTTGTAAAATACAATTCATTAAAATCTGAAATTGGTAAAGTAATTATTGGGCAAGAACAAGCTGTAAACTTTACACTTTTATCTATTTTTTGTGGAGGACATTCACTTCTAATAGGTGTGCCAGGTTTAGCAAAAACATTGTTAGTAAATACACTTTCAAATGCTTTAGGATTACATTTTAAAAGAATACAGTTTACACCAGATTTAATGCCTTCTGATATTTTAGGAAGTGAAATTCTTGATGAGAAAAGGCAATTTAAATTTATAAAAGGACCTATTTTTTCTAACATCATTTTAGCAGATGAGATAAATAGAACACCACCAAAAACTCAAGCTGCTTTATTAGAAGCCATGCAAGAGCGTTCTGTAACTGTTTCAGGTAATTATTATAAATTAGATTTACCATTTTTTGTACTTGCAACACAGAATCCAATTGAGCAAGAAGGTACATATCCATTACCAGAAGCACAATTAGATAGATTTATGTTTTCTATAAATCTAGAATATCCTAGTTTTAAAGAAGAGGTTCAAGTAGTTAAAAACACAACTTCAAACATTCAAAATACAGTAAATTCTATTTTTTCTGGAGAAGAAATTATTCAAACTCAACAGTTAATTAGAAAAATACCTGTTACAGATAATGTTATTGAGTATGCTGTTTCTTTGGTAGGTAAAACAAGGCCAAAATCTAACGAAGCAACAGAAATGGTTAAAAATTACTTAGACTGGGGTGCAGGTCCTAGAGCTTCACAAAATTTAATTTTGGCTGCTAAAGCTCATGCAGTTGTAAACGGAAAATATTCTCCAGATATAGAAGATGTTAAAGCAGTTGCTGTACCAATTTTATCTCATAGAATAGTAAAAAACTATAAAGCTGAAGCAGAAGGTATAAGTATAGAACAGATTATTAATTCTCTTCTGTAGTATCTTTTTCGAAAAAACTAAACACATTTCCACCATATCTTTTTTGATAACTATAATAGCTATGATCAGATAGATCTGTGTGTTTAGAATGTTCTATAATTAATAAGCCTTCTTCTAATAATAAATTATTATCAAAAACTAAATCAGCAATTTTTATAAATTGTTCTTTTTCAAAATTATAAGGAGGGTCTGCAAAAATTACGTCAGATTTTAAAGTTGTCTTTTCTAAAAATTTATAAACATCACTTTTATAAGTGATTATATCAAAGTTAAATTCTTTAGCTGTAGCATTTATATATTTTACACAATTATAATTACCATCTACAGCTACCACTTTTTTTGTTCCTCTTGAAGCAAATTCGTAGCTAATATTTCCTGTGCCAGAGAATAAATCTAAAACAGAAATACCATCAAAATAATAGAAGTTGTTTAAAATATTAAATAAAGACTCTTTAGCCATATCTGTTGTTGGACGAACAGGTAGGTTTTTAGGAGCTTTTAAACGTCTTCCTTTATATTTACCAGATATTATTCTCATTAGCTTATTTATGTAAAAGAATGAAGTTACTATGTCTTTTAGCTTCTAAAAAATTAAAAATAGAATTATTACTTTCTAAAAACTTAATATTTCTTATATACTTATAACATAATTTAAATACTTCTGAATCTTCATTGATTTTTCCAGAAATAAATAAATTAAAGCTATTTGTATCTAGCTTTAATTGTTCTGCAACAAATAGTACGAAGTATAAGAAATCTTCTTTTGTTTTATAACTAAAAATATTTGAAAATAGCAGTTCTTTACCCTTTAAAACAACAATATCAAAAGATTTATGATCCACATTTATATACATGGTTTTAGAGTCGTTTTCATTGTTTAAATCAATCAATTTATCAATATAAACAGATAAATGATGTCTATATTCAAACTCACCAAAATGCTGAAATAAATAATTATTTATGTTTACATATGGTATATAAACATTGTTTGCCTTAGTGTTTTTTAATGTGTCGTAAGCTATATAGTCTGTTTTTAATGTCTTTATAGAAAAATTAAGATATTGAGATAAATTATTTTCATCAAAATATGCTATAGGGACTAAAGAGTTAAGGTTGTTTCTGTAAATAACATTTACATTTTTAAAGTCTAAATGTAAATTTTTATCATTTTTAAAAACAGGTTTTATTTCTTCTAAAAGCGCTTCAGGAGTTTTTAATTGAGTATCAAAAAGATACTCAGTAAACAATTCGTCTTTTTCATTTTCTAAATTAGAAATACAAAAAGAAAATCCATCCAAACTAAATTGGATGGATAACTTTAAATTGTTGGTATTTTCTATAGAAGTATTACTCTTCTTTTTTAGCACCGTCTTTTCTATCGTATTTTGGAGGCCAGTTACCACCAGTTGTTACTTCTTCTAAAGAACCTACAGAAACATATTCTCCTTTAATTTGATCTGTTTCTATTGCTTCTTTTTCTTGTTTGATAAGAGATTCATCCATACCCTTTAAAATTCCTTCTTTTGGAGTTCTAGCTCTAAATGTAGGAACAACTAAACCTTGTACTTTTTCAACTTCACCAATTTCTATTTCGAACTCAGTATTTGGAACACCAGGTACTTTAAACATATTTTTATAATCTCTGTCTTTAAAGTATTTTAATACAGGTTCGTAACCTATTGTATCTGTAACTCTTTTTTCAACATCGATAATTACACCACCACCTTTATTTTCTTTCTCAACAATGGTTTTAGTTTCTGTTAATGCTAATTGAGCTGTATCAATAAATTTAATTAATCCTTCTTTGTCTTTTGTATATACACCATTAACTTCATAATACTTTACTTGAGCATCTCTAATGATTTTTAAATTCTTAATAACCTTTTCAAATTTAACCACTTTTTGTTTGTTAAAATTGATCGGTTTCATAATTCCATCATAAATTAGATACCCTAAATAAACTGCTAATAAAAGCAATAGAACAGATGGAATCCATCTTAAATTTAAAGGTAAATATTTAACTATAACAAAAGCTACTAGTACTGATGCTAGTACAGCTCCTATAATCATTAGTATTAAACTCATTTTATATTTAGTTTTTTAATAGTATTATCGCAAATCTACAATTTTTTTTCTATCATAAAAATTTTTCTTTATAAAGAAATGTATCTTTGAATGTTTTATAAAATTATGATAAAAGAACCTGTTAATTTTACTAAAGAATTACTTAAAAAATTTGCATTTACACCAACATTAAAACAAGGAGAACTTTTTAATCTTTTAAGTAGTTTTATTTTTAATGATAATAAAGATGCACTGTTTTTACTTAAAGGATATGCAGGAACTGGTAAAACCACTGTAATTGGTTCTTTTGTAAATACTTTATGGAAAGCAAATAAAAAATCTGTTTTACTTGCACCCACAGGAAGAGCTGCTAAAGTAATTTCTGTGTATTCTAAAAAACCTGCTTTTACTATTCATAAAAAAATTTATTTTCCAAAAAAAAACACAAACGGTTCAGTAGATTTTGTTTTGCAAGCTAACAAACATAGAAATACAATTTTTATAGTAGACGAAGCATCTATGATACCAGATGGTAAACAAAATCAACAATTATTTGATTCTAAATCGTTGTTAGATGATTTAATAAATTATGTGAGTTCTGGTCATAATTGTAAATTAATTTTTGTTGGAGACACAGCTCAATTACCTCCTGTAAAACTTAAAGTAAGTCCTGCATTAGATGAAGAAACTTTAAATTATCAATTTAATAAAAAGGTTATTTCTATTGAGTTAGATGAAGTAATGCGTCAACATTTAAATTCAGGAATTTTAATAAATGCAACCTATTTAAGATTAGCAATAGAGAATGAAATTGAAGATTTTAAATTTTCTATAAAATATCCTGATATTAAAAGATTAGAAGATGGTTATGATATAGAAGAGGCATTAGTCTCTGCTTACGATTCAGATGGAGTAGAAGATACTGCTTTTATTGTTCGCTCTAATAAAAGAGCCAATCAATACAATCAACAAATACGATTTAGAATTAGAGGTCAAGAGAATGAAATTTCCACTGGAGATTATGTAATGGTTGTTAAGAATAATTATTATTGGTTGTCAGATTCATCATCTGCAGGTTTTATTGCAAATGGAGATATTTGTGAGGTTTTAAGAATAATTTCTATCAAAGAATTATATGGTTTTCATTTTGCAGAAGTTTCATTAAGAATGATAGATTATCCAGATATGCAGCCTTTTGATACGGTTTTACTTTTAGATACATTAACTAGTGAGAGTCCTTCTTTAACTTACGAAGAATCTAATAAACTTTATGAGGCTATTAAAGAAGATTATGCTCATGAAAAGTCTAAATACAAACAGTATTTAGCTATAAAAAAGAATAAGTATTTTAATGCCTTACAAGTAAAGTTTTCTTATGCTATAACTTGCCATAAATCTCAAGGAGGACAATGGAATACTGTATTTATAGAGCAGCCATATTTACCAGAAGGAGTTTCTATTGCTTATTATAGATGGTTATATACAGCTATAACAAGAGCAAAAGAGATGCTTTATCTAATAGGTTTTAAAGATGATTTTTTCGAAAATTAATTAAGAAGATAGCTAATTTGTATAGAACCATATTTATTACCGTATTTAAATCTTAATCCTCTAGATTTATTAGTATTATAATTAAAAGTATAGCCAAAATTTAATCTTCTTGCTGTAAATTTAATACCAATGGCTATATCAAAAACAAAAGGCACTAATTCTTTTGTAACCACACTATTATCGTTTAAAAAACTACCTTGTAAAGTGGCATCATAAAAAGCATATCTAAACATGGGTTGTATAAAAAAGTAAGATTCTACCTGTCTTACAGTATCTGTAGTATCATTATTTAAATTTGTGCCAAAACTCATTGAATTCAACATGTTGGTTAAAGGTATAAAACCAAATCTAGCCAAAAAACCTGAAGAAATATTTGTGTATACAGTTCCAATTTTTCCTTTATTAATCCAAGTTAAGTCAAAACCGTCTGTTTTATTTTTTGTAATAAAATGAAGATATTCTGCATTAAAATTTAAACCAATAGCATTTGCTATTTGATATTTCCATCCAGTAACATTATTAAAACCATAAAAATTATGCACAAAATCTTGTACCTCTTCACCAAAAGCATTAGGTCCTATCATACCAACTTGAAAAGTTGTATTAAATATTCTTTTGTTCTTATAAATTCTGTTTACACCAAAGCTGGCATATAAATATGCTGCAAAAGGTCTATCATGTTCAGAAATTTTTTCAACTGTAGATTTATTTGGGTTATACATTTCATGCCCCAGTTCCCATTCAAAAATCCTTTTTTCTAATTTTTCAGATTTCTTATCTGTCAGGTATCTATAATTTAAGAAAAAACCATTTGTATAATATCTGTCTCTATTTGTAGAAACATAAAGGTCATTTTCAGTAATAAGTTTAATTTCTTTAGAGAATTTTTCTTGTGAAAAAATAAATGATGAAATGAAGAATATTAGTAAGAAAAAAAAATGTTTCATTACAAACAAATATAATCAAGAAATTTCAAACGATAATTTTAGATACTCTTAAAAAAATCTTTAAATTTAAGCTTTTAAACAAAGTGGATGGATCCAAAAAATAACATTACAGAAGAGGAGTTCTATAAATTAAAAAACAATAATCAATTATTAAATTTATTAAAGAATAAACACGGTCATTATCAAAAAGTAAACGAAACACTTTCTTACATTAATGAATTACGTTTATTGCAAATAGAGTTAGTAAAACTTCAACATCATATAGCAAAAGAACAAAAGCGAGTAGCTATAATTTTTGAAGGTAGAGATGCTGCTGGTAAAGGTGGGAATATTAGAAGGTTCATGGAACATTTAAACCCTAGATCTAGTAGGTTAGTAGCTTTAAATAAACCTACAGAAGTAGAAAAAGGTCAGTGGTATTTTCAAAGATATATTAAAGAGCTACCAAATCCTGGAGAAATTGTTTTTTTTGATAGAAGTTGGTATAATAGAGCTGTTGTGGAACCTGTTATGGGTTTTTGTTCAGAGAAACAATATAAAGAATTCTTAGTTCAAGTTCCTGAGTTTGAACATATGATGTATGAAGATGGAGTAATTATTATAAAGTTTTGGTTGTCTATTACTAAGGATGAGCAACTAAAGCGATTTGAAAGCAGAAGAGATAATCCGTTAAAAAGATGGAAATTTAGTCCAGTAGATAAACAAGGTCAAATTCTTTGGGATAAATACACACATTATAAATCTGAAATGTTCTCGAAAACACATACTACTTATAGTCCTTGGATGATTATAAAAACTAATGATAAAAAAGTAGCAAGGTTAGAAGCAATGCGTTATGTTTTATCTCAATTTTATTATGATGGTAAATCTGAGGCAGGTACAATACTAAACCCAGATCCAAATGTAGTAATGCGTTATTATAGGTCTAATGTTCATCAAATAGATTAAAAAAAATGGCAAGAAAGTTAACACCATCAGATATAAAACAGTTAAACACCAAAAAAGGGCTTGTAGCTTTAATAGATAAAGAACCTTTAAGTGTAGAAAAAGCCTTACGTTACATAAAGTATGAAAAGAACTTAAAAAAATTACAAGTTGAGCTAATTCGTTTACAAACATGGGCTATCAAAAATGAAGAACGAATTATTATAGTATTTCAAGGTAGAGATGCTGCAGGTAAAGGAGGTGCAATAAGAAGGATTACTGAAAGGATAAATCCAAGACATATGAGAATTGTTGCTTTACCTAAACCAACAAAAGATGAACAATCTCAATGGTATTTTCAACGCTATGTAGAACAGTTTCCAAAAGCTGGGGAAATGGTTTTATTTGATAGGAGTTGGTATAATAGAGCAGTAGTTGAGCCTGTAAATGGTTTTTGTACTCAGGAAGAATATGAGATTTTTATGAACCAGGTAAATGATTTTGAAAGAATGATTTTAGAATCTGGTATTCATTTGGTAAAAATTTATATGTCAATTTCTAAAAAAGAACAAGCTAAACGTTTTGCAGAAATTAAAGGAGATCCTTTAAAACAATGGAAGATGACAAAATTAGATGAAAGAGCTCAAGCTTTATGGGATCAATATACAGAGTATAAAAACGCTATGTTCGAGAAAACCAATACAGAAATTTCTCCTTGGAAAATTATTAGAGCAAATAGAAAAACTGAGGCTAGGATTAATGTTATTAATCATATTTTAAAAAGTATTCCTTATGATAAAACTTTGGAAATATAATTTTTTTTGGTCAAGGCTAATATTATCTACCCCTAAATGATAACAAAGCAAATTAAAATACTTTTTTTATTATTATTAGTTTTTCAATCTACTTTTGCACAACAAAACGCACCTGTTGCAAATAATGACAATAATTCTACTTTTGTTAATACTACTTTAAATGAAAATGCACCTGGAGTTTTAAGTAATGATACAGATGTTGATGGTGATCCATTAATTGTTACTCAGTTTATGGTAAATGGTATCACATTTAATGCAGGAGATACAGCAACAATAGCACAAGGAACAATTTCTATTTTTTCAGATGGAAGTTACATTTTTACTCCTAACACAAACTTTGTAGGTAATGTAGATGTAATCAATTATACAATATCTGATGGCGCTTTAACAAGTTCAGCGAATTTAACTATAAATGTAATTTATCCTCCAACTGCTCCAGAAGCCAATGATGATAATAGAACAATATTTGTAAATAACACTTTAGCTGAAGCAGTACCAGGAGTTTTAGGTAACGACTCAGATTTAAATGGAGATACATTAGTTGTTACGCAATTTACGATTAATGGTGTTGTTTTTATTGCAGGAGAAACTGCAACTACTCCACAAGGAACAATTTCTATTTTAGCAAATGGTAGTTTTACATTTTCACCAAACTCAAATTTTGTAGGTAATGTAGATGTAATCAATTATACAATTTCTGATGGCGCTTTAACAAGTTCAGCAAATTTAACTATAAATGTGATTCATCCTCCAACTGCTCCAGAAGCCAATGATGATTATGATACAGCAGATATTAATACTACTTTAAATGTTGCTGCTCCAGGAATTTTTATAAATGATTCAGATATTAATGGCGATACATTAAATGTTACAGAATTTACAATAGGTGGCGTAACTTATAATGCAGGCCAAACAGTAAATTTAACAGCAGGTAGTTTTACATTAAATCAAGATGGTAGTTATGTTTTAGTGCCATCAGCAAATTTTACAGGAGAATTACCTACTATTTTGTATACCATATCTGATGGAGTATTTACAGCTTCTGCAAATTTATTTATATCAGTAGAACCTACACAAGATTTATTAGAAATTACTTCTTTTAGCAGTTGTAATCAAGGATTTACTTCTGATGGAGAATATAAAATAAGATATACAGCAATATTTAGAAATAGAAGTAATGCCAAAGATTATCATGAGCCAAGCATGATTAGAAATATTGATATTACTAATAATTTACAAGCAACTTTTGGTAATGGTTGTGTAGTTGAAGTTGATGAAATTAGTGTCTTTAATAATGGTTTTACAAGAGACTTTATTAATGGTGGTGGATTACCAAGGGAATTTGGAAATAACGAAATAAACGATAGTTTTAGAAATGTAACATCAAACTCAATATTAAATGATAATGCAATAAATAATTTAACATTATATCCAAGACAAATACTTAATGTTACTTATTGTGTTACAGTACGTCCTTTTTGTGATGGTAGACCAAATCCAACGCCTTCTGGTTCAGGAATAGATTTTAATAATACCATAAATGTAACCACAAATAGAGGTAGTGCAACAGAAAGTTTATTGCTCACAGATTTTCATACTACAGAAGCAGTAGTAACAGCAGGTTTATTTGTTCCAGAATTTAATAATGATTCTCAAGATCCACCAGGAGTTGTAAATCCAGATGGTACTTACGATTACAACAATAGAGTTATTATAACTAACGAAGGCTCAGCTTCTGCTAATAATGTAAATTTTAATATGGGTTTAGGAAGTTTTTTAGATAATGGAGTTGTTTTTGACGAAATTAGAATAACTCAAGTTTCTGGACCTCCTGTAACAATTAACCAAGCTTATAATGGTGATACAGAAACTAATTTATTAGCACCAAACAATTCGTTAGCAGCAGGTGAAAAAATTATTTTAGAATTGTACTATTTAATTCAACCTTTTAATTCTCAAAACTATAGTTTCTTTTTTCAAATTAGTAGATCTCAAACCCAAGGTATACTTGATAATTTCGATGAAACAATACCAAGAAATACCAGAAGACATTCTTTTGTGACTTGGTCAGATAATTTAGGGAATCATTTAGATAGATATTATAGGTCTGCAAGTGCTACACAATCTGTTTCTTCTAGTTTACAATGTGCTTGTACTACAACAGGTATGCGTTTTTTATATAATTCATCCTCATCAGTTGAAAAAATTATAGCTAATGTAGATAAAATTCCAAATGGAATAATAGAATATGATGAGCTCACTTTTCAAATTACGATAAGAAATACTAGTGAATCTGTTGACTTACGTAATTTACAATTAGAAGATAATTTAAATTCTATTTGTAGTGGTAATGTGGTTTCTGTTAGTTCTCCAACTATAGTTAGTTCTACAGCTAAAACCAATCCTAATTTAAATTCAAATTTTAATGGTATAACAGATATTAATATTTTTGATGGTACAAGTGGTATTTTAGGCGCTGATGAAATAATAACAATAGAGTTTTCTGTAATTTTAAGTGAAGATTGCCTTGGTGATAATACTACAACATTTACTTCAAGAGAACCCTTTAATATAATAAGTTCTTCAGCTTCTGTAACAGTAAGTGCTTTTACAGATTCAGATGGAGATGGTATTATAAATAGTATAGATTTAGATGATGATAATGATACTATTTTAGATATTACAGAAACAAATGGATTAGATCCTTTAGCAGATGATGATACAGATTTATTACCAAATTATAGAGATACAGATTTTGGTATAGATGCTAATGGAGATGGTATTGTAGATATTTTTGATTTTGATAATGATGGTGTACCAAATCATTTAGATTTAGATAGTGACAATGATGGTATTTTAGATATTGTAGAAGCTGGTAATGCATCTGTTGATACTAATAATAATGGTAGAACTAATACAGAAGTAGGAGCTAATGGTCTAGATAATTCTTTAGAAACTAATGATACTGCAACAACAAATATTACTTTTACATTACCTAATACAGATGCAAATGGTAATCTAGATTATGTAGATATAGATTCAGATGATGATGGTATTGTAGATAATATAGAAGCTCAATTAACAGCAAGTTATATTGCTCCAAATTTAATTTATACAGAAGCTGGTATAGACACAGCTTATCCAAATGGAATAACCTTAGTTGATACAGATAATGATTTAATTTTTGATTATTTAGATATTAATTCAGATAATGATATTAGAAACGACGTTATTGAAGCTTGGGATATAAATGCAGATGGAACTTCAGAAACTGTTTTTTCTAATATAGATGCAGATAATGATGGCTTAGATGATGCTTTTGACAACAACATAAACTTAGTTAATCCAACAAATAATCAAACTCCATTAAGTTTCCCAAATGAAGATAATCCTGATAACCCAGAAAGAGATTGGAGAGAAATAATAGCAATTGTTATTTTAGTTGATAATGTATCAGAAACAGAAGGAAATGATTTCATATTTAATTTATCTCTAGTTACAAAAAGAGACAATTCAATTCCTGCTCAAAGTGCATCTCCAATAAATATTGATTTTACTACAACAAATGGTACAACAACTGCTGCCACTTATCAAATAGCAACTTCACCTTTTGATTTTACTGGTTTTTCAAGTGTAAACTTTACCATTCCTGCTTTTACTGACACTAGTACTTTTACAGTTACTTCTTTAGAAGATACTATTTTTGAAATAGATGAGTTATTTACTTTAACAGGTAATATTACTTCAAATAATACTATAAATACTGAAATTATTGGTGTTGGAACTATTTTAGATAATGATGTAGCTCCATCTATCACAATGAATAATGCAAGAGCAGATGAAGGGGTTGATTTAACATATACTATTTCTATTTCTCATCCTTCATCTAGACCAATTGAAATACAAATTACAACTTCTGATGTTGAAGCTAGAGATATTCTAGATTATATTGGGGTATCAGAAATTATTACCATTACAGAAACAGTAGATCCAACCAATGCAAATACAGAAGCTTCTTTTGCTATAACAACACTTTTAGATAATTTAAATGAACCAGATGAAGAGCTTTTGAATATTATTGGTAGTGTTGTGCCAACATCAATTGTAGATACACAAGATTTAACTAAAACAGGTACTATTGTAGATGTAGATCCAAATCCTTTAATCGAAATTTCTAGTCATAAAGTAGAAGAGGGGCAAGATATTACATTCACAATAAGCCTTTTAAATGCTAATAATGAGTTGATGCAGAATTATGCACCAATCAACATTGTTTTAGAAACTATAGATAATACAACTACAGCAAATCAAGATTACCAAGCTTTTTCAATTTTAACTGAAATACCAGAACTAACATCAACTATAACAAGATTAGTTACAACTGTTGATGATAAATTAAATGAAAAAACAGAGTCTTTTAATTTACAGATTACAGTAAACTTAGCTAATGTTGCTAATTCTGTTATGCCTTTTGGAGTTGGAACTTTAGTTGATAATGATTATCCAAATTTATTTTCACCTAATAATGATGGTAGAAGTGATGTATTTGAAATCTCTGGAGTTGTTGAAGAGTATCCTAACTTTAAGTTGCAGATATTTAATCGTTTAGGAGATGAGGTTTATCAATACAGTAATAATGGAAACCAAAACCCTGTTTGGTGGGATGGAACCTACAATGGAAAAAGTGCACCTGTTGGAGTATACTACTATATTTTAGATTATAATGATGGTACTAGAAAACCTAAAAATGGATTTGTTCAGTTAATAAGATGATAAAAATCCCTAAAAATAAATGTATTTTATTAAATCTTAAACAAGGTTGGTTTTTACTATTGTTTTTGGTAATCTCTAATGTATATACCCAACAATTACCAAACTACACCCAGTATTTATATAATATGCAGGTTATTAACCCTGCTTTTGCTGGTTACAGAGCAGATTTAAGTATTTCTGCCTTATCTAGAGATCAATGGGTTGGTGTGCCAGGAGCTCCTACTACAAGAACATTTTCTGTAAACGCAAGAACCAGCAGAGGACTAGGTTTAGGGGCTACATTTGTAAGTGATAAGCTTGGATTGTCTGAAACTACAAATATTAATTTTGATGCATCATATACATTAATAACATCTAGATATAGTAGATTAGCATTCGGATTAAAAGGTGGGTACACTTTTTTTTCTAATAATTTAGCTGATGGATTAACTCCTGATAATGATGTTTATGCGTCAACTACTGGTAAATTTCTAAATATTGGTTTTGGAGCATTGTTTTATAATCAAAAATTTTATGTTGGGGTATCATTACCATATCTATTAGAAACTCCACAATTTTATATTCAAGATAATTATAATAGAGGAAGTTTAGCTACGCATCAAAATGTATTTTTATCTGCGGGTTATTTATATGAAATATCAGAGAATTTTATGTTTAAACCAACAACTATGATTAGATATACTACAAATGCTCCAATATCTGTAGATATTAATGCAAATGTTTTATATAAAGAAAGTATAGAGGCTGGTTTGTCTTATCGTTTTAACAACTCAGTAAGTGCTTTATTTACTTTAATTTTAAATAAAAAATACAGAATTGGGTATGCTTATGACTACAAAATAAATAATGCTATTGGTAATTTTAATTCTCATGAATTTATACTTCACGTAGACTTTAGTATTTTAAGAAATACAAGATGGTTAAGACACAATAAATGTTATTTCTAACTATTTATTTAGAAAAGTTTTAAGATAACATCTTCTTTACGTTTGCAAAAATAAAATGTACTTCTCCTGCAATTTGTCTATTAGTTTGTAAATAAACATCTTCTTGATTAGCACTACCATCAGAATGCTTTGGGTCTACAAATGGTAAATGAAATCTAAAAGTTGCTGTTGGGATAAATGGACAATTTTGATCTGCACTATCACAAGTTGTTATAACCATATAAGGTTCTAAATTTACAGTGTCATTATACAATTTAGAAAATCCTAAAATGCTATCATTTGTTCCAGAAAAAGAGATTCTATATTTTGGGTTTTGATGAGAAAAATCTTCTAATTGAAAAGTGAAACCAACTTTTTGTAATGTTTTAACTGTATTTCTAAAGAAAGCAGTAACTTCTGTACCACCAGAAAAAGATTTAATATTTAAACCAAAATAATGAGCAGCATAAAATCCCCAAACTTGACCTAATTGACTTCTTCTAGAATTATGTGTACAAATAAAATTAAGATGAACAACCTCATTTAAAGAATACTCTTTAGCAATAGTTTCTGCAATTCTCAATAAAAGTTCTTTTCTACTGCTACTTAAGTTTACTTTTTTTAAAGAGTTTTCAAAAAAATCTTTAGTAGAAATTGTTTGAGTTTTAATCATCTTTATAAATTTGTTGCAAATTAAGTGATAACTATTATCTTATAAATTAAAATAAAGTTAAGAATGCGTTTAGAAATTGGTAACAAAGTAGCAGTGTTAGATGATGTTTTAAAAGGGGTTGTTACAGATGTTTCTGATAATCAAGTAATCATAGAAACAGAAGATGGTATGAAATTTTCATTTCTTGCTACAGAACTTGTAAGAATTGATAAAGATCAACATGAACTTTCTAAGTTTTCTGATATTAATAATCCTTTATTAAAGGAAAAAACAAAATTAAATAGCTCTAAAAAAAGTCTATTTAAAAAAGATAAAAATGAAGTTGTTTTAGAGGTAGATTTACATATAAATCAACTAACAAATTCAACAAGAGGTTTAGATAATTATGATATGTTAAATCTACAATTAGATACTGCTAAACGTAAAGTTGAATTTGCGATCAACAAAAGAATATCTAAAATTGTCTTTATACATGGAGTAGGAGAAGGCGTTTTAAAATCTGAGTTATTAAGATTATTAAACAAGTATCCTGTAAAATATTATGATGCTTCTTATAAAAAATATGGTTTAGGTGCTACAGAAGTATATGTTTTTCAGAATAGCAATTAGTTGTACTTTTGTAAGATGAAATTGGTCTATTTAGATAACGCAGCAACTACCAAAATCGATGATGAGGTTATAGAATTTATGTATAATTCTATGAAAGAAAATTTCGGTAATCCTTCTTCTACTCATCAATTTGGTAGATTAGCTAAAGCTGAAGTAGAAACTGCAAGAAAAAATATTGCTAAACATTTTAAAGTTTCTGCTAGCGAAATCATTTTTACTGCAGGTGGTACAGAAGCAGATAATTTAATTTTACAAAATGCAGTTACCAATTTAGGTGTTCAAAGAATAATTACTTCTAAAATAGAGCATCATGCAGTTTTACATACTGTAGAATTTCTAAAAAATGAGTACAGTATTAATGTTGATTATGTTGCTGTTAATCATAAAGGTCAAGTTGATTTATCTCATTTAGAGGAATTATTATCTAATTCTGAAGCTAAAACTTTGGTAAGTTTAATGCATATTAATAATGAAATAGGTACTATTTTACCTTTAAATGATGTCAGTTCTTTATGTAAAAAATATGATGCCTTATTTCATTCAGATACTGTACAGACAATAGGTCATTATAAATTAGATTTAAAAGAAACTCCTGTTGATTTTATCACAGCAAGTGCACATAAATTTCATGGTCCAAAAGGAGTGGGTTTTGCTTATTTTAAAAAAGGATTTGGCATAAAACCGATGTTGCATGGTGGAGATCAAGAAAAAGGCGCAAGGTCTAGTACAGAAAATGTACAAAGTGTTTTAGGTATGGATAAAGCTTTACAAATTGCTTATTCTAACTTAGAAAAAGATAAAGAACAAATACAAAAATTTAAAAATTATTTTATAAGGGGTTTAAAAAGTATAGAAGAACATATTTCATTTAATGGTACTTCTGAAGAAATAAATGAAAGTACCTATACTATTTTAAATGTTCAATTCCCTTTTACAAATGATTTCTTCTTATTTAATTTAGATATGGCTGGTATTGCAGTTTCTGGAGGTTCTGCTTGTCAAAGTGGAAGTAATAAAGGTTCACATGTATTAGAAGAAATTTTAAATGAAACAGAGGTAAATAATACCTCTGTTCGATTTTCATTTTCAAAATTTACAACTAAAAAAGAATTAGAATATACTTTAAAAAAAATAAAAGAGCTACTGTAAAGTAGCTCTTTTAAATTAAAAAAAAATCGAAATTAAAATCCTGTTCCAGGATCTTCAGGACTTTGTGCCTGGGCTTTTTTAGGATTTAAAATCATATAAGTACCTAGTGCAGTTAAAGCTGCATACTTTCCGTAATTACCTATTTTCTTAATAGCTTCTTTACGAGTCATATCTTGAGTTGTATCTTGAGTTGTATCTTGAGTTTTTTTATTTGTTTTCATGATATAAGATTTAAGCTATTAATTATTCTAAAATTATTTTTTTACTAATCTTACCTTTTTCAGTTACTAACTGAACTATGTAAACACCAGTATTTAAATTTGGTAATGAAACATCAGAAACCCCTTTAGAAGTAAATGAACTGTCTAACACTTTTTTACCTAAAATATTATAAATTTTAATAGATGCTTTATCACTATTAATACCATTAACTCTTAATGTATTATTATTTATTGTATACATGCCAACACCTGTCAGAGCAACTTCTTCAGTACTTAATGCAGAACTTCTAGTGTGTAAGAAAAAACGACCAGTACCATTTAAAGCAGTATTTAAAGTAACTTTATAGTTGCTGTTAGCTTCATCTAATCTTGTAACATTATTAGCTTCTCTATCTTCTAAATACACTTTTATTCCAGAAGGTAAATTTAATGCTTCAGCAGTAAAAGTAATTTCTTTGCCACTTGCAGCAATAACACCTACAGGGATTACCATAGATTCAAAATCTTGGTTTGGTAAAGATTGTATACCTAAACGTTTTCCATCACTATTTGCAACTGCTTCAGTGTAAATTGTAAAAACGTGATTAACTCCACCAAAAATTGAACTATCATAACCATTGTCAAAACCTTTTGTTTTTCCATCTATGTAGTAAATATCGGCATCTCTATTCATTGTACCATCAGTCAACATTAATTTAACTTCTGGTCTTGTTGAAGCTGATTTTTGGAAACTATCAGATGATTGATGCGATTGCATTGCTTCTGTAAAATCAAAAAATGTATCACCAGAACCACTTTTACCTTTAATAAAAAATCCTTGTCCAGGAGCTATATGAAATGCTCCTGAAACTTGATTTACTTGATCATAAGAATCAGTTCCCTGATTCCAAAGCCAAATAGTAGCTTCAGCTAGTTCATCTTGTCCAGAAGCAGTGTTTACAGTCAATAAATTATTAGTCCCATCAGCGTTACTATTTGCTGCTATATAAGAAGTATAAGGGTTGCCAAATAAATTAAAATCTGAAGTAGTATCAAGAATTAGTTTTGCTACAGAAGAACTCTGAAAAGTCCCAGTAAAAACTAAGTTACCAGGTGCATCTTTCTTCACAGCATAACCTGCACCTGATTCTAAGGTGCTACTATAATTATAAGTCCAACCATCAGAGTATGTACCTATAGCATTTGCAGAACCATTATTAGAAATTCCAGAAGAATTTGTTAGGAAATCTGTAGCATCTTCCCCAACAACTGGAGATGATATTAAGTACCAATTAGCAGTTGCTAAATTTCTGGTATATGTTATATTACCAGAAGAGGTACCATTTACAATTAAAGAAGAGCCAGAGTTTACTGTAAAAGAAGTTCCATTATTTACAAGATTATTAGTGATGGTTAAAGACTTACCAGCATCTATAATTACAATACCACCAGCATCAACAGTTAAAGAAGATAACGTTGTGTTTTCTGATATTTGTAAAGTACCATTAGCACCAACAGTAACAGCACTACTTGCTAAACTGCCTTCAAGAATTAATGTTCCATTATTAATATTAGTTGCGCCTGAATATGTATTACTTGATTTATAGTTTAAAGTAATGTTTGTATTTTCTTTAGTAACTCCTCCAGTTCCACTAATTATACCATTTATGGTAATAGTAGTAGCAGATGCTGTTGAGCCATTTATATCAATCCACCCTTGATTGTTAATCGCTCCTCCAAAAGTTAATCCACCTGTATTATCAATTACAAAAGTTAAAGGATCTGCTGCATCTGGGTCTCCATTTATGTTGTTGTTAATAATATGTGTAGCTGTTGATTGATTTATAATTTGAGGATCACTACCACCAAAATCAAAAAAACTTATTTGATTACCAGTAAATGTATGTGCATCAGATGCTCCAGATTTGAATAAAAATCTCCAAGTACTAATATCTGCACTATTAACTTGAGCAGGTAAATGATTATTATCCCATTCTTGTTGACCAAAAACAATTGGAGATGGGTCAGGAAAATTCCACCAGTTTACAGAATTTTGCCAAGAATTATCTCCAGTTCCTGAATCAGATCTCCAAGTCTGATAAGTTTGCGCTTGAATAGCAACTCCTAAGAGCAAACTACACAACAATAAAAAATAATTTTTCTTCATGTTTTCAATTTTTTAAAAGATTAGTTAATAATTAATTTTTGGGTTTTTATGGTATTAGAGCTGTCTTTGGTTCTAATAAAATAAATTCCCTTTTTTAAATCGTTAACCATAAAGGTATTGGAGGAGATACTCTCTTGGGCATACGCTTTAACTTGTTTCCCTGTTACATCAAATACCCTTACAGAAACTACCTCTTTAGCTAAAGAAAATGATGTGCTTGCTGGGTTTGGGTATAGGGTTGAAATATCTTGTTTTATATTAAAATCGTCATTAGACAATGTAGCTGCTTGGTTACCAAAAATTCTAAACTCACCTGCAGGTATAAATATTTGTTCTGTTGTGCTTGTTACGTTAATAGACGTATCATCCATTAAATTATACCATTGACCTGTATATGGAAAGTCTGGAGTAATATTTTGACCTGTAACATTAAAGTTTGCTAAAATAACAACATTCTTTAACTGTGTATTAGGTAAATTGTTATCAAAAATATAGAGTCTAACATTTTGAGAATTCCCTTCTAAGGCAAAATCTCCTTCAAAAACATCTTCTTGTGTTTTTAATGCTATAAGTTTAGACCAAGTGTCATAAACATTTTTTCTATCTGCATTTTGCAACCAATTTTCTGACCATTGAGGTTGAGGTTTTGTTGCTAATTTACAATCACCATCTATATTATCTGTGTTTGTATTAACAGAGCCATCTCCACAAGTCCAAATAGAATCATCCATACCTAATGAAGCAAAATGCCAAACCATTTTAGGTCCAGGTATTGTTAAACTTATAGAAGCCATTGATGCCATTCTTTTTAATGCAACTTCTAAATTACGAACATTATGAGAAGAGACACTGTTATTACCATAAGTAACAGCCTCATACATCACTCTATCTTCATCATGACTTTCTGGATACATCATTAATCTTGGAGCAGAAAAACCTCTAGCTTTATGGCTAGCTCTAGCAATGTTTGTAGAGAAGCCTTGAACTAAGTCTGAATATTCAGCTGTCATTTTACCCCACATCATAATTCCTTTTCCTTCACCTAACCTGTAGTTTGCCCATTGTTGTTCTTCATTATCTTGACCCAAATGCTCAAATATTACATAATGATCATTATCAATACTCCAAGAGTAATCTGCATATTCTTTCAGTACATCAACTCTATCTTGTTGATAGCTATCTGTACAACCAGCAATTGAACCAGAACCACAATTTTGAGTGAATCCTTTTGTTAAATCCCATCTAAATCCATCAATTTTATACTCTTCAATCCAATGTCTAACTACTTGTTTTGTATAATCTTTGGTGTAAGAACTTTGATGGTTAAAATCATTAAAAACACTATAATCATGTTGTGCAGTTGTATTAAAATATGGATTATCTGCTGCAGGACCACCCCAACCATCTCCATCAGGATCATCCATCCACATTCTTACAAGTGGGTTTCTTCCTGTTGCATGGTTTAATGCAATATCTAAGATTACTGCAATACCATTTTGATGACATAAATCTACAAGTTCTTTAAACTTGTCTTGTGTACCATAAAATTTATCTAATGCATAATGAAAAGAAGTATTATAACCCCAAGTTTCATTACCATCAAACTCCATGATAGGCATTAATTGAATGGCATTGATGTTTAGATTCTTAAAATAATCAATTCTATCAATTATATCTTGATAATTTCTATCAGCATCAAAGTCTCTAACTAAAACTTCATAAACAACTAAATCTTCTTTTTTAGGTTTTTGAAAGTTAGTTACTGTCCAATTGTAAGGTGTTTTTCCTGTTTGTAAAACTGTTACTTCACGTTCTTGTCCATCAGGATAAGATGGTATATTTGGATAACTTGTTGAAGGGATTCCAGAATCATCAAAAGGAGATAAAACCAAAGCAGAAAAAGGATCTGCAGTTTTTACTAAACTTGGTGAACCAGAAGTTGGTGTTGTATCAAATACCCAATATTGATAAGTTTCGATTTGACCACTAGTTAAACCAGTTAATTCAATCCAAAATTTTCCAGAAGTTGGATCTTGTTTCATTACATGATTAGAAGTAGGAGAGTAGTTGTTAAAACTACCAGCTACTTGTATAAATTCTTTGTTAGGTGCAGTTAAAACTAAAATAGCTTTTGTAGCATCATTTGTATAATTAATTCCATCTTTAAGTCCAGTAGGAATTGCTTCTTGCGAAACTGTTGGAGCTACAACAACATTAAATTTTATTTCACCACTTTGTGCTTGGTTTGGAGAAGGAGGGTTACCTACAATCTTAACCTCGCCACTTTCTGTGATATTGTTTATTGTAAAGTTACAATTTGGAAAACCACAATTGGCTGTACCTTGAGATACGTTATTATAAAATACTTCTATTTGACCTTGAACAGTCGTTGTTCCTTGAAAACTAATAGTTGTACTAGTAACTAAATTATCTCCAGAATTTATAACAACTAAGTCTTCTGTTGGTGCCAATAAATTTAGTTGAACAGCACCAATAGGAAAAATAAAGTCAGCACAACCATTGTCTTTAAATTCTTGAGATCCATCTTCGTTTCTAAATACCATACCAATTTGTGCAGCATTATCAATTTCAGTTTGGGTTAAAGAAAAATAAGATTGTGGAGTTATAGTGATACTAAAAGTACCATCATTATTATTTGTCATTTCACCTATTCCATCATCTTGACCCCAATTACCAACTACATCATAAGCAAAAGCATTGTTTTTATCACCTATACCAGCATGCATATATACTTTTGTTGGATTGTTAAATCCATTACAATTTGTTGCAGTACTAGTAATGTCGACTGTAAATGTTACAGGCTGGTTCATTTCAATTGCACTTACATCTATAGTAACTTGGCTGTAAGTAGAAATAGTAAAAAATAAAAAAAATAAAAAGTAAATTTTTTTCATAAGCATTTGTAAAAAAAAGGCTATGCATTAAGCATAGCCTTTTTATTATTAATTAATTTAAAGTTATTGTTTTAGCATTAGTGTTTATAGTGATAGTATATGTACCAGTTGTACCTAAAAATCTAAAATTATTATCACCATCTAAAGCATCCTCAAAATTAGCATCTATTGTATATCCTTCGTTAACATAGAAAGGGAAGTTTTGTCCAGAACCCCAATCATCTCTTATTGTGAAGAATCTAAATGCTTCATTATTAGTTAATGTAATTTGCCCAGAATATTCACCTGCACCATTACAAGGAATTTGAGTTGGATTAGCCCAATCCCAGCCACCTGGAGTTGCAGCACCTACAGCCCAAAGTTGTTCATTATCACATAAAGAAATTTTAGCTCCTAATGTAATAGTTTTATTTACTGTGTCTACAGTTAATCCATATTCTCCTGGAGTTCCAGTGAATTCAAAGTTATTATCACCATCCATAGCATCAATTAAATCTGAATCGATTGTATAACCATCATTTGCATAAAATGGAAAGTTTCTACCTGAACCCCAATCATCTCTAATTGTAAAGAATCTGAAAGCACCATTTGTTAAGTTAATATTACCTTCATAAACTCCTGTTCCTGTACAAGTAACTTTTGCAGGATTTGCCCAATCCCAACCAGTTCCTACAACACCAGCTCCAACTAACCATAGTTGATCAAAATTACAGTTTGGTCCTACTACTGGTGGCCCTAATGTAATTGTTTCAGCATCCATATCAATTTCAATAAAATACTCTCCAGGAGTACCTGTAAATCTAAAGTTAGAATCTCCATCAAGAGCATTTTCTAGATTTGAATCAATTGTAAATCCTCTATCTTGATACCATGGATAATTTTGACCAGAACCCCAATCATCTTTTACTGTAAAAAATCTGAATGCATCATTTTGTAATTTAATATTTCCAGAATATTTTTTTCCTTGTAACACTAATTCTACTGGTGTAGCCCAATCCCATCCAGCATCTACTGCACCTGCACCAACTACGTATAGTATTGGAGCTAAAGCAACGTCATAAGGTGTTATTGAAATTGTAGTAGCATCAGAAGTTCTTACTAAATCACCAGAACCATTATTAACAGTAGCAATTACTCTTAAGTCAAAGCTACCTGAATCACCAGGGTTTATTCCTGCAGTTAATACAAAATCATTAGCGGCACCATGTGTTACATCTATTGAGTTACTAGTAGTTGTACCAAGTGAATATACTTGAGCAAAACTTGTACCTGCTAAAGCCATTTGAACCTCGTAGTTTATTGTAGCTGTATTATTAGCTCCAACTTCAGGATCATTAAATTCAATAGTCATAGCAACAGCTTCTGGATCTACATCAGATAGTGTAGCACTAAAAGTATTGTCTGGACTAGTTATTTCAGGAACTGCAACTGCATAAGTTGTTATTTGAAATAAAATAGGATTACTTTTTTGAGAACCATTATCTACTCTAAAGTAAACAGCTACTTGTTCATAAGAAGTTATTCCTAATGATTTTAGAACATCATTAAATTGCATTACAGTCATAGAAAAGTTGTTCTTATCTGTACTTCCTAAAACTACAGGGTTAGTAAAATCTACATCTGTAGACATTTCTACTGTAAAGTTAGTACTATTAGAAACTTCATCTTTCCAAGTAATAGTAAATGCTGGATTATCTGGAGTAGCAAAATTTAGGAAAATGTTACTTATACCAGGTGTTTCAAGCACAAACTCAGCATCTGGAGTTGTAATTGTTAAGCTTTCTTCTGTTTCACAAGCACCTAAAAGTAGTGTTAATGATAAAAATAAAAAGCCTATTTTTTTTATAAAATTTTTCATTTGTTTAATATTTTAGGTTGCTATTATAAGTTTAATGGAATTAATATATAGCGACCAGTTAAGTCGTTAAACCATACATCATAATCATCTTCAACAACTACAGGTATAGATCCACCACCATCTGTAGCTACACCAGAGAAAGAAGTTGTACTTCCCCACATTGCACCAGCTCCAGTTGCAAATTGTACATCACCAGGAGTTAATCTTACACTTTTTGCATACCAAATATGACCATCAAAAGCTAATGGTGTCATAGCTACATTTGCAGTACTAGAACCTTGTAAAGTTAATGATGCAGGGCTTGTACTAGATATTGTATAGGGATCGAATGTAAAAGTATTAGTAGCTAAATCTAACTTAAAAGTATAATAGCCTTCAGGAACTCCATTTCCTCCTCCATATGGGAAACGTTCTGGGTCTGAACCACTACCTAAATTTGCACCAACTGTAGCACCATCATCAGTACCATATTGTGGTTGCCATAATCCTAAAGTAGAAAGCACTTTAAAGTGTCCTCCACCTGCAAATCTTCCTGTATAATAATATACATTTGAATCTGAAGCATCTCTAAATAAAGCAGGGTTGTTATTGTTGTTATCCCAACCTGGAGCAGTAGCATCACCAACTAAGTAAAAATCATTAAAAGTATAATTAAAGTATGGATAAACATTTACTTGAATAACATTTGACATTACTTTTTCTGAAGTTTGAGAACCTAAAGAAGAAACCACTCTAATATAAACTGGTTTTAGTTCAAAAGGATTTAAACCTGCATTACCTGCAGCAGTATTAACTTCTGCCATTGAAAGAGTTACTGTTGTTATTCCAGTAACATTAGCAGCTACTGCTGGTGCAGTAAATACATCATCACTTGAAAATTCAACAGCATAATTTATAGAAGATTGAATTCCATAATCAGCAGCAGCCCAATTTAATGTAACTGCTGGGTTGTTCGTATTTACAGGATCTAAAGTTAAATCTGTAAAATTTAAATCTGCTAATTGCGCTGCATTAGGAGAATTTGATATCGTAAATAATTCAGAATCATCATCACAAGAATTGAACGTAAATACGAAAAGTCCAATTAATAGTAAAGCTGAAAATCTTTTTATATTTTTCATCATTTTAAAATTGTTTTTTTATTAGTACCCTGTGTTTTGGCTAAGGTTAGGATTAGATGCTAAACTTGCAGCAGGTATAGGGTAAAGTTTACGACTTGCAGGTATTGCAATTCCGTTTGTACCATTACCTTTCCAAGCCCAGTTGTATGAACCACCTGTAAATCTTCCAAAACGTATTAAGTCTTGTCTTCTATGAGCTTCCCAATGTAATTCTCTAGCTCTTTCGTCGATAATAAAATCTAGAGTTAAATCTGTGATAGTTAAATTATTTTGAGGATTATTAGCTCTATCTCTTAACGCATTCACATAATTAACTGCTAATACAGGATCTGCACCAGCACCACCTCTTAAATGAGCTTCTACATACATTAAGTACACATCTGCTAATCTAAATAAAGGAAAATCTGTATCTACAAATGTTTGGTCTACTCCAAAACCTCCTGTAGAAGTCGCATTAGAATATTTTTCTAAAATATATCCTTGGTCTCTATCAGAAATATCTGTAATTTCTATATCTCTACCAGCAGAGATTATTGTGTTTCTACTATCATTGTTAAATATAGAAGCATCAAATAACTGAACAAATTGCTTTCTTAATCTTAAAGCGCCTCCCCAGCCACCAGCACCAACTCCTAAAGCAGCACCATTAGCTTCAATACTTCCAACAGAACCATTAATCATAACAGTTGTTGGTCCGAAGTTTTGTGTAAATACACCATCTGATATTAATGGGAAAATAATTTCGTTTTTAGCAGAGTTTGTATTGTTGTCTGCCATAAAATTATGCTTATATTCAGTAGCTAAAGTGTAACCACCATTGATGATTTTTTTACAATAATCTATACATTCTGTATACTTACCTTGGCCAATATAAACTTCTGCATTAAGATATATTTTTGCTAAAATCATCCAAGCTACTCCTTTATCAGCTCTACCATGTTCATTTGTTAATGGATCTGCTAAATCACCTTCAATTGCCTTTAATTCAGACTCAACAAAATCAAATAATTGTTGTCTATTATAAGCTTGAGGTTGAGCATTTATAGCATCATCTTCTGTTGTAAAGTTTGCTTGCCCAAATAAATCCATCATATAATAATAAGACATTGCTCTTAATAAACGAGCTTCAGCTCTATATCTTACGATTTCATTTTTAGTAGCTTGAGATACATTTCTCTCTGTTAACTTTGCATCTGTAGTTTCTCTTAAAAAGTTATTAGCAAAAGCTATAGTAACATGAGTTCTACCAAACATCCCTAAAATAATTGGGTCGTCTGCATTCCAAATATTACGTTGAATTTCACGAGTTCCTGGGTCGTTTTCATAAGACCAAATCATTTGATCTGCAGAAAGTGTTTGTAGGTATAATAAAACTCTACCAAACTGACTTGTACCTGCATCTAAACCATCGATATTTGATGATCCTGCACCATCTACACCAGTTAAAGATAAGTTTGCATAAACACCTGCTAATAACCTTTTATATGCAGTTTCGTTTGCAAAGAAATCTTCACCTAATAAATCTTGATCATCTTTTGGTGTGATGTCTAAATCTTTTGTACAAGATGATAGAGCAACAACCATAACCAAAATTAGGACAGCTATTTTTTCTATTTTAAATATTTTTTTCATCATTAATTCTTTATCAATTAAAATTTAATATTTGCTCCAACCAAGAAAGTTCTTGGTCTTGGATAATTTGTATTGTCAATACCATTACCTGCTAATTCTGGGTCTAAACCTGAATAGTTAGTCAGTAAAAATACATTTTGCATACCAGCCCAAATACGGATACTGTTAGAAGCAAATTTCTTGATAGGTCTATCAAAAGTATATCCTAATGTAATGTTATCCATTCTTAAGAATGAACCGTTCTCTAAAAATATATCTGATATTATTACATCTGAAGTATTTTGAAAGTTTGTGTTTAATACTGATGTTGGTAAGTTACCTAGTACAGCATTATCTTGGATTAAAGCATATTGAGCGTTTGCAGAATTTACGTTGTTGTAAACGTAATTTCCAATGCTAGCTCTTAAGTTAAATGCTAAATCAAAGTTCTTATAATTAAAATTAGATTGGAAACCAAATTGTAAATCAGCTTGTGGGTCTTCTTTTAAATATCTATCATTTGTATTAATAATACCATCACCATTTAAATCTGCATATGCACCTTCTATTGGGTTACCAGCTGTATCATATAACTGCTTAAATACAAAGAAAGAGTTAGGTGCAAAACCTTCTCTATATAATTGTATAAAGTTACCTGTACCACCAGCAATACCACCAACAGTAATATCTTGTCCAAGTGCTAATTCTTTAATTTCTCTATCTAAATAAGTAGCATTAAAGTTAAAGCTCCAGTTTATGTCTTCAGTTTTAATTACATCAGCATTTAATGTAAATTCTATACCATTTACTTGTAAATCTCCAATGTTTTGTAAAACTCTGTTTGTAAAGTTAGTACCATCTGCAACAGGAGCATCAGATAATAAATCTGTAGAGTTTTTTTGGAAAGCATTTAAAGAACCAGTAATTCTATTATTAAATAATCCATAGTCTACACCTAGTTCTACAGTTGCTGTTTTTTCCCATCTTAAATTACTTCTTTCAGAAGGAATAGTAGCTAAAATTGGGTTTCCTCCAAATATGTATTGTGAGAATTGATTTCCAAAACGATATCTATCTAAATATAAATCTCCTGCAATACCATCTTGTTGACCATTTACACCATATGATGCTCTTAATTTTAAATCAGAAATAACTTTGCTATCTTTTAAAAAGTCTTCATCACTCATTCTCCAAGCTAAAGCTGCTCCACCAAAATCTCCCCATCTATTATCTGGACCAAATCTAGAAGTACCATCTCTTCTGTAGTTTAAAGTTAAAAGATACTTTTCATTAAAAGTTAAATTAGCTCTTGCTAAAAAACCAACTAAAACAATTGGAGTAGCAGCAGATGTTGTAGGTACATTGTTTGGGTTTCTTCTGTTTCCAGTAGAAGTGCCTGAACCTTCAAATGACTGATAGTCATAACCAACTAAAAAATCTGTTTTAAACTTGCCAAATGTATTAGCATAATTAAGAGTTGCATTAAAGTTTTCGTTTAAAGATTCACCTGTTCCTTCAGAATCATTACCTATAAATAAGTCATTAAAACTTGCAGGTACATCTAAAGAACTAAATCCTGTACCAACAGACTCTGACTTATCAAAACCAGCAGATACAGATGCAGTCATTTCTGGTAAGAAATGAAATTTGTAATCTAATTTTAAACTACCAAATTGTCTAAATCTATTACTTCTATTATCATTTTGAAGTAAAGCAGCAACAGGATTTCTTGTACCATTTTGTACAACAATACCTTGTGGCGTATTTACATAATGTTGATAAAAACCTCCAAATGGAGAAGTTGGATCGTACACAGGTTGTGTTGGATCGTATCTTAATGCTGCATTAAGCTGACCAGCATCAGCAAATCTTTCGTTTACAAAAGCTCTATTATAAGTTAAATTAACTTTTAAATGATCATCAAAGAATGATGGACTCATAGCTAACGAAATGTTTTTTCTATCAAACTGAGAAGTTAATAAGTTACCTTCAATTTCTGAAAAGTTAATAGAAAGTCTTGTTGGGATAAATCCTAAAATTTGACCTCTAACACTTAAGTTATGCTGTGTAGAAACAGATTTTTGTAATACTTCGTCTTGCCAGTTTGTATTAGCAGTACCTAATAAACCAGCCATACTTGGCATACGTTGATTAACTAACTGACGAAAAGAATCACCATCAAAAACATTAATTCTATCTTTAATTTCACCAAATGCAACTTGTACATCATAATCTAAAGAATATTCTGTTCTACCTTTTTTAGTTGTAATTATGATAACCCCATTTGCACCCCTTGCACCATAAATTGCAGTTGCAGAAGCATCTTTTAATACTGAGAAAGACTCAATATCATTAGGGTTAATACTGTTTAAGTCTACACCTTGTAATGGTAAACCGTCGATTACAATTAAAGGATCATTAGAAGCATTTAATGATGAACCACCACGAATTCTAATTTGAGAACCAGAACCAGGTGCTCCACTTGTTGTAATGTTAACCCCAGCAACACGTCCACTAATTAAATTTTCTGCAGTAACTATGTTACCTTTAGTCATTTCCTTAGCAGTAATTGCTTCAACAGAACCTGTAGCATCTTTAACAGTAGTTGTACCATAACCTACTACAATTATTTCGTCTAATTGTTCAGAAGATTCATCTAATTGTACTGTAATATTAAAATTTGATGCTATAACAACTTCATTATCAGCGTAACCTAAGTATCTAAAGACTAATGTGTCTCCAGTTTTTACTTTTTCTAAAGTAAAGTTACCATCAAAATCTGTTTCTGTACCTCTTGTAGTTCCTTTAACTACAACACTTACTCCTGGCAATGGTTCACCAGAAGTTTTATCTTTTACAACTCCT
Organism: Polaribacter marinivivus; assembly: GCF_042651285.1. Lineage (NCBI taxonomy): Bacteria > Pseudomonadati > Bacteroidota > Flavobacteriia > Flavobacteriales > Flavobacteriaceae > Polaribacter > Polaribacter marinivivus. The sequence continues at coordinate 891,633 of NZ_JBHSCY010000002.1, read as the reverse complement.
TTTACTGTTTGTTGAGCAAACATGGTAAAAGAAGAGAAAAGAATTCCAATTAACAATAATTTAAATTTTTTCATGTATAATTTGTTAAATAATAACTGTAAATTTGATTTGTTTTAACAATAAATTCACATTCCACACATTAAATATAGTTACGAAAGTGTTAAAAACAATAAGTTTAAACTTACGAAAACGGTTTCGTGTTAACAACTTTTTTTGTGTAAAAAATGTTAAATTAGCAATATCCATAAAAGAAAAATATCGTTAAGATAAAAAATGAAACAAAAAATTACGATAAAAACAATTGCTAAAGAGTTAGGAGTTTCTACTTCTACAGTTTCTAAGGCATTGAAAGATAGTCACGAAATTGGTGCAGAAACCAAAGAAAGAATTCAAGCTTATGCTAACCTTTACAATTATAAACCTAACCACTTAGCACTACAGCTTAGAAACCAAAAAACCAAGGTAATTGGAGTTATTCTTCCAAAAATTGTACATCATTTTTTCTCTACAGTAATTATGGGTATAGAAGAAGGAGCTAATAAAAAAGGCTATAATATCATGGTTTGTTTTAGCAACGAATCTCACAAAAAAGAAGTAGAAACTTTAAAGGTTTTGTCTAATGGTAGTGTAGATGGTATTATTGTATCAGTTGCTAGTGAAACACTTGAAAATAAAGATTTTACACATTTTTCTGATTTGGTAAATGAAGAAATTCCATTAGTGTTATTTGATAGAGTTATTAATGAAATTCTTTGTGATAAAGTTGTCGTAGATGATGTAGGTGCTGGTTATAAAGCTACCATGCATTTAATAGAAAATAGTAGAAAAAGAATTGCCTTAATTACAACTCCAGACCACGTTAATGTTGGTGCATTAAGAAAACAAGGCTATGAAAAAGCTTTAATAGAATCTTACATAAAAAGTGATGAAAATTTAGTGGTTAAAATTGATGAAACAAAAGATATTTCTTCTCAAATATCATCTGTTTTTGAACATAATATAGATGCAATTTTTGCTGTTAACGAAATTTATGCTGCTAAGGCTATGAAAATTGCAAAATCAAAAGGATTAAACATACCTAAAGATATTGCTATAGCTGGATTTACTGATGGTTTAATATCAGAATATTCTTCTCCAGCTATAACAACAATAGCACAACATGGCTTAACTATGGGAAGGCAAGCTGTAGACCTTTTAATTGAAAGAATCGAAAATGAATCTGCAGATTTTAAAGCTAAAAGAATTGTAATTTCTAGTGATTTAAAAGTCAGAGAATCTACGAAAACGTCGTCGTAAACTTTTTTGAATTTTAGTTTTTTACGAACACGTGTTCGTAAAATTTAGCACCTTTTTTTATCAACTTCGTAAAAAAAATATATATTTGTTATCATATTAAGATTTATCAATAAATTTCATTCCACACAAAAATAATTGATAAGTCTAAAAACTTATCGTAACTAAAAGATTTACGATAATGGAAAAACGCAAGTTGAGTTTCTTGCAAATCTGGAACATGAGTTTTGGATTTCTTGGAATACAAATGGGTTTTGCACTTCAAAACGCAAACGCAAGTAGAATTTTACAAATTTTTGGAGCAGATGTTCACGAACTTTCTTGGTTTTGGATTATTGCACCCTTAATGGGTTTAATAGTTCAACCAATAATTGGACACTACAGTGACAAAACCTGGGGGCGTTTTGGAAGAAGAAAACCATATTTTTTAATAGGTGCAATTTTGGCTTCTATTGGCCTAATTTTAATGCCACAAGCAGATCTATTTATTGCATTCTTACCTGCTCTTTGGGTAGGTGCTGGTTTTTTGATGATTATGGATGCTTCTTTTAATATTGCTATGGAGCCATTTAGAGCTTTAGTGGGCGATAATTTAAGAACTGACCAAAGAACATTAGGTTTTAGCGTTCAAACAGCACTAATTGGTTTTGGTGCAGTTGTAGGATCTTGGTTGCCTTATGCTTTAACGAATTGGTTTGGAGTTTCTAATGAAACTTCTGCAGGAGTAGTTCCTGCCAATTTAATATGGTCTTTTATAATTGGTGCAGCCGTTTTAATTATATCTATTTTAGTTACAGTAACAACAACAAAAGAATATTCTCCAGAAGAAATGGCTAGTTTTGATAATGAAACTATTGAAGAATCTGAAGAAGAAAACTCTAGTTTGCTTGATATTTTTGATGATTTCAAAAAAATGCCAGCTACAATGCGTCAATTAAGCTGGGTACAATTCTTTTCTTGGTTTGGACTTTTTGGAATGTGGGTTTTTGCAACCCCTGCAATAGCACAACATATATATGGTTTGCCTCATACAGATAGTAGTAGTTCTGTTTATCAAGATGCAGGTGATTGGGTAGGAATTCTCTTTGGAATTTACAACCTAGTTTCTGCTTTTTATGCATTTGCTTTACCATATATAGCTAAAAAAATAGGAAGAAAAAAAACACATTCTATTTCGTTAATTATTGGAGGTTTAGGGCTTTTATCAATTTACATAATGCCAGATAAAAATTGGTTGATAGTTTCTATGATTGGAGTTGGAATTGCCTGGGCTAGTATTTTAGCTATGCCATATGCAATTTTAGCAGGATCAATATCAGCTAAAAAAATGGGAGTTTATATGGGGATTTTTAATTTCTTCATTGTTATTCCTCAAATTATCAATGCATTAATTGGTGGTCCACTAGTAAAATACGCCTATAATAATGAAGCAATTTTTGCTCTTCTTATAAGTGGATTTAGTTTTTTAATTGCTGCAGCTCTAGTCTATAAAGTTAAAGATGTAGATGATGTAGTACAAACAAATTAAATGAATAAAAAAGGATTTATATTCGATTTAGATGGTGTTATTGTAGACACTGCAAAATATCATTATCTAGCTTGGAAAAAGTTAGCCAATGAATTAGGATTTGAATTTACCAAAGAACAAAATGAATTATTTAAGGGCGTTAGTAGAAAACGCTGTTTAGAAATTTTATTACATGATATTGGTAAAGTTAATTATACACAAGATGATTTTGATAGGTGGATGATAGAAAAAAATGAAGATTATTTAGCATTTATTTCTAACATGAATGATTCAGAAATTCTACCTGATGTACCTAAAGTTTTAAATTATCTAAAAGAAAACAAAATGCCTATAGCATTAGGTTCTGCAAGTAAAAATGCAAAACCTATTTTAGAAAAAGTTGGTTTATTGCCATATTTCGATGCTATTGTTGATGGTAATAATGTAACAAAAGCCAAGCCAGATCCAGAAGTCTTTCTTTTAGCTGCAAAGCAGTTAAAAGTAGATGCTAAAGACTGTATAGTTTTTGAAGATGCTGTTGCAGGTATACAAGCTGCTAACAGTGCAAAAATGATAAGTATTGGTATTGGAGATAAAAATGTATTATCAGAAGCTCAATTTAACTTTAATGATTTTACAGAGATCAATATCAAATTTATTGAAGAATTAATAAAAAATTAAAATGAATCAAGATTATATAAAACCAAATGCATGGTCAATCTTAGAAGAAGGTTTTGATGCAGCTCATGTTAAATCTTCAGAAAGCCTTTTCAGTATTGGAAATGGATCAATGGGACAACGTGCTAATTTTGAAGAAAAATATTCAGGAGATACCTTTCAAGGAAGTTATATAGCTGGAGTTTATTATCCAGATAAAACTAGAGTTGGTTGGTGGAAAAATGGGTATCCAGAATACTTTGCAAAAGTGTTAAATGCACCCAATTGGATAGGGATAAATGTTAAAATAAACGAAGAAGACTTAGATTTAAATCAATGTAAATCTGTTTCAAAATTTACAAGAGAACTTAACATGAAAGAAGGTTGGTTATCTAGAAGTTTTGAAGCCGAATTACAAAACGGAATCAAAATTAAAGTCGATACAAAACGTTTCTTAAGTTTAGAATTAGACGAAGTTGGAGCCATTAGTTATAATGTAACTCCATTAAATAGTAGCGCAAAAATTACGTTTACTCCATATTTGGATGCTGGTATTACTAATGAAGATACCAATTGGGATGACCAGTTTTGGGATGTTTTAAATGTAGTTCAAAACAACCAGCAATCTTTTATAGAAGCACGAACTATGAAAACTAATTTTCATACGTGTACTTTTATGCAATCTCGTTTATTTATAGAAGATAAAGAGATTTTAACAGATTGTAATAATCAAAATTTAGATAAGTTTGCTTCTTGTTCATATCAACAAACAGTAAAACAAAAACAAACGTTTACCATCCATAAATTCGGTGGATATGTTGTGGATAGAAACCATGATAAAAATGAGTTGATAGCTACAGCAAAAGATGTTTTAGACAAAGCTGTTAGTTTTGGTTTTGATGCATTATTGGAAATGCAAAAACAATCTTGGGCTCAAATTTGGCATATGTCAGACATTACTATAGAAGGTGATGTAAAAGCACAACAAGGTATTCGTTTTAATATTTTTCAATTAAATCAAACCTATTTAGGAACTGATGCAAAGTTAAATATTGGGCCTAAAGGATTTACAGGAGAAAAATATGGAGGAAGTACCTATTGGGATACAGAAGCTTATTGTATACCTTTTTATATGGCAACCAAAGATCAATCTGTAGCTAGAACCTTATTAGAATATAGGTATGAACACTTAGAAAAAGCTATAGAGAATGCAGAAAAATTAGGTTTTACTAATGGAGCAGCTTTATATCCAATGGTTACTATGAATGGTGAAGAATGCCATAATGAGTGGGAAATAACTTTCGAAGAAATTCATAGAAATGGAGCTATTGCATTTGCCATATATAACTATCATAGATTCACAAACGATTATTCTTACATCCCAGAAAAAGGCTTAGAAGTATTAATTGCAATTGCACGTTTTTGGCATCAAAGAGTTAATTTCTCTACTGATAAAAATAAATTTGTAATGTTAGGTGTTACAGGGCCTAATGAGTATGAAAATAACGTTAACAACAATTGGTATACAAATTATATTGCTAAATGGTGTATAGAGTATGCTTTAGAAAATATTGAAACTGTAAAAATTGAGCATATATCAGATTATATGCGAATTAAAGGTAAAGTTAAGTTTACTGATGAAGAACTTAATTCTTGGAAAAATGTAGCAGATAATATGTATTTTCCTTATTCAGAAAAGCATGATGTTTTTTTACAACAAGATGGTTTTTTAGATAAAGAATTAATTACGGTTGCAGATTTAGATCAAAGTCAAAGACCAATTAACCAAAACTGGAGTTGGGATAGAATCTTACGTTCACCATATATAAAACAAGCAGATACTTTACAAGGCTTTTATATGTTCGAAGATCATTTTTCTGATGAGCAATTAGCTAAACATTTCGATTTTTATGAGCCATTTACAGTTCATGAAAGTTCTTTATCTCCTTGTGTACATAGCATACAAGCTGCAAAATTAGATAGAATGGAGCAAGCTTACACATTCTATTTAAGAACATCAAGATTAGATTTAGACGATTACAACCATGAAGTAGAAGAAGGATTACATATTACATCTATGGCTGGAACTTGGATGAGTATTGTTGAAGGTTTTGGAGGAATGCGTATTAAAAATAATATGCTATCATTTGCGCCAAAAATTCCAAAACAATGGAAATCTTATTCTTTTAAGGTAAACTTTAGAAATCAAATTATTAAAGTAAGTGTTTCACATAAAGGAACTTACTTTGAAGTTGAAAGTAATTCAGATATAAATATTTTAGTAAATGGAGAGATTACTAAAGTTTCACCTAATAACTTACAAACTGCATAAATTTTAAACAATGAAACCAATCAGAAACATTTTTTTTCTCATAGTAATTATAGTTTTACATTCTTGCATCAATCAAGAAAATTCTAAAAGTGTTTCTGAAGTTTCTGTTTCCAACACATATTTAAATAGGGTAGAACCCACAAATTGGTGGGTAAATATGAAGAATGATGAGTTACAGCTTTTGGTTCATCATCCAAATATTTCTGAATATACTCCAGAAATTAATTATCCAGGAATTTCAATTAAAAAAGTTACTCCTTCAGAAAAAAGTAACAACTATTTATTTGTTGATGTAATTATTGCAGAAAATACATCTGCTGGTAAATTTGACATTACTTTTAAAAAAGAAAATTCAGAGAATTTAGTTCATACATATGAATTAAAATCTAGAGTAAAAACAGCAGAAGATTATAAAGGTTTTGATAGCTCTGATGCTATTTATTTAATTACACCAGACAGATTTACAAATGCTGATGAAACTAATGATAAACTGCCAAATCTAAAAGATCAATCTTTAGACAGAACTGATGGATACAAAAGACATGGAGGAGATTTACAAGGAATTTTAAATGGACTAGACTATATTTCTAATTTAGGATTTACTGCTGTTTGGCCAACTCCAGTTTTAATTAATGATATGCCTCAAGGTTCTTATCATGGTTATGCAATTACAGATTATTATCAAGTAGATCCACGTTTTGGAACCTTAGAAGATTATAAAAATCTTTCTAAAAAACTACAAGATAAAGACATGAAATTAATCATGGATCAAGTTGCGAATCACTGTGGTTTAGAACATTGGTGGATGAAAGATTTACCTTTTAGTGATTGGGTAAATCATCAAAAAAATTACGAAGACAACATCGATAATTGGAATTATAAGAAAAATATAGGTTCAAATCATAGAAGAACAACAAATCAAGATACTTATGCTTCAGAATCAGATAGAAAAGGGAATAACGAAGGTTGGTTTGTAGCAAGCATGCCAGATTTAAATCAACGAAATCCTTTTATGGCTAAATACATCATTCAGAATTCAATTTGGTGGATAGAAACTTTAGGTTTGGGTGGAATTCGTCAAGATACATATCCATATCCAGATAAAGAATTTATGAGCAATTGGGCAGGAGCAATTATGAATGAATATCCAAATTTTTCTATTGTTGGTGAGGAGTGGAGTTATAATCCATTATTAGTTGGTTACTGGCAAACAGGAGCTAAAAACAAAGATGGTTATGAGTCTAACTTAAAATCATCTATGGATTTTCCAATGCAAAAAGCCATTATAGATGGAATTAATGAAATAGAATCTTGGGACAAAGGCTTAGTAAAATTATATGAAGGTTTGGCTAATGATTTTCATTATGCAACTCCTAAAGACATTATGGCTTTCTTAGACAATCATGATAAAAGTAGAATTTACACAGAAGTAAAAGAAGATGCTACAAAAGCAAAAATGGCATTAAGTTATTTATTTGTGTTACCAAGAATTCCTCAAATGTATTATGGTACAGAAATTTTAATGGATGATACTGCTAATCCTGGAGATCATGGTTTAATTAGAACCGATTTTCCTGGTGGTTGGAAGGGTGATAAAGTTAATGCATTCACAGGGCAGGGATTAACTGCTCAGCAAAAAGAAATGCAATCTTTTATCACTAAACTTTTAAACTACAGAAAAGATAGTAAGGCAATTCATGAAGGAAAAACTATTCATTTTGCTCCTTTTATGGGTACATATTTTTTGTTTAGATCTTTAGAAGATGAAACTATAGTGCACATTATTAATAAAAATGATGAACCTATTACTATTGATTTAAAAAGATACACTGAGGTTGGTTTAGATGGTAAAAAATTAAAAAATATAATTTCTGGAGAAGAAATGATTTGGAATGATGCTATCGAATTAAAAGAAAAAGGAAGTATCATTTTAACTACAAAATTCTAAAATACTTTAATTCTCTTTTATTTAAGAAAGTTAATTATTGAATAACTTTATAACTATGAATAATATAATTCTAATACTATCTATCTTATTTATTTCTATTTCTTTTAATATTGAAAAAGATAAAAGCACAAACACTTTACAAACAAAAATAAAGGCATACGAATTAACATCTGCAACCTTAGCAGCAGGTAAGTTAATGAGGGTAAATTCTTTTCCATCAAAGAATATCACTCCAAGACCTGTAGATGTTTGGTTACCAGTAAATTATTCTCCAAAAAATAAATATGCTGTATTGTACATGCATGATGGACAAAACTTATTTGACTCTTTATCAACTTGGAACAAACAAGAATGGATGATAGATGAGCATGCAACTAGATTAATGAATGAAGGTATTACAAGGGATTTTATTGTAGTTGGTATTCATAATATCCCTCAAATTCGTTGGCAAGATTTATTCCCTCAAAAAGCTATGAATTATATGGATAAAACCATAAAAGATGAAGTATATAAAAATGCCGCTAAAAATAATTTTAGTACTGATTTTAAAGGAGATGCTTATCTACAATTTATAGTCAAAGAATTAAAGCCTTATATTGATAAAACCTATTCTGTCCACACAAATAAAGAAAATACTTTTGTAGCTGGTTCTTCAATGGGAGGCTTAATGTCTATGTATGCTATTTCTGAATATCCAAATGTTTTTCAAGGAGCAGCATGTGTCTCTACACATTGGGTAGGTGCAATGCCACAAAAAAACAATCCTTTTCCAAAAGCTATTTTTAACTATGTAGCTAAACATATACCAAATGCAGAGAGTCATAAAATTTATTTTGATTATGGTAATAAAACATTAGATCAATTTTATCCTCAATATGCCTCAACTGTAGATAGTATTTATACCAATAATGGTTATACAAAAAAGAATTATAGAAATATATTTTATCCAAACACAAACCATTCTGAACGTTCTTGGCAGAAAAGAGTTGATGTTCCATTAACTTTTTTACTTAAGAAATAAGCATAATTACTTCAATAAATATGAGAACAATACAATATCTATTTCTACTTTTTTTCATATCAAGTTTTTATGCTCAAAATAATTCTCGTTTTTTAACAGGATTAAAACAAGATGGAAACACAATAAAAGTTGATGTAAATGATGGTACTTATTTCATTAAATACTATTCAACCCAAATACTAGAAACTTCTTTTATACCAAAAGGAGAAAAAATCAATAAAAATTCTCATGCAGTTGTTTTAGAACCTAAAAAAGTTGAGTTGGTTTTACATTCATCAGAAAATAAAACAGTTGTAATTTCAGACGGAATTTGCTTAGATATTATTAATAAACCATTTCAAATTGTATATACAGACAAACAAAATAATTTAATTACTTCAGAAAAAAGAGGCTATTTTAAATCAAAACACAGCCCATTAGAATCAGTAAAAGGGAATTTCCCTTATGAAAAAACAGAAAAAATTGAGTTTAATTTAACAGCAGATGAAATTTTATATGGAGCAGGAGCAAGGGCTTTAGGCATGAATAGAAGAGGTAAACGTTTACCTCTATATAACAGAGCACAGTATGGATATCAAAATTATGCTGAGTTAATGAATTTTACAATTCCTGTGGTTATATCCTCAAAAAAATATATGCTTCATTTTGATAATCCACCTATTGGATATTTAGATTTAGACAGTAAAAAAGACAATTCTTTAACATACGAAACCATTTCTGGTCGTAAAACTTATCAAGTAATTGTTGGTGATTCTTGGGAAGATTTAATAGAAAATTATACAGACTTAACAGGTAAACAACCTATACCTCCAAGATGGACTTTAGGGAATTTTTCTAGTAGATTTGGTTACCATTCTCAACAAGAAACTGAAGCTACAATTGCTAAGTACAAAGAAGATAACATTCCTGTTGATGCAATAATCCTTGATTTGTATTGGTTTGGGAAAACAGTGCAAGGAACCATGGGAAATCTTGAAGTTGATAAAGACTCTTTTCCAGATATGAAAGGTATGGTTTCTCACTTAAAAGAAAAAGGTGTAAAAACGGTCTTAATTACAGAACCATTTATTTTAAGTACTTCTAGCAAATGGGATGAAGCTGATAAAAAACAAGTACTAGCTAAAGATACTATTGGTAACTCAGCTAAATATGATTTTTACTTCGGAAACACAGGTATTGTAGATATCTACAAAAAAGAAGGTAGAGAGTGGTTTTGGAACATCTACAAAGAAATTTTAGGTTATGGAGTAAAAGGTTTGTGGGGCGATTTAGGAGAACCAGAAGTATTACCTTCTTGGGTAAATTTTGGTGAAAAGAAAAAAGCAGATGAAATTCATAATATTTATGGTCATGATTGGGCTAAACTAATTTTTGAAGGATATCAAAAAGATTTTCCTACTGAACGTCCTTTTATTTTAATGAGAGCAGGTTATTCTGGTTCTCAACGTTTTGGGATGATTCCTTGGTCTGGAGATGTCAGTAGAAGTTGGGGTGGTTTACAATCTCAACCAGAAATTTCTTTACAAATGGGTATGCAAGGTCTAGGTTATATGCATTCAGATTTAGGTGGTTTTGCTGGAGCAAATTTAGATGATAATTTATATGTTAGATGGTTGCAGTATGGTGTTTTTCAACCCATATTTAGGCCACATGCACAAGAAGATGTTGCAAGCGAACCTGTTTTTAGAAGCGATTTTGCAAAAAAACATGCTAAAAAAGCCATTGAATTACGTTACAAAATGTTGCCTTACAATTACAATTTGGCTTTTGAAAACAATCAAAAAGGAACACCATTAATGCGTCCTATTTTCTTTGAAGAAAATGATCAAAAATTAATGACAACTTACTCTACGTATTTGTGGGGAAAAGATTTTTTAGTAACTCCAATTCTAAAAGATTCTATAAGAAATACTAAAGTAGTTTTTCCAAAAAATGCAAACTGGTTTAATTTTTATTTTGATGAAGATAAAGTAGAAGGAGGGCAAACAAAAACCGTAAAAGTTAAGCAAAAAGCAATACCAACTTATGTTAGAGGAGGTGTAATAATTCCATTAACTAAAGTTGTTCAGACTACAGATAATTATAATGGAAATTATTTAGAACTACATTATTGGTTTGATAATAGTGTAAAAGAATCTGAAAGAACAATTTATAATGATGATGGTTTAACAGCAAATGCTTTCGAAAATGGAGCATATGAATTACTAGAATTTGAAGCTGATATTGAAAAGAAATATTTAGAAATAGATTTAGAAGCTGAATTTGGTAAGAATTGGAAACCAACACAAAAAGAGGTTGTTTTGATACTTCATAATATCAATTGGAAACCAAAAAGAGTAAATGTTGCTGGTAAAAGAATAAAAACTGATGTAGTTAATAATACATTAAAAATTCCTGTAAAATGGAATACCGAAAAAGAATTAAAAATAAAAATATCATTAAAATAACAATCAATTATGAGAAAAATTTATGGTCTAGTTTCAGCTTTAGTTTTATCAATAAGTATTGGTTGTTCGTCTGAGAAAAAGATAGAAAAGAGTATAATGCAAGAGGATAATCATAAGAAAAAAGTTGTATATCAAGTATTCACACGTTTATTTGGTAACACAAATACAACCAATAAACCTTGGGGAACTATAGAAGAAAATGGAGTAGGTAAGTTTAACGATTTTACAGACAAAGCTCTTAAAGAAATAAAAGATTTAGGAGTTACACACATTTGGTACACAGGTGTTCCTCATCATGATGTAATTCGTGATTATACAAAATATGGAATTTCAAATGATGATCCAGATGTGGTTAAAGGTAGAGCAGGATCACCTTATGCTGTAAAAGATTATTACAATGTAAATCCTGATTTGGCTGTAAATGTAAATAATAGATTAGAAGAATTTGAAGCTTTAATTAATCGATCACATAAAGCCAATTTAAAAGTGATTATAGATATTGTTCCAAACCATGTGGCTCGTAATTACCAAAGCTTAACAAATCCTAAAGGAACCAAAGATTTTGGTGCAGATGATGATACTTCTGTGGTTTATCATGTAAACAATAACTTTTATTATGTGCCTAATACACCTTTTGAAGTACCTGATTTTTTAAACGGATACAAACCTTTAGGAGGTGAAAAACATCCACTTTCTGATGGTAAGTTTGATGAAAACCCTGCAAAATGGACAGGTAATGGTGCACGTTCACCAAAACCAAGTTTTTACGACTGGTATGAAACTGTAAAAGTAAATTATGGAGTTTCACCTGAAGGAAAAAAAGACTTTGATGAACTTCCAAAAGAATTTGAAAACGAAGATTATAAAAAACATTTTGAATTTTGGAAAGACAAAACTGTACCTAATTCTTGGATAAAGTTTAGAGACATTGCTTTGTATTGGTTAGAAAAAGGAGTAGATGGTTTTAGGTTTGATATGGCAGAAATGGTGCCAGTTGAGTTTTGGAGTTATTTAAACTCAAACATCAAAATGAAAAACCCAAATGCTTTTTTATTAGCAGAAGTTTATAATCCTAGCTTATATAGAGATTATATCAAAAAAGGAAAAATGGATTATTTGTATGATAAAGTAGAATTATACGATACTATAAAAAACATTATGCAAGGTAGAGGCTTAACAGATCATATTCCTCCTATTCAAGAAGGTTTAAAAGATATTGAGCATCATATGTTGCACTTCTTAGAAAACCATGATGAACAGAGAATTGCAAGTCCAGAATTTGCAGGAGATTCAAATAAAGCAAAACCAGCAATGGTAGTTTCTACAACTATTTCTACTGCACCAACTATGGTTTATTTTGGACAAGAGTTGGGAGAAGATGGTTCTGAGAATGCAGGATTTGGTAGTCCTTCTAGAACCTCAATTTTTGATTATGTAGGAGTACCAGCATTTCAAAGATGGGTAAATGATAAAAAATTTGATGGAGGACAATCAACTAAAGAAGAACTTAAGTTAAGAGATTTCTATAAACGTTTATTAAATTTTACAATTTCTTCTGATGCTTTAATGGGTGAATATGCAGATATACATCAATACAACAGGCAAAAAACATTAAACTATAATCAAAAAGTACTTTCTTTTGCACGTTGGTCAGAAAATGAAAAACTCATTGTTATTTCTAATTTTGATGCAATTGGTAATCATAGATTTGTATTAGAAATTCCTGCTGAGGTTATTAAAAAAATGAAAATAAAAGACGGTAATTATATGATGTTAGATCAGTTATATCAGCAAAAATCTTTTAAATTAACAGTTAGAGATAACATAGGATTATTAACAGTACAATTAGCACCATTAGAATCTTATATTTTAAAACTTCAATAAAATATCAAACCATGAAAAATATATTTTTATTACTTGTTTTAGCAACAATTATAAGTTGTAATAAAAAATCACCAAATAATAAAACTGAGGTAGAAGCTAAAAAAGAGTTTGTTTGGGAAGCTGCAAATGTGTATTTCTTATTAACAGATCGTTTTAATAATGGAGACTCTACAAATGATTTAAATTTTGATAGAACCAGAGAAACTGGTGTTTTACGTGGTTTTGAAGGTGGAGATATCAAAGGAATTACTCAAAAAGTTAAAGAAGGGTATTTTACAGATTTAGGTATTAATGCCATTTGGATGACTCCTATTGTAGAACAAATTCATGGAGGAACAGATGAAGGAACAGGAGTTACCTATGGTTTTCATGGATATTGGACCAAAGATTGGACTAGTGTAGATCCTAATTTTGGCACCAAAGCAGATATCAAAGAATTGGTAGATGAAGCTCATAAAAAAGGAATCAGAATTTTATTAGATGCTGTAATTAATCATACAGGTCCTGTTACAGAAAAAGATCCTGTTTGGCCAGAAAGTTGGGTTAGAACAGAACCACAATGTCAATATTCAAATTACGAGAATACAATAACATGTACTTTGGTTAAAAATTTACCAGATATTAAAACAGAAAGTAACGAAAATGTAGAATTGCCTCCACAATTAGTTGCAAAATGGAAAGCAGAAGGACGTTATGAACAAGAAGTTAAAGAATTAGATGAATTCTTTAAAAGAACGGGTCATCCAAGAGCGCCTCGTTTTTACATCATGAAGTGGTTAACAGATTATATTACAGAATTTGGTATTGATGGTTACAGAGTTGATACAGTGAAACATACAGAAGAAACTGTTTGGCAAGAATTTAGAACAGAATGCGACTATGCTTTTGAGCAATACAAGAAAAATAATCCAGAAAAAGTTTTAGATGAAAATGATTTTTATTTAGTTGGTGAAGTGTATAACTATGCAATTTCTCATGGAAAAGCTTTTGATATGGGAGACAAGAAAATAAACTATTTTGATAAGGCTTTTGATGCATTAATCAATTTTGAGATAAAATGGAATGCAAAACAAATGGCTGAAGAAGCTGTTTTTAATAAATATGATTCAATATTACATTCAAATTTAAAAGGGTATAGTGTCTTAAATTATATGACTTCACATGATGATGGTCAACCTTTTGATAAAGAAAGAGAAATACCATTTAAAACAGCAACCATGTTAATGTTAACTCCTGGAGCTTCACAAGTGTATTATGGAGATGAAACAGCAAGAGATTTAACTATTGAAGGTGCAGTTGGTGATGCAACTTTACGATCTTTTATGAATTGGGATGCCACTCAAAATTCGTCAACTCAAAAAATATTAAGTCATTGGCAAAAATTAGGTCAATTTAGAGCCAATCATATGGCTGTTGGTGCTGGTAAACATCAATTAATTTCAAAAGAAAATGGAATTGTATTTTCTAGAGTTAGAAAAGATGATAAAATTATAGCAGGCATTAATTTACCAAAAGGAGAAAAAAGTTTAGAAGTTTCATCAATATTTAAAAATGGAGAACAACTGAAAGATTGTTATTCAAACCAAGTTGTTGAGGTTAAAGACGGAAAAGTTTCTATAAATTCTGATTTTGATATTGTTTTATTAGAAAAATTATAATTATGAAGAAGTTACTAGTTTTAGTTTTTAGTTTATCAACATTACTATCTTGTAGTGTTGCTTCATCAGGAGTATCATCTCCAGATGAAAATATAAAAGTCAATTTTCATTTAAATGAAATTGGAAAATTCTTTTATACAATTACTTATAAAGACAAAGCTATTATTGACACTTCATTTGTTGGGTTTGAGCTTATAGATGCACCAAATTTAACCAAAGGATTTATTGCAAAAGTTAGAAAACCTGAAGAAGTAAACGAAACTTGGCAAATGCCTTGGGGAGAGCAATTAAACGTTGTAAATCATTACAATGAGGTATTAGTAGAGCTTCAAGAAAGAGACAGTTTACAAAGAAAAATAAATCTAGTTTTTAGAGTTTTTAATGATGGAGTTGGTTTTAGGTACGAATTTCCAGAGCAACCTAATTTAAAAACAGCATTCATTAAGGAAGAGCATACAGAATTTAACTTAACTAAAGATTATAAAACGTTTTGGATTCCTGGTGATTGGGATATTTACGAGCATTTGTATAGTACAACAAAACTATCAGAAATCGATGCAAAATCTTACATCCCAAGAACCAATTTAGCACAATCTTATATTCCAGATAATGCAGTGAATACACCTGTAACTTTGGTTGGTGATGATGGATTACATTTAAGTTTTCATGAAGCAGCTTTGGTAGATTATTCTGGTATGACTTTAAAAGTTGATACTCAAAACCTTTCTTTTAAAAGTCAATTGGTGGGTTCAGAAAATACAGACTATAAAGTGAAAAGAGAATTACCTTTTCATACACCTTGGAGAACCATTCAAATTACAAATAATGCACCTGATTTAATTACATCAAACTTAATTGTTAACCTAAATGAACCTAATAAATTAGGAGATGTTTCTTGGTTTACTCCAATGAAATATACAGGTGTTTGGTGGGAAATGCACTTAGGTAAATCTTCTTGGGATTATGGAATGGAAATGGTTGATGGTAAATGGATAGATACAGGAAAAGCAAATGGTAAACATGGAGCAACAACAGAGAATGTAAAACGTTTTATCGATTTTTCAGCAAAAAATAATATTGCAGGTGTTTTAGTAGAAGGTTGGAATACTGGTTGGGAAAGATGGATAGGATTTGAAGATAGAGAAGGCGTATTTGATTTTGTAACTCCATATCCAGATTATAATTTTGAGGAAGTAACAGCCTATGCAAAAGAAAAAGGAGTGCAAATTATCATGCATCATGAAACATCTGCTGCTACAGAAACCTATGAAAAACAACAAGACACAGCTTATGCATTAATGCAGAAATACGGTATGCATGCTGTAAAATCTGGTTATGTAGGTAAAATCTTACCAAAAGGCGAATATCATCATGGACAGTATATGGTGAATCAATACAATAATGCAGCAATAAAAGCTGCTAAATATCAAGTAGCTGTAAATGCTCATGAACCAATTAAAGCAACAGGTTTACGTAGAACATATCCAAATATAATTTCTAGAGAAGGCTTAAGAGGACAAGAATTTAATGCTTGGGCTGGTGATGGGGGTAATCCTCCTGAACATTTACCAATTGTCGCATTTACTAGAATGTTAGCAGGTCCAATTGACTTTACACCAGGAATTTTTAATATAAAATTTGATGAATATCGAAAAGATAATCAGGTAAATACAACACTTGCTCAACAATTAGCATTGTATGTGGTAATTTATAGTCCTGTACAAATGGCTGCAGATTTGGTAGAGCATTATGAGGCAAATCCAGCACCTTTACAATTTATAAAAGATGTAGGAGTAGATTGGTTAGAAACTAAAGTGTTAAATGGAGAAGTTGGTGATTTTGTAACCATTGCAAGAAAAGAGAAAACTACAGGTAATTGGTTTTTAGGAAGTATTACTGATGAAAACTCAAGAGAAATTGAAATTAATTTTAATTTTTTAGAAGCTAATAAAATCTATGAAGCCAAGATTTATAGAGATGGAAATAATGCTCATTGGAATAACAATCCATTAGACATTATAATAGAAACTTTAGAAATTAAAAAAGGTGATAGAAAAGTTATTAAGCTAGCAGAGGGTGGTGGCTTAGCAATTAGTTTAAAAAAGAAAAACTAATCTTTACCAACTTTATTATACTCACTAATCATATAGTAAGCCCAAAAAATTACGCAGACTCCTACAAAAATAGAGAAATAGAAAATTATTTCATCTGCGCTCATTTTTTATAAGTTTAAGGTATATCATAACACCTAATAAAGTTGGTGCCCAAAGCCCCAAAAATATTCCGTGTAATTTATCACCAGTTAAAAAAAGATACTCTGCAACAAGTATTATTAAAATGCATAATAACAGCATTAAGATGTTTGCAACACCTAAATTTCTCATCAATTATCGTCAATCAGTTTATACGTGTTAAAATTACTTAAATTTTTTCAGTAATCTTATTTAAATGTTAAAATTATTAGAGTTAACCTTTAAATATGAAACAATATTTTCTTTTTAATATTTTTATTTTAATCTTACTGCACCTAAATCATTACAATTATTGTTTTTAAATTTCCTAAATTCGTATTTTAACTGGAATTTCTATGACTAAAAAAATATTAATTTTCTTATTAAACTTTTTATTAGTAACTCCTTTTCTTTTTTCTCAAGAGATTCCTCCAATTCAAGTTTTTTCTACTGAAGATTATGGAGCTGAAAACCAAAATTGGTCTATTACACAAGATGAAAATAAATTTATATATGTAGCTAATAACGAAGGTTTATTAGAATATAATGGAGTAAACTGGCATCTTTTTTCTACGCCAAATGAAACCATTATGAGATCTGTTTATTGTTATAATAAAAAAATTTATTCAGGTTCATATATGGATTTTGGTTTTTGGAAACGCAATGAATTTGGTTTGTTAGATTACACTTCTTTGGTAAAATCTAATAACATAAAGATGTTAGAAGATGAGCAAATTTGGGAAATTGTTGAGCTTGATGGTTGGATGTTGTTTAAGTCCTTACAAAGAATATATCTATATAATATTAAAAACAACGATGTTAAAATAATTGAATCTGATAAAAATTTAATTAAACTATCTAAAGTAGAAAATTCAGTATATTTTCAAGAAATAGAAAAAGGAATTTTTAGAATTGAAAATGGAGTTCCTAAATTAATTTCTGATAACGATATTTTTAAAAACAATAAAATTGTAGAAATATTTAATAAAGACAATAAATTATTTTTTTTAACTCAAAAATCAGGTTTTTATTATTTAGAAAATAATACTCTCAAAAAATGGAATTTACCTTATAAAAATTTAGAATTAAAGACTATATATAGCGCAAAACAACTAAAAAATGGAGATTTTGTTATTGGTACAATTTCTAGTGGTCTATTATATTTAAATAATAATGGTACACTAAGTTATCAAATAACACAAAGTTTAGGCTTAAGTAATAATACAGTTTTAAGTACTTTTGAAGATATTGATCATAACTTGTGGTTAGGCTTAGATAATGGAATCAATACTTTAAACCTTACATCACCTTTTAGATTATATACGAAACAAAATAATTTTTGGGGTACAATATATTCTTCGATTGTTTTTGATGGTAATTTATATTTAGGCACAAATCAAGGATTGTATGTTAGAAAATTAGAAGCTAATAAAGATTTTGAACTTATAAAAGGTACAGAAGGTCAAGTTTGGAATATTCAAGAAATTGATAATTCACTTATTTGTAGTCACGATTCTGGTACTTTTTTAATCAAAAATAATACTGCAATACAAATTCAAAATAATGTTGGAGCTTGGGGTGTAAAAAAAATTGATGATTCTACTTTATTACAAGGTGCTTATGATGGACTGTATATTCTTAAGAAGAAAAATAATACCTGGTCTGTAAAGAATAAGATAAAAGGTTTTTCTAATTCTAGCAGGTATTTTCTAATTTTAGATAACAATAAAATATTTGTAAATCATGAATACAAAGGCATTTTTAAATTAAAAGTAAATTCAAATTATACAGCAATAACTGATTTAGCAAAAGATGCTTCTGTAGAAAAAGGTATACATTCAAGTTTGGTTAGATATCAAAATAAAATTCTTTATGCATGTAAAAAAGGTGTTTTTAAATACGATTCTAAATCAGATACATTTAAAAAAGATTCTATTTACAGTGATTTAATGCCAGAAAGAAAATTTTTATCAGCTAAATTAATTAGTGATCATGTAACCAATAAACTTTGGTCTTTTACAAAAAATGATATTAGATATTTAGCACCTGGTAATTTAAGTAACAAACCTAGTATTCATATAATTCCAATAAAAGGCTCTATGCATAAAGGAGCTTCTGGTTACGAAAATATTATTAGTATTAGTGATAAAAAATATTTAATTGGCACTTCAAATGGGTATTTAATTGTTGATTTAGATAAAATATCTACTCCTTTAGATTTTAATATTACAATAAACAGAGTCTTAAATAATAAATTAGATGATAATAAGACTTTTGTTACTTTATTAGAGTCACCTACATTCGAGTATAATCAAAATAATATAAGCTTTTTATATGGTGTACCAAATTATACAAAAACAGCTTCTATTGAATACCAATATATTTTAGAAGGTTTTAATGAAAAATGGACAACAAAAAAAGAATCAAACTCTATTTTGTTTGAAAATTTACCTCCAGGAGATTATGTATTTAAAGTAAAAGCTTTTATTGATAATAAAACAAGTGATAACATAGCTAAATATACTTTTACTGTTAAACAACCTTGGTATTTTTCTATATATTTTAGAATATTATATATTATTCTATTCTTGTTTTTACTGATTACTTTACATTTTATTTCAAGAAAATACTATAAGAATCAACGAGAAAAACTACTAGACTCTAAGCAAAAAGAATTAGAATTAAAAGAGTTAGAAAACTCTCAAAAGATAATAAAAATAAATAATGAGAAGCTTAAAAACGATATAGAAAGTAAAAATAGAGAATTAGCCACCTCTACAATGAGTATGATTAAGAAGAACGAATTTTTAAATTCAATAAAGAACGAATTAAATTCTGGAGGTAAAAACAGTATTGAAAAAGTAATTAAAATTATAGATAAGAATCTTAATAATACAGACGACTGGAAAATGTTTCAAGAAGCATTTAATAATGCAGATAAGAACTTTATTAAGAAAATTAAGGCAATTCACTCAGAATTAACTCCTAACGATTTAAGATTATGTGCTTATTTGCGTTTAAATCTATCTTCTAAAGAAATTGCCCCACTTTTAAATATATCTCCAAGAAGTGTGGAAGTTAAGAGATATAGACTACGTAAAAAGATGAAATTAGATCATGATGAAAATCTTACAGACTACATCATAAATATCTAATTAACTAAACAAAGCTTATTTTTAACTATACAATACCACAACACAAGTCTGTTTAAGTCAATTTTATTTTAATTTAACATTTACTTAACCTTTGACTTAGCAAGGGTTTTGCTAATAATTTATGGATGTATGTTTTTTGTTGAGGTTTTTTTGTGATTATGATAAATTATTACTTCTAAATTTACCATAACTATAATTAAAATTCTTTTCATGAGAAAAAATGTAAATCTATTACTCTTAACTTTTTTGTTTACTATAGCATCTATAGGTCAAACATTAAATGTTACTGGAGTTGTAAAAGATGCTACAACTGGCGAAGTTTTACCAGGGGTAAGTATTAGTATCAAGGGTACCACTTTAGGAACTGAAACTGATTTTGATGGTCTTTATTCTATAAAGGTTGACAAAGGAGCTACTTTAGTTTTTAATTATTTAGGATACCAAAAGAAAGAAGTAGTTGTAAATGAATCAACTATTAATGTGTCATTATCTGAATCTGCAGAAACTCTAGATGAGATTGTAGTTATTGGTTATGGAACACAAACTAAGAAAGAAGTAACTGGTGCAGTTACTGTTGTTGGTAGTGCAACTATTGAAGATTTAAAACCAACTCGAATTGAGCAGGCGCTTCAAGGTCAGGTTGCTGGTGTTAACATTACTCAAAACTCTGGTTCTCCAGGTGCTGCCTCTAATATTAGAATTAGAGGGGTTTCTACAAATGGAGATAGTAGACCATTAATTTTATTAGATGGTAGGGTTATTGAAGATTTAAGTGTTGTTAACCCATCAGATATTGAGTCTATTAACATTTTAAAAGATGCTGCAGCTGGTATTTATGGTGTTCGTGCTGCAAATGGTGTAATTTTAGTAACTACTAAAAATGGTAGAAGAAATACTGATTTTAAATCAATGCTTAATATAGAAGGTGGTTTGCAACAAACTACAAGAAAAATTCCATTATTGAATGCTACAGAATATGCTTTATTAGCAAATGAAGCTTTTGCTGCAAATGGAGAATCTTTACCATTTCCTAACATAACTGGTTTAGGTAGAGGTACTAATTGGCAAGATCAAGCTTTTGAAACAGCGCCAACTTACAGTATAGATTACTCATTAAATAAAGGAACTGAAAAATCTACATACTCTTTAGGTTTATCTGTTCTTAGTCAAGATGGTATTGTTGGAGGAGCAAAATCTAATTTCAACAGAAGAAATGCAAGATTCAACTTTAATACAGATATTTTAGAAAATCTAAAATTTACATCTTCAACAATTTATACAAACACAAATAAAAAGAACTTAATCGAAAATACATTAGGTTCTGTTTTATTTAATGCAGTTAACATGCCTCCTACAACTCCAGTATTTGATGCAAATGGAGATTTTTCTCAACCTCCTGTAACTGGAACAGGTATAGAAGTTGCGAATCCTTTAGCACAAGTAGATCAAGCACAAAACAGAACTTGGGTTAACAAGATTTCTGGTAGTTATGGTTTAAATTATAAATTTTTAGATTATTTCTCAGCAGAAACTAGATTTCAAGCTAATTACTCAGTTTCTAATGCAAACACATTTAATCAAATTTTTAGTTATGGTAATGGAAATGTCTTCAATGTAGATCAATCTACTTTCGTAGACTTTAAGCAAAGCTTTTTTGATTATACATTTGATGCTTTCTTAAAATATGAGAGAGTATATAAAGATGTACATGATGTTAAAGCAATGATTGGTACATCTGTATTTAAAACTACAGGAAGATTTGAAACTATTTTAACTAGTAATGCAACAGGAACTAATTTAAATGATGTTGTTTTAGGTGCTCCTGTTTTAAACGGAAATGGTTTAGAGATATTTAGAAATAATAATAATGGTTCTAATTTAAGCTTCGATAGTAGATTACTTTCATATTTTGCAAGACTTCAATATGCTTATGATGGTAAATATTTATTCTCTGCAGTAATTAGACGTGATGGTTCTTCTAATTTTGGACCAAAAAATAAATTTGGTTATTTCCCAACAGCATCTGTGGGTTGGGTAGCTTCAGAAGAAGACTTCTTAAAAGATTCAAAATTAATAAGCTTTTTAAAATTAAGAGCTAGTTATGGTATCATTGGTAATGATAGAATTGGTGGTTTCAGATTTGTATCTGTACTTAATGGAGAAGCTGAATATGTATTTAATAATCAATTAGCACAAGGTTTAGCTATTGGCCCAATTGCTAACCCAGAGGTTAGATGGGAGCAGCAAAAACCATTAGATATTGGTGTTGATGTTGAGCTTTTTAATAAAGTAAACATTACTGCAGATTATTTTAGAAAGACAACAGATGATTTATTAGTAGCTGCACAAACATCAGGTATTATAGGTGTTGCAGCACCTGGTTCTTCTGTTCCTTTTATTAATGCAGGTTCTGTTGTAAATAAAGGTTTTGAATTCTCAATAGGATATAAAGAAGTAGTAAATGAAGATTTTAACTTTAACATAAATTATAATTTTACAACATTAGATAACGAAGTAACTTTTGTTGGTAACCAAACAGGTATTATAGAAGGAGGATCTTTTGGTGTTGGTCAAGAGCCACCATCTAGAATGGAAGCTGGTTTCCCAATAGGTTATTTTTATGGTTACAAAACAAACGGACTTTTCCAAACTCAAGCAGATGTTAATGCTCACGCAACACAAACAAATGCTGCACCTGGAGATTTAAGATTTGTGGATGTAAATGGAGATGGTGTTATTACACCAGATGATAGAACTTATATTGGAGATCCAATTGCAGATTTAACAATGGGTTTAAACTTATCATTTAATTATAAAAACTTTGATTTTAATGCTTATGCTTTTGCTTCATTAGGAAATGAAATTGTAAGAAATTATGAAAGAAACTTACCATTAACTAACAGACCAACTTATTATTTAGATAGATGGACTGGTCCAGGAACAAGTAACTCTTTCCCAAGAGTAACTACTGGTGCAACTGGTAATACATTATTTTCAGATTTTTATGTAGAAGATGGTTCTTTCTTAAGATTACAAAGTTTACAATTAGGATATAGCTTTAGCGATTCTGTTTTAGAAAAATTACAGTTCGATAAATTAAGATTCTATGTTAGAGCGTCAAATTTATTTACACTAACAAAATATAGAGGTTTTGATCCAAC
This sequence comes from Polaribacter marinivivus, assembly GCF_042651285.1. NCBI lineage: Bacteria > Pseudomonadati > Bacteroidota > Flavobacteriia > Flavobacteriales > Flavobacteriaceae > Polaribacter > Polaribacter marinivivus. Next base: position 868,339 of record NZ_JBHSCY010000002.1, on the reverse strand, counting down.
AACTTCTAATGGTTCACCAATTGGTGGAGGAATTGATCAAGGTTTTTATCCAAATCCAAGAACATTTTTCTTTGGAATGAATGTTAACTTTTAAAATTAATGATGATGAAAAAAATAAACATAAAAACAATAATGAGTTTAGTCCTTTTTGTCGGATTAATTTACTCATGTAGTGATGATTTTGTAGAGGTTAGCCCTACATCAGATAACTCAGAAGATTTCTTCAATACTCAAAAAGACTATGAAGATGCTTTAATAGGTGCTTACGATTTATTACAATCTACATACTTAAATGTAATGCTTGGTGAAATAGCATCAGACAATACATTAGCAGGTGGTGAGAGTGCAACAGACGTATTAGGTATTCAAGAAATAGATGATATGACTCATACTCCTTTAAATGCTCAATTAAGAGATATTTGGAGCTGGATGTATGCAGGTGTAAATAGAGCTAATTACATTTTAGAATTTAAAGATAAAACAGACTTTACAGGTAAAGATGTAATTTTAGCAGAAGCTACTTTTTTAAGAGCTTATTACTACTTTGAATTAGTAAAATGGTTTGGTGATGTTCCATTAGCTGTTGACAAAAGAATACAGTTTGGAGAACAGTTTAATATAGATAGAACTCCTAAAGCAGACGTTTATGCTCAGATTGAAGCAGATTTAACTTATGCTGCAAGTATTTTACCTTACACTAGAACAACTCCTGGTAGAATAACTAAAGGAGCTGCACAAGCATTATTAGGTAAAGCTTATTTATATCAAGATAAATTTGATGAAGCTGCAACTGTTTTAGAAAATTTAATTCAAAATGGTCCTTATGATTTAGTTTCTGATTACAAATCAATTTTTGAAGAAGCAGGAGAAAATAATATAGAATCTGTATTTGAAGTTCAATATTTTGAAGGTCAAGGTGCTGGTTTTGGATGCTTACAATGTAGTGAGGGTAATGTAGCAGTTGGTTTTAACGGAGTTAGAGCTTACACTGGGCCAGATTATTCTTCTGGATTTAGTTTTAATGTTCCTGTTCAAGAAGTTGTAGATGCTTTTCAGGCTGGAGATTTAAGAAAAGATGTTGCAATATTAGATATTGATGCTTGGGCTACAGCAACTGGTGCTACTTATGGAACTGGTTATGAACACACAGGTTATTTCAATAGAAAATATATTCCAAGAACAAGAAGTTCTAATGCACAAGGAGATAGAAATTTAACAAATCCTAATAACTATAGAGCAATTCGTTTTGCAGATGTGTTATTAATGGCAGCAGAAGCTTTTAATAGAAGTTCTTCACCAAATGATACTAAAGCTCAAGCTTATTTAAACAGAGTAAGAGAAAGAGCATTTGGTAACTCTAGTAATAACATTACAGCTACTGGTACAACTCTTTATAATAATATTCTTGATGAAAGAAGAGTAGAGCTAGTAGGTGAAGGTCATCGTTTTTTCGATTTAGTTAGAACTGGAAGAGCTGCTCAAGAAATAAACGGCTTTCAAGCTGGTAAACATGAATTATTTCCTATTCCAGAAATCGAAATTTCTTTAGCAGGAAATCGTTGGGCTCAAAATCCAAATTATTAAAATAAGTAAATATGAAAAACATAAATAAATTTTATAAATATTTCTTTGCACTGTTCATTTTAATGGCATGTGATGAAGAATTAAGAGATTTATCATTTACAGATAGTATTGCTCCACCAAGCAATGTCTCTGCTGCTTATGATTTAACTCAAGACAATACTGGTAATGTTACAATTACCCCATCAGCTGATGGTGCTGTTAGTTTCGAAGTATATTTTGGAGACTCTACTACTGAGCCTGCTAAACTAGGTTTAGGAGAAAATGTAACACATACTTATGCTGAGGGGAGTTATAATGTTAAAATTGTAGCCATTAATTTAAAAGGAGAAAAAGTAGAAGCAACTCAACCTTTAGTAGTTTCTTTCAGAGCTCCAGAAAATCTAATGGTAACTATTGAAAATGACGCTGTAATTTCTAAACAAGTAAATGTAACAGCAACAGCAGATTTTGCTGCAACGTATGAGTTTCATTCAGGGGAAACTGGTGTTACACAACCTGTAGCAACTGCAAATATTGGAGATCAATTATCTTATCAATATTCAACACCAGGTACATACTCTGTAAAAATTGTTGCTAAAGGTGCTGCAATTGCAACAACAGAATATACTATGGATTTTGAAGTAACAGAAATTTTAGCACCAATTGCTTCAGCTCCTGCTCCTCCAGCTAGAGGTGCAGCTGATGTAATATCAATTTACTCAAGTGTTTATACAGATGTTGCAGAAACTAATTATTTTCCAGATTGGGGACAAGGTGGTCAAGGTAGTTCTTGGGCAGAGTTTGATTTAAATGGAGATAAAATGTTGCAATATATAAACTTAAGTTATCAAGGTATTGCATTAAAAGATGGGACTTCTGTAGATGTTTCTAATATGGAATATCTTCACTTAGATGTATGGACGTCTGTAAATGGAGATATCACAGATTTAGAAACTTCGTTAATTAATAATACAGCTGGTGGTGCAACAGAAGCACCAGTAACAAAAAGTATAACAGCTGGTGATTGGACAAGTATTGATATTCCTATTAAAGATTACACAGATCAAGGTTTAACAGTGTCAGAAATTTTTCAATTAAAATTTGTAGGTACACCATGGGCTGCAGGTACTGTTTTTATAGATAATATTTATTTTTATAAATCTCCTTCAGTACCTTTTAATGGGGTAACACCTTTAACTTTCGAAGATAATTTTACATTAAGTTCTTTTGATGGTGGAGCTATACAAGCAATAGCTAATCCAGATGCTTCAGGTATAAATACTTCTTCTAGAGTATTTGAAATGGTTAAAAATGCAGGTCAACCTTGGGCTGGTTCTAAAATTACATTAAATGAAAATTTCGATGTTTCCAACCCAATAGTAAAAGCAAAAGTTTGGGCTCCAAGGACAGGATTAAATCTTCTTTTAAAATTTGAAGACGCAACTCCTTGGCCAAATACAGCAGCTTCTGCAGAGATTACAGCAACAACAACAGTTGCAAATCAATGGGAAGAATTAACATTCGATTTTACAGGAATAAGTGGAGCTATAGATTTTAACAACCTAGTTTTAATTATGGATAATGGAACACAAGGTGATGGAACTTCAGATTATACAATTTACGTAGATGATATCACAACTTCTCCAGAACTTAATTTAGAGCCTAATGTAAGTTTATCAAGTTTTGATGGAGGTGATATAACAATTATAGATAACCCAGATGCTTCAGGAACTAATACTTCTGCAAGAGTTGCAAAAATGGTTAAAAATGCTGGTCAGCCTTGGGCAGGTTCAAAAATTACAGTAAATTCTCCTTTTAGTTTTATTGGAGGTACAGGTGTAAAAGTAAAAGTTTGGTCTCCAAGAGCAGGCTTAAATTTACTTTTAAAATTTGAAGATGCAACTCCTTGGCCAAATACAGTAGCATCTGCAGAAGTAACTGCAACAACTACTGTTGCTAATGGATGGGAAGAATTAACGTTTAGTTTTTCAGGAATAAGCACATCAGTAGATTTTAATAATCTTGTATTAATTATGGATAATGGTACTCAAGGTGATGGTTCTAGTAATTATACTATTTATATAGACGATATAACACAATTTTAATATTTTAAAAAATGAAAAATCATATCAATAAAATATACACATTATTATTTTCTATGGCAATTATGTTCTATGGTTGTCAAGAAGATGATTATTCTTTTGGAGACATTATCACTCCTTCTAATATTCAGATAAATGCTGAATTAGTAGGCGCAGATGCAAATAACCCAAATGGAGATGGAAGTGGAGAAGTTAAATTTACTGTAACCGCAGATAATGCTGTTTCTTATAAATTTGTTCATGAAGGAGCAGAGTATGTAACGCTTTCTGGAGAACAAAGTATTATTTTCAGTAAACTAGGTTTAAACACTTATACAATTACTGCTGTAGCTTCTGGTACTGCTGGTGTTACTTCTAGTAAAACAATTCAGGTAGATGTTTTAGCAACATATTCACCACCAAACGATTTAACAGCTAAATTATATGGTTTTGATCCTGCTAATCCAACAGCAACCACTTCTAGAACTTGGAGAATTAAATCTTCAAAACCTGGTCATTTTGGTTTAGGTCCTGTTGGTGGTACTACTCCTGTTGAGTGGTATGGTGCAGGTGTAGATGAAAAAGCTGGGGTAGGTATGTATGATGATCGTTTTATTTTTAGTTCTGATGGTACTTTTACACATACCACTAATGGAGACATTTTTGGTAGAGATCCATTTATTGTAAATGACCTTGGTCCAAATACTGCAGGTTCTGTAAATGGAGCAGACATTGAAAATTATGCATATGGAGACTATTCTGAAACTTTTCAATTAACAGCTCCAGGTGGAGTAGAGACAATCAACTTGTCTGGTATAGGATTTATTGGATATTATACAGGAGGTAATCATCAATATGAAATATTTGATAGATCAGTTCCTAATGAACTACTATTAAAGACTACAGATGCAGATGCTACCTTTGATTGGTGGTTTATCATTGAGATAGAATAAAAATTTAAATTTATAAATATAGGGTTAGTAATCTACTAACCCTATATTTATAAAATGTAACCCTACACATAACACAACAATACCTATACAATATTTGTAGATTTTATTATAAATAATTCTTCATAACTCTTTATTTACAAAGAAAAACTAAAACTAATAAGTTAAATTTTTCTTGTATACTTTTTGTAGAGGTGTCTATTATCAAATTCGCAATAAAACACTGTTAAATTTATAGATGTTTTAAAAATTCAAATAGTTTAATTGATTATATCCAATCTCTACAAGGATCAATCGAAAATTTAAAATCAAATTATGAAAAACAATTTAATAAGATTATTATTTTTCTTGTTAACGCTTAATTTCTTTGCACAGTCAAAACCTAACAATGTAGTTGTTGTTTCAGACGCAAATGGAATGAAATTAACTGTTGATGGAAAAGACTTTATGGTAAATGGTATCAACTGGGATTATGTACCTATTGGTTACAACGTGTTAGATGCTAAATTTTGGGAAAAATCTGACGATATCATTAAAGCTGGTTTAGATGAAGAAATGGCTTTATGGCAGAACATGGGAGTAAATGCAATTAGAACTTATATAGGTATGCCTCCAAAATGGATAACTTATATCTATGAAAAGTTTGGTATTTATACTATGATCAACCATCAATTTGGTGCATATGGTTTAACAATAGATGGTGTTTGGAATCCAAAAACAAAATATGCAGACCCAAAGGTTAGAAAACATTTAATAGATGAAACTGTTAAAATGGCTAACCTTTATAAAGATACTCCAGGTCTACTTTTATTTATGTTAGGTAACGAAAACAATTATCACTTAACTTGGGAAGGAGCTGAAACAGATGAGGGTATAATTATCAATGATCAAGACGAAGCAAAAAGAGCAGAAGCAAGAGCAATGTATAAGCTTTTTAATGATGCTACTTTAGCAATGAAAAAGTTAGGACTTTCTCAGCCTGTTGGTCTTTGTAATGGAGATTTATTGTATTTAGATATTGTTGCAGAAGAATGTAAAGACATAGACATTTATGGTACAAATATGTATCGTGGAGAATCTTTTGTTGATGCTTTTTATAGAGTAAAAAATGAATTTGGTAAGCCAATTTTATTTACAGAATTTGGCTCAGATGCATTTAATGCTAGAGATAATAAAGAAGACCAATTAATGCAAGCGCATTATATGGTTAGCAATTGGAAAGAAATTTACGAAAATGCATATAGTCTTGGTAAAGCACAAAACTCTTTAGGAGGTTTTACTTTTCAATCTAGTGATGGATGGTTTAAGTCAGGTTTTGATGAAAGAAAAAATGCAGATGTTCATGATACTAAAGCAAACTGGCCTAGTAATGGTTATAGCTTAGATCAGGCAAAACCTGATGATAAAAACATGAATGAAGAATGGTTTGGTATTGCAGCTAAAGGGCCAACAGATGTTAGAGGTTTATATACTTTGTATCCAAGAGCATCTTACTATGCACTAAAAGAAGCACATAAATTTAATCCTTTTAAAAGTAGTTATACAGATTTTCAAAATCATTTTAAAAATATTAATTTGATGGATGCTGTTTTAAGAGCTAGAGGAGATAAAGCTGCAGTTGGTGGAAATCAAAAATTGAGAATAAGTAATTTACAAGCTCAGTTTACTACATTTAATACAGGTGGTTCTTTAATTACAACTCCAGAAGTATCAGATGGAACAGGTCAAGGTTTTCCAGACAGACAAGGGTTTGATCATATGCAATCTTATTTTGTTGGAGTAGAAGGTAAGCCTTCAGAAAACATAAGAGCTGAAATTAATTTTAATATTTTAGGAAATGTTGCAGGTAATCCAATAGATGATATTTTTTATGAAAATGTTGGTAGACCAATTCAAGTAAACTCACCAAATGGTCCTGTAACTCTAGTTGACAATAATAGATTAAGAGTTTATAATGCAGAATTTGAGTGGAATGCTAAAGATTTTGATATGAGAGGTTTCTATAGAACTGGTCATTATCATTGGCAATATGAAGGAGATTTCTTTGGTTTATACCCAGAAGCCTACTATGGTCCTAATTTAGATATTTATAATGGTGAAATTTTAGGAGTAGAAGTTGATGGTAAAGGAGAACTTTCTGGTTTAAAAGCTGCTTTTGGACCTCAATTATGGTGGGGTGCCAACCCAGCAGTATTATTAAAATACCAAACTAAACTTGCAGGTTTAGATGTAGCTGCAGTATATCATAAAGATATTGTTGCAGGTAATGGTATAGATGAAAATGGTAATCGTATTTTAGATCCTGCTCAAGCAAGATCAGGAGTTATTCCTGCATTACCAACAGAAAGAGCTACAATTGCTTTAGAAAAAGAAGTTGGTAAATTTGGTTTTGCAGTAGGTGCAATTTGGGGAGGTAGACCTTTAAATGGAAGAGTTTACCAAGATATTAATGATGCAGGTCAAGTTGTAAATGATAGAATACAATCTAAAGACAATTGGGGAGGTAAAGCTAAAGTTACTTTTACAAATGGAGGTTTTAACATGTATGCACAAAGCTCTATAAGAGGATTAGTAGCAAATGGAGGAGCAGACCAAACATTAACATTTACAGGTTGGACATTAAAAGACAGTGGTAGTGGAAACGTAAGTAACTTCTTATCTGGTATTGCTTATAATTTTGGAGGTAAATTTCAAATAGCACCAAACTTTATGTGGCAACAGCCATTAGTAGATCCAATGCCAAATGATGTTGGAGCTCCAGGAAGATTAAGAAACTGGGTAGATGATCCATTCTCTGTAAGAGCAGGTAACAGAGAAATGACTGCAGGTGAAATTTTATTCACTTTCGATCCAACTCCAGCTACGTATATGTACGAATTTAACAATGACCTTGCAGAAGATGCACCATTTGCATTTAACCTAGGTATTGTATATCGTCATTTACCAACTACACAAGATGCTGCAATCGGATTTAACGCAGACCGTTCTTTCTTCGCTTTTAATAGATCTGCTCCTGCAGAAGACTTATGGGAAGTAAACTCAAGAATGGTTTCAAAAGTAAATCCTAATTTAGGCTTAATTGCAAATCTTTATTATGGAACTGCTCAAGCAAATGGAGATAGTGATAGAACTATCAATAGATTTGGTGCAGATTTAAGAATGATTTACAATAAGATGAAAATAACAGGGATGGTAAAAGTAAACGATTGGGGACCTTTTGATTATCATAGAGACTTTAACTTAACTTTTCCATTACAATTGATGTTAGATATTTCAACATCTGTAGGTAAACCAAACTGGTTTATCTTACCTGATACAAAAGTTGGTTTAAGAGGTACATGGAGATCTTTAAATGAGTTCTCTCCTAGGTATTCTCCAAATGCTACAGCAACTCCGTTTGCAACACAACCAACAATCAGTCCAGTAGGTTTCCCTAATGGTTCTGAATGGGAAATTAGAACTTACATTCATATAAATATTGGAAAATAATAGAAAATAGTTATGAAGACAATACAAAATATAAAACAAAAATCAATCTTAATTTTACTACTCTCTGTAGTGTTTTTAGGATGTGAGAGAGAAATTAGCGACGAAGCTGTTCTAGCATCTTTCTCATCAACTGGAGAAATTTTTACAGATAGTCCAGTTGGTTTGGGAAGCGATTTTTATTTTCCATATGGTGGTTCTAAAGCCACTGCTTGGACTGTAGACGAAACAGAAGCTTATGAAGGTTCTGCATCTATGCGTTTTGATGTACCAAATGCAGATGATCCTAATGGAAATTTTGCAGGAGCAATTTTTAGAATTGATGGAGCAGGTAGAGATTTAACAAAATACGATGCTTTAACTTTTTGGATAAAAGCTTCACAAGGAGTTACTATTGGTGAACTTGGTTTTGGAGAAGATTTTATTTTAAACGAATATGTAACAACACTTACAAATGTTAGTGTGGGTACTGCTTGGACAAAAGTAATTATTCCAATTCCAGATGCTTCTAAGTTAAAACAAGAAAGAGGAATGTTTAGGTATTCTGCTGGTACACAAGGTACAAATGGAGGTGGTTTTACTTTTTGGGTTGATGAACTTAAGTTTGAAAAATTAGGAACTATTGCACATCCAAGACCTAAAATTTTTAATGGAGTAGATGAATCTGAACAAACGTTTATAGGTGCAACAATTTCTATTTCTGGTTTATTTCAAACATTTAATTTACCAACAGGAGCTGATGTTACTGTAATTGCATCACCTAAATACTTTGACTTTTCAAGTTCAGATAATGCAGTTGCTACTGTAAGTGATTTAGGAGTTGTTTCAGTTTCTGGTACAGGAAATGCTATAATATCAGCAACCTTAAATGGAGACACTGCAGAAGGTTCCTTAACAGTTAACTCTTTAGGTCAATTTACACCTGCACCAACACCTACTGAACCAGCAGCTAATGTTTTATCAATATTTAGTGATGCTTATACAAATGAACCAGTAGATTTTTATAATGGTTATTATGCTCCTTTTCAAACAACACAAGGTCAAAATGACATTACCATAAATGGAGATAATATTATTAAATATTCTTTATTGAATTTTGTAGGGATTGAGTTTAAAAACCCAACAATTGATGCAAGTCAAATGGATTTTCTACATATAGACATTCAAGTTGAAAATACTATTAATCCTGGTGACTTTGTAGCTGTAGAATTAGCAGACTTTGGTGCAGATGGCGCTTTTGGAGGTGGAGATGATTCTAGTGGAAGAATTGTATTTAATTCTTTTACTACAGGTAATTGGGTTAGTTTAGATATTCCTTTAGGAAACTTTAATTTAACTAGTAAACTAAACTTAGGTCAAATGCTTTTTATAACAGAAGGTACAAACCCTAATGTTACAGGTAGTATTACAGATATTTTAGTAGATAACATTTATTTATATAAAACTACAGGACCAACAATTCCTTTTAATTTTGATGATGCTAATGTAGATTACTCATTTACAACATTTAATGGAGCTTCATTTACAGTGGTAGATAACCCTCAGTTATCAGGTATTAATGCAACAGCTTCTAAAGTTGGTGCTTTAACAAATTCTGGAAATCAATGGGAAGGTTGTTATACAGACCTAGATTCTCCACTTAATTTAGCAAATGGAAACAAAGTAAAATTCAAATTGTACTCAACAAGTGCAGTACCAGTGTTGCTTAAGTTAGAAGGTGGTTTAAATAGTGCTGCACCAGTAGAAATTGCAGTAAATCATACAGGAAGTGGATGGGAAGAATTAGAATTTACTTTTAACTCTACAAATCAATATGAAAGATTTACATTATTTGTAGATGGACCTGGTAATACTTCTGGTACTTTTTATATAGATGATGTACTACAAACTAATTAAAACATAAGCAATGAAAATAAATAAAAAACTTAAACTCAGTTTATATGTAATGATATTTTCATTCATATTTACTGCATGTGAAAATTCAGAAACACAGACAGTAACAACTTTAACTAATTTAGTTTGGGCAGATGAATTTAGTATAGATGGAGCTCCAGATGCTAATAACTGGACTTACGAAATTGGTGATGGAACAGCACAAGGTATTCCAGGTTGGGGTAATAATGAATTTCAATACTACACTTCTAGGCCAGAGAATGTAAAAGTTGAGAATGGTAATTTAGTAATTACTGCTCGTAAAGAAACTTTTAGTGGTTCTGGTTATACTTCTGCAAGACTATTAACTAAAGGGTTATTTCAACAAAAATATGGTCGTTTTGAAGCTCGCATAAAATTACCTTGGGGACAAGGTTTATGGCCAGCTTTTTGGATGTTAGGAGATGATAATAATGGTGCATTATCTTGGCCTCAAATAGGTGAAATAGATATTATGGAAAATAGAGGTAATGAACCTACTATAACTCATGGTTCTATTCATGGACCTGGTTATTCTGCTGGAAATGCAGTTACAAAAAGTTACGATTTAAATGCAAGATTGGATACCCAATTCCATGTATATGGAATAGAGTGGGGTCCAAATTATATAAATTATTATGTAGATGATGTATTATACAATCAAATAACTCCAGAAGATTTACCTAATGGTACTGAGTGGGTTTTTAATGACAGAGAATTTTACATCATTTTAAATGTAGCTGTTGGAGGTTCTTTTGCAGGAGCACCAAATGCAAACACAGTTTTCCCTCAAACTATGGAGGTAGATTACGTAAAAGTTTATAATTAAAAAATTAGTGAATAATGATGTCTTTCATCATTATTCACTTTTTAAATACAACTATTGTTAACCCTATTAATTCAAAAAAAACTGAATTAAATTTTTGCGATTATCGCATTTATCTAAAATAATATAATGAGCAATTTTATTTCTCACGTAGACAATTTATCAAACAGAAAAGTTAAAGGAGAACTAGTTCAACTTAATAACGAAACGTTTTATAAGATTTCAAATAGTCATGCAATGCGTCCATTTTTTATGACTATTGTATCAGATTCCAATCATTGGATGTTTATCTCAAGTAATGGTGGTCTTACTGCTGGAAGAAAGAATGCAGAGTTTTCTCTATTTCCTTACTATACAGATGATAAGATTAACCAGTTAGCAGAAACTACAGGTTGTAAGTCGATTTTTAGAATTTTTAAAGATGATAAAAATCAACTTTGGGAACCTTTTTCTGATAGACAAGCTGGTATTTATGAGATAACAAGAAACGTTTACAAAAACAGTTATGGTAATAAAATTATTTTTGAAGAAATTAATAAAGATTTAGAAGTTACTTTTAAATACGAATGGAATTCTAGTGATGAATATGGTTTTGTTAGAAAAGCTACCCTTCAAAATAATTCATCAAAAGATATTAAAGTAGCTATTTTAGACGGAATACAAAATATTTTACCTTATGGAGTAGGTTCTGACTTGCAAGGTATAAGAAGTAATTTAGTAGATGCATACAAAAAATGCGAATTAGAGCCAGAAGTTGGTTTAGGTATTTATGCATTAAGTGCAATAATAGTAGATAAAGCAGAGCCAAGTGAAGCTTTAAAAGCTAATTTAGTTTGGTCTTTAGGATTAGAAAACCCTACATATTTATTGTCATCTTCTCAATTAGATTGTTTTAGAAATGGTTATCCTTTAAATCAAGAAGTTGATGTTAAAGCAGAAAAAGGAGCTTATTTTATGAATGCAGAAATTAGTTTATCTGCAAATAATGAAAAATCTTGGTTACAAGTAGCTAATGTAAATCAAACTGTTTCTGATGTTATTGCTTTATCAGAAAAAATAAAAAATAACAATAATTTAGAAGATGAACTTCAAGCTAGTATAGATGAAGGAACAAAAAACCTTATCAATTTAGCAGCTGCATCAGATGGTCTTCAGCTTTCAGATGATCCATTAATTAATATGCGTCATTTCTCGAATACACTTTTCAATATTATGAGAGGTGGTATTTTTGATGACAATTACAAGATAGAAAAAGACGATTTTACAACTTATTTAGCAAATGCTAATAAAGAATTGTATCAGCATAAAAAAGAATCTTTAGCAAATCTGCCAGAAGAATTTACATTAAGTTATATTAAAGAATTAGCAGATAATGATTCAGACAAAGATTTTAAACGTCTTTGTTTAGAATATTTACCATTAAAATTTAGTAGAAGACATGGAGATCCAAGTAGACCTTGGAACAAGTTTTCTATTAATACAAAAAGCGAAGTAGATGGCTCTAAAATCTTAGATTACGAAGGTAACTGGAGAGATATTTTTCAAAATTGGGAAGCATTAGCACATTCATATCCTCAGTTTATTGAGAGTATGATTCATAAGTTTTTAAATGCGACAACTTTTGAGGGTTATAATCCATACAGAGTAACAAAAGGTGGTTTTGATTGGGAAGTTATAGAAGAAAATGATCCTTGGTCTTATATTGGTTACTGGGGTGATCATCAGATAATTTACTTATTAAAATTCTTAGAATTTATAGAAAATTATTACCCATCTAAATTATCAGAATTATTTACAGAAGATATTTTTGTTTATGCAAACGTACCTTATGTAATTAAATCATATTCAGATATTTTAAAAAATTCTAAAGATACCATTGACTTTGATCATAGATTACAAGAAACTATAGAAAAAAGAAGAGAAGAAATAGGTGTAGATGGGGCTTTATTAAGAGATCAAAAAAATGAGATTTATAAAGTAAATTTAATTGAAAAACTCTTAGTAACTGTTTTAGCAAAAGTTTCAAACTTTATTCCAGAAGGTGGTATTTGGTTAAATACACAACGTCCTGAATGGAATGATGCTAATAACGCATTAGTTGGTAATGGAGTATCTATGGTTACCTTATATTATTTAAGAAGATTTATCAACTTCTTTGAAGAGGTAGTAGAAAATTCATCAAATAATGAAGTTGAAATTTCTTTAGAGGTAAATATAATGTTTACTAAAATATTAGAAGTTTTAGATGCTAATACTTCAGTATTATCAAGAAAAGTTAATGATAAAGAAAGAAAAGCAATTTTAGATGGTGTTGGTATTCCTGCAAGTGAATACAGAGAAAAAATATATAAAAATGGTTTTTCTTCTAAAAAAGAAAAATTAACTAAAAGTTCTTTAATGCATTTCTTTGCAATTACAAAGAATTATTTAGACCATAGTATAAGAGCAAATAAGCGAAAAGATAATATGTATCATGCTTATAACTTAATGACTATAGAAAATAAAGAAGAGGTTTCTATTTCTTATTTATCAGAAATGTTAGAAGGGCAAGTAGCAGCATTAAGTTCGGGTTATTTGTCACCACAACAAGCCTTAGATTTATTAGATGGTTTAAAAGCAAGTGCTTTGTTTAGACCAGATCAATATAGTTACATTTTATATCCAAATAAAAATTTACCAAGATTTACAGATAAGAATAATATTGATAGTTCTAAGGTAGAAAAATCAAAATTATTAATGACTCTTCTAGAAAATGGAAGTCAAAGAATAGTAGAAAAAGATGTAAATGGTAATTATCATTTTAATGGTAATTTTAATAATGCCAACAGTGTAAAAAATGCTTTAGATGCTTTACCTGAAGCGTATACTAATTTAGTTAAAGAAGAATCTGATTATATTTTAGAAATTTTTGAAGAAATTTTTGATCATAAATCTTTTACAGGTCGTTCTGGAACTTTCTTTGGTTATGAAGGTCTAGGATCTATTTACTGGCATATGGTTTCTAAGTTGTTATTAGCAGTTCAAGAAAACTGTTTATTAGCAATAAATTCAGGTGAAAGTGATGTGGTAATTGGTAAATTATTAGATCATTATTACGAAATTAATGCAGGTATAGGTGTACATAAATCTCCAGAATTGTATGGAGCTTTTCCAACAGATGCGTATTCTCATACACCAGCTACAAAAGGTGCTCAACAGCCAGGAATGACTGGTCAAGTTAAAGAAGATATCTTAAGTAGAATAGGTGAGTTAGGTGTTTTTGTAGAAAATGGTAAAATCACTTTTAAACCTAAACTATTAAAGACTTCTGAGTTTTTAGATAGTTCAGAAATTTTTGAATACATCACAGTAAATAATGAGAAAAAGACTTTAAAAGTAGATAAAAATCACTTGTGTTTTACCTATTGTCAAGTACCAGTAATTTATAAAATAGCTGATACAAATAAGATTGAAGTGGTTTACAATAACTCTAAAACAGAGCAAGTATCAGGTTTGGTTTTAAGTGATACTGTAAGTACAGAAATTTTTAATAGAACAAATAAGGTAAGTCATTTAATAGTTTCTATAATAAAATAAGAATGGAAAACAACTATTCTAAATACGTAGTTGGTTTTTTGTTACTCATAATGCTTTCTTGTAAAGAAAAAATGAAAATTAATAAAGAAGAAATAATAGAACAAAAAGTAGATTCTCTTTTAAAGTTAATGACTTTAGAAGAAAAAATCGGACAAATGTCTCAAATAAGACATTTCGAAAAATCTGCTAAAAAACAAATATCTTCAAAATTTATTGGTTCAATAATTCATACACAAGGTCCTTTACCAGGTAAAACTGCTAAAGACTGGCAAAAGAAATTTACAGATTTACAAAAGCAAGCTTTAAAAACAAGATTAGGAATTCCTCTTTTATTTGGAGTTGATGCAGTTCATGGACAAAATACTTTTGAAGGTGCAACAATATTCCCTCATAATATTGGGTTAGGAGCTGCTAATAATCCTGACTTAGTAGAAGAAATTGCAAAAATTACAGCATTAGAAAGTCAAGCAACTGGTTTTAATTGGGTGTTTTCTCCTTGTATAGCAATTCCTTTAAATGAAAAGTGGGGTAGAGTTTATGAAGCTTTTTCAGAAAGTACAGAAATCACAGCTAATTTAACTAGAGCATCAGTAAAAGGTCATCAAGGAGACTTGACAGATAATACAACAGTTATGGCTACAGCCAAACATTTTATTGGTGATGGAGCAACAGATTATGGAGTAGAAGGAGGTGAAACTACTTTAACTAAAGACCAAGTTTATGACTTTCTCTTAAAACCTTATAGAGTTGCTGTAGAAGAAAAAGTAGGTGCAGTAATGGCTTCATTTAATACAATGAATGGTATTTCTATGCACGCTCATAAAGCCCTTTTAACAGATACTTTAAAAGGTCAATTAAAGTTTGATGGGATTGTTGTTTCAGATTGGAAAGCTTACTCTCGTTTTGGAGGTAATGATATCATAAATGCAGGTATTGACATGGTTATGGCTGTAGATGGTGATTTAAGTAAATTTCAAGAAGGCTTGCATAAAGGTGTAGAAAATGGTGAAGTTTCTCTAGCTAGAATTGATGATGCTGTAAAACGAATTTTAAGACAAAAAATTAGACTAAATCTATTTGACAATCCTTTCTCTAAAACCTCTTTAACAAAAGAAATTGGTAAAGAACAACATAGAACCATTGCAAAACAAGCTGTAAGAGAATCTATGGTTTTATTAAAAAATGAAAATAAAATATTACCTATAGCTAAAGAAACTAAAAAAATTGTTGTTGTAGGTGAACATGCAAATAGTAGTGGCTTACAATCTGGAGGATGGTCTATAAACTGGCAAGGAACCAAAGGAAACTATAAAGGATCTACAAATATTTTAGAGGGGATAAACAAAATTGCAAAAGGAAATGTTGTTTATGATGCAGATGCCACCAAAAATCATTTTGATGCAGATGTTGCTATAATTGTTGTTGGAGAAATACCATATGCAGAATTTTTTGGAGATATAGGACATGAATCAAATCAACTTCAATTAACATTAACAGAAAAACATAAAAAGTACATCAATACCTATGCAGATAAAGGAGTTAAAACTGTGGTTGTTTTAATTTCTGGTAGACCATTAGTAGTAACAGATGATATTGATAAATCTGATGCTTTTGTAGCTGCTTGGTTACCTGGTTCTGAAGGAGATGGAGTTGCAGAAGTATTATTTGGTGATTATAATTTTAAAGGAAAATTACCACATTCTTGGCCAAAATTTGTTGAGGATTATAATGGAAAATATGGCCCGAATTTTTGGGATAATAGTATAGAACCCCTATTTAAATTAGGATATGGATTACAATATTAACAAATAAAATCAGCTTTAAAGTAAATTAAAGTTTACAGATTTTATCATAAAAATAAAGATATAAAATGAAAAACAGATTAAACACATTTCTAATTTTAGCTTTCTTATTTTTTATGATATCCTGTGTTAAAAAAGAACAAAAAGAAGACGACGTTTTGAAGAGTAAAAAAGAACTTACAGCAGCAGATATTTTAGGAAATCCTAAGTATTTAGCAATATCTTATGGTGGTTATAGAGAAAAAAGTAGAGAAGATGGTCAACCATCTATAGCTCAGCTTAAAGAAGACTTAAAGATTATGCATACAATGGGCATAAGAATTTTAAGAACATATAATGTACAACCAAAATTACCTCATGCAGCTAATCTATTAGAAGCCATTCATCAATTAAAACAAGAAGATTCAAATTTTGAAATGTATGTAATGTTAGGTGCTTGGATAGATTGCTTAAATGCTTGGACAGATAAAGCTCCAAATCATGATATAGAAAGCCCTGCTAACGAAGGCGAAATAAAAAGAGCTGTAGCTTTAGCTAATAAATATCCAGATATTGTTAAAGTAATTGCAGTAGGTAATGAAGCTATGGTAAAATGGGCTACCAGTTATTATGTACAACCAAATGTTATATTAAAGTGGGTTAATCATTTACAAAATCTTAAAAAAGAAGGAAAACTATCTAAAGATTTATGGATTACAAGTTCAGACGATTTCTCTTCTTGGGGTGGAGGAGATGAAGTATATAGAGTTCCTGATCTAGTCGAATTAATTAAGGCTGTAGATTATGTTTCTATGCATACTTATCCTTATCATTATACACATTACATGTCTGCTTTTTGGGCTGTTCCAGAAAGTGAACAAAATTTATCTGATATAGAAAAGGTTGATAAAGCAATGTTACGTGCTAAAAATAAAGCCAAGCAGTTGTATCAAAAAGTTGTGGATTATGTACATAGTATAGATTCTACAAAAACTATTCATATTGGAGAAACTGGCTGGGCATCAAGTTCAGATGGTTTTTATGGAAAAGATGGTTCTAGAGCTACTGATGAATATAAACAAGGCTTGTATTATAAACACATGAGAGAATGGACTAATGAAGCTGGTATTTCTTGTTTTTATTTTGAAGCATTTGATGAACAATGGAAAGATGCAGGAAATCCTAATGGATCAGAAAATCATTTTGGATTATTTACTTTAAAAGGAGAAGCTAAATACCCTATTTGGGATTTGGTTGATAATGGAACTTTTAAAGGATTAACCAGAGATGGTAATCCAATTAAAAAGACGTTTAATGGAGATAAAGAAGCTCTATTAAAAACAGTATTAGTGCCAAATACGAATTATCCAAAATAAGTATGAAAATTTTTAAATACATATTTTATTCATTTATTTCATTTATGATTTTAAGCTGCGACATTCAAGAAGAAAAGTTAGTTGTAGAAGTTTATGAAACCTCTAAAAGCGGAAATAAATTAACCAAATTAGAAGATTATTCTGTAGAAGTTAATAGTGACCAATTATCTAAAGTAGTTTTAAAACCAACTGAAGAAAGACAAACTATCACAGGGTTTGGAGGGTCATTTACAGAATCTGCAGCTTATTTATTAAACAAACTAAGTGCACCAAATAGAGCTAAAATTATCGAAGCTTATTTTGGTGAATCAGGTGCAAAATATTCTTTAACTAGAACGCATATGAATTCTTGTGATTTTTCACTTAGTCAATATTCTTATGCACCTGTAGAAGGCGATAAAACTTTAGAACATTTTTCTATTGAAGAAGATAAAGATGATATTATTCCTATGATTAAAGATGCAATGAAAGTGTCTAAAGCTGGGTTTAAAATTTTATCATCTCCTTGGACAGCTTCACCTTGGATGAAAGACAATAACAATTGGGTTGGAGGTAAATTATTACCAGAATATTATGATACTTGGGCGTTGTTCTTTTCTAAATATGTTTCTGCTTATAAAAATGAAGGTATAGATATTTGGGGATTTACAGTAGAAAATGAACCTTTAGGAAATGGTAACAATTGGGAGAGTATGCATTATACACCTGATGAAATGACCAATTTTGTACAAAACCATTTAGGCCCTAAATTAAAAACAGATTATCCAAATGTAAAAATCTTAGGATACGATCAAAACAGAGAACATTTAAAAGAATGGGTAGACTCGCAATTTAGAAATGAAGAAACTTCAAAATATTTTGATGGAACTGCCATACATTGGTATGCTAGTACATTCCATTATTTCCCAGAAGAATTACAATATGCGCATCATAAAGCACCTAATAAATATTTAATTCAATCAGAAGCGTGTATAGATGCAGAAGTTCCAAAATGGAAAGATGATGAGTGGTATTGGAAAAAAGAAGCCACAGATTGGGGTTGGGATTGGGCACCTGAACAAGACAAACACATGCATCCAAAATATGCACCAGTTAATAGATATGCAAGAGATATTATTGGTTGTTTAAACAATTATGTAGATGGTTGGATAGATTGGAATATGGTGTTAAATAAGCAAGGTGGTCCAAATTGGTTTAAGAATTGGTGCATAGCACCTGTTATTGTAGATGAAGAAAATGATGAAGTTTACTTTACACCTTTGTATTATACATTATCTCATTTCAGTAAGTTTATTAGACCAGAAGCAAAAGTTATTGCTGTAGAAAATTCAGATAAAGATTTGATGATTACTGCTGCTAAAAATACTGATGGTTCTATTGCTGTTGTTTTATTTAATGAAACAACAATGAGTAAAAACATAGCATTAACTTTAGAAGAACAAAATGTTGAAATACATATAAAACCACAGTCAATTCAAACAATTAAATTACTAAACAACTAATTAAATTAATACAAATATGAATAAACATATAACACCAGCGAAAGATAAAGTACCTATGGGTCAAAAAGCTGCTTTTGGAGCAGGTCATTTTATATTGAATATTCTTCCTGGTACACTAGGTGTATTTATTCAATTCTTTTTACTTACTGCTTGGGGTGTAGATCCTTTATGGGCTGGTCTTTTAGGTGGTTTACCAAGAATTTTTGATTCTATTACAGATCCTATTATGGGTTTCATTTCAGATAATACAACATCTAAATGGGGTAGAAGAAGACCGTATATATTTATAGGTGCTATTATTAGTGGTATTTTATTCTTTTTAATGTGGCAAATAGATGATAATGCATCTCAATCATATATCATTTGGCATGTTATGATTATTCAGTTGTTGTTTTTAATTGGTAATACCATGTTTGCTACACCTTTAGTAGGTTTAGGTTACGAAATGACATCTGATTATAACGAACGTACTCGTATTATGGCTTTTTCTAATACAATGGGGCAAATAGCATGGATGATAGTTCCATGGCTTTATGTAATTATACCAGATACAAATACATTTAATACTCAAACAGAAGGTGTAAGAACTATGGCACTTATAGTTGGTGCTTTATGTGTTGTTTTCGGAATTTTACCTGCTTTATTTTGTAAAGGAATTGATTCTGCTAATATGGAAAACAGAAAAGAAATTTCTTTAAAATCATTAGCAACAAACATGAAAGATTTATTAGATGGTATTAAACAAGTCTCTAAAAACAAGCCATTTATGAAACTTTGTGGAGCTACTTTTTTAGTATTTAATGGTTTTCAATTAGTAGCAGCATTTGGAGTATTTATAATAGTGTTTTACATGTATAATGGTAGTTACGAATTAGCTGGTACATGGCCTGCTTGGTTTAATACCATAAACGCAATTATTACAGCCTTTATAGTAATACCAATTATTTCTAGAATGGCAAATAAATGGGGTAAAAGAAAAGCTTTTATAATTTCAACAATATTATCTATAATTGGATACCTTCTTAAATGGTGGGGATTTGATAAAGAATTAAATAGTCAATTTAATCAAACAGGCTTAGGAAAAAGTTTAAATTCTGGAGTTAGTTCTCTTTTCGAATTTATAAATCCTGCTTTAGATAATATGGGTATGTCTTGGTTTAGTATAGACCCAGGTAGCGAAGTTCCTTGGCTTATATTTTTACCTATTCCTTTATTTGCATTTGGTATGGGAGGTTTATTTACATTAATGATGTCTATGACAGCTGATGTTTGTGACTTAGATGAATTAGAAAACGGAATGCCTAGAAAAGAAGGTACTTTTGGAGCCATTTATTGGTTAATGGTTAAAATTGGTCAATCTATAGCTTTAGTTTTAGGAGGTGTTATTTTAAGTATTGTTGGTTTTGATCCAAATGCTACAGAACAATCTATAGAAACAATGACAAATCTAAGAATAGCAGATATTTTAGTACCATCATTTACTGCAGCATTAGCAGTTTGGGTAATGTGGAAATATAGCTTGTCAGAAATTAGAGCTAAAGAAATAAAAGAAAAATTAGTAGAACGTAGAGGAGAATTATAATTTAAAAAGAAAAGAAATGTCATATAGAGAAGGACGTAAATTTTTAATAGAAAACTTACAAATAAGTGAGCATACAGGTGTTGACTTTAGTGATTATACATCAGAAAAAGACTTAAAAAAACTTTGGAGAGAAACATTAGATGCAGGTATGCATGGTATTTGTTTTAGTATGTACGAAGATGGTCAAGAACCAGGAGATACAATTACAGAAGAACAGGTAGAAAGAAGGGTAAAAATATTAAAACCTTATGCAAAATGGATTCGTTCTTTTTCTTGTATAGAAGGTAATGAAAATATACCACGAATCGCTAAAAAACATGGTATGAAAAACCTTGTAGGAGCATGGCTTGGTGATGATATGGAAAAAAATGAAGAAGAGATTGCAGGATTAATTCAACTTGCAAAAGAAGGTTGTGTAGATATAGCAGCAGTTGGTAATGAGGTGATGTATCGTAAAGATTTAACAGAACAACAATTAATAGATTATATCTGGAGAGTTAAAGATGCTCTAAAAGATTTAGATATACCTGTTGGTTACGTAGATGCTTATTATGAGTTTTCTCATAGACCTGCAATCACAAATTCTTGTGATGTTATTTTAGCGAATTGTTATCCTTATTGGGAAGGTTGTAGTATAGAGCATTCATTGGCTCATATGCAGCAAATGTTTAGCCAAGCTTCACATGCTGCAAATGGTAAAAAAGTGATTATTACAGAAACTGGTTGGCCAAGTCAAGGTAGTAGTTTAGGTGGCGCACATTCTAATGCAGAAAATACCATGAAGTATTTTATAAATACTCAAGCATGGTCTGCAAAAGATGATATAGAAGTGTTTTATTTCTCTTCATTTGATGAATCTTGGAAGGTAGGAGCAGAAGGTGATGTAGGAGCTTATTGGGGTTTATGGGATAAAAACGAAAATTTGAAATTTTAAAAAAAGACTTACAATATTAATAATTGTATAGGGTAAAATTTTATACTGTATAAGTGATAAATTTTAGTTTTTAAATTAAAGTGTTGATTGTTAAGTGATTAATAATTATATCTTCTAATTTAATATATTATATGAAACTGTTAAATATTAACTTGTATATGTATTGTAGTGGTAAAATTTTGCACTTTTTTTTATTAATGTCGTAATATTACATTGTTAAATTCTTAAATACATTAAATTATGAAAAAAATTACTTTATTATTTGCCTTGTTGATTTCGTCAATAGGGTTTTCACAAACTCCTACTGGTGCTGCTCCAACACCACCAGCTCGAAATGCAGGAGATGTGGTGTCAATCTTTTCACAAACTTCAGATGAAAGTACTAAAGTTTATGCTGATATTGCAGCAAACCTGAATCCTAACTGGGGTGCAACATCAGGTCAAGTTACTTTTCCTGCTTTCGGAAGTGATCGTGTTATGCAAATTCCAGCATTTAACTATCAAGGTATAGATTTTGATACCAATAGACAAAATATTTCAACAATGACTAAAATGCATTTTGATGTATGGACAAATGGAGCAAGTCCAAGAATGGTTATTATTTGGGCTGGTGGAGAAGCAGCAGCAACAGGATCTACAATTACATCTGCTCCTGGACAATGGACTTCTGTAGATGTTAATTTAGCAGATTTTACAGGTGCTGATTTAACAACAGTAAGACAATTAAAAATAGATATGGGTGATGAAACTCAAACTATTTATTTAGATAATATTTATTTTTATAAAGAAGCTGTTGATCCAAATACAGATGCAACACTTAGTGATTTGAAAATAGATGGTAATACTATTGCTGGATTTTTACCAAGTAATGAAACGTATACCTATAAAGTAACTGGTACAAGTGTGCCACAAGTAACAGCTACAGCTTCACAAGATGGTACAGCACAAGTTAGTATTACACAAGCAACAGCAGTTCCTGGTTCAGCAACAGTTGTAGTAACAGCTGGTGATACTACTACTCAAAAAACATATACTGTAAACTTTGAGCAAGAGGCTGCACCAACTACAGCTGCTCCAACACCACCATCTTATGATGCAAATAATGTTGTTTCTTTATATAGTGAAGCTTATACTCCTTCAGCAGTTATTTCTAATGTTGGTTGGGATGATTCTGCTTTTGAAGAAGTTACAATTGCAGGAAATAAGGTTTTAAAAGTTACTGGTGTAAACTTTTTAGGAATGAGTCTAGATTCTTATGTAGATGCAACAAATATGACACATTTACATATGGATTATTGGATTGTTGATGATTATACAGTTGGACAAGTATTGAATCCTAAATTATCAAACCATGCTGCACAAGCAGGAGAAACTAATGGAATTGATATTTCTAATCCTATAAATAATCAAACAGAAGTTCAAAATTGGCAGTCTAAAGACTTTGTATTAAATGGCGATAGACAATCTATAAAAGAATTTTTAATTACTGTAGCTGGTAAAACAAGTAAATATTATTTAGATAATGTTTACATGTATGTTGCAGGTACTGCAAGTGTAGATAACAATACTCTTTTAGGATTCTCAATGTATCCAAACCCAGCAAATAATGTTTTAAATATTTCTGCTAAAGAAACTATTAAAAACGCTGATATTTTTAATGTATTAGGTAAAAAAGTAATGAGTGTAAATATTAATAAAGCTAATGGCTCTATTGACGTTTCTAACTTATCTTCTGGAATCTATTTAATTAAATATAATGTAAATGATAAAGTAGGTACTGCTAAATTTATTAAGCAGTAATTATAATATTTTTATAAATAGAAAAACCGAGCAATTTGCTCGGTTTTTTTTATTTAAGTAAACAAAAGATTACTTTTTATTTTTTTCTTGCTTCTTAATCTGCTCTAAATACTCTTGATATCTTTTACCATAAGTAGATGCTTTAATCTTATCACTCAAAGCAGCGTTAACAGTATCTAATAAAGGCAAAGTAGCATCATATAATTCAGTTAATGCTAAATATGGAGCCACCTCTGAGTCTGCATTTGTAATAGCAAAATTAGCTGTGTATAACACTCTTCTTCTTACCAAACGTTTGTAGTCGTTTTCTACTTTTTCTATTAAATTTTTATCATTTGCTTTTTTAGCTTCAAAATCTAGCTTTATTAATTCTAGATTCTGTTCTTGAAACTTTTGGCTCATTAATTTGTACTTATCTAGTAATACTTGATTTTTAGAACCATTTATTTCTGGAAAAACTCCAAAATTTTCAACATTATCATTAATGGTGATTGTACCTTCTTCACCAAAAAACAGAATACTTTTTTCTGCATTATTTGCATCAAAAGTTAAATAATATAATACAGGAGAATCTACAAAGTCTTTTAATTCAAAAGACTCAGTACCAATTAAAGCTATAGAATCTACAGTTACTAAAAGTGTGTCTTTCATTTTTTGTAAATATAATTTACCTTTTTTAAGACCTTTAATTTGTCCTGTTACAATCATATTGGTTTCACGTTCTTTAGAACAAGAAAATAGGATAATACTCAGAGATAAAAGAAGAAATATTTTTCTCATAATTTATTTAAAATTTAGGATTGCAAATATCAAGTTTTTTTTAGAAAGTAGCAGCTAATTCCATTAAAATAGTACAAGCAATTGCAGCAATTGTTCCTATAGCATAACCAAAAACAGCTAATAAAACACCAACAGTTGCTAATGATGGATGAAAAGCTTGTGCTACAATAGGTGCAGAAGCTGCACCACCAACATTAGCTTGGCTACCTACTGCTAAAAAGAAATAAGGTGCTTTTATAATTTTTGCTACAATAATTAAAAGACCTGCATGAATGGTCATCCATACCAAACCTACAACCATTAATCCTGGATTTTGAAGAGCTTGATTTAAATCCATTTTCATACCAATTGTGGCTACTAATATGTAAATAAAAATAGAACCGATTTTACTAGCGCCTGCACCTTCATAGTTTTTAGCTTTTGTAAACGATAAACCAATTGCAACAATAGTAGATATGCTAATTATCCAAAAGAAACCAGAACCTAAAAATGAAAATATATTTTGCCAAGTTTGTGAAGACATAGAAGCTACAAATTCACTAAAAAATTGACTTAAATATTTAGAAGCAAAATGCCCAAAACCAACTGTACCAAATGCTATAGCTAGCATAATCATAAAATCTGTAAGATTAGGATTTTTCTGAACTTTCTTTGTGAAATTTATCACTTTTAATTTTAGTTCTTCAATAGCAGAAGTATCTGCTTTTAACCATTTATTTATTTTATCTTTTTTACCAATACCAATTAATAACACTGCCATCCAAATGTTAGCAACAACAATATCTACAATTACCATTCCTCCATATTTAGAAGGATTGTATTGATAAATTTCTAACATTGCTGTTTGATTTGCACCACCACCAATCCAACTTCCTGCAAGAGTTGATAAACCTCTCCAAACAGCATCAAAGTCTGCACCTCCAACAGTTTCTGGAGAAAAAATAGAAATTAATAAAATGGCTATGGGACCTCCAATTATAATACCAATAGTACCTGTAAAAAACATAACTAATGCTTTAGAACCTAAATTAAAAATAGCCTTCAAATCGATACTTAATGTCATTAAAACTAAAGCTGCTGGTAATAAAAATCTACTTGCTACATAATATAATTGAGATTCATTTTTAACAACTTCTCCAACAGCATTTTCAGTTTCCCATTCAGGAGCTATAATTCTAAATGTTGTAAATAAAGCAGGTACAAAATATGCCATAAATAAACCAGGTACAATTTTGTAAAATTTTGCCCAAAAGCCAGTTTTTATATTCTCTGTGTAAAAAACAAAGCCTAATGAAATTAGTAAAATACCAAAAACAATAGCATCATTAGTAAAAATAGGTTCAGACATAATTAATTATTTTTTTGAGTGATTAGTGTTTAAAATTATACCTAATAAAATTCTTTTTTGATTTTCATCAGGTAATTTTATGCTTAAATAACCAAGATTTAATTTTAAATTCTTATTTAATTGATGAAGAAAGCCAAAGCCTGTCCAATTCTGAACAAAACGTTTGCTTTTATCCATATTTAAAAATATTTCATTAAAAGCATAAATAGACCAATTTTTTGAAATAGGATAATTTGCATTTAAATCATACCTAAACCAATGACTTTCACTATTTATAGTATTAGCTTTAATAAATCTATGTTCAAATCGAAAGCGATGTCTTAATTTTAGTTTATTAAAAAAGTTACTATAATTAATGTCTTCATAAATTCTATTTTCAAAAACATTGGTAGTACCATCTCCAAACAAAAAATCTGTAGTTACGTAACTATATCCTAACGAAAAATTTAGTTTTTTATGTAAGCTATAATTAGCAGCTAATCTGTAAATTTCTTGTTGAAAATTAGTAGAAAGTTCATAATATCTAAAATGTGCCATGGTTTGAATTTTCCATTTTTCTGATATTTTATGAGAACCATTGTACATATACCAATTTCCTATTTCATTACTAGTATTTTGTGATAATAGTGATGAGTAAATAAAAAATAATGGAATGATTAGTAAGTGATTAATCTTCATTTTAGATTATTAAAAAACTTTCTTGAACTTAACTTTAATAAAATTAAGTGCAAGAAAGTTATGGTAAATTTTAGACTTTTAATTTTGAGAATAAATCTTAACTTCTTTAAAAGGAGAAATATTAATATTTTCTACAGAAGATTTATAGTTTATCCAATCATTATTAAAGAATGAATTTGTGTCAGACACAGCCTTCTTATAGGCTTCTTTAAATTGATTCATTAATTGTTTTTCTGTTGCAGTTTGTAAGCCAAATCTTGAGCCAACATATCTACTTGCAGAACTTAATCTTTGTGTAACTGTTACTTCAGGATTTCTTGTAATTCCTTGTCTTTTATCAATTTTACCTAAATAAGCTGCAATTAAATCGTCTATCTTTTTAATAACCTCTGTAGACTTTTTTATTTCGTCTTTATACTTTTTCTTGTCTTCTTTTGCTAAATCAGATTTTATAGAAGTTGCTGTATTTTTACTTTCTACTAACTGTTTTACAATAGCAGCTATTTTTGCTTGATAACTTTCTAGTTCTTTACTAGCGTTATATTTTTGATTAATAGCTTCCTCAGAAATAGTTAATCTTGGATCGAATTCTACTTTTATATTCTGTTCAGAAGTAACATCACCAAAAGTCATTTTAACTTTATATGTGCCTGGTTTAACTGTAACTCCAGCAGGTTCTCTTGTAGATTTTCTAATTCTTCTAGAAGGTCTATCAACACCTTTTTCTCTTAAATACCATGTGGTTTTATGAATTCCGTTTTCTTTTGGAGCCTTAAATTTTAAAGTTCTTATTTGTCTATCTCCATCAAAAATTTCAAATTTAACAGAATCAAATTTTACAGTTTTTTTGTCTTCAGCTTTTGTTTTTGCATCACTTTTCTTTACTTCTGGTTTATTGATATAGTAAGTTAAAATACCACCACCATTTCTGTTTTCTCCATGATACATAGCATCAGCACCAAATCTACTTCCTGTTGGTTGTTGATAAGCTGCTTGGTATGCAGTTGGAGGAGAAAATAATGCTGCTTTTTTGTCTAATACATTTCCGTTTGCAATGGCTCTTAATGGACGAATATCATCTAAAACCCAAGCTGCTCTACCAAAAGTACCAATTACTAAATCATGCTCTCTTGGGTGTATTACTAAATCTTTTACAGGTACTGTTGGAAAGCCAGAAGTCCATTTTGTCCATTTATTACCAGCATCTAAAGAAACGTATAAACCATCATCTGTTCCTAAGAATAATAAGTTTGCATTTTCTGGATCTTCAATAATACAAAGCGTGTAACTTTGTACATCATTTTCATCTACAATTCTTTCCCAAGTTTTACCATAGTTTTTAGTTCTATAAGCGTAAGGAGTGTAGTTAAAACGTCTATAATCGTTTGCTATTAAAAGAGCTTCACCTTTATTTTTATTGGATGCTTTAATTTGAGTTATCCAACTATTTTCTGGTAATCCTTTGATATTTTTAGAAATGTTTGTCCAGTTTTTTCCACCATCTTTAGTTGTATGTACTTGACCATCATCACTTGCTACCCAAAGCATATCTTTCTCTAAAGGAGAAGGCTCTATAACTAAAATAGTAGTATGATTTTCAGCACCAGTTGCATCCATGGTTAAACCACCACTTTCAGATTGTTTTTGTTTTTCTGGATCGTTTGTAGTTAAATCTGGAGAAATTACTGTCCATGTTAACCCTTTATCAGTTGATTTATGTACAAACTGACTTCCAAAGTATAATGTATTATTGTCAAAAGGATCTATGTTTATTGCAGCATTCCAGTTAAAACGCAATTTTACATCAGCATCTGGATGTGTTGGTTTTACAGAATAATTATTTCCTGTTAAATAATCGTATCTTAAAACAGAACCTTGTTGGCTCATAGACCAACCATATCTAGAATCGTCTTTGTCTGGCACTACATCAAAACCATCACCAAAACTTATTTCTTGCCAGTAACTGTTTCTAATTCCTTGCGCTTTCCAAACATAAGCAGGTCCTCTCCAAGATCCATTATCTTGCATTCCTCCATACACATTATAAGGATATTCGTTATCTACATTTATATGGTAAAACTGAGCAACAGGAATGTTGCCTATAAAACGCCAAGATTTTCCTCCATCTTTAGTGATGTTTAATCCTCCATCATTCCCATCAATCATAAAAGAACCATCTTTTGGATGAATCCACCAAGCATGATGATCTGGATGTACACCATTACTTACTCCATAAGCTGGCATTAATTGGTTAAAAGATTTTCCTCCATCTTGAGAAACATTTACATAGGTAAAAACAGTATATAATCTGTTTTCATTTTGAGGATCTACATAGATTTCTGAATAATAAAATGGTCTGTTACCAATACCTGGTTTATTGTTAACCATTTTCCAAGTAAAACCTCCATCTTCACTTTTGTATAAAGCATTCTTTTTAGCTTCCACTAAAGCATAAATTACATCAGGATTGCTAGGAGCAATAGCAACACCAATTCTTCCTAAATTTCCTTTAGGGAAACCTTCTTTATCTGTGATTTTTTTCCAGTTTTCACCTCCATCATAAGTAATGTATAAACCACTTCCTTCACCACCAGAATTAAAAAACCATGGGTCTCTTTTGTGTTCCCACATTGCAGCAATAATTTTATTAGGATTTGTTGGATCCATAATTAAATCTGCAGCCCCTGTTTTAATATTATTGAATAAAATTTGTTTCCAAGTTTTACCTCCATCAGTAGTTTTATAAACACCTCTTTCTTGGTGCTCTCCCCAAGGAGAACCAATAGCACCTACATAAACTATATCTGGATTTGTAGGATGTATAATGACTCTATGAATATGTCTTGTTTTTTCTAAACCCATAGCTTTCCAAGTCTTTCCAGCATCTAAAGATTTATAAATGCCAAAACCTCCATTTAAGCTATTTCTTGGATTACCTTCTCCTGTACCTGCCCAAATAACACTTGGGTTGCTTTGTTGAATGGCAACAGCACCAATAGAAGCTGTTAATTCTTTTTCGAAAATAGGTTCCCATTTTATACCTCCAGAAGTAGATTTCCAGATACCACCAGAAGCAGTACCTACATACATAATATCTGGATTATTTTCTACAACATCTATAGCAGTTACACGTCCAGACATTCCTCCTGGACCAATATTTCTTGGTTTCATATTTTTAACCAAATCCATAGAAAACTCTTGAGAAAAGAGCAGGGTAGAAGCACTTAAAAAAAATAGCGTTATTAGTTTTTTCATTATAAGTAGTTTGTTGAATTTATAATAATGTGGACAAGATACAAAATAGAAAACGCTCCATAAAATGGAGCGTTAATTTTTAACATCGTAAAAAATATTTTATTCTTCTTTCTTTTTTGGTGCTCTATTTGCATCTTTTAAAGCTTGCATTAGCATCCATTCTATTTGACCATTGGTAGAGCGAAATTCATCTGCAGCCCATTTTTCAATAGCTTTTATCATATCTTCATTTACTCGCAAAGCGAAAGCTTTCTTTTTTGCCATGTTATTTTTTTACAAATTCAACTATGGTTGTAATTAATTCTTCAGAAATTTTAAAATCAGGAGACATATAAGATTTCATATTATCTTCATCTTTTTCTATATGTTTTAACACATGATTCATATTTTTAATAATTACTAATTCTGCGTCTGGTTTTGCTTTGTGCAAGTTCTCTGCATCATTAATTAATACCTGAAAATCTTTATCTCCGTTTATAATTAAAGTAGGTATTGTAACTTTTTTTATTTCTTCTATAGGATTTACATTTATCCAAGATTTTATAAAAGGCTGATTTTGTTTCGCAAATAGAGACATTAAATTAGGATTTACCTCTTTAATCTCTCCTGTAGTCATTAATTCTTTTATGTATTGTTCTGTAAGTTTACCAAAATCAGCACTTTGTTTGCTAATTTGTCTTATTAAGGTTTTATCAATGGTTTCACCTGCACCAGCTAAAGAAATGTATTTAGCTACATTATCTAAAGCTAACATTGCAATTAAAGAACCTTGGCTATGACCAATTAAAATGATTTCAGAAAAGCGTTTATCATTTTTAAAATGATGAATAACTTCTTTTATGTCACTCACAAAATCAGAAAAGTAAATGCCATCTTCTTGAATAAATCTTACATTCTTAGGGTTTGCAGTTCTTTTATCATAGCTAAAAAAAGCCAAATTTTCTTTGTTAACAGCTTCTCTAAATTGTTTAATGTATTGAGGTTGATTACCATCTCTATTTACTCCTCCTGAACCATGTACCCAAATTAGTAAGGGTTGTTTTTCTAAAGTATAGGTTAAAGTACCAGGTAATTGTATTACCTGATTATTAATCATAATTTCTTCAGATTTTACTTGTGCTTTAGAGGCTAATACACCAAAAACGATACATGTAATGTATGTAATAAATCTAACCATCTTGTAAAATTTTGTGTTTATAGGTCTCTAAAACTCGAGTTGCTTCATCCTTTTTTTGAGTACCTATCAATAATTTTTTTCCGTTTGTTAATTCTAATTGAATACCAACATCACCAGAAACATTTATGGCTTTTCCGTTTTTGCTATTCCATAAAGCACCACCTTTTAAACCCCAGCCTCCATAATCTCCAATAGGATCATAAATTCTTACATAAGCTTTAGTTATTTCATTCCATCTTATGGTTTTTAAAGAAAAATGAAATGGTAAAAACTGGTAATGAATGCCTTTTTCATCAATCCTTGTTATTAATCTAAAGAAGAAGATAGGTACAGTAAATACAAGCATTAATCCCATTACCCAAAAGAGGGTTTCAATTTTCATAGTACTTTCGTCTTTTACAAACTCGTTAATTACAATTCCAAAAGGAATTAAAGTGCTAACAATTAATAAAAATACTAGCCAAGTCTGTGTAAAACGCTGTTGTTCTTTAAAAACCTTCATGAGTTTTATCTGTTTTTATCTCTTTCAAACACAACATAAGTCCAAGATTGAGAAAGTTCTACAACTCTCCATCCTTCTCTTGCATATTGATTTAATAAATCTTCAAAATTTGCATATCTATTTCTAAAACCTAACTTAGGTTGTATAACTTTATATTCTTTCATTCTTCTTCGTTTAAAACGGTTAAACTAATAACAACACCAATTATTCCTCCAATAAGACTGCCATAAACAGTACTCATTGCTACGTTATTTGTAATAGCCCCTATAGTTGTACCTATAGAAATACCTAAAGCAACACCAATACTAATTGCAGTTATTTGTTTATTATTCATTATTAATGACTTAATGTACCAGTATTTACTACAGGTGAAGCTTCTTTATCACCACATAAAATTACTAGTAAATTGCTAACCATTGCAGCTTTACGTTCTTCATCTAGCTCAACAATTTCTTTTTTGTTTAACTCTTCTAAAGCCATTTCCACCATTTCTACTGCTCCTTGTACAATTTTATGTCTTGCAGCTACAATAGCAGTGGCTTGCTGTCTTTTTAACATAGCAGAAGCTATTTCTTGAGCGTAAGCTAAATATCCAATTCTAGCTTCTAAAACCTCTATACCTGCAATAGCTAAGCGTTCTTCTAACTCTTTTTCTAAAGCTTCAGAAACTTCGTTAACACTAGATCGTAAAGTGATGTCTTCATCATGTCCTTCGTCTGCAAAATTATCATAAGGATACATACTAGCTAACTTTCTAACAGCAGCATCTGTTTGAACACGTACAAAGTTTTCATAATTATCTACATCAAATGCAGCTTTATAAGTATTTGTTACCCTCCAAACTAAAATTGTAGAAATCATAACTGGGTTTCCTAACTTATCATTTACTTTTAAACGCTCACTATCAAAGTTGCTAGCTCTTAAAGATATTTTCTTTTTTGTGTAAAAAGGGTTAGCCCAATACAAGCCATTTTGCTTTATGGTACCAACATACTTACCAAACAGTAATACTACTTTAGATGTGTTTGGGTTTACTAAAATAAAACCAAACAAACCAATAAAACTTAATGCTGTAATAATAAGGTATACAGGATTCTCTTGTTGAAAGGCGATATAAATACTCCCAAAAAATAAGCCTAAAACGATAACTAACATTAAATAACCGTTAGCGGGTTTGATAATTTTTTCTGCGTCCATGTGTATAAATTTAGTATGATATTAAAATGATATCACAAAGATATAATATTTTTTTTTGATTTTCCAAAATAATCGCTAAATTATTTTCTATTTTTGTTGAAACTTATATTCAATTCAAAACTTATGAATTTTAAATTATTCTTATTAATACCTTTTTTTTGTTTATTAAATTCTTCTGAAGATGATGCTGTTTTTTGGGGTAAAAATGGTCATAGAGCAACAGGTAAAATTGCTGAGATGCACTTAACTAAAAAAGCAAAAAAGAAAATAGATAAGTTGTTAAAAGGACAAAGTTTGGCATTTGTATCTACGTTCGCAGACGAAATAAAATCAGACAGAACGTATAGTAAGTATTATCCATGGCATTATGTTAACATGGGCTTAGAAGAAACTTATCAAGAAGCTGAGAAAAATCCACAAGGTGATTTAGTTACAGGTATAGCTACTTGTGTTAAAGTATTAAAAGATGAAACTAGTTCTGAAGAAGATAAAGCATTTCATTTAAAACTTTTAGTACATTTTATTGGAGATTTACATCAGCCAATGCATATAGGTAGAAAAGAAGACAAAGGTGGTAATACTATACAAGTGCAATGGTTTGGAAAAGGTACAAACTTACACAGAGTTTGGGATGAAAATATGATAGACTCTTATAAAATGAGCTATTCAGATTTAGCTGATAATGCAGAAGATTTATCTAAAAAACAAATTGAAGCTATAGAAAAAGGTACTGTTGTAGATTGGGTAAATGAAGTACATGAATTGACAAAAGAAGTGTATAAATCTGTAAAAGTAGGAGAAAATTTACGTTACAGATACTCCTATTTGTATTTTAATACTGCAAGAAAACAAATACAAATAGGAGGTATACGTTTAGCAAAAGTACTGAATGATATTTTTGGTTAATTACTTGTAAAACAAATTAATAAAAAGCCTTATGTACTTGCATGAGGCTTTTTTTAGTTAAGAATGCGTTAAATATTTATAACGCATCTTTAAAATAATTACTTTTAACATTATGATTAAAAAGTCGATATTTTTATTAGCATTCTTGGCAATTATTTTTTCTTGTAAAAAAGAAAAAGTTAAAACAGAAATTTCAGAAAAAAAACATTCTAAAATTGAAGTCACTTCTTTAGATTATAATCAACTAAAACCTTATTTAGAAAGGAAAGATGATAAAACCTACGTAATTAATTTTTGGGCAACTTGGTGTGCGCCATGTGTAAAAGAATTGCCTTATTTTGAGAAAATAAATAAAGCATATGCAAATCAAAATGTTGAAGTTTTGTTAGTAAGTTTAGATTTTCCAAAACAAGTAGATAAAAAATTGATTCCGTTTATTAAAAAAAGAAACTTACAGTCTGAAGTGGTTTTATTAGATGATACTAAAGAAAATGTTTGGATACCTGCAATAAATGAAAATTGGAGTGGTGCTTTACCAGCAACTTTAATCTATAATAAAAATAATAGAAAGTTTTATGAGCAATCGTTTACTTATGAAGCTTTAGAAAATGAACTAAAAACTTTTTTAAATCCGTAAATTATGAAAACAATTAAATCAACTTTGCTTTTGGCAGTTATTGCAATAATTACATTAGCATTTACAGTAAAGACAGATAAAGGTTATAAAGTAGGAGATACTATAGAAGATTTTTCACTTAAAAATGTAGATGGGGATAAAATTTCTTTAAAAGATTATGATGATGCAAAAGGTTTTATCATTATTTTCACTTGCAATACTTGTCCTTATTCTGTTACAAATGAAGACAGAATTATTGCATTACAAGATAAATATGAAGAATTAGGATATCCTGTAATTGCAATAAACCCAAATGATCCAAAAGCACAACCTGGAGATAGTTTTGAAAAAATGAAGGTTAGAGCAGAAGAAAAAGGGTTTAATTTTCCTTATTTATTTGATGAAGGACAAAAAGTATATCCAAAATTCGGCGCTTCTAAAACGCCACATGTTTATATTGTAAGTAAACCAGAAATGAAAGTAGAGTATATTGGTGCTATAGATGATAGTTCTAGAGATGCAAGTGCTGTAAAAGTAAAATATGTAGAAACTGTTGTTGATGAATTATTAGCAGGTAAAACACCTTCTATTACAGAAACTAGAGCTATAGGTTGCTCTATTAAAACAGTAAAATAATCTGTTATAAATTTTTAAAAATAAAAAAACCTCAAGAAGAAATTCTTGAGGTTTTTCTATTGTGTTTTGTATTAATTTAATTTATGATTTAGTTTACTAAATTGTAACTAGGAATTCTAATTTAAACTAAATCATTCTAAATTAAATATTCAACAATCGTTTTGCAGCGTTGAAAGGTGTAGTATTTTGTTTTTCGAGTTCAGAAATTTCTTTTTCTAAAGCTTTTTTAATTTTAGGATTATTGTAAAAATTAGCTTTTAATTCTTGTTCTATTGTAGAGAGTAACCAAAATTTATTTTGCTCATTTCTTTTATTGGTAAAGAAATTATTTTCTTTTGTTAGCTGTAAATAATCTTGTATCATAGCATACACCTTATCTATACCAAGATTGTTTAAAGCACTTGCTGTAAGTACTTTAGGTTGCCAATTGCTTTCTTTTAATGGGTATAAATGTAAAGCTCTATTAAACTCTACTTTAGCTAGTTGTGCATTTTTTTCATTACCACCATCAGCTTTATTAATAACAATAGCATCTGCCATTTCTATAATACCACGCTTTATACCTTGTAATTCATCACCTGCACCAGAAAGCTTCAACAACAAAAAGAAATCTACCATAGAATGTACTAAGGTTTCAGATTGCCCAACTCCAACAGTTTCTATTAAAATAGTATCAAAACCAGCAGCTTCACATAAAATAATACTCTCTCGTGTTTTTTGTGCAACTCCACCTAAAGAATTTCCAGAAGCAGAAGGTCTAATAAACGCATTTGGATCTGTAACTAATTGTTCCATTCTAGTTTTATCACCTAAAATAGCGCCTTTATTTACAGAGCTACTTGGGTCTACAGCTAGCACAGCTACTTTTTTACCTAAACTTGTTAAGTGTTTACCAAAAGCTTCTATAAAAGTACTTTTACCAACACCTGGTACACCAGTAATACCAATTCTAACTGAGTTATTTGCATAAGGTAAGCAACGTTCTAAAATTAGATTTGCTTTTTTTTGATGTTTAGCATTTGTACTCTCTACCAAAGTTATGGCTTTGCTTAAAAAAGGAATGTTACCTTCTAAAATATGAGTTACAAATTCTTCTACAGAATTATGTTTAGCTCTGTTTTTTTTAATTTTTTCTGCACTTAATTTATTGGTAGTTTCTGGTTGTGAAACTCCTTGTTTTTCTTGTAAAGCAGAAGATTTTTTTATCATTGTTACTGGTAATTATGTAAATTTAGAAATAAAATTTCACTCATTTTGCAACACAGCAAAAAATGTATCGTCTTTAAGATAAGAAATCATTAATGAAACCAACTAAACAAATACATCAACAACTCATTGATTTATGCAAAAAGAATAATGCAAAGGCTCAAATGCAATTGTATAAATTGTATAATAATGCAATGTTGATTGTGGCTCATAGATATGTTAAAGATCGGTTTATAGCAGAAGACATCATGCAAGATGCATTTATTAAGGCGTTTAGAAAAATAGAAAGTTATAAAAACGAAGTGCCTTTTGGTGCTTGGTTAAAAAGAATAGTTATTAACCAAAGTATAGATCATTTAAAGAAAAATAAATTAGAATTGGTTTCTATTAATGAAGAAGTTTATAAAAAAGAAGACGAACAAGATTGGCAGGTAGAATGCACAATCTCAGTAGAAGGTATTGTAAATGTGATAAAATCGCTTAAAGAAAAATATAGATTGGTATTGTCTTTATATTTATTAGAGGGCTATGATCATCAAGAAATTGCTCAAGTGCTAAACATTACAGAAAACACCTCAAGAACCCATTTGTTAAGAGGAAAAAAAATATTAAAAGAACAACTTAAAAACACGAGTTATGCAGAGGGATATTAAAAAAGAACTAGAAAGTTATCAAGAAGAAAAAGTAGTTTTATCTGCACATCATGAAAGTAAATTTCAAGAAAAGTTATTTGCTGAATTACATCAAGAAAAACCAAAGAAAAATACATTTAATTGGTTGTCTATTGCAGCTTCTATTGTTTTATTGGTAAGTATTAGTTTGCAGTTTTATACTAACAGTAACATAGAAGAAGATCCAAAAATTGAAACTAAAGAAATTACTCTAGGTACTATTTCTCCTGAATTTAACACCATAGAAACCTATTATACAAACAGTATTAATCTAGAAATTAGTCAGTTAGATTTATCTGATGAAAATAAAGATTTGGTAGATGGTTATTTATTAAAAATAGCAGAATTAACAAAAGAATATAAATCGTTAACTAAAGAGCTCAATACAAAAGGAGTTAACGATGCTACTATAGATGCATTGATCCGTAATTTGCAATTACGCTTACAGCTGTTACAACGTTTGAAAAAACAATTAAAACAACTTAAAAATTTAAACACAAAACAAAATGAAACACAAATCATATAAACACATCATCACTTTACTAGCAATTTGTTGTATATCAACAACATTTGCACAAAAGTTCGATAAAAAGTTTACAGAAACTTTTAAATCAAATAAAGATGTAGAAATAGCTATAAATGCTTCTTACACAGATATTAATGTTACTACTTGGGATAAAAATGAAGTACAAGTTAATGCTTATATAGAAGTTGAAGGTATTTCTAAAAAGGAAGCTGAAAAATATTTTAAAAATTGGAATTTTGAAGCATTAGGAAACAGTAAAAAAGTACAAGTTACTTCTAAAGGAAATAATAGTTTTAGCTTTAAAAATGACTTTGTTTTCTTTGATAATATGGATTTTGATATCAATATTCCAGAAATAGATTTTGCTGATATTGAAACTATAGTTATCCCAGAAATGAACTTCGATTTTAACTTCGATAATATATTTGAAGACATAGAGGATATAGACAAAACCATGGGTAAAAATGGTAAATATGAATTTAGATGGAAAGACGATGAAAATGACATCGAAATAAATTCTAAAGAAGAATGGGAAGCTTTTAAGAAAACTAAAAAATATAAAGAGCTTAAAGAGCGAATGAAAATTGACAAAGAAAAAGTTAGAATAGAGTTTGCAAAGTCTAAAGAAAAAATGAAACAGGCTTTTGAAAAATCTAAGAAAGTAAAAATTGATAAAGAAAAAATTAAAAAAGAATTAGCAAAAGCGAAAGAAGTATTAAAAACTATGAAACTAGGTTTTAATACAGAGGATAATGATATTATTATTAATGGTAAAAAAGTAAAGATTAAAAAGCGAATAGAAATTAAAGTTCCTAAAGCAGCTACTTTCGATTTAAATACACGTCATTGTAAAGTAAAACTACCTAATACAGTTGCATTTGGCAATGTAAAGTATGGTACTTTTGATGCAAACAATTTGTTAGGAGGTAAGCTAACAGTAGATTATTCTCCAGTTTCTATTAACGATTTAAATGCTTGTACACTATTCTTAAACAATGTAACTGATGCTAAAATAGCATCAGTTACAAATACCAATTTGTCTAATAATTCTTCTGGTGTAAAAATTATAAGAATTAATGAAAATGTTAATGTAACAGACAAGTTTGGAGAATTGGTTATAGAGAGTTTTAATCCAAATTTTGGTGAGTTTATATTAAATTTAAGTAATTCTAATGCCATTTTAAATTTAGGAAACGTAGCTTCTAAGTTTAAATACAGTGTTAATAGAGTTAAGTTAGATAATAAAAGAGCTGCTTTTGGTAAAGAAAACAAAGCATCAAACAATATCATAAATGTTAAAGGTGATTATAGCAGTATTGTTATAAAATAACGTCTTTATTATTTTAGTAAACTTCTCACAATTTCCATTTCTCTATTCTCTATAAAGTGCCTATCTTTAGCGTCTGTAAATAGTCACTTTTTTAATGGAACTCTACAAAGAAAATCAACTTAAAATTTACAATTCATTAACCAAAGAAAAAGAGGTTTTTAAACCTTTAACAGAGGGTTATGTTGGTATGTATGTCTGTGGACCTACAGTATATAGTAATGCACATTTAGGAAACGTAAGAACATTTATGTTTTTTGATGTTGTATATAGATACCTTTTACATTTAGGGTATAAAGTACGTTATGTTCGTAATATTACAGATGCTGGTCATTTAGAAAATGATGCAGATGAAGGGGAAGATAGAATTTCTAAAAAAGCACGTTTAGAAGAAATTGAACCTATGGAAGTGGTTCAAAAATACACTGTCGACTTTCATAATGTTTTAAAAAACTACAACTTTTTACCTCCAAGTATAGAACCAACTGCAACAGGTCATATAGTTGAGCAAATAGAAATGATTAAAGAAATCATAGACAAAGGTTTTGCTTACGAAGTAAATGGGTCTGTATATTTTGATGTTTTGGCTTATAATGAAAAAGAGAATTACGGAATTCTTTCTGGTAGAAAAGTAGAAGATCTAATTCATAACACACGTGCATTAGATGGACAAACAGATAAGAAAAACCCACAGGATTTTGCACTTTGGAAAAAAGCAGACGAACGCCATATTATGCGTTGGCCTTCACCTTGGTCAGATGGTTTTCCTGGTTGGCATTTAGAATGTTCTGTAATGAGTACTAAGTATTTAGGAGAACAATTTGATATTCATGGAGGAGGTATGGATTTAAAATTTCCACATCATGAGTGTGAAATTGCACAATCTCAAACTTGTTCTGGTATTAAGCCTGTAAACTATTGGATGCATACAAATATGCTACTTTTAAATAGTCAAAAAATGGCTAAATCTACAGGTAATTTTATCTTACCTAATCAAATATTAAGTGGCGAAAATGACATTTTACCAAAAGCATTTTCTGCTTCTGTGGTTCGTTTTTTTAATATGCAAGCCAATTATAGAAGTATCTTAGATTTTTCTGGTGAAGCATTAGAAGCTTCAGAAAAAGGGCATGCTAAATTAATGGATGCTGTAGCTTTTTTAGATAAGATTTCAGCAGGTAACACATCAACTTTTGATGTACAACAATGGAAAAATGATTGTTATGCAGCTATGAATGATGATTTTAATACGCCTATTTTAATATCACATTTATTTGAAGCTGTTAAAGTCATTAATCAGATAAAAGAAAATAAAGCATCTTTAACAAACGAAGATTTTGTAGAATTTAAAACTACACTTAATGCTTTTGTTTTTGATGTTTTAGGTTTAATGCACGATTTAAATAGTAACAATTCTGAGAAAATTGAAGGCGTTGTAGAGCTGTTAATTAAACTAAGAAAAGAGGCAAGAGAAAATAAAGATTGGGCATTATCAGATCAAATTAGAGATGAATTGCTTGCTCTTGGTATTCAGCTAAAAGATGGTAGAGAGGGTACAACTTTTTCAATAAACTAAATTGAAAAAAATACTTTCATATCCATTTATCTTATTAGTTCGTTTTTATCAAACAGCAATATCACCATTTACACCAGCTACTTGTAGATATACACCAACTTGCTCACATTATACCATAGAAGCTTTACAAAAGCATGGGCTATTTTCTGGAGGTTGGTTATCTTTGAAACGAATTTTTAGTTGTCATCCTTGGGGAGGTTCAGGTTATGATCCTGTACCAGATAAATTATTAAATAAAAAAAATAAATGAGTTTTTTAGCAATAGAGTGGAATCCTTCTTTAGGGATAGATTTAGGTTTTTTTGTAATTCGTTGGTACAGCTTAATGTTTGTTGCCGCTTTTTTATTGGGTTTACGATTAATGAAAAAAATCTATATAGAAGATAATATTCCTGTAGAAAAATTAGATGTCATTTTTATGTATGTCTTTATTTCTATGCTAATTGGAATGCGTTTAGGAGATGTATTTTTTTATAGTTGGGATTATTATCAAAACCATTTATTAGAGATTTTTATTCCATTTAAACAAGTAAATGGTAGTTGGCAATTTACTGGCTTTACTGGTTTTGCGAGTCATGGTGCAGCTATTGCTATACCAATTGCTATGTATTTTTATGCCAAGAAACACTTACAAAAACCTTGGTTATTTATTTTAGATAGATTAGCAATTATGGTTGCTTTAGCAGGGTTTTTTATAAGACTTGGTAACTTTTTTAATTCAGAAATTTACGGTAAAGAAACAGGTTCTAATTTTGGTGTAATTTTTAAAGCAAATGGAGAAACAGTTGCTAGGCATCCAACTCAATTATATGAAGCCATAAGTTATTTAATCTTGTTTTTTGTAATGTGGTATTTGTATTGGAAAACAGATAAGAAAAATCAAACAGGCTTTTTATTTGGTTTATTTATGGTTGTGTTATGGTCTTTACGATTCTTTATAGAGTTTTTAAAAGAAGCACAAGTAGATGGTAGAGAAGATTGGGTTTTTAACTCGTTAAATACTGGGCAAGTATTAAGTATACCTTTAGTAATGATTGGTGTTTGGTTAATGTTTAGAACAGCTAAAAAGAAAGAAGTAGAGTAGTGGAGAAATTAAAAAAACGTTGGGGCATAGAAAGTAATTGGGCAATTGTAGCTATTTTAATTGTTTTTGCCATTAATGGTTCTTTTGCTGCATGGGTGGCTAAACCTGTATGTAATTTTTTTGGCTTAACACTAGAGACTATTAATCCTTGGTTATACTGGCCTCTTAGAATTTTAATTATTTTTCCTATTTACCAATTAACTTTGCCAATTGTAGGTTGGGTATTTGGTCAATTTAAATTTTTCTGGGCTTTTGAAAAAAAGTTTTTAAGCAGATTAGGTTTTGGTTTTTTGTTTAAAGAAGAAAGTTAAACCTCTATTGTAATTTTACCATCATCTTCTGTTTCACCTTTTGTAAATACATAGCTATATAGCCACATAATTGTAAAAGTTGGTATCACATCAGAAAAAGGAATAATTTCTTCTACAAAACTAATAATTCCAGCTACTTTACCTTTTGTGCCTTTGTATAATTTGGTCATAATATAACCAGAAAGTGGTGCCCAAATAATATCTATTAGAGGAATTAAACCAATTAAATCTAAGACAATACTTAAAACTAATTTTTTGTATTTTTTACTCATATTATTTAAACAATTCAAAATTCTTGCCAAAAAAGATTTTTATATTTTTGGCAGCTGTTAGTTTGTTTAAAAATAACCAAACAAAAATGAATTTTAACACCTTTAGAGAAAAAATTAATCATTTTAGAACGAAAGAGTTAGGTGGTTTAGATGCTCAATTTAAAATGGCGCCTGAACTTAGATTACGTTATAATAAAAATAAGATTGATGCACAACATCCTAAAAAAGCTGCTGTATTGGCATTATTTTATCCGAATCAAAAAGAACAAACTACGTTTTTATTAACGCAAAGAGCAAGTTATAAAGGTACACACTCAGCACAAATTAGTTTTCCAGGTGGTAAAATAGAAAAGTCAGATAAAAGTCTTCAAGAAACTGCTTTAAGAGAAGCATATGAAGAAGTAGGTGTGGCTCAACAAAAAATAGAAATTTTTAGAGAGCTTACAGATGTATATATACCACCAAGCAATTTTTTAGCTACTCCTTTTTTAGGCTTTTCAGAACAAAAACCTATTTTTCAAATTAACCATGAAGTGGCTAATATTATAGAAGTTACTACAGATGAATTACTAGATGATAGTAATATTACATCTGTGAATTTAACTACTTCTTACATGAAAAATATAGATGTACCTTGTTTTAAAATTAACAATCATATTATTTGGGGAGCAACAGGTATGATGTTATCCGAAATTAAAGAACTCTTAAATAGTTAATTCTTTATTTCTTTTGTAATTTTGTTTAGAAACCAAGTAAAAAATAGTATAAATGCCTTTATTTAAAAGGAATCCTTTTGGACATTATTTATTTATAAAAAAATGGTTGATTCGTATTTTAGGAATCATCTCTCATGGACGTTATCGAAAGTTTAATAGTCTACAAATAGAAGGCTCAGAGATACTTCGTAATTTACCTGATAGAAAAGTATTATTCATTTCTAATCATCAAACATATTTTGCAGATGTAGCAGCCATGTTACATGTATTTAATGCTGCTTTAAAAGGTAGAGATGATAATATTAAAAATATTGGGTATATCTGGAATCCTAAATTAAATGTGTATTATGTTGCAGCTGGTGAAACTATGCGTTCTGGAATATTACCAAAAATATTTGCATATACTGGCTCTGTTTCTATAGATAGAACTTGGAGAGCTGCAGGTAAAGATGTTAATAGACAAGTAAAAAATTCTGATATTTCTAATATAGGTAAAGCTATAGAAGATGGTTGGGTAATTACGTTTCCTCAAGGTACAACCACACCTTTTAAACCTATTAGAAGAGGTACAGCTCATATTATTAAAACCTACAAACCTGTTGTAGTACCTATTGTAATTGATGGCTTTAGACGTTCTTTTGATAAAAAAGGACTAAGTATAAAACGTAAAAATGTTTTACAATCTATGGTGATTAAAGAACCTTTAGATATAGATTATGATAACGAAGCTATAGATGAAATTGTTACTAAAATAGAATACGCTATAGAACAACATCCGTCATTTTTAAAAGTATTGTCTCCAGAACAAGCAGATGAATATCTAAAAGAAGAAGAAGAACTTAATAAGAAACGTGAGTTTTGGAGTAAGTAATTTTTAAAAATAAATTCATTTTTTTTATTTACTGCAAGGATATTCTATTAATTATTTAACTAAATATTGACCTAGAAAGACTAATTTGGCATTCATAATTAAGCTTTAAGCAATCATTAAAATTTATAAAT
The DNA here is from genome assembly GCF_042651285.1 of Polaribacter marinivivus. Taxonomy (NCBI): domain Bacteria; kingdom Pseudomonadati; phylum Bacteroidota; class Flavobacteriia; order Flavobacteriales; family Flavobacteriaceae; genus Polaribacter; species Polaribacter marinivivus. The sequence goes on along the minus strand of NZ_JBHSCY010000002.1, from coordinate 825,186 downwards.
TGCTATTTGTAGTTATTCTGCATTTTCAATCTGTCTATTTTCTACAAAATTTTTTAAAACCATAATAGATTTATCTTCAGTTTCCAATATTTTTTGAATTTTACTTTCAGGATAATTGATATCTTTTAATAATTCAATAAACTTTTTAGATCTTTCAATTCTTAAAATATCATTTTCAATTTCTTTTCTTTCATTATTAATTTTATTTGATTTTCTATTTTCAAATACTTCAATTAATTTTAATAATAAATCTTTTAAATGTCCTATAGCTGCACCAAAACCACCAAAATCTGCAAAACCTGGAGAAGCGTATTTAATTTTTATAATTTGTAATTCTTTTTTTAAAAAAAATTTTAATCGAAAAAAATCATTGTCAGTAAAAACTTTTGTATCATTCATATCTCTAATTATCATAGTTGATTCTGAATTCATAAAGTTTTGTTCTAGATAGGTAATAATTAAAGAAGATTTATTGAGGTTAGAATTAAAAAAGCTTTCTGAACTTTTCATTGAATTTATTTCTTCGTTAATTATATATAACTCATAAATATTTTGAACAGCAGTTAACAAGTTTATAAAATCTACGTTTGACCATTTTTGGTTTAATCTTATTCTTAATTGATTTTTAACTGATACCTCTTTTTCTAAAGTAGCCATATTTTTTGATTTATTTTTTATAAACTTTATCAGCGAATTTCGTACTTTAAAATAACATAATCAAGGGGAAAAACACCCTTATTTACTAGTATATAATTAAAAACCTCGCCAATGGCGAGGTTTTCGTGTTCAAATAATAAGATCAAAAAAACGAATATTTTTTCTAATCTTAATTTTTTACCTTTTCTTTAAACTGATCAAATTTGTCAGCTTCTTTCTTAGGCCAAGAGTTATTAGAAGTATCTACATCTGCAGTTTCTAAATCTGGGTCTACTTTAATAGACGTTATTTCTTGTGTTGCTGCAAAAACTCTTCTTGCTGTATTGTCATCTTTCATCCAAATTTGTGCTGGGAAAGTTTGTCTTTCTTTAGTACCATCAGCGTAAGTTAATTCCACAATAATTGGCATTACTAAACCACCTGGTTTTTCGAACTCAACAGAATAGATGTAAGAAGGTACTGGTTTACCATCTACATACTTATCCATAGCATTTGGGTTAGCATCTTCTTTTTTATCTGTGATATAAACTAAGTCTCCTAAACCATCAAAATATTGCTTGTATTGTTCTTGTAATTTTTTAACTCTTTCACTTGGTTTATCTGTTAAGTATAAAGGTTTAACACTTTTAATACCTATATCTGTAACATCTGTTGTATAAAACCATCCTCTCCAGAACCAATCTAAATCCATACCTGAAGCATCTTCCATAGATCTAAAGAAATCTGCAGGAGTTGGGTGTTTAAACATCCATCTTTGAGAATACGTTCTAAATGCATGGTCAAATAACTCAGGTCCCATAATTGTTGTTCTTAACATATAAAGACCAGCTGCAGGTTTTGTGTATGCATTTGGTCCAAATTGTTTTACATAATCTCCTTGAGACATAATAGGCGATAAGTTAGATTGATCTCCACTCATGTAACGTACAATATCTTTTGGTAAGTTACCAGTGTTAAAGTTAGGGTCGTAGTCTAACTCAGCTAATATTTCAACAAATGAGTTTAAACCTTCATCCATCCAAGTCCATTGTCTTTCATCAGAATTTACAATCATTGGGAAGAAATTATGACCAACTTCGTGTGTAATTACACCAATCATTCCGTTTTTAACTCTTTCAGAATAAGTACCATCTGGATTTGGACGACCATAGTTGAAACAAATCATTGGATACTCCATCCCTTGGTTTTTAGCATGTACAGATACTGCTTTTGGATAAGGATAATCGAATGTTAATTTAGAATATTCTTCTAAAGTATTTGCAACTACTCTTGTAGAATGCTCTTCCCATAAAGGATTACCTTCTTTTGGATATAAAGATGTAGCCATAACTGTTTTACCATTAATGTTTACAGCCATTGCATCCCAAATGTATTTTCTTGAAGTTGCAAAAGCAAAATCACGAACTTTATCTGCTTTAAAGTGCCAAGTTTTTGTTTGTGTACTTCTACCTTTTTCGTTTTTCTCAGCTTCTTCTTGAGTAACAATCATTACTGGGTCTTTAAAAGACTTCATTGCTTTTGCATAACGCTTACGTTGTTCTTTTGTAAGAACGTCTTTTTCGTTTTGTAACTGTCCAGAAGCTTCCATAATGTGGTCTGCAGGTACTGTAATCTTTACATCATAATCTCCAAATTCTAAAGCCCACTCAGAACGTCCCCAGAATTGCATATTTTGCCATCCTTCAACATTATTATAAACTGCTAATCTTGGAAAAAACTGTGCAATTGTATAGTTGTTGTTTCCATCAGGGAAATCTTCGAAACCAGAACGTCCACCATCTCTAACAGAGTTGTTTATTTTATAGTTCCACTTAATTCTAAACTTAAATATTTCACCAGAAGCTAATGGCTTTGGTAAGTTAATACGCATCATAGTTCTGTTGATAAAGTGCGATAAAGGCTTACCATCTGACTCAACTTTTTCGATGTTAAATCCAAAACCTTTACCTTCTTTCATGTAAGAAGATTTAAAACCATCAGGAGAAACCCAAGCTGCTGCACCTCCAGATTGCGCTAATGGAGTTTTAGAATCGTCTGCTCTCATGTTTTGGTCTAACTGAACCCACAAATAAGATAACACATCTTTAGAATTGTTGTGGTAAGTGATTTTTTCATCACCATAAATTTTGTTGTTTGCTTCATCTAAGCGAATATCCATCACATAATCAACTTTTTGTTGGGTATATTGATGTCCTGGAGCTCCAGAAGCTGTGTGTTGGTCATTAGGTGTAGCTAATACATCTTTAAGTTGTCTAAACTTATTTTGATCTGTATGACCTTGTTGTACTATCTTTTTTTCTTCTTTCTTTTCTTGAGCTATGGTAGCTGCTGTAATAAAGAACAATGAAAATAAAAATAAAGAGATTTTTTTCATTTGATATGATTTGAATTTATAGCCTATAAAATTAACGATAAGTTGTGAAATCCTTAAATTTTTAAGAAACTTTAAGAAAACTTTATCATAAAAAAAAAGCAATATGGTTACATATTGCTTTTTTGTAGAATTTATAAAGTTTTTACCCTTTTACTTGTTTCTTAAATTTATCGAATTTATCTTCTTTTTGTTTAGGAAAACTATTGTTAGATAAATCTACATCTGCAGTTTCTAAATCTGGGTCAATAACGATGCTTTCTATTTGTTTAGATGAAGAAAACACTTTAGTTACTTCGCTATCTGTATACCTCCATATTTGAGCAGGATAGGTTTTACGTTCTTTAGTACCATCTTTATAAGTAAATTCAACAATTATAGGCATTACTAATCCACCTGGTTTGTTGTAAGTAATTTCATAATGGTATTTGTCTTGCTTATTTGCAAAACCTAAACCATCTGTTGTGTCTTCTACAAACTCAACTGTGTTATCTACAGTTTTTGTACTAAATTTCTTTACTCCTTTAATACCAATATCTGTAACATCTGTAGTGTAAAACCATCCTCTCCAGAACCAATCTAAATCTACACCAGAAGCGTCTTCCATAGTTCTAAAAAAGTCAGCAGGAGTAGGGTGTTTAAACATCCATCTTTGCGCATAAGTTTTAAAAGCATGGTCAAACAATTCTTTACCCATGATTGTATTTCTTAAAATGTGTAAAGCTGTTGCTGGTTTACCATAAGCATTGTTACCAAAACTGTAAACATTATCTCCCTTAGACATAATTGGAGCAATTCTAGATTGATCTCCACTCATATATCTTACAATATTTTTTGGTAAACCTCTAGTGATAGGAAAGTTTGGATCATAATCCCATTCTGCTAACATTTCTAAATAAGAGTTTAATCCTTCATCCATCCAAGTCCACTGTCTTTCATCAGAATTTACAATCATTGGAAAGTAGTTGTGACCAACTTCATGAATGGTAACTTTTATCATTCTGTATTTCATTCTATCTGAATAACCTCCATCAGGTAAATCTGGTCTACCAGGATTAAAACAAATTTGAGGATATTCCATACCCATTTGTCCATCAACAGAAATGGCTTTGTGATAAGGATAATCGAAAGTGTATTTAGAATATGTTTTTAAAGTTTGTGCAACTGCTCTTGTAGAATGATCTCCATATAATGGATTTGCTTCTTTAGAATATAAAGAATAAGCCATTACTTTTTTACCATTAATATCTACAGCCATACCATCTAGAATAAATTTTCTTGATGTAGCAAATGCATAATCTCTTACATTTTTAGCAACAAACTTCCATGTCTTAGTACCTTTAGCTTTAGATTTTTCAATCTTTTCTGCTTCTTTTTGAGTTCTTATAATAACAGGATTGTCAAAAGTGTTTTTTGCTTCTTCTAATCTTTTTAATTCTTTTTTAGAGTATACTTCATTTTCGTTTTGTAAAACTCCAGTAGCTCCAAGCATATGATCTTCTGGAACTGTAATATTTACAGCAAAATCACCAAATTCTAAAGCAAATTCAGAACGTCCCCAAAATTGATCATTTTGCCAACCTTCTACATTATCATACACACACATTCTTGGGTAAAATTGTGCGATTACATAGTTGTTATTATCATTTTCATCAAAATGTTCATAACCAGATCTACCTCCTTGAGTTCTATGGTTATTGATATTGTACCACCAAGAAATGTTAAATTCAAAAGTTTCACCAGAAGCTAACGGTTTTGGTAAATTAATACGCATCATGGTTTGGTTAATTGTGTGCGATAATTTACTACCATCTGTATTAGTTACACTCATAATATTGAAGCCTCCATCAAAAGGTTTTTCTGGAAAACTTCTTTCAAACCTATTTTTACTCATTTTCTTAGGTAAAGATGTAGGCTGAATATCTGGAGTTTTAGAATCTGCAGCTCTCATATTTTGATCTAACTGAACCCATAAATAAGCTAATTCATCTGCTGAATTGTTATGGTAAGTTATCGTTTCTGAACCTGTAATTTTGGTATTTGCATCATCTAACACAATGTCCATTTTATAATCAACTTGTTGTTGAGTATATTCTTTACCTGGAGCTCCAGATGCAGTTCTTTGTAAGTTAGGTGTTGGTAATTCTTGCTTTAGTTGTCTAAATTTATTTTGGTTGGTATGACCTTCTTTTGCTTTTTGAGCATAAGAACTACCAACAAAACAAATTGCAAATAATAACAATGCTAGTTTTCTCATAATGATTTGATTAGGTTTTAATTAATGTTGTAGTAATCCTACTACTTTATCTTTGGTTAAAATAACACTTTTGTTGTTTTTTCCAACTTTGGTTTTTACCAAATTTTGCTGTTCTGGAAAATGTTTTAATAATATTTTATTGGTAATTTCTAAATCTTTAACAGACTCTATATTTTCTATTTCTAAATAAAAAAATACTAAATCACCATCATATTCTTTGCCAAGATAATTAAAGTTTTTTAATGTGCCATCTACTTTAATTTGAAGCTTTTCTTTAAGATAGTTCTTAAAATAAACATCATTATTTTTAAGTTCTCTCTTAGTAGTTAATTGTAAGTCAATATTGTTGTCTTTATTTAGGGCTAACTCAATATCATCCATAAAAACATTAATAATAATTTGTAATGCTTTTGCCTCTTTTTTGTAATTGATTTGTGTTAAGCTTAAATAATATTTATGAGCAGAAAACGAAAGTAGAGGTATTATAAATAGTAATAAAAATGTTCTTTTTATATTCATAAAAAAGTGAAAACAATTAGTAAGCCAAATTACTCCTTTTTTATAAGTTTTAAGTAAGTTTTACTTTCGGTTTTTAAAATTTTAATAATTTCTAAATTTCGTCCTTTTTTGTGTAATTCTTCTATACCTAAAGGATTACAATACTCTAAGAAATGAAAGTAATTGTCTATAGGAATTTTAAGTTCATCAAAGAAGAATTTATCTCCAAGTTCTGATAAAATCTTATAAGGAAACTGTTTTTTTTGCTCTAACTTTTTTCTTAGAGCCCATAATTTTTCTGAGTATTTAAAAGGAATTATTGCTTTAGCTCCTGCACCAACCATTGGCATTGCACCTTCCATTGTATTTACTATTGGAGGTTTAGCTCTTTTAACAGCGTCAATTGTGTTGTCTGGAGCATTAAAATTTACATCAGAAAAATCCATTACTTTTCTTAATAAAGAGTCTTTCTCATTTTTAGGCACATCTTTAATGTCTATTCCTAACCTGCCTTGTAAGTTGTTTCTTTTAAGCTCAATTTCTTCAAGAGTATATACAGTTAGTTTTATTTGAATTGTAATTTCTTCTTTATCAAAAACATCTTTAGAAACAACTATTTTTTTAGGTTGATGCTGTACAGAAGAAACTCTTAAAGTGTCCCCTTTAGATACAAAAATTCGAAAGCGACCATCATCATTAGAAAAAGTACCTTGTTTTGTTTTTAAATTAATAATATTCGCGTTTTTAACAATGCCTAAAGAGTCTGTAACTGAACCTGTAATTAGCTTTTTTCTTTCTTGAGCGTAAGAAATAGTACAAACAGTTAACAATAAAAGAAGTAATGTTTTTTTCATTTTCGAAATTAAGATACAAATAAAAGGTTTAAACTATTTAATTTTAAGTATTGATTTTTAAACTTTTGTTAAAAACGTTTTTATTAATGCTTATTTTTGACTCATGAAAAAAATGATTATAGCTAGTACTTCAACTATTCATGGAAGTGGACCTTTAGAATATTTATTACCTACATTATCTACTTTCTTTAAAGAGGTAAATACAGTTTTGTTTATTCCTTATGCTAGACCAGGTGGAATTTCTTACGATGAATACACAGAAAAAGTAAGTGTACCTTTTGCTAAAATAAATATTAAAGTAAAAGGGATTCATGAATTTGAAAACTCAAAAGAGGCTATACAAAATGCTGAAGCTATTTTTACAGGAGGAGGAAATACATTTGAATTAGTAAATCAATTATATAAAAACGACGTTTTACTTACTTTAAAAAATACGATTAAAAGTGGTACACCTTATTTAGGAACAAGTGCAGGAAGTAATATTTGTGGTATAACTATGATGAATACAAATGATATGCCAATCGTATATCCACCTAGTTTTACAACAATGGGTTTAATTCCTTTTAATATTAATGCACATTATTTAGACCCAATAGAAAATTCTACACATATGGGTGAAACTCGTGAAACACGTATAAAAGAGTATCATGTATTTAATGAAACCTCAGTATTAGGTTTACGAGAAGGATCTTGGCTAGAAGTAAACAACAATAATATTATTTTGCAAGGTGAATTAACTGCAAGAGTTTTTCAACAAGGTAAAGCACCTTATGAAATTGAAAGTGGAGTAGAAGTGGCTATTTAAAAATTAATAACTAACATAATCTACAATTTCTAAACCATATCCAATCATACCCACTCTTTTGGTTTGTTGCGAGTTTGTCATTAGTTTAATTTTACTAATGTTTAAATCATGTAAAATTTGAGCTCCAATTCCAAAATCTCTTTGATCCATTGCAATTGCAGGTGCTTTTAATTCACCTTTTGCTTGGTTTTCTTTTAAAACACCTAATCTACTTAATAAATTTTTAGATTGATTTTGTTGATTAATAAACAAAATAGCTCCTTTTCCTGCATCATTAATCACCTGAAACATTTGGTCTAGCTTCTTGTCTGCATTATTAGTTAAAGTACCTAAAATATCATTATTTACTAAAGTTGAATTGATTCTTGTTAGCACACCATCTTCAGAGGTCCAATTTCCTTTAGTTAGTGCAATATGAATTTGATGATTGGTTGTTTGCTCATAAGCTCTTAACCTAAAATTACCAAAACGAGTTTCTAATTCAAAATCTTCTTTCTTTTCAATTAAAGAATCATGCTCCATTCTGTAAGCTACTAAATCTTCTATAGAAACTATTTTTATATCGAATTTTTTAGCAACTTCTAACAATTGAGGTAAACGTGCCATTGTTCCATCTTCATTCATGATTTCTACAATTACACCTGCAGGTTGTAAACCTGCTAAACGAGCAAAATCTATAGCAGCTTCTGTATGACCAGTTCTTCTTAAAACACCACCTTCTTTGGCTCTTAATGGAAAAATATGTCCAGGTCTAGCTAAATCAAAAGGTTTAGTTTCTTTATCGATTAAAGATTTTATTGTTAGTGCTCTATCTGAAGCAGAAATTCCTGTAGTAACTCCTTTTCCTCTTAAATCTACAGATACTGTAAATGCAGTTTCCATTGGATCTGTATTGTTAGTAACCATCATGCCTAACTCAAGTTCTTTACATCTTTTCTCAGTTAATGGTGTACATATTAATCCTCTACCATGAGTAGCCATAAAGTTTACCATTTCTGGTGTAACTTTTTCTGCTGCTGCTAAAAAATCACCTTCATTTTCTCTATTTTCATCATCTACAACAATAATTACTTTACCATTTCTGATATCATTTATTGCCTCGTCAATTGTATTTAATTGTGTTTTTTTTGCTGTATGTTGAGTAATCATAATTGTTTCTTTTTAAAAGGATTGATCTTCTTAACCAATTGTAAAACAGGTTGAAGAAATGAGTCTATATTAAAAATGCCTTTGTCTTTTGTAGCCCTTATAGTTAGTAAGATAGCTAAAGGAGCCATTATAAAAAAGGAAATCCAAGAACCTAAGAAAGCCGTAATTGTACTTTCTTCTGCTAAGTTTTTACCAAAGGTGTTTGTAAAAAAGTAAATAACATAAATTCCAATTGCAAAAACCATAGGCAAACCAAAACCACCTTTTCTAATAATAGATCCTAAAGGAGCACCTATAAAAAATAGTACTAAACAAGATAGAGAAAAAGCTATTCTATTGTAATATTCTGTATCAAATAGGTTTAATGTTTTTCTTGTCCATTTTAAGCTTGAACTATTATTTTTTAAAGAACTTAAGGCTCTACTTGTTTTTGTTGTTGCAGCATTTAAAATAGATATTTTCTCATTTATTTCGAAGTTATCTAATATATCTGCTTCAAGATCTTTTTTAACTAAAGAATCTGGATATTTATACAATTCTTTGGCACTTGTACTAATGTAAATGTTTTTAGATCTGTTTTCTAAATTTTCATCATACCTGCTTTTTAAATCTGGTACTGTGTCTTTTAATTGTTTAATGGTTAGCATTCTAAAATGGTTAGTTACTTTATTAGAATCTAAATCATCACCAACAATTGATGAAATATCTATGTTAAATTCATACTCATCAAAAGTGGCACTAGAAGCTGCCATTTTTTTTCTTTTTTCAACTGTTCTTGCAGATTTTACATGCTCTTCATAATAATTTCCATTATTTAAAATAAAGGTCATATATCTACTACCTTCTTCAGTAATTATTTTTCCTTTTTCTGCAGTTATTACTTTTTGATTTCCTCTATTACTCGTTAAATCGTAGATTAAAACATTTTTTAACAGGTTTTTATCTTCTCCATACTTTTCTTCAAATTTTATTTGATAACCAGGTAAATCTGCATTAAAACTTCCTTCTACTAAAGCTAAAGCTGGCTTTTTCTTTTTGATGTTTAAATATAAATTAGACTGATTTAAAATCGCATAAGGATATACGTTATTTAAAAAAAAGAAATTAACAACACTTAAAAAAATAGCTAAAATAGCTATTGGCCTTACCAATCTTTGCAAAGAAACACCTGCAGATTTTGCAGCAGCAAACTCATAATTTTCACCTAAGTTACCTAAAGCCATAATAGATGATAAAAGCACACCAATAGGTAATGCTTGTGGTATTATCATTAAAGTAGAGTAGTATAAAAATTTTAAGATAAATATGATGCTTATACCTTTACCTGCAATATTCTCGAATGTTTGCCAAAGTGTTTGCATTACTAAAACAAACAAAACAATTAAGAATGTTGCTATAAAAGGTCTTAAGAAACTTTTAAGAATGTACTTATCTAAAATTTTCATTGGGTACAAAAATAGCATCTTATAAGATAAGATGCTATTAATTTTCTGTTAATTGGATTTTGCTAGTCAATTGTATAATTCTGACTTAGATATTTTTGTCTATCAAACTTAAAAAAACTATCACTTAAAGGTTGATTACTCTTAAATTTAGTAATGGTAAATATAGTTTTTGCTCCATTTGAACCTGTTTGAATTAACTTGTATATGTGTTTAGTTTTAGCATCTACACCAAGTTCAACTTTTACGATATCAGAATTACTATCAATAGGGTTTAAAGTAACAAATTGAATTTTTCTACCATTCATATTTACTAATTTTCCCATCTCAAAATTATAACCTTCTTTATAAAAAGTTAATAATTTAGAAGGATAAATAAAACCATCATCACCATCTAAATCTCCATCAGTTATAGATATTTCTTTTTCACCAGTATTAATTACGTATAATTTTTTACCATCATAAATAAAGGTGTTACCTAAATAATTTAGATTATACTTATCACCAGCTAAATTAATTTCTCCATTAATAGGTGGTTCATCACCTTCTTTTATACCAGCTTCTTCATTACTTAGGGTTTGGCTAAAGCCAATGTACATGTTATTATAAGACCCCATTTTAGTAGATACTTCATCTAATATCTTTTTTGCTTCTTCTGAGCTTTGTGAAAAAGTTAATGTGTTCATCAATAAAAATGCTACTACAAAAAATACTTTCTTCATTTTATAAATTCTTTTCATTTTCTAATAATTGATCTAAAGCAACAAAATCTGGAACTAATACTTGTCTTGCTTTACTTCCTTCAAAAGGACCTACAATTCCTGCTGCTTCTAATTGATCTATTAATCTTCCTGCTCTGTTATATCCTAATTTTAATTTACGTTGTAAAAGAGAAGCAGAACCTTGTTGAGCAGTAACAATTATTTCTGCAGCTTCTCTAAATAATTTATCTCTATCAGCAATATCAATATCAACATTTGTGCCACTCTCTTCACCAATAAACTCTGGTAGTTGATAGGCTTCAGCATACGCTTTTTGAGAACCAATAAAATCAGTAATTTTTTCAACTTCTGGTGTATCTACAAAAGCACATTGAATTCTTAAAATATCATTTCCACCAGAATACAACATGTCTCCACGTCCAATTAATTGGTCTGCTCCTGGAGCATCTAATATAGTTCTAGAATCGATTTTTGATGTTACTCTAAATGCAATTCTTGATGGAAAGTTAGCTTTTATAATACCTGTAATAACATTTACAGAAGGTCTTTGTGTGGCAACTATTAAGTGAATACCAATTGCTCTAGCCAATTGAGCTAAACGTGCTATAGGTGTTTCTACTTCTTTACCAGCTGTCATAATTAAGTCTGCAAATTCATCAATTACTAATACAATGTAGGGTAAAAATTGATGACCATCATTTGGATTAAGCTTACGCTTTTTAAACTTTGCATTATACTCTTTAATGTTTCTAACCATTGCAGCTTTTAGTAAATCGTAACGATTATCCATCTCTATACAAAGAGAGTTTAATGTAGTTACTACTTTACTTGTATCTGTTATAATAGCTTCTTCTGTATCTGGCAATTTTGCTAAGTAATGACGTTCTATTTTATTAAATAAAGTCAATTCTACTTTTTTCGGATCTACTAAAATAAATTTTACTTCAGCAGGGTGTTTTTTGTATAAGAGTGATGTTAGTACTGCATTTAAACCCACAGACTTTCCTTGTCCTGTTGCACCTGCCATAAGTAAGTGAGGCATTTTAGCTAAATCTACTACAAAAGTTTCGTTAGAAATTGTTTTTCCTAAAGCAATAGGTAGTTCCATTTGAGATTCTTGAAACTTCTTAGAAGAAATAGCAGAATGCATAGAAACTATGGTAGATTTTTTGTTTGGTACTTCTATACCAATTGTTCCTTTACCAGGTATTGGAGCAATAATTCTAATCCCTAAAGCAGAAAGTGAAAGCGCAATATCATCTTCTAAATTTTTAATTTTAGAAATTCTAATTCCTGCTTCTGGTACAATTTCATAAAGTGTAATTGTTGGTCCAACAGTAGCTTTGATTTCATCAATACCAATCTTATAATTTTTTAAAGTATCTACAATTCTGTTTTTATTAGCTTCTAATTCTTCAGGGTCAATTGAAATACTTTCATTGTATTGTTTTAGTAAATTAAAAGTTGGGAATTTAAAGTTTGATAACTCAAGAGTAGGATCAAACTCACCAAAATCTTTTACAATTTTATCTGATAAGTTCTCAGTTTCATGTTCTTCTTCTTTACTAACTTCAACATCAATTGCAACTACTTTTTCTTCTGAAGAGTTAACTTTAGTGTCTGACTTATCTTCTACTTTAAGTTTTATTTCAGATTCATTCTTAGTGTCTTTATCTATTTCTTCTTTTTTTGAAGAGACATCAGAATACTTTGATATTGTAGGTTTAAGATTTTCTAAAGAAAGTTCAAATTCAGATTTCTTTTCTTTTTCTAAAGAAATACTTTTAGATTTTTCTTCTTCAATTATATCCTCTTTATTAGTAGTAGCAACACTTTCTTCTTGTAATGCTTCTAGTTTACGTTGAGCTCTTTTTTCTTTTAATCTATCTATAAAAGCATCAAAAGTAACTTTATATCTAATGATAGCATAAGCCATAAAAAGAAATATAAGTGTAATAACTAAACCAGTTTTTCCTATAAAAGTCTGTAAATATTCGTTTATCTCAAAGCCAATTATACCAGCAGCTAAAGCATATTTTTTATCTAAAAACCCAAAACTTAAAGCTACTAAAACCATTAGGAAAAGATTCCAATTTGTGGTTGTAATAATTAACGATAGTTTCTTTTTAATTAAGACATAAAAACCTACCAAAAATATTTGAAACGAAATGATAAATGCAGCAATACCAAAACCTTTATATATAAAAAAGTGACTAAGGTTTGCCCCAATTTTACCTAATAAGTTATTACTTTTTACAGCTTTATTGGTAAACTGCTGTAATGTGCTTTGATCTTCTTGCCAATTAAAAAAAAACGAAATAAATGCAACACACAAAAAAACAGAAAACAACATTAAAAATGTTGCTACTAAAGTTGAAGTTTGTCTGTTTTTTAAAAAAGAAAAAAAAGAAGGTTTATCTTCTTTGGTTGATTTTGTTTTTTTTGCCATTAAAACGTTGAGCTTTATTTAGAGAGTAAATATACATTTTATTTAAAAAAATACTAAAATTTTAGGAATGTATATTATACCAGCAATAATAAGCGAAGTTAATGCTGCAAAAGTGGGAATACCAGCAGCTATATCCTTTATTTTTCCAATTTTCTTATGGAATTCTGGGTGAATAAAATCAGCAACTTCTTCTATCGCAGAGTTAGCTGCTTCAGCTACTAATACTAAACCAATAGCTAAAAATTGTAGCATCCATTCTATTGCACTAATATCTAGAAGAAAACCTAAAATAATGGCAATAAAGGCAACAGAAAGTTGAACTTTTATACTGTCTTCTGTGGTAATTAAAATCCACATACCTTTAAAAGCATATTTTAGGCTTTTAATTCTTCCTATAAAAAAACCGTCTTTTGGATTTTTCAAAACTATATTGCTTTTAAAGCAGCTTCGTAATTAGGCTCGTCAGCTACTTCTTGAACTTGTTCTGTGTGTTTTATATTACCATCTGTACCAATAACAACAATTGCTCTAGAATGTAACCCTTTAAATGGACCATCTGCAAATTCTAATTGATAATCTTTACCAAATTTACCCATTTCAAAATCTGATAACATTACTACATTTTCAATCCCTTCTGCACCACAAAAACGAGCTTGAGCAAAAGGTAAATCTCTAGAAATACATAAAACAGTTGTATTGTCTAAATTTGCTGCCTTTTTATTAAATTCTCTTACAGAAGTTGCACAGGTTCCAGTATCCACACTAGGAAAAATATTTAAAACAATATTTTTACCTGAAAAATCAGATAAGCTTTTAGTAGATAAATCTACTGCAGTTAAAGTAAAGTCCGGAGATTTGCTACCTGTTTCTGGTAAATTTCCTACTGTATTTACAGGAGTTCCTCCTAATGTAATCTTAGCCATATAAGTTGTTTTAGACTATCAAAAATAATTAAAAATGATTGAATAACTCTTAAAGAAAACAAAAGAATTTTCTCATAACTTTTCTAGGTTAATAACTATCTTCGCAAACCGAATACATTTACTTTGAACTTAGCTCAATATACATCAGAATTTAAATATAATTGGCAATTAGCAGCACCAGTAATGCTAGGTATGTTAGGGCATACTTTTGTTTCTTTTATAGATAATATTATGGTTGGACAATTAGGAACAGCAGAATTAGCTGCAGTTTCTTTAGGTAATAGTTTTATGTTTATTGCTATGTCTATTGGTATTGGTTTTTCTACAGCAATAACACCATTAATAGCAGAAGCAGATTCTTCTGATAACTTACAACAAGCAAGATCTGCTTATAAGCATGGCTTGTTTTTATGTACTACTTTAGGTATTCTTTTATTTTTGATGGTTTACTTTTCTAAACCATTAATGTATTTAATGAATCAACCAGAAGAGGTTGTTGCTTTGGCAATACCGTATTTAGACTTAGTCGCTTTTTCATTAATACCTTTAGTTATTTTTCAGGCAATTAAACAATTTAGTGATGGTATGTCAATGACTAAATACCCAATGTATGCTACTATTTTAGCAAACATTGTAAACGTAGCTTTAAATTATGTTTTGATTTTCGGAAAGTTTGGTTTTCCTGAATTAGGCATAGTAGGTGCTGCTTATGGTACTTTAGCTTCACGTTTTATTATGGTTTTATATTTAGGAATTTTATTACGTTATAAAAAGCGCTCTGCAAGAATTGTAAATAATATAAAGATATTTGTTTTAGAAGGGCTAATGATTAAAAGAATTATCAATTTGGGTTCTTTAAGTGCAATGCAAATGTTTTTTGAAGTTGCCATATTTACGTCTGCAATTTGGTTGAGTGGTTTGTTGGGTAAAAATCCTCAAGCAGCAAATCAAATTGCGTTAAATTTATCTTCAATGACTTTTATGGTTGCTATGGGTTTAAGTGTTGCTTCTATGATAAGAGTTGGTAATCAAAAAGGTTTACAAAACTTTAAAGAATTACGAAGAATTGCTTTTTCTATTTTCTTATTAGGGTTTTTATTTGCAATATTTTTTGCTGGTATCTTTTTTATTTTCCATAAAAGTCTGCCAAACATATATGTAGATTTAAATGATGCAGCTAATTATGCAGATAATATGGAAGTATTATCTATAGCTGCGAAATTGTTATTAGCTGCTGCATTTTTTCAAATTACAGATAGTTTACAAGTAATAGTTTTAGGAGCTTTAAGAGGCTTACAAGATGTAAAAATACCAACTGTATTAACTTTTATTTCTTATTGGGTTGTAGGATTTCCTGTTTCTTATTTTCTTGGAAAAGAAGATATGTATGGAAGTTTTGGAATTTGGTTAGGACTTTTAGCTGGTTTATCTACAGCAGCCATTTTATTATTTATTAGATTTAATTGGTTAACTTTGAAATTGATAAAAACAAAACATGAACTTACCTAAATTTTTATTAGCAGATAATAGTAATTATCCAGAAGATATTTTTGTATTGCATACAGAATTTCCAAGATTTTTAATTAATCTAAAGGATGACGAAGTTGAATGGTTTGAAGATTTATCTGGTGAAAATGAAGAAGATATAGCTAACGAATTAAATGCTTTAATTAAACAAGCAGAAGACTTTTATGATAAAGAAATGGAAGGGTTAGCATAGCTATTTTCTTTCTAAAAAATCTTGATATGAAAGTTGGGTTATTGCTTTACCAAGTGAGTCTAACTCTTTTGTTAAACCAATTTTTTGAATTGGTTTTTTACTAACATAATCGTAAATAAAAGTCCCTTTTCTAGAATACATTCCAAAGCCTTTATTAAAAGAGTAATATGCATATTGTTCTTCTGAATTATTAAAAATATGCTTACCAAAATTAAATTTAGAAGTATCAGCTTTTAAAAGGTTTAAAAGAGTGTAAGAAAAATCAACTTGACTAGAAATATTATCGATTTTAATTCCTTTTTTTGATATAGCACCACCCAACCAAAGCATTGGAATATGAAACTTTTTTGTTCCAAAATAAGGATTGTCTGGAGTAGGCGAACTATGTCCATGATCTGACATAATTACAATCAATGTATTTTTATACCAGTCTTGTTTTTTAGCAAAATCAATGAACTCTCCAATTACTTTATCAGTATAAAAATGGGCACTTCTGTATTTATTAGACTCACCATTTTCACCAAATTTATATTCACCTTTTATTTCATAAGGCTCGTGACTAGATAGGGTTAGTGCAATTTTAAAAAAAGGTTGTTTATTGTCTTTTGTTAAATCTGAAGCAAATCGTTTTAGAAACACATCATCATAAGCTCCCCATTTAGAGTTCCAATCTTTTTTATCAAACTCAGAACCATCAATTATTTTTTGAATGCCAGCACTTCTTAAATATGTGTTCATATTTCCAAAGTTTAAATCACCTCCATAATAAAAGCTAGTTTTATACCCCAGTTTTTCCATTTCTTTAGGCAACATAGGTAAGCTTCTTGTTTTATTTGGCATTCGCATAATTCTAATTGCTGGTTGTGGGTAGTAGCCACTTAAAATAGCAGGAATTCCTTTATCTGTTCTATCTCCATTAGAATAAAAATTAGTAAATAAAATACCTTCTTTAGATAATCTATTAAGATATGGAGTAACTGTAGGTTCACCATTTAAAGAACCAACTATTTTTGCAGATAAACTTTCCCAAATAATAAGAATTACATTTGGTTTTTGAGTGTTTAAAATTGTGTCTTGCTGATTTTTTAATAATGTACTTCTTGTTTTAGAAACTATTTGATTGGCTTCTTCTTGCGAATATATTTTGTATGGATTTGTATTATCTGTTTTTCTTTTGATGGTGTTAAAGAAGTTCCATGTGTAATTTATTGCTGCATGGTTAGCAAACATTTTATTGGAAAAATAAACATTACTTTGATTTACAGGTATTGTTTGGAATCCTCCTCTAACAGGTATTATCAATGAAGCTGTAAAGAACAAAAACACTACAATCTCTATAAAATGGCCTTTGTCTACCTTTTTATTGAAATTTTTAAATAATTTATTATAAAACTTTATAAAAATAAATGAAATTAAAACCCAAGCCAAAGTGCCAAAAACCAATTGTGTTTTAGAAACAGAAGCTAACATTAATTCAGGAGTGTTTATGTAATTTAAAAATGTGCTATCAATTCTAACTCCCCATGCTTTATACAAGCCAACATCAATTACCATCATTAAACTGCAAAATATAATTACAGTAAAAGAGTAAAAATTTAAGATTTTCTTAATGATATTATTTTCGATAAAAAAACTAAAAGAAATTAGTAAAAAAGGGAATAAACAAAGATAAGCCGTAAAAGAAAGATCTAGTTGAATACCATAAACAAAAGAGAGTAAAACATTTTTTAATCCTATTTCTATTGATTTGTCAAAATAAAAAAGAAGAAAAAATAAACGGGCAAAAACAAAGAAAACTATCCAAAAAAGAAAGTACTTTAATAATACACTTAGTTTATTTAATATAATTTTCATGTTTTTATTCAGTCACTTTTAAACGTGCTTTTGCAGTTACAGAAACATTAGAATAGTGTTTGTTAATATATTTATAATAACCTGTAATTGCAATCATTGCAGCATTATCTGTAGTGTATTCAAATTTTGGAATATAAGTTGTCCAACCAAAATGTTTTTCTGTTAATTGAAGTCTTTTTCTAATTTCGGAATTTGCAGAAACACCACCAGCAATTGCAATATGTTTAATTTGAGTTTGCTTTACTGTGTTTTTTAATTTATCCATTAAAATCTCTGAAATTGTATGCTGTATAGAAGCACAAATATCAAATAGATTTTCTTTAATAAAATTAGGGTTGTTTTTTTGTTCTCTTTGAATAAAATACAAAATGCCAGTTTTTAGTCCACTGAAGCTAAAATCTAAATCTCCTACTTTTGGTTTGCTAAATTTATATGCTTTCGGATTGCCTTTTTGAGCGTATTTATCAATTAAAGGTCCTCCAGGATAAGGTAAACCCAAAATTTTTGCAGATTTATCAAAAGCCTCACCAACAGCATCATCTATGGTTTCTCCAAGAATTTCAAAATCAAAATAATTTGAAACTTTTACAATTTGAGTATGACCACCACTAATGGTTAAACAAATAAAAGGAAATGGAGGTATTTTGCTAGTATCATTTTTTATAAAATGAGCTAAGATGTGAGCCTGCATATGATTAACATCTAATAAGGGAATTTCTAATCCCATTGCTAATGATTTAGCAAAAGAAGTGCCTACCAATAGAGATCCCATTAAACCAGGGCCTTTTGTAAATGCAATTGCAGAAAGTTCCTCTTTTTTAATATTAGCTTGAACTAAAGCTTGTTGTACAACAGGTACAATGTTTTGTTGATGTGCTCTAGAAGCTAATTCAGGAACAACTCCTCCATATTTAGAGTGCACTTCTTGATTTGCAGTAACATTGCTAAGAATTTCGTTGTTTTTTAAAACTGAAGCACTTGTGTCATCACAAGAAGACTCGATTCCTAATATATAAATTGGGTTATCCAAAAAAATAAATTTTTGCAAACTTAAGTATAATTTTAGAGTATCATTTTATATTTTGACTATAGAAATTTAATTGTTTATTAAATTTGCACGTTCTTTGTATATAGTGGCAATATTTTTGATATAATTACAAGAAAGTCTCTCTAAAACTAGCATAAAATTAAAAAGATTAGTAAAAAAATAGTAAAGTGGTTAGGGTATTTTATACTCTTGTTGTTATTTATTAGCATTTTACTTTCTACTTCTTATGTGCAAACTAAATTAGGTAATTACTTAACTAACTCTGTAAATGAAGACTTTAATACTAATATATCTGTAGAAAAAGTTGATTTATCTTTTTTAGGAAGAGTTTCTTTAAAAGGAGTCGAAATTAGAGACCACCATCAAGACACTTTAATATTTGCAAAAAAATTAAGTACATCATTATTAAATGCTAAACGAATTTTAGATAATGAAGTTAATCTTAAAAGCATTTCTTTAGAAGGAGTTGATTTTTTTATGAAGACTTATAAAGACGAGGATGAAGATAATTTAGCTGTTTTTATAAATTCTTTTGATGATGATACACCCAAAGATTCACTTTCTAACCCATTTATTTTAAAAACGGATAATGTTTATATTCAAGATTTACATTTTAAATTAATAGATGCCAATAAAAAAGATTCTTTAGATTATGAAGTTTCTAAGTTAGGAGGTAACTTACAAGACCTTTCTATTGTAGGTCCTGATTTTAAAACTAACATTAGAGGTTTATATTTTACAGACATAAATGGTTTAGAAGTTAGTAATTTAACTACTGACTTTGAATATACAAAAACAGCAATGCATTTTAAAGAAACCACTTTGGAAACAAAGTACTCTACTTTAAAAGCAGATATTGACTTTACTTACAAAAGAGAAGATTTAGCAGACTTTAATAATAAAGTAAATATTAAAGCAAAATTTGATAGTTCTAAAATAGCTATTAAAGATTTAAAGAAATTCTATGATGAGTTAAATGGAAATGATATTATTTATTTTAAAGGCAATGTAGATGGAGTCTTAAATAAATTTGATTTAAGTAGATTAAATCTTAGTACAAAAAATGGAATAAAATTAGTTGGAAATTTATTTTTTGAAAATTTAATCAATACAGAAAGAGGTTTTGTTTTTGAGGGAGATATAAAGAACTTAACAGCTACACACAAAGAGTTAAAAAAAATATTGCCCAATATTTTAGGAAAAACACTGCCCTCTGAATTTAATAAATTAGGAAAGTTTACTTTAATAGGTATGGTTAAAGTAACACCTAATCAAATTATTGCAGATGTAGAACTTGACTCAGAAATTGGTACTGTTGTTTCAGATCTTTCTTTAATAAATATAGATGATATAGATTATGCAGACTATGAAGGATCTATTGGTTTTGATAAGTTTGATATTGGTGAATTCTTTAATGATCCCTTATTTGGTTTACTTAGTTTAAGAGGAGATGTAAAGGGAGAAGGTTTTAAGTTAGAAAATATCAAAACATCATTTATTGGAAAAATTTCTAGAATTGATTTTCAAGGATATTCTTACAAAAATATAAGTGCAAATGGACAATATCAAAATAATAAATTTGATGGAGACCTAACTATAGATGATGATAATTTTAAAATGAAATTTAATGGTTTGGCAGATTTATCATCAGAAATTAGTGAATTTGATTTCGAATCAAATATCACCTACTTAAATTTAAAAGAAACTAATTTATTTTCTAGAGACAGTATATCAGAATTAAAAGGAAATATAGTTTTAGATATAGAAGGTAACTCTTTAGATAATATTTTAGGTACTGCAACATTTAAAGAAGTGTATTATACAAACGAAAAAAAAGAATATCGTTTTGAAGAGTTTATAGTAACTTCTTCTTTAAAAGATAGTATTAAAAGAATAGAAGTAGACTCTAAAGATATTGCAAATGGTTATTTAGAGGGTAAATTTACTTTTTCAGAATTACCAAGAGTAGCTCAGAATGCATTAGGGAGTATGTATACCAATTATAGACCCTATAAAGTTGAGCCAAATCAATATATAGATTTTAATTTTACAGTTTATAACCAAATAGTAAATGTATTTTTTCCTAAAATAGATATAGATGATAATACTAAGTTTAAAGGTAAAATGGCTTCTAATAAAGATTTGTTTAAACTTACATTTACTTCACCTAGGTTAAATCTTTATGGTAATGAGCTAAAAGAAATTGTTTTAAGAACAGACAATCAAAATAAACTTTACAATACTTTTTTATCAGCATCAGAAGTAAATACAGAATTTTATAATGTATCTAAATTAAGTTTGTTAAATAAAAATCAGAATGACACTTTGTTTTTTAAATCTCAATTTACTGGTGGTACAGCATCTAAAGAAGATTTTAATTTAGATTTTTATTACACGTTTAATGATCAAGGTAAATCTGTTTTAGGATTCGAAAAATCAACATTTGTAATTAATAATACTGCTTGGAGTCTTAATCCAGAAGACAAAAACACAGATAAAATTATTTTTGATGTAAATAAAAACGAATTTAGTTTTAGTCAGTTTAAACTAACATCTGGTCAACAAAAAATAGAATTTACAGGAAATATAATTGGTGATACTGAGAAAACTTTATTAGCAGATTTTACTAAAGTAAAACTACAAAGTTTTATGCCAGAAATAGATAGTTTAGCTTTAAAAGGTAGAGTTTCTGGAAATTTAGATTTTGTACAAAAAGATAATGTTTACAGTCCTGAAGCAACACTTTTAATTAAAGACTTTCAAGTTAATAATTTTAAGCAAGGTGATTTAGCAATAAATATTGAAGGTGATAAATCTTACGAAAAATACAATGTAGATTTATCTATTAAAAACGATAAAGTAAAGAGTATAGCTGCCATTGGTAATTTAGACTTTAGTAATGATAGGCCTTTAATTGATTTAGAAGTATTTTTAGAAGATTATCAACTAGAAGCTTTCAGTCCTTTAGGACAAGATGTTATATCCTCTTTAAGAGGTAGTGTTTCTGGTCAGTTCGATTTAAAAGGGTTTTTAAGAAACCCAGATATGGATGGAGTATTAACCTTAAAAGATGCAGGATTAAAATTTCCATATTTAAATGTAGATTATGATTTTGAAGGCGAATCTACAATTACACTTTCAGAACAATCATTTATTTTAGAAAATATAAATTTATTAGATACAAGTTATAAAACTAAAGGTGTTTTATCAGGTGATATTACACATCAAAATTTTGAACAATGGTTTTTAAATCTTCAAATTAATACAGATAATTTATTGATTTTAAACACAGAAAATACTGAAGAAGCCTTATATTATGGAACTGCTTTTATAGATGGTTCTGCTTTTATTTATGGTTTAACAGATAGGTTATCTATAGATGTAAATGCAAAAACTAAAGAAAATACAAAATTTGTGGTTCCTTTAAAAGATGTAGAAACAGTAGATAGTTACAGTTTAATCCATTTTAAATCAGAAAAATTAGAAGTAGAAGAGCGTCAAAGGCTAATAGCACAAGAGGCTTTAAAAGGATTATCTTTAAATATAGATTTGGAAGTAACTAGAGATGCACTTGCGCAAGTAGTTATAGATGAAGAAAATGGAAGTCAATTAACAGGTAGAGGAAATGGTAATCTAAGAATAGAAATAGATACTAGAGGTAAGTTTAATATGTTTGGTGATTACACTATAAATACTGGAGTTTATGATTTCAAATATGGTGGAATTATTAATAAACCTTTTATTATTCAAAAAGGAGGTACAGTATCTTGGAATGGAAATCCTTATGAAGCTAATTTAGATGTAACTGCAATCTATAAAGCGAAAGCAAATCCTGGAGTTTTATTAGATAATTTCAATTCAAATAGAAAAGAAGAAATAGACTTAGTAACTAGAATTACTGGAGGTCTTTTTAACTCTAAACAAGAATTAGATATTCAACTTACAAACGTAGACCCTACAATTGCAAGTGAGTTAGAGTTTGTGTTAAATGATAATAATGTAAATGAAAAAACAACACAGTTTATATCATTATTAGCATTTGGTTCTTTTAGAAATCCAGATAGAGCTAATTTTGATGTAAACAATACACTTACAGGTACAGCATCAAGTGCAATAGCTAGTGCATTTTCTAGTCTATTAAGTAACCCAGATGGAAAATTTCAGTTAGGTTTAGATTATCAGCAAGGTGTAAGTGGTAATGATATAGATCGATTAAATATCGATGATCAGGTAGATGTTTCTGTAAGTACTCAAGTTAGTGATAGAGTTATTATCAACGGAAAAGTAGGGGTACCTGTTGGTGCACAAACTCAATCTAGTGTTGTAGGAGAACTTAAAGTAGAAATACTATTAAATAAAGAAGGTAACTTTAGAGGAGTTATTTTTAATAGACAAAACGAAATTCAATATTCACAGCAAGAAGAAGGTTACACACAAGGTGTTGGTTTATCTTATCAAGTAAACTTTAATACGCTTTCAGAATTATTAACAAAGTTAGGTTTAAAAAAAGAGAAAGATAAAAAAGCTGTTCTTCTTAATAAAAAAGATTCCTTAAAATCTAAAGAAAAAATTGATAATTTTGAAGGAAACTAAAAGTATACAAAACACTAGTTTTTAATGATTGTATTAATATTTAAACTACTGTAAATCAGTTGATTTTATTGGTGTTATCAAGGGTAAAAGGCTATAACGTTTTCGTAAATTTTTTATTTTAACTGATTAAAAAGAGTTATTTTTACATTGTAATAAATTATGGCAAATATTAAGAAAATAGGAGTAATGACTTCTGGTGGAGATTCACCAGGAATGAACGCTGCAATAAGATCTGTAGTACGTACTTGTGCATTTCATAAAATAGAATGTGTTGGTATTTACAGAGGTTATGAAGGTATGATAGAAGGAGATTTTATAAGTCTTGATGCAAGAAGTGTAAAAGGAATCATTAATAAAGGAGGAACTTTTTTAAAGTCTGCAAGATCAAAAGAGTTCATGACTAAAGAAGGTAGACAAAAAGCATATAATGCACTAAAAGCTGCAAATATAGATGCTATGGTTACCATTGGTGGTGATGGTACTTTTACTGGAGCATTAGTTTTTAATAAAGAATTTAACTTTCCAATTATGGGAATTCCTGGAACTATCGATAATGATATTTTTGGTACTTCTCATACATTAGGTTATGATACAGCTTTAAACACAGTTGTAGATGTAATTGATAAAATTAGAGATACAGCTTCTTCTCACAACAGATTATTTTTTATTGAAGTAATGGGTAGAGATGCAGGACATATTGCTTTAAATGCAGGAGTAGGTGCAGGTGCAGAAGAAATTTTAATTCCAGAAGAAGATTTAGGTTTAGAAAGATTAGTAGATTCTTTACTTAGAAGTAAAAAATCAGGTAAATCTTCTAGTATTGTAGTTGTAGCAGAAGGTGATAAAACAGGTAAAAATGTTTTTGAATTAAAAGATTATGTAAATGAAAATATGCCAGAATACGATGTTAGAGTATCTGTATTAGGGCATTTACAAAGAGGTGGTTCTCCATCTTGTTTTGATAGAGTTTTGGCAAGTAGAATGGGAGTTAGAGCAGTAGAAGATTTAATAAATGGAAAATCTAATTATATGGTTGGTTTATTAAATGATAAAATAAATGTAACTCCATTAGAACAAGCTGTAAAAGGAAAATCAGAAATAAATAAAGAATTAATACGTGTGTCAGACATAATGAGCACATAAAATAAAAATAATAGATAATGATAAAAATAGGAATTAACGGATTTGGTAGAATTGGTAGATTAGCATTTAGACAAGCTGTATCAAGAAAAAATGTACAAGTAGTAGCAATAAATGATTTATTAGATGTAGATTATTTAGCTTACATGTTAAAATACGATTCTGTTCATGGAGCTTTTAATGGAACTGTTGATGTTAAAGATGGTAAATTAGTTGTAAACGGAAACGAAATTAGAATTACAGCAGAAAGAAATCCAGAAGATTTAAAATGGGATGAAGTTGGTGCTGAATTTGTTTTAGAATGTACAGGTATCTTTAAATCATTAGATATGGCTAACAAGCATATCATTGGTGGTGCTAAAAAAGTAGCTATTTCTGCTCCTTCACCAGATGCACCTATGTTTGTAATGGGTGTTAACAATAAAGAATTAACTGCAGACCAAACTATTTTCTCTAATGCATCATGTACAACAAACTGTTTAGCTCCAATAGCTAAAGTTTTAAATGATAATTACGGAATTGTAGAAGGTTTAATGACTACTGTTCATGCTACAACAGCAACTCAAAAAACGGTTGATGGTCCTTCTTCAAAAGATTGGAGAGGTGGTAGAGCTGCTATTCATAATATTATTCCTTCTTCTACAGGAGCAGCAAAAGCTGTTGGTAAAGTAATTCCTGAATTAAATGGAAAATTAACAGGAATGGCATTTAGAGTACCAACTATGGATGTTTCTGTTGTTGATTTAACTGTTAGATTAGAAAAAGCGGCTTCTTATGAAGATATTAAAGCAACTATGAAAGCTGCTTCTGAGAGTGAAGAAATGAATGGTGTACTTGGTTATACAGAAGAATTATTAGTTTCTCAGGATTTTGTTGGTGATACTAGAACATCAATCTTTGATGCAAATGCAGGTATTGCTTTAAATGATAACTTTGTAAAAGTTGTTTCTTGGTATGATAATGAAATGGGATACTCAACTAAATTAGTAGATTTAGTAGAATACGCTGCTTCTTTATAAGATTAGCATAGAATATTATTAATAAAAAAACCTGATAGTTTTATAACTGTCAGGTTTTTTTATTTTATTAAGTGTCTATTTTACAGCTATCATGCTAATTTCGACATTCACAAATTTGGGTAGATTTGCAACTTCTACAGTTTCTCTTGCAGGTGCTGTTTCTTCATTAAAATAGCTACCATAAACCTTATTTATTTCTCCAAAATTATTCATATCAGAAATAAAAATAGAGGTTTTAATCACATTTTCAAAAGTCATTTCAGCTGCTTCTAAAACGGCTTTCATGTTTTCCATAACTTGTTTTGTTTCTTTTTCAATAGAGTCTAAAACTAATTCTCCAGTTTTTGGATGTAATGCAATTTGACCTGATGTATATAAAGTATTACCACTTAAAATAGCTTGGTTATAAGGACCAATAGGTGCTGGCGCTTTTGATGTTGTAATTATTTTTTTCATTTTAATGTATTTTCTAAATATTCTATAACTTTATTAAATTCACCATTATTATTAAATATAACATAAGTTAACATACCAAATCCTAAAAATAGATAGATATAAAAACTGTAATTTCTTCCTTTGTTATTTTCTAATAAAATGTTATAATTTTCTCTTTCGTTTTCTTTGTAGATTATGCCAACAGTAAAAGGAGGATTTTGTTTATGTTTTTTAGTTATAGGATAATCTACCTCTTTTTCAATTTCTTTTCCTCTTTTATTCTTAAACTTAACAATGTAATTATAGGAATAAGAAATATCTCCATCACTATCTGTATGTTTTGTTTCTAAAATTTGATTTACAGTCGCATTAGCTTTAATACCATCTTTTTTAATGCTATAGATTTTGTCAAGTTCTTTTATTGCTTTAAAAATATAATAGAACCCTAAGAATGTAACTACATAAATTATTATGCTTTCCATTTTAAAATAACCTTCTGTCTGGTGGTTTGTTTTTATCCCATTTTAAATCTGCGAGTGTAGAAGATTTTACACCAATAAAAAATGTATATGAAGAGTTTGCACCAAAAGGAACCCAGTTAAAGTTAAACTGCCAGCTATCTAAATCTCTTGTAAAATTAAATCTTGAGAAAGAAAAAGCCCCATTTTTGATATCATAACCAGAAGAGTAACCAATTTTCCATTTAGGACTTAATTCAATATTTCCACTAAATCCTAAAGTATGAACTCCTACAGAGCCAGGTTGCAAACCATTATTTGTATAATTTGCTGCGTAAACTAAATTTACAGACCATGGTATTTTTGCTCTATATAAATCGGTTTCAACTGTTCCACCTCCAATATTTGCATTTTGTCTACGTCCATTTCTAGTAGTTGGGTCAATTTCAGCACCCATAGTATCTGGTGGATTATTTGCTCCATTTCCGTTCTTATTCTCATCCTTTTTACCATCATCTTTTTTATTAAAATCTGAACTGGAAATAGAGTAATTTGCAGTAATATTTGCGTTTGTAAGTCTAAAAATACCAGGATTAAATTTATTAATTCTTACAGCATTTCCATTTACTTCAACAACTTGATAAGGATCTAAAGTACCATTTATATTAAGCGCAAGTTTATCTTTAAATAAACGTGTACCAGCATTAAAACTTACATTAGACCAACGTAAACTATCTGCAGCTATATTGTATGATGTATTAAAATTAAGGTTGTTAAGTATCATTATCTTTTCATCTTCTTCATCAGAATCTGGATCTTTTGGGGCGACTTTAGCTTCAAGAACGTTATTTAAAGCAATACCTATTGAATTACTAACACCAGATGAAGGAGCTCCATAAATACCTTGATCAAATATTGTATACTCTTGTAAATCTAAAGGATTAGCACTTTGCTGAACTTGTCTTATATGATTGGCTTGAAAATCTGGTCTATAAGAATATGAAATAGAGGGCCTAAATGTATGTCTTAAGGCTTTTAATCTACCTTTCTTAAAATTAAAAGTACCATAAATATTAGTTGATAAACTAACACCAACATTGTATTCTCTATAACTTTTAAATCCTCTTAAAGTATCTGTTACTACTACATTTTGTGTTGCATCATATTCTTTTTGAATATAATCAAACTGCCAAACTTCTTCATAGTTTGCAGTTGGTGATAACGTAAAATATTTAAAAGCTTTTATATTGGTATTTGTACTAGTTCTATGCTGTACACCAGATCTTGCAGTTTCAAACATTTTACTCGTAAAAAACTCATCATCTGTTGTGTTTATTAAATACTGACCTTGCATGTTGTAGTTAAATCCTAATTTTTGAATTGGATTTTTCTTAACCCCACCTTTTCCAGCAAAAGGATAAATCCTATTCATGTTTAAGGTTAAAGAGGGTAAAGTCATTGTAATACTTTCTGTATTTGTATTTTGTTGATGAGTAGCAGTAACAGCCATATTAAAAGGCGTGCCAACAAAAGTTTTACTATAATTTATAGAAGAATTAAATGTGTTGTTTTGTGATTGGGAAACATTAAATTGATTTAAAGATTGTCTAAAAAACTGGCTACTTCCCAAGTTTACAGATGCTGTAAATCTAGAATTTGGACTTGCTTTTTGATCCTGATTATGAGACCATCTTAAGTTAAAATTACTTGCTTTAGAGAAATCATCAAAACCTCTAATCCCATTTATTATACTCTCAAAGTTTAAGCTAAAATTACCATTAAAACGATATCTTTTGTTGTAATTTGAGTTTATTCTTAAACCCCAACTTCCATTTGAATAAGCGTCACCTGTTAAAGCTAAATCAACATAATCGTTAATGGCAAAATAATATCCACCATTTTGTAGTCCTATACCTCTATTACTGCTCCCAGTATCAAAAGTGGGCATTAAAAACCCAGAAACAGCTCTATCACTCATAGGGAAATAAGCAAAAGGTAAAAATAAAGGAGTAGGTACATCTGCTAATACTAAATTACTAGTACCAACAATAATCTTTTTACCTGGTACTAATTTTGCTTTATTAGTGGTAATATAATAATCAGGATTTTCTTTATCAGAAGTTGTAAACCTAATTTTTCTGATATAAATTGTAGAATCGTTAACACGTTTGGTTTTATTACCATAGGTATACATTTCACCTTGTTGAGTTTTTAAACCATAAATTAAAGCTCTTTTAGATTTAAAATTATAAATCAAAGAATCTTGTTCAGATTCTTGAGAGCCTTGTTTAAAAACAGGTCTTTGTGTATATCCAGTACTATCAATTATACCTTTTGCAAAAAGTGTATTTTTTTTATAATCAATAATTATAATTCCTGCTTTTAAATCTATATCTGTATAGGTAATATTTGCTTCGTTATAAAGTGTAACTGTTTTTTCTTTTGCATTTTGAATTGTATAGTCTTTAGCAACATGCACAATAATGTCATCTAATATTTCTTTAGGTTTTAAAGAATCTTTAGTAGTAGTATCAATTTTTTTTGCTAATAAACTATCTCTTTTAATGTTTGGTAAAGTATCTAATTTCTTTTTTAAAATAGTATCTTTCTTAGGTAGAGGCACTATGGTTTTCTCTTTTGATTTTATATCTTGAGAAAATCCAATTTCTATGAAAAAGAAACAGCAAAATAAAAGTATGTAGGATAGATTTGATTGCAATGCTATAAATACTATTTTTGTGTAAAAGTAAAAGTATGGCTCAATAATTGAAGCACCAAATTAAAGTTGCCAAAATTAGTTAATTTTTATTGATGAATTTTTTAAAAAAATATAAATTTTATTTTCAATTAAAAAACGTGTATAAACTAGCAATTGTTGTGTTTATGTGCTTCTTTTCGATTTCATTTTTTGGTCAAGATAATTATACAATTGTTTTAGATGCTGGTCATGGAGGTAAAGATCCTGGAAATTTAGGAAATGGCTACAAAGAAAAAAATATTGCTCTAAAAGTAGCTTTAGAAGTTGGTGAACAGCTTAAAAAAAATAAAGATATTAAGGTGCTTTTTACTAGAAAAAAAGATGTTTTTATAGATTTATGGAGAAGAGGTGAAATTGCTAATAAAGCAAAAGCAACTTTGTTTGTTTCTATACATTGTGATTCTCATACTTCAAATGCTTATGGAGCAGGTACCTTTGTTTTAGGTTTAAGAGGAAATAAAAAGAACTTAGAAATCGCCAAAAGAGAGAATGCTGTTATTCTTTTAGAAGATAATTACGAAAAAAGATATGAGGGTTTTGACCCAAATTCTGCAGAATCTGTTATTGGATTATCATTACTGCAAGAAGAAAATTTAGATAAGAGCTTAGAAATTGCGAGTATTATACAAAACAATTTTGCTTTTAAACTTAAGAGAAATAATAGAAAAGTAAAACAAGATAATTTTCAAGTTTTAAGAGAAACTATTATGCCAAGCGTTTTAGTTGAACTAGGTTTTTTAACTAATAAAAAAGAAGGAAAATACTTAAGTTCTAAAAGAGGTCAGCAACAAATGGGTAAAGCTATTGCAGATGCTATTGTAGATTATATTAATCATTTAAAATTAAATACAATAAGCGAAGTTAAGATAGAGACACCAAAAAATTCTTTAGAATATAAAGTGCAAATAGCTTCTGGCAAAAATAAAATAGCAACAAAATCATATAATTTTAAAGGTTTAAAAAATATACAAAGGGTAAAAGTGGGTAATTATTATAAGTACTATTTTGGTATAACTAACTCATATAAAGAATCTTTAAAAAAAATTAACTATAGCTAAGTCTAAAGGTTATAAATCTGCTTTTTTAGTAGCTTTTTATAATGGAGAAAAGGTAAGTATAAATGAGGCTAAGAAATTACAAAACTGATTATATACTCCCAAAAATTATTAGTAATATTGTTATAAATTTCTATTTATGTCTAAAGAGTTAAAAACGGGGTTAATTTCTGTTATAATTATTATCCTATTTATTTGGGGTTTTAATTTTCTTAAAGGTCAAGATATTCTTCAACCCAATAATAGAAAATTTAAAGTTGAATATAAAAATGTTGGAGGATTAACTGAAGCTAGTTTTGTAACTATTAATGGTTTAAAGGTTGGTCAAGTAAGTAATATAGACTTTAATAAAAACCCTGAAAAAAGAGGGACTTTAATCGTAGATTTTTTTGTAGACAAAGATTTTGAGTTTTCAAAAAATAGTGTGGTAAAAATCTATTCTCCAAATCCACTTGCAGGTTCAAGTTTAGCAATAATACCTGATTATAATGGAGAAATTGCAGAATCTGGAGATTTTTTAAAGGGTGAAATAGAACCTGGTTTACTTTCATCTATTGGTGAACGTTTAGACCCAATACAAACTAAATTAGAACATGTTTTAGTTAGCGCAGATACTCTATTTCAAAATATAAATCATATTTTAAATGAGGATACTGCCTTAAGTATAAAAAAATCCATTAAAAATTTAGAATACACAATTGCTGATGTTAGAAAAACACTTAGCTCTCTTAATGGTATTTTAGATTCTAATAGTGTAGGATTAAAAGAAACATTAGACAACTCTAAGATCATTACTCAGAATTTAATTAGAGTTTCAGATACATTAGCTAATGCTAATTTTGGTGAAGTTGTTCGAAAAACAGAAATCACTTTAAACTCAGTAAATACAATTTTAAACGGTTTAAATAAAGGAGAAGGTACAGCAGGTAAACTTTTAAAGGACGAACAACTTTATACGAATTTAACGAATATGTCTAAGGAATTAGAAGAGTTGTTAAAAGATATGAAACTAAACCCAAAACGTTTTGTTCATTTTTCTTTATTTGGAAAAAAACCAAAGCCTTATACACCTGAAGAAGAAAAAAACAACAATAAATAAAAAATAGAATTTATAAACTAGTATGGAATATTTACCAAATATCATTTTTGCTATAGCACTTTTTGCTGGAATTGGATTTTTTGTGAACAATATTAAAAAGCTTTCTAGAAATATTAAGTTAGGTAAAGATGTAGATAGAAACGACAATAAATCAGAACGTTTCAAAAACATGGCTAAGATTGCTTTAGGACAATCTAAAATGGTAAAAAGGCCATTATCTGGTTTTTTACATATTATTGTTTACGTTGGTTTTATAATCATTAATATAGAGGTTCTCGAAATCGTTTTAGATGGATTATTAGGCACACATAGACTTTTTCAACCTATTCTAGGTGAAGCTTTTTATGGTTTCTTAATAGGTACTTTCGAAATTTTAGCAGTTTTAGTTTTATTAGCTGTAATTGTTTTTTGGTTAAGAAGAAATGTATCTAATATAAAAAGATTTTTAAGTGCAGAAATGAAAGGTTGGCCAAAAAATGATGGTAACTACATTTTATATTTTGAAGTTGTTTTAATGACATTATTTTTAACCATGAATGCAACAGATACTTCTTTTCAAGAAGCAGGAGTAGGTAATGTAATAAGTCAATATTTAGTACCTTTATTTGATGGGTTCTCAGCTGAAACTATTCATACTATAGAAAGAACTGCTTGGTGGATTCATATTTTAGGAATTTTAGTATTCTTAAATTATCTATACTATTCTAAGCATCTACATATTTTATTAGCTTTTCCTAACACTTATTTTGCAAACTTAAAACCAAAAGGTCAATTCAATAATTTAGCATCAGTAACTAATGAAGTTAAATTAATGATGGATCCAGATGCAGATCCTTATGCTATGCCAGAAGAAGGTGCAGAAGAAACTACACCAGAAAAATTTGGAGCAAGTGATGTAACAGATTTAAACTGGGTACAATTATTAAATGCTTACACATGTACAGAATGTGGTAGATGTACATCATCTTGTCCTGCAAACTTAACAGGTAAAAAATTGTCTCCTCGTAAAATAATGATGGATACTAGAGATCGTTTAGAAGAGGTAGGTAGAAATATCGACGCTAATAAAGGTGAATTTAAAGATGATGGAAAGCAATTATTAAATGATTATATAACTCCAGAAGAACTTTGGGCTTGTACAAGTTGTAATGCTTGTGTAGAAGAATGCCCTGTTAATATAGATCCTTTATCTATTATAATGGATATGCGTAGATATTTAGTAATGGAAGAAAGTGCTGCACCACAAGAATTAAATATGATGATGACCAATGTAGAAAATAATGGTGCAATGTGGCAATATAGCCAACAAGATCGTTTAAATTGGGCTAAAGAAGATTAAAAAATAGAGGTATGACAGTAAAAACAATGGCAGATTATTTTGCGGAAGGTAAACAACCAGAAGTTTTATTTTGGGTGGGTTCTGCAGGAAGTTATGATGATAGAGCTAAAAAAATAACAAAAGCTTTTGTAAAAATCTTAAATAAAGCAAATGTAGAATTTGCTGTTTTAGGTACAGAGGAATCTTCTACAGGAGATGCAGCAAAAAGAGCAGGAAATGAATTTTTATTTCAAATGCAAGC
Source organism: Polaribacter marinivivus (assembly GCF_042651285.1). Taxonomy (NCBI): domain Bacteria; kingdom Pseudomonadati; phylum Bacteroidota; class Flavobacteriia; order Flavobacteriales; family Flavobacteriaceae; genus Polaribacter; species Polaribacter marinivivus. Next base: position 792,300 of record NZ_JBHSCY010000002.1, on the reverse strand, counting down.
CATGATGAATATAGAGGTTTTAAATGGTTATGAAGTAAAAAAAATAGTGACTTGTGATCCTCATTCATTTAATACGTTAAAAAATGAATACCCCAATTTAGGAGGTAATTATGAAGTTTTTCATCATACTCAATTTATTCAAAATCTAATTAATGAAGGACGTTTAGAAATAAACGACACTACTTTAAAAGGAAAAAGAATTACGTTTCATGACCCTTGTTATTTAGGTAGAGCAAACGAAGTTTATGAATCTCCAAGAGATTTAATAAGAAGACTTGGTGTAGATTTAAAAGAAATGAAACGTAATAAATCTTCAGCATTATGTTGTGGAGCAGGAGGTGCCCAAATGTTTAAAGAGCCAGAAAAAGGTGATATGGATATAAACATTTTAAGAACCAAAGATGCTTTAGAAACTAATCCAAATATAATAGCAACAGGTTGTCCTTATTGTAATACAATGATGACAGATGGTATTAAATTTAATGAAAAAGAAGATCAAGTATTGGTTAAAGACATAGCAGAACTAATTGCTGAAGCAAACAACTTATAATAGAAATGGATAGATTTAAAAATGATGAGGTTTTAGATTATCCAAATATTTCAAAAATTAACTTTATAAAAATTAATAAGAAGTATTTTAAAGTACTTCTTATTAATTTTTTTTTATTTTTTGTTCCTTTATTAGTTACACTTATTCTATTAGATTTATTTGCTTTTAATGAGTCTGTTTTAAAATACAGAATCATTATTTACAGTTCTTTTTTTACTTTTTTTGTTTTTATCTTTTTATACATCAATTTCAGTTTTCCATTAAGAAGATATGCTGTTAGAGAGAAAGATATTACTTATAAATCTGGATTGTTTATAAGAAAGATGACTACTGTACCTTTTTCAAGAATTCAACATGTAGAAATTGATGAAAGTGTATTTTCTAGGTTATTCAAGTTAGCTAGTATTAGTGTTTTTACAGCTGGTGATTCAAGTGACGATCTAGTAATCAAAGGATTGTCAAAAGAAAAAGCTTTACAAATAAAAGAATTTATTAGTACTAAAGTAAATGACTAATTTTTCTGAATTTTCTAAACAATCACCAAAAGGAATTATAGTTCTTTACTTTAAACAGATATATACTACATTAAAGCTTTTTTGGATTTTACTTTTTTTTGCCATAAAAGATTTTTCAAAATTTTCTAAAATTGGAGAAAATTATATCTATTTAGGGATTTTAGTTGTGTTGCTATTTTTCTTTATTAGAGCTTTTTTAATTTACAAAAACTTTCTTTTTAAGATAGATAATAATCACTTTATATTACAGCAAGGTATTATTTCTAAAACAAACACATCTATACCATTTCATAGAATTCAAAATATAAATTTTAAGCAAAATTTAGTCCAGCAAATAATTAACGTTTACGAAGTAAGTATAGAAACTGCAGGCTCAACAGACACTGAAATAGCCATAAAAGCTCTTAATTTTGAAGATGCAAACAATTTAAAATCAGTAATTTTAGATAGTAAAGAAATAAATGAATCAGTAGTAAAACAAAGTACAGAAAAACCATTTCTTAAAATTTCTATACTTGAACTATTTAAAGTAAGTTTAACAGAAAATCACCTTAGAAATCTCTTTTTATTTTTTGCAATTCTTTTAGGTTTTTTTCAGCAAATACAGCAAATTGCAGATAGTTTTGGTGAAACTGAAACCTTAGATGGTTTTATAAAAGATAGCACAAATGCTGTTTCTACAAGTTTTATTTTAGTATTTTCATTGTTAGTGTTCTTAACAATAACCGCATTTATAACTTCATTTGTTAGAATATTTTTGGTTCACTTTAATTTATCTGCTTATCTAAAAAAGGATGCTTTTGAAATAAATCAAGGCTTGTTTACTAAAAAATCTATAATCTTAAAAAAACAAAAAATACAGAACATTACTGTTTCCACAAATCTTTTAAAAAGACTAATAGGTATTTCTTATATTACTTTTAAACAAGCTGTAAGCGGAAAAATAAATCAAAAAAACGAAAAGGTTATTAAGATTGTTGGTTGTAAAACAAATCAAGTTGATGATGTGAAAACAAATCTATATGATTTTAAAGATATAGAAGCACAAGTTAAAATGTATCCAGATGCTTATTATAAAAAACGAGTTTACTTATTTAATTTGCTTTTTTTAGTAATTATCTATGTATCTATATATATTTTTACAGAACCATTTTTTTTATATTCCTTAGTATTAATTTTACCTATTTATGGTTTTTTGATTCAAAAAAAGATTAAGAAAAGATTTTACAAGTTAAGTGATGAAATGATAGTAGTTGGAAATGGAATGATAGAAACACATCATACTTATTTAGAGCTATTTAAAGTGCAAAATATTAAATTAAAGCAAACTATTTTTCAGCAAAGAAGTAATGTTACAGATCTTGTTTTACAAACAGCTTCTGGTAAAATTACGGTTCCTTGTCTATCTTATAGTAAAGCTATAGAAATGTACAATCATATTTTATATAAAGTAGAAACTAGTCGTAAATCATGGATGTAAAAAGTTTTATTAAAGCAGCACGTTTACGAACATTGCCTTTGTCTATTTCTGGTATTATTGTTGGAAGTTATTTGGGTGTAGAGTATTTAAATTCAATGCTAACTACTAATAGTATAAAAGTTGTGGTATGGATGGCTCCAACTTTTTGGCTAGCCATATTAACTACTATAGGTTTTCAAGTTTTATCTAATTTTGCTAATGATTATGGAGATGGAATAAAAGGTTCTGATAAAAATAGAACTGGAGAGGCTAGAATGGTTTCTTCTGGTGCAATTACTCCAAAGCAAATGAAAAATGCAATAATTATAACAACAATCATTACATTAATTATTGCTATACTTTTAATTTACGTTGCTTTTGGTCGTGAAAATTTTGGGTATTCCTTAGTGTTTTTTCTCTTAGGTATAGCTTCTATAGCTGCAGCAATAAAATACACAGTAGGTAACTCTGCCTATGGATATTCTGGTTTTGGTGATGTTTTTGTTTTTCTTTTTTTTGGATTGCTAAGTGTAGTTGGTAGTTATTTTTTATTTACAAAAGAGATTAATTTACCAATATTTTTACCTGCAATAGCTATTGGTTTTTTAAGTACAGCTGTTTTAAATTTAAACAATTTAAGAGATAGAGATGAAGATAAAAAGAATAAAAAAAATACCTTAGTTGTAAAACTAGGAGCTTCAAAAGCAAAAAATTATCACTACTTTTTAATCTTTGGCGCACTTATTGTTTCTTTAGTTTACAGTTTTATCAATTATAAATCGCCAATTCAATTTATATTTATTGTCGCATTTATTCCTTTGATCATAAATGTAATAACAGTGGCTAAAAATAGAGTTCCTGCTGATTTAGATAAAGAACTTAAAAAAGTAGCTTTAAGTACTTTTTTGTTTGCTATTTTATTTTCGGTAGGCCAAATTTTATAAATCAATCAATATGAAAACAGTACTTAAAATATTTATTATTTCTTTATTTATCTATGCTTGTAATGATTCTAAAAATATAGGTTTAAAGGCTTTTGATGATTCTAATACTGTAATAAATGGACTAGTTTCTAGCTCAGAAAATGTAGATGAAGTTGTTGTAACAGGTTCTGCAATAAAATCAAAATCAGCATCTTTTAAAACGGAAAAGAAATTAATAAAAAATGGAAATATTTCTTTTGAAACTGATGATCTAGAAAAAACGAAAGCAAATATTACTGCTTTAATAAATAAATATGGAGGCTATATTTCTTCTGATAGTCAAAATTTTTACGGAAATACAAAATCTATTAATCTAAATGTTAGAATACCTGCTCAACATTTTGATAGTATTTTATCTGGTATTTCTAAAAATGTAACAAATTTTGATAATAAAGATATTAGAATTTATGATGTAACTGAGCAATTTTTAGATCTTGAAACAAGATTAAAAAATAAAAAAGAGTTAGAAAAAAAGTATTTAGATATTCTAAAAAAAGCAAAATCTGTTAAAGATATTTTAGATGTAGAAAGAGAGTTGGGTAAACTAAGAGAAGATATAGAATCTGCAGAAGGTAGATTAAAGTATTTACAAAATCAGGTTGCGTTTTCAACTTTAAACATCAACTTTTACAAAAGTGATTCAAATACAGTTGGTTTTGGTAGTAAAATAAAGGATGGTTTTGCTAATGGATTCGAAAATTTAAAATCATTTTTTATAGGTTTAATTAATGTTTGGCCTTTTGTAATTATCTTTATTGTTTTATTAATATTTATCAGAAAAAGATTAAAAAAGAATACATAAATTCATGAAAAGAATAAAAATAATTTTAGGTATTATATCAGTACTTGTAGTCATTTTTTTTGCAACAGGTTCTTTTATTAAAGAAACCAGTTATACTGCTTCTATTAAAATAAATAAGCCTTTAGAGAGTGTTTTTAAAGAATTTAATGATATGGAAAACACTAAAAAATGGATTCCAGAAATTAAATCTATAGATACCATTTCATCTAATTACGCAATTACTGGTAGTGTTTTTAAAATTGCAATTGATAATCAAGGTGAAACTATAAACATGACAGAAAAAGTTTTGGCTTATATACCTAATGAAAAAGTTACTTTGTTTTACGATGCAGAGAATATGTTAAAAACAAACGATTATATTTTTTCTGAAGAAAATGGTGTAACAAACATTGTTTTAAACGCAACTTGTTCAAGTGATTCTTATATTCTTTCTTGCTTATTTCCTTATTTCAAAGGTACTTTTAGAAACCAAGATCAACAGTATTTAACAAACTTTAAAGAGTTTTTAGAAAATGGTTCTGTAAAGTGATAAAGGCTTCCTATAAAAAATATACGCTTAACTTTAAAAATCCTAGTGGCACTTCACGTGGCATTTTAAGAACCAAAGAAACATGGTTTATCATTTTAAAAGAAGATGATAAAATCGGAATTGGAGAAACAGGATTATTTAGAGGTTTAAGTATTGATGATGTTGATGATTATGAAGACAAACTAAAATGGGCTTGTAAAAACATCAATTTAGGATTAACCCAATTACTTTCTCATTTTGTAAACTATCCATCTATTCAATTTGGATTAGAACAAGCTTTTTTATCATTAGAATCCTCTAATCCTTATACTTTATTTTCATCAAAATTTACAGAAAGTAAAGATTCAATATCCATAAATGGACTTATTTGGATGGGAGAAAAAGATTTTATGAAAAAGCAAATCATAGAAAAATTAGCAGCTGGGTTTTCTTGTATAAAAATGAAAATTGGGGCAATAGATTTTGATTCAGAGATAGAGTTACTTACATCTATAAGAAAAGAGTTTTCATCAAAAGAAATAGAGTTAAGAGTTGACGCAAATGGTGCTTTTAATCCAAATAATGCTTTAGAGAAATTACATAGATTATCTGAATTAGACCTACATTCTATAGAGCAACCTATAAAACAAGGTCAAATTGAAGAAATGGCTAATTTATGTGCTAAAACACCTTTACCAATTGCTTTAGATGAAGAATTAATTGGGGTATTTTCTTATGAAGATAAAAATAGGATTATCACTCAAATAAATCCACAATACATTATCTTAAAACCTAGTTTAGTTGGTGGTTTTGCAGGAAGTAAAGAATGGATTAATTTAGCTGAAGAAAATAATATTGGATGGTGGATAACATCTGCCTTAGAAAGTAATATTGGTTTAAATGCAATTGCGCAATTTACATATACATTGCAATCAAATTTACCACAAGGTTTAGGAACAGGTAGTTTATTTACGAACAATATAGATAGTCCTTTAGAGGTTAAAAAAGGAGCATTGCACTACAATAATCAACAAAACTGGAATTTTAATATTTAAAAATGAATTACATACAACAAGGGTTTACAGGAAAATTAGGCATGTGGAAATATGTTGTTTTTGCTGGTTTATTTTTTGGGTTTATGGCCCTTAATTTTTTAGGTTTAATGTTATTAGAAAAATTAGATCCTAATTTTAATATAGAGACGCTTATGAAAGAGCAAATCTTAGAAAAAGGAGCTAATCAATTTTTAGCTGAAAATTTATTTCCTTTTGCTATTGGTTTGTTTGCTTTGTTTTTTTGGGTAAAATATGTTCATAAACAAACTCTAACATCTTTTACAACATCAAGAAAAAAGATAGATTGGAAAAGAATCATATTTGCTTTTGCTTTATGGGGTAGTGTAACAGCTATTTTTATATTTATAGATTATAAAGTATCACCAGAAAATTATCAATTAAACTTTGAACTAGAGAAGTTTTTAATGTTAGCTTTAATTGGCATTTTATTAATTCCGTTACAAACTAGTTTTGAAGAATATTTTTTTAGAGGATATTTAATGCAAGGATTAGGAATTGTAACAAAAAATAGATGGTTTCCACTTATTTTTACTTCTGTTGTGTTTGGGATGTTACACATTGCAAATCCAGAAGTTTCTAAATTAGGTTATGGTATTCTATGGTATTATGTAGGTACAGGATTCTTTTTAGGAATTATTACTTTAATGGATGAAGGATTAGAATTAGCTTTAGGATTTCATGCTGCAAATAACTTAATTACAGCCTTATTAGTAACTGCAAATTGGACAGTTTTTCAAACAGATTCTTTCTTAATTGATTTATCTGAACCTTCTTTAGGTGCAGATGTTTATATACCAGTTTTTGTTGTTTTTCCAATTTTAACTTTCATTTTTGCAAAAAAATATAAATGGAATAATTGGAAAGAAAAGTTAACAGGTAAGATTACAAAACCAGTAAACCTTAAAGAGAACTATAGAGTTTTAGAAGAAATTGGAATGGAATAATATTCATAGAAGTTTTAGGTTAAATGATATTTCATTTAGCTCTGTAAATGAGTTAATTAAATATTCAGAAATCAATTTTAAAGAAATCTCATTTTTTTTAAAAGAATGGTTTTCTGATGAAGATTTTATAAAAGTGAATACTTCTGGTTCTACTGGAAAGCCAAAAACAATTTTTCTTAAAAAAGAATACATAATTAATTCTGCAAAAGCAACTGGTAGTTTTTTTGGTCTTTCTAAAAATACAAATGCTTTGTTATGTTTGCCAACCAAATATATTGCAGGAAAATTGATGGTGGTTAGAGCTTTAATTTTAGGTTGGCATTTAGATGTTATTTTTCCAAGTTTACATCCTTTAAATAATGCTACTAATCAATATGATTTTTCTGCTATGACACCTATGCAAGTAGAAAATTCCTTTTATAATTTAAATACTATTAAACAACTTATTGTAGGTGGAGGGGTAGTCTCAAAATCATTAGAAGAAAAATTACAGACATTAAAAACTAAAGTTTTTGCTACTTATGGTATGACAGAGACTATTACACATATTGCTGTAAAAAAATTAAATCATAAAATATATACACCCAATTATTATCAATTATTGCCAGGTGTAGAAATTTATAAAGATCAAAGAGATTGTTTATTGATAAAAGCTCCAAAAATAACAGATGATATTATTTTTACGAATGATGTTGTTCAACTTATTTCTGATAAACAATTCAATTGGCTTGGACGTTTTGATAATGTAATTAATTCTGGAGGTATAAAATTACAACCAGAAGTTATAGAAAATAAATTATCGAATGTACTTACTAATCGATTTTTTGTGACTGGATTTCCTGATGAGTATTTAGGAGAAAAATTAGTGTTAATTATTGAAGGTAAAGAAACAAAAATAAACTTTACTAAAAGTAACCTTACAAAGTACGAAGTACCAAAAACCATTTATTTTCTAGATAAATTTATTGAAACTGAAACAGGAAAAGTAAATAGAAAACAAACAAAATTACTTCTAGAAAAGTAACCTATCTATTTATATCATAAAAAATATTTTTATCAAACATTTCTTGAATTTCATTTCTTCCTAAACCAAATGGTTCTGTTGTATAATTTTTAGATTTATCTATATCAGATATACCACTTTTTTTATCTGTTTCATAATTATTTTGAATAACAAAAATAGAATCTTTTGTTACAGAAGATATCTTTAAAGTAGAGTAGTAGTTGGTATTTTTATTTTTAAATCTTATAACATCACCAGCCAAAGGTTCTTTTATATACTTTACAACATCTTTATCATGTTGAGCACTATAATAATAACCAATAGCTATTAAAATCGCTATTATACCTAAACCAGACCAGTACCAAATAGGCGTTTTAGTTTCTTTTTTAATATCTATAGAAGCTCTTCTTAGTTTTTCATTCATACCACTAAACTCATTAGTAGCTTTACAATTATTACATTCAGAAAATACTTTTTTACTCATTGGAAAAACAGGAATCCAATATAAATAACCGTATTTACCATACACAGATACTGTGTGTGGTGTTATTTGTTTACAAGTATCACATTCAATTGCAGTAGTTCTTTTTACGTCAATTAAAGAACCTTTAGTTCCGTAAAAAATCATTTGGTTAATTTTAAGTTTTTAAATATAAGTTTTTTTCTTTTTTCAATTTTACCTTTTTTAAACCTAAATTTTATATTGAATTATAACTTATTTAATAATTTAAATCCTATTTAAACAAAAGATCTATAGTTAAAACATCTAAATAACCATCTGCTAAAAGATTATTTTTAGTTTCAAAATTTTTAATAGCGTTTAAAGTCTCAATTCTGTAAACACCATCAATTTTTATGCTATCTCCTAATGAAACTAATCTTTTTTGAACCTCATAAATAATGGCATTTTTTTCTCCATTATAAAGATTAACATTTGGGTTGTATAGGTTTTTTATTTTAGCAAATTCTTCTTGCTCTTTAAAAGTCTCTAAATCTATGCCTTCTTCTTCAATAGTTTTAACTTCTATATTTGAAAGTCCGTTTTGTTTTAAGTTAAAAGAGTTTTCTAAAATAGCTTCGTAATAATTTACCTTAGCAAGTTTTTTTGCATAAGTTTCTACAGCAATTTTAGTTTGGTTGTCATCGTCTTCAGGAGTTCTAACATCTATACCATTAGCAGTCCATTGTAACATAACATAACTATCTAACTCTTCTAAAGCTTTGTAATAATTATATAAGAATTCTTGATTATGATAGTTTACATCAATTTTCTTATCAGTTTTATAATTTACTTCTGGTGTATTATATCTTTTGTATTGACTGTATTTTCCATAACCAATTAATGCCAAAATAATAATTAGTAAAAAAATGATAATTTGTTTCATGTAGAACTTTTTTGGTATGTAAACAAAAGTAACAAATTATAGTAATGTTTTTTAAATCTTTATTTATAAGTTAAAATAATTCAGGTTTTTACTATTTATATCGTAATAATTTATCTGAAGATTTTTGTAATTCATCTACACTTAGGCTATAAAAATCGAATGCTTAAAATTTTATTTCGTTTCATTTTTAAATTTGAGATATAAAATTATAAGACATGAAAAAAATTACTACGTTTTTATTTTTAATGCTATTTTTTATAAGCAATTCAGTAAATAGTCAGAACTACAAATATTTAGGAGAATATACTTCTAATGGCACACCACTTTACTTAGAATCAGAAAGAGATGTGGTTTCTACTCAAACTTTAGAAATGATTAGTAATTCTATACCAGAACAATATCCTGTGCCAGATTACAATCCACAATATATTACTGCAGGATATGATACAGATTTAAAAATAACATCAAATACAGATGTTTATGTAACATTTGTAGATGAAGGAGCAGGTTACAGAAATGTACTTGGATTTTATACTTATGATTTAAATGACCCTAACCCTCAAAAACCAAATAGAGAAGATTTAACTATAATTTTTCCAAATGCATCTTTACTTGGAAGTGGAGGAGGATTAAGAGTAGGAGATAAAGTAAATATAGGAAATTTCGAAGCTGGTACTGGAATTGGTTGGGTGTTATTAGCAAATGCTTGGAGTAGTTCTCAACAAAAAGTTGGTTGGGGTTTATGGGATTTGTATTCAAATGATGATTATAATCCAGAATCTAATCCTTCAGAAAGACAACATATTGTTACTTTAAATGACCCAACATCAGAAAGAATTATCATTGGATTTGAAGATATTAGAAGAGATAGAGGTGGTTGTGATCATGACTTTAATGATGCAATTTTTTATGTAACTGCAAGTTCTTATGAAGCCATAGATACTAATAATTTTGCAGATGTAAGTGATGCTACTAACGTAACTTCTGCTTATGATGGTGGTTTAGAAAGTAATGGTGATTTAGCAAGTTTAATAGCAAAAAGAAATTTTAAAAGATTTAAAAGTGGAGATGCTAACAATAAAAAAGAAAATCAATTAAAATTTGCAAAATCAGATTTGCAATCAAAAGGAACAACTTCACTTATTAATTATTTACCAGAAACAGGTATGTACGCAACAGAAACTGCAACAGTTTCTAGTCCAAATGATTTGATTGGTATAACAAATGCTACAGAGGTCTTTTCTGTAGATTATTATGAAGGTAATACTAGAGTTTCTGCAGTATTAGCAACGAAAACAGAAGGTAAAGTTTATGATCATTCTAAAATGATTTGTGATAGACTAAATAATTCTAGTTTAGAAGATGTTAGAACTGTAGTTTCAAGAGGGCATCAAATTATAGCATCAAAAATTAAAAGAGCATCAGGTGAAATAGAATTTACTCTAAGTTTTTCTATTAAAACCGATAATAATACTAATGAATTATTTAGTTTTTGGAATATAGACCAATATCCAGAAGGTAATTATCATAATTTTCAAATATGGGGGAGTTCATATGGACAAGTATTTTCTATTGCTAATCACATCATAGACACACATACAAACCAAAATGGATTAATAAGTAATAAAGTACAAGATGTGTTACCACCAGTTTTTGTAAAAAGTGGTGTATATAGAAATGGAGTTATAGAATTAAACATTGTAAATAAAGCAAATCAAAAAGCTATAGATTTTAACGCAAGTATTGCAAAAACAGAATTATCTGATCACGAAGATTTTTATTCAAATATATCTTTATCAGGTGCTTATAATGAAACTATTAAAATAGAAACTGGTGTTTTATTTGATTTAGGTTTTTCTCTAAAAACAGAAGTATCAGAACAAATAGATGCACTTTATTTAGCAGATGGTCCTTGGGGTTTAGATTATTTAGATGATAAAGCAACTATAAATGAATTTTCTATAGATTATGAAAATAGAGATTATGTAGATAATGTTTTCGAAGTCGATAGAAATGTATTTACTCAGGGTGAAGTTAATGGAAATGTAAATTTATTTAGACATATTTTACCTGGAGATCAAACGTTAGATGTAACAACATTTAAGTTCATGAATTTTGATTTAAACTCAAACAATGCTATAGAACTAGTTGTGGTTCAGAATGATAATAGAACTTGGGAAAACAGATTAAGAATGCAAATTCCTCCTTCTAATGGAGAAAATGTAAGTGTAGAATTATCAGATTTTAAAGATGCAAATGGTATTACAGTAAACATTACCAATATTAAGACTATTGTCTTTTCTGTAATAGGAGATTATACAAGCTTTAAAACGTTTAGTTTAGATGTAAAAAACGTAGCTTTTAGTAAAACAAGTAGTGTTTTATCTACAGATGTTTTTAATATTGAAGAGAATAATAAATTAATGAATTATCCAAATCCATTTTCAGAAAGAACAACTATTGTTTTACCTGAAGATTCAGATCTATCAGTAATAAAGGTAATAGATTTATTGGGAAGAGTAGTAGATTATAAAGATTTGGGAAGAACTAACAATAAAAAATTACAATACAATCATCCTAATTTAAATAAAGGAATGTATAAGTATATTTTATTAGATGATAAAAAGAATATTCATAAGGGTACGTTTTTAATAAATTAAGTTTTTTACTTTTGGTTAGGTTATATAAGTAGAAACTAAAAAAAGCTAAGGTATTTTCCTTAGCTTTTTCTTTTTAAAATCCTTGAGATATATTTTTTAAAGAATCTATATCTAATAATTGAATATCTTTTCCTTTAAATGCTAAATATTTTTTCTTTTTAAACTCAGATAAAAGACGAATTGCAGATTCAGTTGCAGTGCCAATAATATTTGCAATATCTTCTCTAGATAGATGTATATCTATACAACCATCTTCATTTACTCCAAATTTAGTTTCTAAGTGTAATAAGGTTTCAGCCAAACGTTGTTTCACATTTTTCTGAGCCATATTTACAATTATATCATCTGCATTTTTTAAAGAATTTGCCATGTTTTTTAAAACACCCATTGAAAAATTAGGATTTTTCTCAAGATCTTTTATAATTTCATCTTTTGGTATAAAACAAACTTCCATATCATTTAAAGCTACAGCATTTAAATTAGATACTTCATCAGAAATTAAACTTCTTTCACCTATTAAATCTCCTTTTTTAACTAAATTAACCACTTGGTTTCTTCCATTTTCACTCATTTTAGAGACCTTACAAACACCATCTTTAATACAGAAAATACCATTAATGTGTTCACCTTCATTAAAAAGAAATTCACCTTTTTTTATAGTTTTTGAAGTTTTACAATTTGACATTCTAATTAACTCATCTTTAGAAAGATGCTTTAAAGAATTAAATTGCCTAACTATACATTGTTCACATTTACTCATAAAGCTTAATACTTTTGCCTTTATGCAAGATAGTAAAAACATGACAAATATCATATTTTTAATATTTTTCTTGTTAGACATTTGTAGAAGGCAAAAGAGTAAATATGAATACTACACATTGTTATCATTGTGGAGATTCTTGTAAAGAAGATATCATTAAAATTGATGATAAAAGTTTCTGTTGTAATGGTTGTAAGACTGTTTATGAGATTTTTTCTGAAAACGATTTAACTTGTTATTACGATTTTCAAGACAATCCAGGTGCAATTCCTACTGAAATAAAAGGGAAGTATGATTTTTTAGATAATACAAAAATTATAGAAAAATTATTAGATTTTAATGACAATGATAATCAAATTGTAACACTTTATATTCCTCATATTCATTGTAGTTCTTGTATTTGGGTACTAGAAAATTTACAAAAATTAAATAATAAAATAATTTCTTCTCAAGTAAATTTTCCTAAGAAAACGGTTCGAATATCTTATAAATCAAATATTACTTCACTCAAAGAAATTGTTTTATTGTTGAGTGCAATTGGTTACGAACCTTACATAAGTTTAGAAGATTATGAAACTGGTAAAAATAAAGTAGATAGATCTCTAATTTATAAATTAGGTATTGCAGGGTTTGCTTTTGGTAACGTAATGTTTTTATCGTTTCCAGAGTATTTTGAAGTTTCAGAATTTTGGTTAGAACAATATAAAACTATTTTTCGTTGGTTAATGTTTATTTTCTCATTACCAGTAGTTTTTTATGCGGCTAACGATTATTTTATTTCTGCTTATAAAGGTTTACGCTCTAAAATGTTAAATATTGATGTACCAATTGCATTAGGAGTTTCTGTATTGTTTATTAGAAGTACAATCGAAATTATTTTTGATTTAGGAACAGGTTTTTTTGATAGTTTAACAGGCTTGGTTTTCTTTCTCTTATTAGGTAAATTTTTTCAACAAAAAACCTATAACTTCTTGTCTTTTGAGCGCGATTACAAATCTTATTTCCCTATAGCTGTTACACGAATATCATCAAATCAAAAAGAAGAAAATATACAAATTTATGATGTAAAAAAAGGGGATAGATTATTAATAAGAAATCAAGAATTAATTCCTGTAGATGGAATTTTAATAAATGGAAATGCACAAATAGATTACAGTTTTGTTACTGGAGAAGCTGCACCTGTAACAAAAAAATCGGGTGACAAAATATTTGCAGGAGGTAAACAATTGTCTGGTGTCTTAGAAATCGAAGTGTTAGCTTCAGTTTCTCAAAGTTATTTAACACAGCTTTGGAGTAATGATGTTTTTGCTAAAGACAAATCATCTTCTTTTAAAACATTAACTGATAAAATCAGTAAAAATTTTACCATTCTAGTTTTATTAATAGCTTTTATTTCAACAACTTTTTGGTTGTATTTAGATGTTTCAAAAGCCTTAAATGTTTTTACTTCAGTATTAATTATTGCTTGTCCTTGTGCTATTGCATTAGCAGCACCATTTACTTTAGGTAATCTATTACGCATTTTTGGCAAACAGAAGTTTTACTTAAAAAATGCAAAAGCTATAGAACAATTAGCAAGTATAGATACCATTATTTTTGATAAAACAGGAACGCTTACCACAAATAATGAAAGTAAAATTTCTTATGAAGGTCTACCTTTAAAACATTATGAAAAACGAGTTTTAAAAAGTGCTTTACGTGTTTCTAATCATCCTTTAAGTAGAACATTATATCAAACTTTTTTGGATGTAGAAGTTTTACAAATTGATAAGTATAATGAAGTAATTGGAAAAGGTATAGAAGTAAATTATGATAATAACATTCTAAAACTTGGGTCATCATCATTTGTAAAGAATCAAGAGCAGAAATCTTCTTTTGATACATCTGTACATATAAGTTTTAATGAAAATTATTTTGGAAAATTTACGTTTAAAAACTCCTACAGAATTGGAGTTAAACCATTATTTAATGCTTTAGAAAGTAATTATGAATTGGCAGTTGTTTCTGGAGATAATGAGGGCGAAAAAAAATATTTGCAAAAAATATTACCGAAAAAAACGAATTTTCTTTTCAATCAGAAACCAGAAGATAAATTACAAGTGATTAAAAAATATCAGCAGAAAAATAAAAATGTAGCTATGATTGGTGATGGGTTAAATGATGCAGGAGCTTTAGCTCAAAGTGATGTTGGTATTGCATTGTCAGAAAACATAAATGTATTTTCACCTGCTTGTGATGCTATTTTAGATGCTACCCAGTTTTATAAAATCAATCAAATTTTAAAAACTTCTAAAAAATCTATTCAGGTAATTAAGTATGCGTTTGTACTATCACTGTGTTATAATATTATAGGATTATATTTTGCAGTTACAGGTCAGTTAATGCCTGTAATAGCCGCTATTTTAATGCCTTTAAGTTCAATTAGTATTGTGGTTTTTACAACAATATCAACAAATATTTTAGGTAAGAAATTAAATAAATAATATGGAAATAAATAAATATATAGATCATACTTTGTTAAAACCCACTGCATCAAAAGCACAAATAATTGAGCTTTGTAAAGAAGCAGAATTATATAATTTTTATGCTGTTTGTGTCAATGGATGTTATGTAGCATTAGCAAAAAATCAATTAAAAAATACTGCTGTAAAAGTTGCTGCTGTAATTGGTTTTCCTTTAGGAGCTATGACAACTGAAGCTAAAGTTTACGAAGCTAAAGATTGTGTAAATAATGGAGCATCAGAAATTGATATGGTTATTAATATTGGTAAATTAATTGATGAAGAATTTGATTATATAGAAAACGAAATCAAAGAAATAAAACAAGCTATTGGAAATAAAGTTTTAAAAGTAATTTTTGAAAATTGTTTTTTAACAGCAGAACAAATTAAAAAGGCTTGTGAATTATCTATAAATGCAGGTGCAGATTATGTAAAAACATCTACAGGTTTTGGTTCTGGAGGAGCAACTATAAAAGATGTAAAACTAATGAAATCAGTAGTGGAAAATAAAGCTCAAATAAAAGCTGCTGGTGGTATTAGAGATATAACAACAGCATTAGAATACATAGAGTTAGGTGTTACTAGGTTAGGAACTTCTTCTGGAGTTTCTTTAGTAACAAAAGGAGTTTCAGATAAAAATAATTATTAAGATGAGTGTACATATCAATGCTAAAAAAGGTGAGGTTGCAGAGTCAGTTTTACTTCCTGGAGACCCTATGAGAGCAAAATGGATTGCAGATTATTTCTTAGAAAATGTAATGCAATATAATGATGTAAGAGGGATGTTAGGATATACAGGTACTTATAAAGGCAAAAGAGTTTCTGTACAAGGTACAGGCATGGGTATACCTTCAACACTTATTTATGCTCACGAATTAATAAACGAATTTGGAGTTAAAAATTTAATTAGGGTAGGTTCTGCAGGATCTTATCAAAAAGAAGTAAAAATTAGAGATATTGTTATTGCAATGGCAGCTTCTACTAACTCTGGATTAAATACTATTCGTTTCAATGGTGCAGATTATGCACCTACTGCAAGTTTTGATTTGTTTCAAAAAGCAATTAAGGTTGCAGAACAAAAAGGTATTGCTATAAAAGCAGGTAATATTTTAAGCTCAGATGAGTTTTATGCTGATGATTTTAATGATTTTAAAAAATGGGCAGATTATGGAGTTTTATGCGTAGAAATGGAAACAAATGGACTCTATACAGTTGCTGCAAAACATAATGTTAATGCATTATCTATTTTAACTATTTCAGATAGTTTGGTTACAAAAGAAAGAACAACATCAGAAGAAAGAGAACAAACCTTTAAAGAAATGATAGAAATTGCTTTAGAGTTAGCCTAACTATAAAGTAATTTTAAAATATTAATGTAAAATGAATAATTCATTAATCCAAAAATATAATATTCCTGGGCCTAGATATACCAGTTATCCAACAGTTCCTTTTTGGGATGATACAACTTTCTCTAAACAAAAATGGATAGAGAGTTTTAAAAAATCATTTAAAGAAAGTAATGAAAAAGAAGGGATAAGCTTATATATACATTTACCATTTTGTGAAAGTCTGTGTACATTTTGTGCTTGTCATAAGCATATTACAAAAAGACATGAAATAGAAGAAGACTATATAAAATCTGTTTTAAAAGAATGGCAATTGTATGTTGATTTGTTAGATGAACAACCAATTATTAAAGAATTGCATTTAGGAGGAGGAACACCTACTTTTTTTTCTAAAGAAAATTTGAGAATTTTAATTAGTGGTTTACTTAAAAATGCACAAAAACATTTAGAAGCAGAATTTAGTTTTGAAGGGCATCCAAACAACACAACAAAAGAACAATTACAAACTTTATTTGATTGTGGTTTTCGAAGAGTAAGTTTTGGAGTACAGGATTATAATTTAAAAGTACAAGAAGCTATTCATAGAATTCAACCTTTCGAAGCTGTTGAAAAAGTAACAAAATGGTCGAGAGAAATAGGTTACACTTCTGTAAGTCATGATTTAATTTTTGGTTTGCCTCATCAAACCAAAGAAAATGTAATATATACAATTAATAAGACCAAAGAATTACAACCAGATCGAATTTCTTTTTATAGTTACGCTCATGTTCCTTGGATAAAAGGAGTAGGACAAAGAGGGTTTAATGAAAAGGATCTACCAAAAGATGAAGAGAAAAGAGAATTATACGAAATTGGTAAACAATTGTTTGCAGAATTAGGGTATGAAGAAATTGGTATGGATCATTTTGCTTTACAGTCAGATACATTATATAAAGCAACAATAGATAAAACCTTGCATAGAAATTTTATGGGATATACATCTAATAAAACACAATTAATGATTGGCTTGGGTATGTCTGCAATTTCTGATTCTTGGTATGGTTTTGCACAAAACGTAAAAACGGTAAAAGAGTATCAAAGTATAGTTAATTCTGGAGAAATTCCTGTTTTTAGAGGTCATATTTTAACAAATGAAGATCAAATTATAAGAACCCATATATTAAATATGATGTGTAATTTTTCTACATCTTGGAAAGAAAATGATTTAAAAATTGAAAATTTAGATTTTCATTTAAATCAATTAAAAGAATTAGAAAAAGATGGTTTAGTAATTATTAAGAAAAATGGAATTAAAATTCCAAATAGTTCTAGACCATTTGTAAGAAATATTTGTATGGCTTTTGATAAAAAATTACATCAAAAGAAAATTGAAAAACAACTTTTCTCAATGACTATTTAAAAAAAAATGAGCTATTTTTTTGGAAATCAATTTTTTTTATCTACATTAGTTTTTCATTTAATTCCCCCAAAAGATGAATCTACAACAAATAAAAAGACTTAGACTTACAAAAGTAAATGTAAAATTTTTCGATGTTTTCTTTAAAATGCTAATACTTACCTTAAGTTTAGTATTTACTTTAGAGTATTTACTTGGCTAATTATTTACAAAAATTTGTAAGCTAATTATAAAGCTCCATTTTAAAAAATGGAACTTTATTTTTCTTAAAAAAATCTTAAAAACATGACAATTGTCATATTTTAAGATTTCCTTCAATACTATTTTTGGTTTATCAATTATCAGGCAAGATATGAGCGTAATATACCTACTTCTAACACTAAGTATTTTAGTGGCAATAGTTTTCTTTATTGCATTTATTTATTCAGTAAAAAAAGGTCAGTATGATGATGCTTACACACCCTCTGTGCGTATGTTGTTTGATGATGAACTAGTTAAGAAAAAATAAAAAATCAACTAAAAAATTAATTATTAAATTATGGAGATGCAACAGTTTTATTACGATAATAAAATCGTTAAAAAGTTTATCTATGCTACTTTACTTTGGGGTATAGTAGGCTTTACAGTAGGTCTTCTACTGGCGTTTATGTTTTTATTCCCAAATATTACAGATGGTATTTCGTGGTTAAGTTTTGGTCGTTTAAGACCATTACACACAAATGCTGTAATTTTTGCTTTTGTTGGGAATGCAATATTTGCAGGAGTTTATTACTCTTTGCAAAGGTTATTAAAAGCTAGAATGGCTAGCGATTTTTTAAGTAATTTTAATTTTTGGGGGTGGCAATTAATTATTGTTGCTGCTGCAATTACGCTTCCTTTAGGTATTACAACATCAAAAGAATATGCTGAATTAGAATGGCCAATTGATATTGCTATAGCATTAGTTTGGGTTGCTTTTGGTGTAAATATGATTTGGACAATTTTAAAGAGAAGACAGCGTCATTTATATGTTGCTATTTGGTTTTATTTAGGAACATTTGTAACAGTTGCTGTACTTCATATTTTTAATAGTTTAGAATTACCAGTAAGCTTCTTAAAAAGTTACTCTGTTTATGCAGGTGTTCAAGATGCACTTGTACAATGGTGGTATGGTCATAATGCAGTTGCATTTTTCTTAACGACTCCTTTTTTAGGTTTAATGTATTATTTTGTTCCAAAAGCAGCTAACAGACCTGTATATTCATATCGATTATCAATTGTACACTTTTGGTCTTTGATTTTTATTTACATCTGGGCTGGTCCTCATCACTTATTATATACAGCATTACCAAATTGGGCTCAAAATTTAGGAGTTGCTTTTTCTGTAATGTTAATTGCTCCTTCTTGGGGTGGTATGATTAACGGTTTATTAACTTTAAGAGGAGCATGGGATAAAGTAAGAACAGATCCTACTTTAAAATTTATGGTAGTAGCTATTACAGGTTATGGTATGGCTACTTTTGAAGGGCCAATGTTATCTTTAAAAAATGTGAATGCAATTGCACATTTTAGTGATTGGATTATAGCACACGTTCATGTTGGTGCATTAGCATGGAATGGTTTCTTCACATTTGGTATGTTATATTGGTTAATACCAAGAATGTTTAAGACTACATTATATTCTAAAGCTTTAGCAAATTTCCACTTTTGGATAGGTACTTTAGGTATTATTTTATATGCTTTACCTATGTATGTTGCTGGATTTGTTCAAGCTTCTATGTGGAAACAATTTAATCCTGATGGATCTTTAACTTATGGTAACTTTTTAGAAACTGTAAACGAAATTATTCCAATGTATTGGATGCGTGCAATTGGTGGAACAATGTTCATTATTGGTGCAATAGTAATGTTATATAATGTTGTAAAAACGGTTAAACAAGGTAGTGGAGTAGAAGATGAGTTAGCAGAAGCAGCACCATTAACAAAAGTTTCTAAATATAGAACTAAAGGAGAAGGATATCATACATGGTTAGAAAGAAAACCAGTAAGATTAACACTATATGCTACAGTAGCAATATTAATTGGAGGTATTGTACAAATTATACCAACGTTATTAGTAGAATCTAACATACCAACTATTAGTAGTGTAAAACCATATACACCTTTAGAATTAGAGGGTAGAGATTTATACATTAGAGAAGGTTGTGTTGGTTGTCACTCACAAATGATAAGACCTTTTAGAAGTGAAGTAGAACGTTATGGAGAATATTCTAAAGCAGGAGAATTTGTATATGACCATCCATTTTTATGGGGAAGTAAACGTACAGGCCCTGACTTACATAGGGTTGGTCAAAAGTATAATGATAGTTGGCACTTAAACCATATGTATGATCCTCAAAGTACATCTCCAGGTTCTATAATGCCTTCTTATAAATGGTTAATTAGAAACAAATTAGATAAGTCTGCAACAGAAGATAAAATGAAAGCAATGGTTACCCTTGGTGTACCTTACTCTGAAGAAGAGATTGCTAATGCACAAGCTTTAATGGATGCTCAAGGTGCACAAATTCAAGAGAATTTATATCAAGATCCAGATTTTGCTAAAAGTTATGAAGCAGATAAAAAATATGCTCAAGAAAATGGAGAAGAATTTATAGAAATGAAAGACAGAGAAATTGTTGCAATAATAGCTTACATACAAAGGTTAGGAACAGATATAAAAGTTAAAGAAGAACAAATTTCTAAAAAATAAGATTATGCTAAAATTTGTAAAAAACCATATGGAAAGTATTACTGGAATCGAAATTTATCCATTAATATCCTTAATCATTTTCTTCACTTTTTTCGTCATCTTATTTTGGTGGGTGTTTACTGCAAAAAAAGAGTATATCAATAAAGTGAGTAATATTCCTTTAGATTAAAAATAAAATCAATTAAAAAATGAAAAAATATATTCAATCAACAGGTTATGTGCTATTTGTATTAATTACATTTTTTGCACTTGCAAAATCGTTTATGAGTTATCAAAATCCTTTTGATATCTATGAAAACCCATTGGTTTGGTTAGCTTTAATTGGTTTTATTCTAGTAGTTGTTCTAAAAGAAGTTGTTAATCAAATGGCAATTTCTAGAGCAAGAGAATTACAAAATGAAAAAGACGGAGTTGTACCAGAAGCACCAAATGCTTGGTTAAAAAAATTACTAAAATCTTGGACCAAAGCAAAAGATATAGAAGAAGAACAAGAAATTATTTTAGACCATAATTATGATGGTATTAAAGAGTTAGATAATTCACTTCCACCTTGGTGGGTATATATGTTCTACATTACTATTGTTTTTGCTGTAGTTTATTTAATTCGTTTTGAAATTATGGGAGGAGATACTCCTGAAATGGAATACGAAAAAGCAGTTGCTCAAGCAAGAATGGAAGTAAACAAGTATAAAGCAAATTCACCAGATGTATTTAATATAGATGACCTAAAACTACTTACAGATGCTAGCGATTTAAAAAGAGGTAAAGCTGTATTTAATTTAAACTGCGCATCTTGTCATTTAGCTGATGGAGGAGGATCTATTGGACCAAATCTTACAGATGAATATTGGATTTTAGGTGGTGGAATTAAAAATGTATTTAATACCGTTTATAATGGAGGAAGAAATGGTAAAGGTATGATTGCATGGAATAAAACATTAAAAGCAGAAGATATTGCTAAAGTTTCTAGCTATGTAATATCATTACAAGGTACTACACCAGCAAAAGCTAAAGCTCCACAAGGAGAAAAGTGGGAAGAAGAATAAATAGTTAGTTATTTTTATTAATTAGAGAATGGAAGCACCCAAGAATGAACAGTTTAGAGATAGTATTAGTACTATTAATAAAGAAGGAAAACGTTCTTGGGTTTTTCCTAAAAAACCTAGTGGAAAATTTTACAAATACAGAAGTTATGTAAGTTATTTTCTATTAGCTTTTCTACTTTTAGCTCCTTTTATAAAAATTAATGGAAATCAATTTTTATTATTTAATGTTTTAGAAAGACGCTTTAATATTTTTAGTTTTCCTTTTTGGCCACAAGATTTTCATTTGCTAGTTATCTCAATGATTACAGGTGTTGTTTTTGTAATTTTATTTACGGTTGTTTTTGGTCGTTTATTTTGTGGTTGGATTTGTCCTCAAACTATTTTTATGGAAATGGTTTTTAGAAAAATAGAGTATTGGATAGATGGAGATAGAGGAAAACAAATACGTTTAAACAAACAACCATGGAATGCTGAAAAGATTAAAAAGAGAGTATTAAAATGGTTTATCTTTTTTGTAATTTCTTTTATAATTGCTAATGTATTTTTAGCGTATTTAATTGGTGGAGATACTGTTATAAGTTACATTACTGGTAATCCTTTAGATAATGTAAGAACATTAATCTCATTAATAATTTTTACCAGTGTTTTCTATTTTGTATTTGCTTGGTTTAGAGAGCAAGTATGTATAATTGCTTGTCCTTATGGTCGTTTACAAGGTGTTTTATTAGACAACAAAACTATTAATGTAGCTTATGATTATAAAAGAGGAGAAAGAGATTTAGGTAGATCTAAATTTAAGAAGAATGAAGATAGAGCAGCACTTGGTAAAGGTGACTGTATAGATTGCAAACAATGTGTTGTTGTTTGTCCAACAAGTATAGATATTAGAAATGGTACTCAATTAGAGTGTGTAAACTGTACTGCTTGTATAGACGAATGTGATCATATAATGGAGAGTATTAATCTCCCAAAAGGATTAATCAGATATGCAAGTGAAGAAAATATAGCTGAAAAAAAACCATTCCATTTTAGTGCTAGAATGAAAGGTTATTCAGCAGTTCTGTTGATTTTAATCGGAATTTTAGTAGGTATGTTGTTTTTAAGAAATAATGTAGAAGCTACAATTTTAAGATTGCCAGGTCAATTATATCAACACAAAGAAAATAATATTATTAGTAACGTTTATACTTTTAAAGTTATAAATAAAACAACAAAAGATATAGATAACGTAAGCTATAAAATCTTATCTCATAAAGGTGAAATAAAGCTAGTCTCTAATCATAATTTTAAAGTTCCAAAACAAGGTTTAGCAGAGGGCACTTTATTTATTGAAATAAATGCTTCAGTTTTAAAAGATGATAATATTGATATAGAAATAGGTGTATTTAGTGGAGATAAATTAATAGAAACAACAACAACAAATTTCTTGGGACCAAGAAGTTATAGATAAATTAAGTATATGAAATTTAATTGGGGAACAGGAATAGTAGTTACTATAATAGCATTTATAGCTTTTATAATGTACTTTGTAATTACAATGAGTACAGATAATACTTATAGTCATGATTTAGTTACAGATAAATATTATCAAGAAGAATTAAATTATCAACAAGAGATCGATGCAGAAAAAAATGCAAACAGATTAAAAGAAAAAGTAACAATAGAAAAAAACAGCAAGGGCTTAAAAATAGAGTTTCCTAAAAGTTTTACCCCTAGAAATATTGAAGGAAAAGTGTTCCTATACAGACCATCTAATAAACAATTAGATTTTGAAATTCCTATTTCAATTTCTAAATCATATTTGCTCGTGCCTGAACAACGTTTAGTAGATGGTCGCTGGAACATGAAAATATTTTGGAAACATAAAAATACTAATTATTTAATCAAAAAAGAATTGGTTTATTAATGTTATTATCTGCACTTATATTTGGTTTATTAGGTAGTTTTCACTGTATTGGTATGTGTGGTCCAATAGCGTTTATGTTACCTGTAGATAGAGAAAAACCAATTAAAAGATTTTTACAAATTGCTAGTTATCATTTAGGCAGATTATTTACTTATAGTTTAATTGGTTTGCTTTTTGGTTTTTTAGGTAAAGGATTTTATTTCTTTGGTTTCCAGCAACAGCTTTCAATAATTGTAGGTTTATTAATGATATTAGTTATACTTTTTCCAAAAATTTTACAACGTTTATCTTTATCAAAAAAAATAAGTACTGTTATTTTAAAAATAAAAAATTCTTTGGGTAAAGAGTTAAGAAAAAAAGGGAATGATACTTTCTTTACCATTGGTTTTCTAAACGGATTTTTACCTTGTGGTTTAGTATATATGGCTATTTTTGGAGCTTTAACAACATCAAATGCTTTTACAGGTAGTTTGTATATGTTTTTGTTTGGTATAGGCACAATACCTTTAATGACAGCTTTTGTTTATTTAGGAAATTTCACAAAAGGTAATTTTAGAAAAAACATTCAAAAAGCAATACCAGTAATGGTTGTATTTATTGGTACATTATTTATTGTTAGAGGTTTAGGTTTAGGTATTCCTTTTTTATCACCCTCACCAGTTTTAGAAATTGCTGCAGAAACAGTTAAAAGCTGTCACTAAACTCAATAAAATAACTTATTTGTCTATAGATTTTTCTTTTTCATCTACACTTATCATCCATTTAACCCAATCAATTTAAAATTTCTATAATTAAATT
This sequence comes from Polaribacter marinivivus, assembly GCF_042651285.1. Classification (NCBI taxonomy): domain Bacteria; kingdom Pseudomonadati; phylum Bacteroidota; class Flavobacteriia; order Flavobacteriales; family Flavobacteriaceae; genus Polaribacter; species Polaribacter marinivivus. The sequence goes on along the minus strand of NZ_JBHSCY010000002.1, from coordinate 767,931 downwards.
TAATTTTATACCTTGTAATAGGTCTAAATTATGGAAAGAAAAAAATTAAATATTTTACTTATTGAAGATGATAGAATTGAAGTTATTAAACTACAAAGAGCAATTGCTTTAGAGTTTAAAGACTTTAAATTTTCTTTAGCTAAAAATGGTAGTGAAGCCTTAAATATTTTACAATCTGAGCAATATAACATCATTCTTTTAGATTTAAATATGCCTGATACTAATGGTTTAGAGTTTTTAACTATTTTAAAGAATAATGAAGATTTAAAACATATTCCAGTTATAGTTCTAACAACATCAGATAATGAAAAAGATATATATGAGTGCTATAAATTAGGTATTGCAGGTTATTTATTAAAACCTCTTAAATATGAAGATTATGAGTTAAAAATAAAAACCATAATGAAATACTGGAGTTTAAATGAGTTTATACCTTTATAAATATTGGATAATAACAAAGTAGACATATTAGATAGAGCTTTAAAAAGACAAAAAGAAGCTAGAAAAACTGCAGAACAAATTCTGGAACAAAGAAGTTTAGAACTTTTTAATACTTCAGAAGAATTAAAAAGAGTTAACAAACAATTAGAAGAAGTTTTAGATGAGAAAAACACCCAATTAAAGGGTGTTTTTGAGAATATAAACGATGCTTACCTAGTAATGAATTTAAATGGGGAAGTGTTAAAAATGAATGATATTGCAGAAAGATTTTTTGGCTACTCTATGGATGAATCACCCAATGTAGTAGATTTAATTTATAAAGAAGATTATCTATATGCTATGTCTTCTTTCCAAGAATTAATTGAAAAAGGAAAATTTTCTGGTTTTACAGCAAGAATTATAACCAAAGAAAAAAAGATTAAGTGGGTTAATATTAATGCAATAACCATATTAGATAAAAATAATCAACCCATTGCAGCACAGGGAGTAATAAGAGATATAACAGAAGAAAGAGAAAAACAAATAGTTTTAGATTTAATCAATAATATAGCACAGTCTATTTTAGGTAAAGAAGAGATTAATGAAATAGCATCAGAAATATCAAGTAAAATTGCAAAGTATTTAAATACTAATGATTGTATTATTTATTTATTAGATAATGATTCTAAAACATTAGAACAAATTGCTGCTTATGGACAAAAACAGCAAAAAGATAACTCTATTTTTAATCGAATAATATTGCCTATAGGTAAAGGTATAGTTGGTACAGTCGCAAAAATAGGAAAATCTGAGATTATACATGATACAAGTAAAGATGATAGATATATTTTAGATGATAAAATTAGATATTCAGAAATAACTGTACCCATAATTAATAATGGAGAAGTTATAGGAATTATAGACGCAGAGCACGAACAAAAAAACTATTTTAATGAAGATCAACTAGAAACAGTTGAAAACATTGCAAATTTGGTTGCTTTACAATTAAAAAGTGCATTAAACATTAGAGAACGTAAAAAGGTTGAAGATAAAAACAAAGAGCTTTTAGAAAAGTTAACTATAAGTAACGAAGAATTAAAAGAATACGCTCATATAGTTTCTCATGATTTAAAATCACCTTTAAGAAGTATAGCAGCATTAAGTACTTGGATTAAGATGGACAATTTAGATTGTTTTGATAAAAATAGTCTTGAATATTTTGATGATCTAGAAATGACATTAGAAAAAATGGAAGGATTAATATCTGATGTACTTAAGTTTTCTAAAGTAGAATCTAAAGACCAAGAAGAAGAAGTAGACTTAGATTTTTTAGTGAGAGATCTTATAAAAATGTTATATGTGCCAGATAATATAACAGTAAAAATTTTAAGTAAATTACCTAGTGTTATAGGAGATAAGACAAAACTCCAGCAAATATTCCAAAACTTAATTAGTAATGCAGTAAAGTTTAATAATAAAGAAAATGGAATTATAACTATAGGGGTAGAAGATCAAAACTCTTTTTACAAGTTTACGATTACAGATAATGGAATTGGTATTGATAAAAAACACTTTGATAAAATATTTAAAATATTTCAATCTTTAAAAGAAGCAAAAGATTCTAGTGGAATAGGCTTATCTATAGTAAAGAAAATTGTGAATTTATATCAAGGTGAAATTTGGTTAGACTCAGAAATTAATAAAGGAACTACTTTTTATTTTACACTAAAAAAATGATAACAGAACAACCAAATTTTACAGTAATCGACAAAATGTCTGGAGGTAGCTCTGATGTTAGAGTTTTAATTTTAGAAGTAATTAAAGAAGAGTTTCCTGAAGAGCAAAACGAGTATTTTTATCAATTAGAACAAAAAAACTACAAAAAACTACAAGAAATTGTTCATAAAATTAAGCATAAAATAAGTACACTTGGCTTAGAAAAAAGTTATGTTATAGCAAACAATTACGAAAAAAACTTAAGAAAAGAAAGTTTAGAATTGGCAACTGACTTTAAAGATATTCTAACAATTATAGAAAACTTTGTAAAAAAAATATCTTAGTTTTTTCTAAACACTGGTTTCTTTAAAAACAACCATTTAAATCGTAACCCAATTTCTGTAAACGTAAACCCAGCTGCTGTAGCAGATGCAATATTACTTTGTAAAGCATAAATATTTAGAAGGCTTCTTTCAGAAAATTTGTAACCTAACTTACCTTGAATTCTATAGGTACTTTGTTTAGCATCATCTTCTATAAATTGTAAACCAGTTGCAGCTGTAAGATCGTAAAACCAAGTTTTATTTTTTGCAATATTTTCATCCTTAATTAGATTTATAAATATTTCATAAGCATTAAATTTACTTGGACTAAAATATATGGTTGGTACTTGGTTTTTAAATGTAATGTATTGATAATTTACACCAGCTTTTAAACTAGGTTTTTCTAAAATGTTATAATATAAAGATGTAAATAAAAGATTTCTTGTATTAGAATCGTTCTGAGATGTATAATAATATTGAGTAAACCATCCTAAATTAAAGTTTGTACTTAAATTATAATTTAAGATAAAGTTATTTTGTACAATTTCTCTATCTATTAACTCTGCATTAAAATTCTGAATTTCTCTCTTATAACCAATTTCTAAATTCTGAAGTTTAAAAGGCTTTATTTCAAAAGCCACATCTGCCAATAATTGAGTAAAATCATTTGAATTTGCATTAGAGGAAGTAACACCTAAATTACTTTTAAAAACAACATTATTAAACAATTGATAAGAAAAACCAACCAATACATTATTTGATGTAGCTTCTAAATTGGTAACAGGGTTCTTAGTAAACCTATGATTATATGAAGCTAAAACTTTAAATTTTGTACTAAAAGAATATTCACCATTTAATTGGTACATATAAGCATCATTATTTCCATTATCGAAAGAATATGATGTTTTTGCTTCTACAAAAGGTGTAAACGATTCATCTAACTTATTTATGAATTGTGTTGCATCTTTTTGATTATCGTAAAAAGATAGAGTATTCTCTGCACCTAAATACGCTTTATTATAATAACCTAATGCTTTTAGAGCATTTGCTTTACCTAAGTTTCCATCAAAAGAAGCACTGTCTTTTTTCAAGATTAAATTATAATCTTCTATACTTTTATCAAAGTTACTTTTATAAATATTTAAAGTAGCTCTTAAACTTAACATCCAGTTTTCTGGTTCGTTATTACTTTTAAAGAGATTATTTATTTCTTTATCTGCTTCTTTAAATTTTTTATTCCAAATTAAAGCTTGAATATATCTTTCTATTGTTTGATTTTTTATATCCTTTGAAGCGTTACTAGGTAAACTATTAACAGAGGTTTTACTAGTATTTAAAGCTAATTTATTTTTACTCTTTAAATGCTGTACCAAAGCTAAACCATTTAAAGAAATATTTTTGTTTTCGTTATTGCTACCTAGCTTAATGTAAGTTTCTTCAGCCTTACTGTATTGATTTGAGATTAAGTATAGATTTGCTAGATTTAAAAGTGTTTCTTTGTCATCTTTAAAATTTGTAAAGTTTTCTCTTAAAATAGCTTCAGCTTTACTGTATTCTTGCTTATTTAAATATTCATTGGCTAAACCTAATCTCATATATTTTTTTGAGACTAAAGCATTTGGGTTATTAGGTGATACTTCTAATGCTTTATCTACATAAACTAAAGCTTTATTATATTTTTTTAAGTTTGATAATGTATTTGCATAACCAAGAAGTGCTGAAAAACTTTTATCATTTTCTTTTATTAGTTTTTCATAATAATTTTCTGCAACATCAAACTTCTTATCCCATAATAATGATTCTGCATAATTAAGTTTAACCTCAAAATCATTTGGAAAATCATTTAATAGATTAATAAATAAGTTTAAAGCTTTTGTTGAGTTACCATTTAATCCAACAGCTCTACCATAACATAATCTTGCTGTTTTATTTTTTGGATAGTTTTTTAAAACATCTTTAAAAAACACTTCTGCTTCCTTATATTTTCCAGTTTCTAGGTAAGTAAATCCTTCTTTCATATCTTGAGACAAACCATTTAAAGACATTAAAAAGCATGAAATAAGAAAAAATTTTTTTAAAGACATTTTATTAATTTTAAGTTAATGCAAGTTAAGCATTAGGTTTTAATCATTAATCCTTAGAAAAACGTTTTTAATCGATATTTATGGATTATCAATAGTATATCTAGAGATATTTGTTCGTGTAAATTATAAAACTTTTGATTATGCCATTAAAAATAGAACAAAAAAATGGGGTTTACTTTTTAGAAGGAAAAATAAATTCTACTACTTTACCATTTATTAAAGAGATTGTAAAAGAAGATTTAAATCAACATAAAACAATTGAGATAAATATTGAAAAAATTAGTATTATTGATGAAAATGGTGTTAGTTTTTTGCATAATTTAATTGAAAATGGGATAAGGAAAGATAATTTTATTTTATCTGGTTATGGTTGTAAAGAGATTTACCAACATTATCTTTCTAATCAAATAGCTTAAAAAAATAACTATGAATGCAATAACTACTTTAATAAAAAAATACATTAAGCCAGAACAAATTTTTATGCTTAGTGTTCTAGTTGTAAATGGTGGTAACTATTTATACAATTTATTATTAGGTAGAATTTTAGGACCAGAGAAGTTTGCAGATGCAGCTATTCTTGTTACTTTTCTTTTAGTTCTATCTTTTATTGCGATGACTTTTCAATTAGTAACAGCAAAGTTCTCAGTTTTGTTTGAGGGTAAAGTTTTTAAAAATTTTATCTCTTTAGTGTATAAGAATGCATTATGGTTTAGTGTATTAATGTCATTTCTTATAGTTTTTTTTTCTAAAGAGCTACAATCTTTTTTTAATACTTCTTCATCAACCATGTTTGTCATATTTGGTTTGGGCATACCTTTCTATTTTTTTATGAGTGTAAACAGAGGTGTTTTTCAAGGTAAGAAAGAGTTGTCATCATTATCCTTTACTTATCAAACAGAAATGATAAGTAGATTAATCATAACATTTGCAATATTATATCTTTTAGATTTAGACTCTTCTGTTATTATTGCAATTGGTATTTTTTGTTCTTTTATATTTGGTCTTTTTCCTTTTAAATTTAAGTTGTTTTCATTTTCTAGAAAAAACAAATTAGATATAGATCATAAAAAATTAATAAGAAACTTTTTTATTATTACTGCCTTTTATGAGTTAACTCAAATAATTATTAATAATAGTGATATACTGCTAGTTAAGCACTTCTTTGATTCATATGATGCTGGCTTATATGCTTCTTTAGCTTTAATAGGTAGAATTGTATATTTTATTGCTTGGATGTTTGTTATGCTATTATTACCAGAAGTAGTACAGTTAAAAAAAGATGGAAAACCAACTTTACCTATTTTATTAAAATATGTAATTTATATAGCAACTATATCTGGATTAATAATTTTGTCTTGTTATTTTTTTCCTGAACAAATAATAACTTTATTATTTGGTGGTAGCTATGTTTCTATGGCGCCTTTATTATGGAAATATGCATTGGCAACTGGCATATTTGCCATCTCAAACATATTTGCATATTACTACTTATCTTTAGATAAATACGTGCCAGTAGTACTTTCTGGTATCTTTGGATTATTACAAGTAGTGCTAATCATATTTTTTCATAACTCATTATTAGAAGTTGTTCAACTACAAATATTAGCAATGGTATTGCTGCTTGTTGTACAATTAACTTTTTTCTTTATTTCTAATAAAAAAGAAATTAAATATCTATAGAAAAAATCCATTTAACTAAACTTAAATGCTGTTTATCGTAGATTTTAATTTTTTAGAATCCTTTAAAAGATATTTGTACAAGAATTAAATGTTTAAATTTTTTAAATTATGAAATTAGCAATTGTAACAGCTTATCCACCAAGTAAAGTAACATTAAATGAGTATGCTTATCACTTAGTTAAAAGTTTTAGAAAGCAGCATGATGTTAAAGAACTTATCTTATTAACAGATAAAACATCTGGAGATAAAGATTTAAACTTTGAAGAAGATGGTTGTAAAATAACCGTTAAAGAATGCTGGGATTTTAATAGTTATAAAAACATCTACACTGTTACAAAAGCCATTAATAATGTAAAACCAGATGCTGTTTTATTTAACTTACAGTTTATGAAGTTTGGTGATAAAAAAATACCTGCTGCTCTTGGTTTATGTTTACCCCTAATTTGTAAAATAAAAAATATTCCTACTACAGTTTTATTGCATAATATTTTAGAACAAGTAGACTTAAAAAGTGCAGGATTTACCTCTAGTAAAGTACTACAAACAATTTATAATTTTATTGGTACTACATTAACCAAATTAATTTTAAAAGCAGATTTAGTAGCAGTTACAATGGATAAGTATGTAACTACTTTAGAGGAAAAATATAAGTGTACAAATGTAAAAATGATTCCTCATGGTACTTTTGAAATCCCTAAAAAACCTTCACATCAATTACCTGAAGGCCCTCTTAAAGTTATGACTTTTGGTAAGTTTGGTACGTACAAAAAAGTAGAAGGAATGATAGAAGCAGTAGAAATCGTTAGAAAAAAAACGAGTTTACCTTTAGAAGTTGTTGTAGCTGGTACAGATAACCCAAATGTACCTGGATACTTAGAAGCTGTTCAAAAAAAATACAAGCATATAGAAAACTTAACATTTACTGGATATGTAGAAGAGTGTGATGTAGAAAGAATTTTTAATGAAAGTGGAGTAGTAGTTTTCCCTTATACTTCTACAACAGGTAGTTCAGGTGTTTTACATCAAGCAGGAAGTTATGGTAAAGCTGTAATTATGCCAAACTTAGGAGATCTTGCAACATTAATAGAAGATGAAGGTTATAGAGGTGAATTTTTTGAACCAGAAAGTGTAGAAAGCTTAGCTACTGCTATTGAAAATGTGGTAACCAATGAAAAGTATAGAATTGAATTAGGTAATGCAAATTACAAAGCAGCTACAGCTTTTCCTATGGAAAGAATTACTCAAATTTATTTAGAAGAATTTAAAAATATTATTAATACAAAAAAATTAAATTCTAAATCAGTTTCAAAACCTTCTATTGTTTAGAAATGTATTTAAAAGATGGTTTTAAATTACCCTTGGTATCAATAAAACCAAATCTCTTTTGAGGATTTGTTCTCCAAGGTAAACTACCTACAACCTCTTTAGGAACTTTGTCAAAATCATATAAAGTCCATGACATAAAAGAAATATTTTTTTCTGTCAGGACTTTTTGCATTTTCTTATGATAGGCTTCTTGCTTTTCTTCAGAACTTGCAAATGGTCTCCAAAACCCTGAATATGAAGAAAGACCATATTCACCTAATACTAACTTTTTATTAGGAATTTCTTTTTTTAATTGATTAAATTTTTCTTCAAATAAATCAACATCTTCATAGTAATGAAATGATATAAAATCGATTGCATCTTTTAATATTGAAGCACTTTCTATATTAGACCAACCAATTGTAATTGGATGTTTTTTATCTATAGATTTAATAATTAAGCTCATATGTTCTAACCAAGCTATAACATTTTGCTTACCTCTAGAGTTAAAATCTAAATCTGGTTCGTTTTTAATGTCCCAAGCTAAAATGGCATTATGGTCTTTTAAATTGGTAACAATAGCTTCTGCATGTCTATGATTTAAGGTCCAATCTAATACATTATAGTTTCCATAAAAATCAAAGAGAGTAACAACAGCTTTTAAATTATTTTCTTCAGCAATATCTAAAAGAGTTTTTAATTTATTAATTTTCTCTTGGTCTACATTGGCTTTTCCAAAATCTACATAGGGTATAAAAATTCTTATTGTATTAATATTAGCATTATTTAATAATTTAAAATCTTTATCTAATACATCTTTATCAAAATTATCACCAAAAGTATCCCAAGGAGTTTTTTGTGGATAGTAATTAATGCCTCTTATTTCAAAAGTATCAATACTTACATTAGTATAATTCTTAATTAAGTCTTCTTCATTTTCTTTTATTTTATGTCTTATTCTCCAAAAACCATCTTCCAAAAGAAGCATCATTTTGTAACTGGCTTTCGATGTATAATCATACAAAAACTTATCATTTTCATAAATGCTTGAGTACTCTATAACCTCTTTATCTTCTAAGACGATTAACTGGCCATCTTCGCTAAAAAATAATATATCTGGGTTATGATTTATAGTAGTAGAAGCAATAGAAATATTATTTTTCTTATTCTCGTCTATAAAATCGTAAATTTTTTTTCTTGCATTTTTAGTGTAATAATCTTCTATACCAGCTGTTGTATTTGTTTTATTAGATACATGATTTACATACCATGCATCTAAATAATCATTCTCTATATTTTTTAGAGTTTCATCATCTACAAATCTTCCTTCATTACCATTTTCTGCCCAAGCAATTTTTGGTAAATATTGGTCTATTTTTTTTACTTCAAGATGTAGCATTTTACTTCTATCTGCGCCAGTGTTTAGGTAAGTGTATAAAGAACTTACAAGAAATAATAATATAGAAATAACAATGATGTAAAAAAACATAGCTATAACTCTAATAAAATACTTGTTATTTTTTACCATAGTTTTATTTTTTGTAATTCTTTTGTAATTCCTGCGCTTTTAATTCTAATATCATAGATACCATCAGGATATATATTTTTATCTATTTTAAAAGACACAAAACCTTTTCTAGAAGTTTTTAGAGTTTTATAAATTTCTTTTCCTTCTTTTAATAGAGTTAATGAAACTTCTAAACCATCAGGAATCATTTGATTTTGGAAGCTTTTAATTGGACCAACTGTTATGGTTCTGTTATGATCTAAAAGCTCATAATTATAATCTAAAACAGCTTTATTAAAAGTTAGATTTAGAGTGTTGTTACTTTCAGCAATTCCTTGAATATATGAACTTATTTGCCAATTCTCTTCTTTATCTGGATGAATTATTTTAGCTGTTGCAACTCCATTTATTGTTGTGCCAGAAGTTTTTAAAATTTTATTATTCTTATTTTGTACGATAAAATAAACATAAGTTCCATCACTTATAATATTTTGGTGATTATCTCTAATTGTTGAAGTATAAAATGATGTGATTTGATTGCCATCTGCATAATTATGATTTTGCGAATAAAAAATATCATAATTAACAGCATTGTCAGGCATTATAGCTGCATCAAATTCTGTTGAATTAAGTTGATGAGACTCAGAAGAAATAATCATTCTTCCACTTTTTAATGGAGAAAAAATGTTCTTATATGCGATAATGTTATTTGTTTTTTCTTCAGAAATAGACTCATTCTCTAAAAATTGTGTTTTAATATTTACAGGAGTTTTTTCTTTTAAAGGATTGTCAAATTTATCTGTTGGTATTGTAACTAGCATTGTAAAATCTTTACCACCAGCAATAATACTAGGAGGGCCTAAATAAGTTTCAATTGTTTTGGGTTTTTCTTTTGGAAGTACTTTTATAGAGCCAGAAAGTTGATTACTTTTTGAAATGATTTTCCAAAATAAGTTTCCTCTAACTTTTGATATATATTCTGGTATGATGAAATTTATTGTATTTTCTTTTTGTGAAGCATTTAATATTCTAGTTCCGTAACTATTTTTTACAATCAATTTAATTTGTTCTTTACTTGTGTTTTTAAAACTTAATTGAATAGCAGAACCAGAAATAAACTCCTTTTTTTGAGTTAATAATTTTATTTCATTAGTTTTTTGAGCAGTTAAGATATTAACCACAAAACAAAATACTAGTATGCTATTTAATCTTTTCAAAACCATTAATTAGGATTTCCAATATAAGAGTTCATTTCAATTTTTAAGAATTTAAAATCATCCATATCAACTTTTTGAAAGTTGTAATAGTTATGATTTAAATTTCTTTCAGGTAACATTTTATCTGAAATGCTACTATTTGGTAATCCGTTTACAAAACAATTCTTCATATCAGAGCTTATAATTTTTATATTTTGATGCTTATTAATATTAAAATTAAAGTTTCTTTTTCTCTGTTGTCTTATTCCATCCTTAACAAAAATATGATCTACCCAAACAATTTCTTTATCATCATTGTAATAAGAAACTAAAACTTGAGGAACTGTAATTTCTTGAATACCAGAATTAAATAAAGTACCAGTTACATTTTCATTTTGTATTTCTAAATCACTTAAAACAATATTTTTAAATAAGTCAGAATTAGATACATTTCCTGCAGCTTGTAGGTTAAATTTTGTAGGTTGCTCACTAAATTCTACAGGAGTAAATTCATCTGGATTGAAAGTTTTAGGAATAGAGTCTTTTGTTTTAGACCAAGCTATACCTTCAAAATTAATTTTAAAAGAACTAACTTCTTTTGGTAAAAGCTTATGTTTCATGTGGTATTTCGCATTATAACTAGCTAATTCTTTATTATTATCATTATACAAAGTTCCTTTTAAAACAACATCAGAAGGCACATTGTCTATATTTTGAATTTCTCCAATAATTGCGTAACTATTATTAACCTTTACTAATTTAGCACTTATAATTTCTAAAACAGGTTGTTTTAATACATCTTCATGATAGGTTTGTTCTGTAGTAATTCTTCTTCTACCTTGATTAAAATAAGCTGTTTTGTTAATAGAATATAATTGATCTGGTGGTAAGTCTGTATCTAATGTATTCTTTTGTATGTACCACTTACTTTTGCGTTTCACAACAGATATAAGTGCTGTATTTTCAATTTTTTCTAGAGGAGTAATCCATTTGGTTTTTACCTCATAAATCACTTTTGCATTAGATTTTTCAATTGGTTTTAATTTAATAGCATCTAGTTTTGCATAAGAACTTAGTAAACCATCTGTTACAGAAACTTCTAACATATATTGAGAAAGTTTAATATTCTGCTCTGGGTCTATTAAGCTAAACCCTTTTTCAAATTCTTTAAAATCTATAGCGTCATAATAAGCTTTGATTACATTATTAGAAGATATTTGGTCATCATTTTTGATATAAAAAATATAACCTCCGTAAGAAAAAACGATCAGTAGTAAAAAAATCCACCAATGAGAAATGGTTAACATTAATTTTGGAAAGTTGTTATAGGTTACTTTGTAATTAAAGTAATCTGGCTTTTTTACTATTTTAGATTTTAATCCATTAATAAAAATAGATTGTACATTTAAAAGAAATGCGATAATTACCGTTAAAAAAGGAATTATACCCCACATAATTTTTTGCCAAGTAGCAATATTATCTTTAGGTAAAATAGAGGAGAGTGGAGGTACATTTAGTTTTTCCCAAACCATTACTCCATTTTCTAATGGTTTTAATCTTTGCCATCCACAGAAATATAAAATAGGATCGTAAAATTTATCATTAGAAAAAATGTATTTTAAATTGTATTTTTCTGGTACAGTTAAAAACTGTTGTAGAGATCCTATACCAGCAACGCCTTTAAATTTTGAGTTTTCTAACCTTTCTATAGGTCTAGTAGTTAGTTCTGGTAGTCTTCTTGCAGAATGATAATTACCATCTACAGTTAGTGCTTTTGTTTGCGCAGACAACCAAGCCATTTGATCTCCAAAACCAAGCGTTAAAAATCTCCATTTAAAATGTTGATCTTGGTTTAAGAAATTAACAATAGGCAACATTTTTATTTTCTGTGGTTGTGAAGGCCTAAAATGACCTAGACTCATCGTAAAAATCGCCATAAATAAAAAGATAGCAACTAAAAAACCTCCTGCTAGTCTATGGTATACAGCACCAAATTTACGCTGAATTAAACTTTTTATATCACCTTCTACAAAACGATATGCAAATTCACCAAATAAAGGTAAAGCCATTATTGAAGCCCATAATGTAAACCTGTCTAATGTTAAAATATTAAATGCGTTATCACCTAAAATCATTCTAGGGATTGGTGTTGTACCACCTGTTCCTAAAATAACTAACATTGTAAATGATAGACCAAAAAATAAATAGCGTTTAGAATAGTATCTATAAAAGAAATAAGGAAGTAGTATTAATAAAACTCCCCAAGGAATTAAAAAAAACACTAAACCAGAAGATGTAATTTCTAAAAAATTATCTCTAGAACCATGTGGAATAGGTACTTGTGTTATTGGGTTGTTTTTAGAATTAACCCAATAAGGTAATATGCAAAAGACAATTAAAAATAAAGATGAAAAACCAAAAATGAGATTTCTTTTTAATTGTCTAAAAAATACTTTTAAAAATAAACCAAACTTAATTTTCTTGTAAGATTGTACTTCATCATAACAAATATCTAAAATGACCATTCCAATTAATGGAAATATAAAAAATAACATTCCAAATATTGGTGTCACATGGTGTGAAGTAACTGTAACAGATATTAATGATAGAGAAGTGAGGAAGTATCTTATTTTACCAGTTTTTAGCCATTGATAAATTTCTGGTAACGCATGCATTAATACAGAAACTCCTATGATACTAGGTAATTGCCCAAAAATATGAAGTGTTTCTAGAAATGAAGATGAAAAAACAGCTAGTAGAGCTGCATAACCTGCTACTTTTCTATTAGAAGTCATTAAAAACGAAAATCTAAAAACACCAGTTATAAATAGAGTTATGCTAATTAAGGCAACTGTAAAAAGCCCAAATTTTAGACCACCTATTAAAGAAAGCGCAGCAATTGCTTGGTGCACTAAAGGAGGATAACTAGTTACTGTAAAACCTGTATACCATTTATAATTCCAAGGTTCAAACCAACTTGTAGAATAATGTTCTGCAAAAAATAGATGAATTAAAGCATCATAAGTACTTTCTAGGGTAAAAAAAATAGTTGTCCCATGAAATACTAAAGCTAATATTACAGCAGATATTAAATATTTATTAGTGCTTTCTTTCATTTATATTATCAATATGTAAATATAAAATTTTTAAAGCGTCATTATAATTTTATTTAACAACAGTAAACTGCATTTCGTCTAATTAAACATTTATTTTGGTCTTTCTTTAAAATTTTGAAAAGCATATTAGAATAAATTTGTGGTGTAATTAAGAACAATTTAAAATCTTACATCATGAAAATCTTAGCAATTGACGACCAAAAATTAGTTTTAATTCCATTAGAGAATAGATTAAAAGCTTTAGGTTACGAAGTTTTAACAGCTACAACTGCAGTTGCAGGTATTAGAGAGTTTGAATTAAGTAAACCAGATTTAGTTATTGTTGATATTAATATGCCAGGAACTTCTGGTATAGAAGTAGTAAAATATATTAGAAATATAAGATTATCTGAAACACCTATTATGATATTATCTGGTAATACAGATGATGAAATTATTAATGAGGCTTTTGAGTTAGGGGTAGATGATTACATGAAAAAACCTTTAAGCTTAAGTGAAGTATGTTCAAGAACAAAAAGATTAATTGGTGTTCCTAATCAAGAAAACGCTAATACTAAATTTAAAGATGTAGTAATACAACAAAGATGTGTTGGAGTTGTAATACCTTGTTATAACGAAGAAACAAGATTATTAAGTAGTGAGTTTTTAAAATTTATAGACAAACATTCTGGTTACCATTTATGTTTTGTAAATGATGGAAGTAAAGACAATACATTACAAGTTTTAAAAGACATACAAAAAGGTAGAGAAGATTTTATTACAGTATATGATTGTGAAAAAAACGGAGGTAAAGCAGAAGCTGTAAGACAAGGTATGTTGCATATGGCAAAAAAAGAAGATCTAGATTATATAGGTTTCTTAGATGCAGATTTATCTACTGATTTAGCTGATTTTGATGATTTAGTTTCTACAATTGAAAACTCTGATTATAAGATTGTTAGTGGTTCAAGAATTAGTAGAATGGGGGCAGATATCACTAAAGAATCTGCAAGAAAAATAATTAGTATGTCTATAAATTATATCATCAGAAAAATACTTTCTATGGATTTTAAAGACACACAATGTGGTGCTAAAATTTTCCATAAAGATGTAATTGAAGTATCATTTAGAGATAAGTTTGTAACACAATGGATTTTTGATGTTGAGATATTTAAAAGAATTACAAATCATTTTGGATTGGAAAAAGCGAAACAAATGCTTTGTGAAAAGCCATTAAAAAGATGGATTCATGCTGATGGTTCTAAATTATCTATGAAAGATTCTTTTAAAATTATATTTCAATTAGGTCAAATTGCTTGGACATATAGAAGCAAAAAAAAAATATCTAAGAAAATTGAGATAGAGGGTTCTTTAGAGAACAAAGTTATATTAAGTTAAAAATTATATATGTATTTGGGGGTTATTATAGTTTTTTCAGAAGTTACAACAGATTTAGATTTACTAAAAATTAAAAATTTTATTAAAAAAACTAATTGTAAAGTTTGTCTTGTTAATAATGGGACTAATAAAGAAGTTCAATTAGAAATTAATGAGTTAGAACATTTATACAACAATGTTCTAACTTTAAATATTAAAAAAAGTAAGAATATAAACACAGTAGTTAAACTGGGTACTAGATTATTAAACAGTATTTTCGACTTTAGTCTTATTGTTTTTTTAGATTCTACTGATGCAAATAAGCTAGATCAGTTATTCGAAAAATTGACAAACATAAAAACTGATAAAGAAAAATATACCCCTATTTCTACTAGAAGTAAAAGAGAAATATTTAGTCAAGTATTTTCGATTAAAGAATTATATAGTAAAATAATTTAGTTATTTACCAATACAAAAGTTGCTAAAGATATGCCCTAGTATATCTTTATCTACATCATAGTCTCCTGTTATTGTGCCTAAATGACGCAAACACTCTCTTATATCAATAGAGAATAAGTCTGTAGAAATTTCTAAATCTATACCTTCTTTAACAGATTGTATGGCTAGAAGAGCATTATTTAAAGCTTCAAAATGACGAGAATTGGTAACAATTGTTTCATTATTACTTAATGCACCAATATTTACTAGAGAAATTAATTCGTTTTTTAAATCTTCTATTCCTGTTTTATTTTTTGCAGAAAGAAGAATTAAATTGTCTATTTCAGATTCTAGAGCATTTCTATCATTATTAGAAATTAAATCTATTTTATTAGCAATCACTAATAACCTTTTATTTGGAAATCGTTTTTTTATTAGATCTATTTCTTGCTTTCTTTGAGATTTTTTCTCAGTTCTAGCATCTATTAAGAAAATTATTAATTGAGCATTTTCTGCTTTTTCATAAGCTTTTTTAATACCAATATTTTCTACAACATCTTCAGTTTCTCTTATACCTGCTGTATCTATAAATCTAAATATAACTCCGTTTATACTTATTTCATCTTCTATGGCATCTCTTGTGGTACCAGCTATATCAGATACAATTGCTTTTTCTTCATTTAGCAAGGCGTTTAATAAAGTTGATTTACCAACATTTGGTTCACCAATAATAGCAACAGGTATTCCATTTTTCATGGCATTTCCAAAAGCAAAAGAATCTATTAACCTTTTTAGCACATATGTTATTTTAGCAACTAGTTCTTTAAATTGAGTTCTATCTGCAAACTCAACATCTTCTCCAGAAAAATCTAGTTCTAACTCAATTAATGCAGCAAAATCTAATAACTTACTTCTTAGTTCTTTTAATTCGTTTGTAATTCCACCTCGCATTTGCTGAATAGCCATTTGATGACTAGCAGCAGAATTAGAAGCAATAACATCTGCAACAGCTTCAGCTTGAGATAAATCCATTTTACCATTTAAAAATGCACGCATAGTAAATTCACCATTATCAGCCATTCTACATCCATTTTTAAGAAATAATTGAATAATTTCTTGTTGAATGTAGGCAGAACCATGACATGAAATTTCTACTACATTTTCTCCTGTATAAGAATTAGGATTTTTAAAAACAGAAACCAAAACTTCATCTAAAACATCTTTATCATTAATAATATGGCCTAAATGAATTGTATGAGATTTTTGATTTTGTAATGTTTTTCCTTTTTTAATTGATTTAAAGAAAGTATCTACAATTGTAATTGCATTTTCACCTGAAAGACGAATAACAGCAATTGCACCTATACCAGAAGGTGTTGCTAATGCTATTATAGTATCGTTTTTTATCATATTGCAAAAATACATAAAGATTTATCAGAAAATAAAAAAGCTTAATACTTTACGTATTAAGCTTTTTTAAAAGTGTTATGTATTTATAAATTACATTCTATTGTAATTAGAAATCTTTACTTCTATCTTTTCACCATCAGTCAATTCAATTGTATAATTACCTTCTGCTTTTACTCTATTTTTTCTAACATTAGTATATCTGTACATTGTACTATTATCCCAAATGTTTTTTACATATAAATTATCTTTATCTGTTAAAATGATAATTCCGTCTTTTGTTAAAGTAAAGTCTAAATCATAATCTTCCGACTTTTCGTAATCAAATTTTACTTCTTGATCAAACATATCATCAGCATCCATATCTAATTTAATAGTTTTAGTTACTTGTGTTGGCATAAAGATAATATCTTGATTTAACTCATATCTATCTTTTGGGTCTAACATTACTGGAGTGTAGACTTCTGTTAATACGATTTGTTTAATCTCATCTGTTTCATATTCATCTGTTTCTGCATCAGCAATAATTACTTCTTTTACTGTCCAGTTGTCAGATATTTTTGGATTTCCATCATCAGATTGTGCAAATATTGTTGATATTGACATAAATAATGCGAATGTTGTAAATTTTAAAATTTTCATAATTTTTTTGTTTTTAGATTTATAATTTTTTTGTTTAACTCATTGTTTCTCCTAGTTAGCGGATATCTTTTGCTTAGCAATTTCTTTAATATTTAATTTATTATTTTCTACAAATTCTAGAGTTCTCATTGGGAATGGTATGTTAATACCTTCTTTATCAAACGCCTTTTTAATTTGTATAATAGCTTTACTTTTTGCTTTTAATCTTTCTAAAGCATTTTCAGAATCTACCCAAAATCTGCAGATAAAATTTATAGAACTATCTCCAAACTCGGTAAAATAGAATTCTACCTGTTTATTTATTTTTTCTTGATTAAAATTATCTGTAATTGTTGTTTTTGTTAACGCTTCAACTTTTTCTAAATCAGCACCATATTCTACACCACATTCAATTGTAATTCTCATTTTAGTAGTTAAAGAATAGTTTTTAAATGGGTTTTCTAATATTGTTTTATTAGGTATTACAACCATATTATTATCTGCTTCTTTTATTACAAAATAATTTAAGTTTATATCGATAACTTCACCTGCATAACCATTTGTTTCTACCCAATTACCAATATTTAAATTTTTTCTAAAAGATAAAACTATACCAGATATTGTATTAGAAAGTGTACCCTGTAAAGCTAAACCTACAACAATACCAGAAACCCCTGCTGCAGAAACTATAGTTTTAAGAGTGTCATCAAATTTTAAAATAGTCATTGCAAAATACAATCCTATCAAGAAAATAAATGCTGAAGCTATTCTTGAAACCAAATTTCTTACAGATTCTTGTTTTATTTTACCTCCTATTGTTTTATATACAAACCTATTAATAGCTCTCGAAGCAAAATAAGATATTATTAATACTACTAATGCTATAGCAATATTGGGTATGTTTTTTATAAATAAATCTTTCCAGGTATTTAATTTTTCTAATACTTTTTCCATTTTTCTTTTACTTTACAAAACTTGTGTTAAATTCTTCTTTTGTATGCTTAGACCAAGCATTTAACATCCAAGTAGATTTTTCTAATTCTCTTATATAAGCACCAATCATATCTACAGTACCTTCGTCTTTAGCTTTGGTTGCTCTTTCTATAATTTTGCCTAATTGTTCTAATATTATTTTATTATCATTAATAATATCTGCTACCATTTCTTCATCAGTTAATAAAGGGCTAGATTCTTTAATTCTAGAAACTTCAATATAATCTGATAATTTACTGATTGGATGATATTTTAAAGTAACTATTCTTTCTGCAACTTCATCAATCTTTACTCTTGTATCATTATACATTTCTTCAAATCTATTATGAAGATCGAAAAAGTTTTTACCCAAAATGTTCCAATGAAAATTTCTTAATTTTTGATAGTGAACATGATAATCTGCTAGTAGCACATTTAGTTCAGATACTACTGGCAGTACTTTTTGATTGTCTATGTTTAAATAATTCATTTTGTATTGTTTTAATTTCTTCTCTACAAAAGTATAATAGATATAAACCTTCTATTTGCTCTTATAATTTTTATCTTAACTCATTTCATAAAATCTATTCTCATTTGCTATTTTTGTAACAACAGAATAATTTTTGCGTCAAATAAATAAAACTTATAAAATGATGAGAGAAGATAAACAACTCCTTGTATTAACACATTTAAGCCAATTACTAGATTTTGTTTCTGGTGTTGGAGGTTTTATTGTGCCTTTAGTTATTTGGTTAATAAAAAAAGATGAAATTGTAGATATGGATAGACAAGGAAAAGAAATTTTAAACTTTAGAATATCTATGTTTATTTACATCTTAATATGTATTCCTTTAATTTTACTATTAGGATTAGGTATTTTAGGATTAATAGTTATAGGTTTCTTTTATTTAATTTTTCCTATTGTAAATGCTGTAAGAGTAAGTAATGGTCAAGAACCTAATTATCCTTTAACTTTAAAAATTATTAAATAGATTTTATAAAATCTTCATATTCTAAGAAGAATAGCTCAAATTTAGACATAGTTTCGTAGAAAAATTCGAAGCAATCTCTCCACGAATTTTTATTATAAATGCTAAATTTTTGTTGATGAGGAATGTATATTCTATGAATTACTTTTCCATTTTCTAATTCATAGTTATTATCGAAAATAACTTCAGGAATTTCATTTTCTAATAATGATTTTAGAGAAAGCATTTGATCATAATACATCAAATTGGTTAATTCATCTGGATTTTCTATATCAAAACAAACCATTGCTTTTTTTCTATCTGCTAGAAACTTAAAAGCAACTCCTTTTATTTTGGTATTGTAGAGTAACCATTTTCTAGGAAATGATTTTCCAAAACTTGTCCAAAACTCTTTTCTTAACCTAGCTGATTCTTCTTTAGAAAACACTATCCATGAATTTTTGCAAGTTTTCCTCTTTCACGCATTAATTCAGACTCAAAATTTAAAAGATCATTCCATTTTTTATCTACGATTTCTCTATCTTGATATTGTCTTGCAAACTTTAAAAAAGTAGTGTAATGGTTAGCTTCAGAAATCATTAAGTTTTTATAAAACTTTTTTAGTTCTACGTCTTCCATATTTTCAGAAAAAACTTTAAATCGCTCACAGCTTCTGGCCTCTATGAGAGCAGCAACTAATAGTCTTTGAATTAATGCATCTGTCCTATCTTTTGTTTTAGGAAAGAATTTTTGTAATCTAACAGCATAATCGTTTTTTTGTTCACGTCCTAAAACCATTCCTCTTTTTACCATTAACAAATGTACCATTTTAAAATGCTGCATTTCTTCAATAGCAATGTTGCTCATTTCTTTAACTAACTCAGTTTCTTCTGAATAATTTATAATTAAGGATACTGCATTAGAAGCTGCTTTTTGCTCTAAAAAAGCATGATCTGTAAGTATTTGCTGCAAATTGTCTTTTGCTATTTCTGCCCAAGAAGTTTCTGTATCAAATTGTAAACCTAACATAAATTTATTTTTTGCAAAATTAGAGATAATTTCAATTTAGAAACTTGCAAATCGTATATTTTTTATAACTTAGTTTTTTTTACAATATGATTGAATTAGCAGGAATTATTATCTTAGGTATATTAGCTCAATGGGTTGCATGGAAGTTTAAAATACCTGCAATATTACCATTAATATTAATAGGATTATTAGTAGGCCCAATAGCAGCAACGTATTTAACTGAAGATGGATCTAAATGGATAGAACCAATATGGAATGGAGAAAAAGGTTTATTTCCTGGTGATTATCTTTATTATTTTGTGTCTTTAGCTATTAGTATTATTCTTTTTGAAGGAGGATTAACTTTAAAAAGAAGTGAAATAAAAAATTTAGGACCTGTAATTACAAAGCTCATTACTTTAGGTTCTGCTATTACTTTTTTTGGAGCAGGTATTGTTGCTCATTTAATTTTTGATTTAAGTTGGGAATTATCATTCCTTTTTTCAGGCTTAATTATTGTAACAGGACCAACAGTTATTACTCCAATTTTAAGAAACATCCCTTTAAAAAGAGATATTTCTACTGTTTTAAAATGGGAAGGAATTTTAATTGACCCAATAGGAGCACTTGTTGCTGTATTAGTTTTCGAATTTATAAGTGTTGGTGGAGGTGGAGGTTTTACCAAAACTGCTTTAATTGAGTTTGGTAAAATTTTACTTTTTGGAACAACATTTGGTTTCACATTTGCTCATGCATTAGCTTATGCTGTAAATAAGAAAATGATACCCCATTATTTATTAAATGTAGTATCCTTATCAGCAGTATTATTAGTTTTTGTAGAATCTGAAATTTTTGCACATGAATCTGG
Source organism: Polaribacter marinivivus (assembly GCF_042651285.1). Classification (NCBI taxonomy): domain Bacteria; kingdom Pseudomonadati; phylum Bacteroidota; class Flavobacteriia; order Flavobacteriales; family Flavobacteriaceae; genus Polaribacter; species Polaribacter marinivivus. Next base: position 746,946 of record NZ_JBHSCY010000002.1, on the reverse strand, counting down.
ATTATTAGCTGTAGTAGTAATGGGTATGGTTCTAGGAAATGGAAAACTAAATAATATTAAAGAGTTACTTTATTTTAAAGAATCTTTAAGTGTGTTGCTTATTTCAATTCTATTTATTTTACTTGCAGCTAATATTAATATGGAAGCTTTAATGCTTTTATATACATGGAAAACAGCTGGGTTATTTGCTATTGTAGTTTTTCTTATAAGACCTTTAGCTGTATTTTCTAGTACGTTAAACTCTAAATTAAAATTACAAGAAAAATTATTTATTAGTTGGGTTGGTCCTAGAGGTATAGTTGCAGCTGGTATTGCTTCTCTTTTTGGAAGTAAATTGATTAAACAAGGTGTTGAAGGTGCAGAATATATTACTCCTCTAGTATTTATGATTGTATTAGGTACTGTTTTATTAAATGCAACTACTGCTAGATTATTTGCAAAATTAGTAGGTGTTTTCTTAACGAAATCTAATGCTATATTGTTGGTTGGGGCATCAAATCCCTCTAGATTAATAGCAAGTTATTTACGAGATAAAGGCAAACGTGTAGTTTTAATAGATTCTAATAAAAACTTTATTAAACAAGCACAAGATGATGATTTAGAAGCGCTTAATGTAAATATTTATGACGATGAATTGTCAGATAATATTGAGTTGAGTGATGTTGGTTATTTAATTGCTATAACTGGTAATGATGCAGTAAATAAATATGCACTTGCTAATTTTTCTAAGATATTTGGAGAACATGGTTCTTTTAGATTAGCCTCATCCATAGAAATTTTAAATGCAACAGACGAAGAAAGACAAAAGTTCTTTACTCCTAAAGATGACTATATTAATTTAAGTGAAGCTTTTAGAGAAAACCCAAATATTATTGAGGTTAAAATAAAGAATGAAACTGAGTACTCTAATATTTTAAATCTGTTAGCTAAAGAAGAAAAATCTATTCCACTTTTTATAGAGAATACAAAAGGCATTTATTTAATATCTGAATTTGAAAAAGAAGGTTTTGAAAAGAAAGATGTAGTACTTTCTTATTTAGGTAAAAATATTGGAGACACTTATAAATCTAATTCGAAAGTCTGACGTAATTTTTCTAAAAGAGGGTTTTTTTCTTTTAGTTTGTTAAATTTCTCTTGAGGAGTATAAGCAAACTTTTTTTCTTTTTTCTCGTTTAAAATTAAATGAATTTCAATTCCATAATTATTTAATTTTTCTCTAAGAAATTTTAATAGTTTTGGTTTTCCTTTTAAAAATTGATCTTTCATTAACTTGTTAGGCACAGAAAAAACAATTTTAAACTTATTTTCTAGAACTGGCTCATCAGTAGCTATAATTGCTGCCATACTATTTTCACCTCTTTTTTGCAAAGATGTTACATATTCTTTCCAAACGTTTTGTAATATTTTTTCAGTAAAAACCTCTTTTGGATAATTATCAAAATTTTCTTGAACAGCATTCTTTTTTACATCATTTTTTTGATGTACACTTTTTAAAGAATAAATAGATCTTCTTCTTTCAACAGACTTTAAAACTGGTTTTTCTAATTTTGATTTAGCAACTTCTTCTTGTTTTTCAATCGGTTTAGAAACAGATACTTTTTCTTTTTCAACTAAAGTGTTTACAACTTTTTTTGCAGGCGAAAGTGCTTGAAAAAATGTAGCAGGAATTATGTAGTTAGCTGACTTTTTTTTTTCTCCATCAAAAGTGATAGAGGCAATTTGCATAAGTGTAAGTTCAACTAATAATCTTTGATTTTTACTTGCTCTATAATTTAAATCACAGTCATTTGCTTTTTCTATAGCTTGCATTAAAAAAGGAACACTTGCTTTGGTAGCTTGATTTAAATACTTCTTTTTTGCGGTATCACCAACTTCTAATAAAGTAATAGTCTGTTTGTCTTTAGCAACCAATAAATCTCTAAAATGGCTAGCTAAACCGTTTATAAAATGATGACCTTCAAACCCCTTTGCTAATATTGAATTAAAAGCATTTAATACATCTGGAATCTTGTTTTCTAAAAGTAAGTCTGTCATTTTAAAATAAGAATCGTAATCTAATACATTCAAATTTTCTGTAACTGCCTCTCTTGTTAAATTAGAACCAGAAAAACTAACAACTCTATCAAAAATAGAAAGTGCATCACGCATTGCACCATCTGCTTTTTGAGCAATAATATGCAAAGCATCATCGTCTGCTGTTATATTTTCTTTCTCACAAATTACTTTTAAATAATTTTTTGCATCTAAAACCCCAATTCTTTTAAAATCAAAGATTTGACAACGAGATAAAATTGTAGGAATTATTTTATGTTTTTCTGTGGTTGCTAAAATAAAAATAGCATGTGCAGGCGGCTCTTCTAATGTTTTTAAAAATGCATTAAAAGCAGCTTGAGAAAGCATATGTACCTCATCTATAATGTAAACTTTGTATTTACCTGTTTGTGGAGGTATACGAACTTGATCTGTAAGACTTCTAATATCGTCTACAGAATTATTAGATGCAGCATCTAACTCAAAAACATTAAAAGCAAAATCTTCTTCTTCAGGATGATTACTGTCTTGTAAGTTTATTTTTTTTGCTAATATTCTAGCACATGAAGTCTTACCAACTCCTCTAGGTCCAGTAAATAAAAGTGCTTGTGCTAAGTGATTATTTTTTATAGCATTTTCTAACGTATTTGTTATGGCTTGTTGCCCAACAACATCCTCAAAATTTTGAGGTCTATATTTACGCGCAGAAACTATAAAATGCTCCATAATTCAATTAGGTTCTTACTACAAAAGTAACTATCTACTTACGGTTTTACAACTTGGTTTCTTAACAAAATGCTAAAGTTGTAAACAAATTGTATGGTGTTGATAATACTATCGACAAAAAGTATAGATCGAGTTTTTAAATCGAGTTAATAGTTCAGAAATTTGTACCAAGAAAAAACTTTTCTTGGTACAAATTTTAATAATAAAAATAAATATATGAAAGCTATAAAAACATTATCAGTAATTACAATTTTTCTTTTTTTTATTTCTTGCTTTGGATTTTCTAATGAAAAGGATATATTAAATTCGAATTCAGAAATTTTAGAAAACTCAATAAATAGTAATACCAAAGTAGCTTACTTTGCTAGTGGTTGTTTCTGGTGTGTAGAAGCTATTTTTGAGAGTGTAAGAGGAGTAGAGGAAGCTGTTTCTGGTTATGCAGGAGGCCATACTAAAAACCCAACATACGAAAGTAGCAATACTGGTAAAACTGGACATGCTGAAACTGTGGCTGTTTATTATAACCCAGAAGTAGTTAGTTTTAAAACTTTAGTTACTGTTTATTTTGGATCACACAATCCAACCACTGTAAATGGGCAACATCCAGATTATGGTTCTCAATATAGATCTATTGCTTTTTATTCTAACAATACTGAAAAGCAAATTATTGAAGATATGATTGCTAAATTAAACAAAGAAGTTTATAATGGTAAAGTTGCTACTGAAGTAAAAAAAATAGATACATTTTATAAAGCAGAAGAGTACCATCAAGATTTTGAAAAAAGAAATCCAAATCAACCCTATGTAAAAGCAGTTTCTATACCTAGGTTAAATAGGTTTAAAGCAAAATTTCCTGAGTTACTTAAAAAAGAAAAATAATTATTTACTAGAAGTAGTTGTTTTTTTACCAAAAGTTAAATTATTAAAAACATATTTAAAATCTTTAATATATTTATTGAATGAATATGGGTTAGAATAGAAACTTATGCTATAATAATTATCATTAGTTTTAAAATAAGTACTTCTAACAATACTAGTTTTGTTATTAAGAATAAAACTTACATCAGTTATTATTGTTTTACCAAATCTAGATGTTACAGTGGTTACATTTTTTCTATAGTTTTTAACATATATTTTATTATTTGACTTATAATTTACAATATCTTCTATTGATTTTATTTTGCTTTTATCTACTTCTATTTTTCGAAAAGTAATTTGATTATCAGGATAAAGTCCTTTTTGATCTTTAGGCTTATAACTTGTTTGGTTATGTAAATCTTTATAAGATTTCCAGTTGTTAGGTAATTCTAAATTATAGTCTGTATTTACTGTAGCATAATGTATAGGAGATTCTTTAAATTGGTTTTTTTCTTTTTGAATACCACAACTTATAAATAGAAATAGTAATATGAAGTAAGGGATTTTTTTCATATTTAAATTTAATAAAAAACCTCACAATTTTGTGAGGTTTTTTATTAAAAAATTATTCTTTAATTTCAGGTGCTTTAATACCTAATTTAGCCATAACCAACTCTGTAATATCATATTTTTCGTCAATGTAAGCAAATTGATTACCTGTAGTTGTAAGAATCTGAGTATAACCATGCTCTTTTACAACCTCGCTAATAGCATCATTTAGTTTTTTATATAATGGCCTCATTAATTCGTTTTGTTTTAACTGCATTAATTTACTACCATTATCTTGATACTTTTTGATGTCTTGCTCCATTGCTGAAAGCTCTTTCATAGTTGTCTTTTTCATTAATTCACCCATTTCTTTTTCTTCACTTCTAAACTTAGCTACTTTATCTTGAAATTCTTTCATTTTAATAGAAAAAGAAGAGTCTAACTTAGCTCCATAGTCTTGAGCTCTTTTTATAACTACTTTAGATTCTGGCATTAAATTAATAATGTAATCATTATCTATAGTGCCCACTTTACTTTGAGAAAATGAAAATGTACTAATTAATAGAAATAGTATAATACTTATTTTTGATGTCATGATTTTTAATTTAGTGAGCAAAGATATAAAAGTGATTGAATTACAAAAATATAGCCAAGTTAAAAAAGGTTAATTTTATTATTTAGTTCTTTTAATATTTCATTTTTACTGGTTTTAAAATCAAACCAAATAATAGCATCATCTTTACGAAACCAAGTGAGTTGTCTTTTGGCAAATCTTCTTGTATTTTTCTTAATTTCTGAAATCGCAAAATCTTTATCAAACTCACCATTAAAAAAAGAAAAAAGCTCTCTGTAGCCTACAGTTTGTAATGCATTTAAATGTTTGAATTCGTATAAAGATTTAGCTTCGTCTAATAAACCATTAGCCATCATTAAATCTACTCTTTGGTTTATTCTATTATATATAATGTCTCTATCTGCAGTTAAACCAATTTTAATTGAGTTAAAATTTCTTTTTGTTTTAGGTTTATTTTTATAAGTAGAATAAGGAGTTTCTGTTCCAATACAAATTTCTAGAGCTCTTATAACTCTTTGAGGATTATCTTTAGCAATATTGTTATACGTTTCAATATCTAATGCTTTAAGTTGATCTTGTAAATGAGTTAATCCTTTTTCTTCTAATGTTTTATTTAACTTTTCTCTTATAGTCTTATCTACTTTTGGAAAGTAATCTAATCCTTTTAAAACAGCATCTACATATAAACCACTGCCACCAACCATGATTTGGATAGCATTTTTTTTAAATAGCTCATCAAGTTTTTTAAGAGCATCTTTTTCAAAATCACCTACATTATAATCTTCGAAAACACTTCTGTTTTGTATAAAATGATGTTTTGCTGCAGCTAACTCATGTTTTTCTGGTACAGCAGTGCCAATAGTCATTTCTTTATAAAATTGTCTAGAATCACAAGAAATAATGTCAGCATTAAAGTGTTTCGCTAATTCAATACTCAATGCAGTTTTACCAATTGCAGTTGGTCCTACAATGGTAATTAAAGTATTTTTTGTTTGATTTATCATGGATTTAAGATACTACCACAATTGTAGCAAAAGGTTGCTTTTTCTTTATGATTACTTTTTAAACAGTTAGGACAAGATTGTGTGTTATGATCATGATCAGGTGTTGTTTTATTCATTTCAGCACTTACAATTCCTGTTGGTATTGCAATTATTGAGTAACCTAAAATCATAATAACACTAGCAATAAGTTGACCTAAAGGAGTTTGTGGAGCAATATCACCAAAACCAACAGTGGTTAGCGTTACAATAGCCCAATATATACTTTTAGGAATATTTGTAAAACCATTTTCTGCACCTTCTATCATATACATTACTGTACCTAATATGATACAAACAATTAATACAAAGAATAAAAAAACTGCAATTTTTGCCTTACTAGCTCTTAAAGCAAGCATTAATTTATTTGAAGCACCTATGTATCTAGCTAATTTTAATATTCTAAATATTCTTAATAATCTAAGTGCTCTTAAAGCTACTAAACCTTGTGAGCCAGCAAAAAAGAATGATATGTAAATAGGAATAGTTGATAAAAAATCGATTATACCATAAAAGCTAAAAATATATCTAGTGGGCTTTTTTATAGAAATAACCCTTAAAATATATTCAATACTAAATAAGATGGTTATAATCCACTCACCAACATAAAGTGCATCATGATATTTATTATCTATACTTTCTACACTCTCTAACATAACTAGTATAATACTAGCAATTATGGCTATTAGAAGTATTACATCAAATAATTTACCTTCAGGTGTATCTGCTTCATAAATTATTTCATGAAGTTTATGTTTCCAAGAAAATTTTTTGGTTGGATTATTCAATTTAATTTCATTTTTCACTTACAATACTACAATTATTTAATGAGTTTTTAAATTTTTTTCTTTCGTTTTTCTCTTTATTCATAAGGATTTCAGAAATAAATATAAAAAAAATCAACTTTTTTAAAACCGTACTTCAATTCTTCTCGTAAGTATATGTGAGATTCAATTAAATATTAACATAAAACTCACACAATGAAAAAAACAAAAATTTTAACAGCTACTTTATTAGTAGCAATTATTGGTTTAATTACAGTTGCAGCAGATCATATTGATGCTCCTGCTGTTTCAGGTACAAAAGCAGATATTACTGACTTTTATGCTTTTCAAGGAGAAGATACAAACAATATTGCTTTTGTAGCAAATGTTCAAGGTCTTTTAGCTCCTTCAGCTACTTCAACTGCATCTTTTGATGAAAATGTTATGGTAGAATTTAACATTGATACTAACAATGACAATGTAGAAGATTTAGTAATACAAGCTATCCCTAGAGATGGAAATATGTACTTTTTTGGACCTTATGCTCCATCTTCGACAGGATTAAATAGTACTATTAACGAAAATGCTATTAAGTCAGAGGTTTCAATTACTCCTTATGGTTCATCTGCTATTGTTGCAAATCAAAATGGAATGAAGTTTTTTGCAGGACCAAGAGATGATCCTTTCTTTATGGACTTTGCTCAATATGGTGAAATTATTGGCGGAAATGCATCAGGATTTAACAATCCAGGGTCTGATACTTTTGCAGGTTCTAATGTAATGTCTATTGTAGTAGAAGTACCAAAAAGTCAAATAGGTACAAGTGGTACAATTAATACTTGGGTAGAAGCAAAAACAAAGCAATAATTAATAATCAACAATAAAAACAATATTATGAAATTTAATAAAATAAAATATATCGCATTTTTAACATTATCACTTCTAATCATGAGTTGTAGTGATGATTCAGATACAACAATTCAAATTGAAACAGATTTTTCTGGAACATTTGTTCAAAAAGATCAAATGGGTAGACCAGCAGTAAACACAGTTTTTGTTTCATCTTCTAGTAAAGATGAATTTAACACAACAATTCCTTCTCAGCAATCTGCTATGTTTCAATCTATGTTTCAAACTAATTTAACAGCATTAAGCCCTGCTTTTGCAAATTCTGGAGATAAAAATGCTTTAGGACAAGATGCTGCTGCTTTTACAGGATTATTAGCAACAGATGTTTTAAATGTTTCTTTAGATGGTACAACAACTTTCTTTGATGGTACAAACGTATTAACAGGAAGAGCCTTAGCTGATGATGTAATAACAGTAGAGTTATTATTAATCTTTGGAGGTGAAGATTTTACAGAAAACCCATCATTATCTGATGATAATGTAAGTGCAAATGATAAACCATTTTTAACATCATTTCCTTACTTAGCTTCACCTTGGTAAAAAAACAAGATAAAGTACACAAGCTTTATCGTTTAAAGCTGATGTGTTTGGGGGAACACATCAGTTTATTTAAAATTTTAACCCCTTAAAATAATAGTTTTAAATCCCTACAATTAAACTAATTATATAATAAAACTTTACAGTTTATTTTAAGCATAAAGTTTACAAACCAAATCCCTTATTAAAACTTACTGGCGTATAAATCCCTATAAGTACGCCAGTTTTTTAACCCATTAAAAACAACAAATCATGAAATACATCCAACTTATTTTAGTATTTGTAACTTTATTATTTACAGTTAGTTGCAAAAAAGAGTCAAAATCAAACCAAATTACAAACCCAAAAGATTATCAAGCTTTTTTAGAAGCTGATAGTAACAAAACTTTACAATTTATAAATACAGAATATAATTTCTGGTCAACTAAATTAGAAAATACTCCAAACCAATACCCTTACTATTCAAAATTAGCATCTACAAATTCACAATTATTTCAATTAACAGGAAATATTGAAAATTTAAAAGAAGCTGAAGAAAATTTACTAAAAGTAAACGAAAAAACAAACTTTAACAATGCAGGTTATTTAAGAGCTTTAGCAAGAAATTATATTTCACAACACCGATTTAAAGAAGCTTTAACCCTTTTAAAGAAAGCAGAAATTAATGGAGAAAAATTACAACAAACTAATTTAATGTTAGTAGATGTTTATTTAGAGCTTGGTAATTTGAAGAAAGTAGAAACTTACTTATCAAAAATTAAAAATGTAAAAAATTTCGATTATTTAATTCGTTTATCAAAATATAATGATCATTTAGGAAAATTAGATAATGCAATTAAGTATTTAGAACAATCTTTAGCAATTGCAAAGTCTTCTAAAAACAATACGTTAATTCAATGGAATTATACAAACCTAGCTGATTATTATGGACATGCAGGAAGAATAGAAGATTCATACAATGCCTATTTAAGAGCATTAGAATTAAATCCTAATAATAGTTATGCAAAAAAAGGGATTGCTTGGATAGTTTTTTCATATGAAAGAAATCCAAAAGAAGCTCTAAGAATATTAGATGCAATTACAAAAGAAAATACCTCTCCAGATTACTTCTTGCTAAAATCGGAAATAGCTGATTTTATGGGAAATAGTGTTGAAAAAGAGAAGCAACTTACGCTGTATTATAATGCTGTAAATAAAGAAGATTATGGTGTAATGTATGCAAAATACAATGTGATTCTATTTGCAGAGAATGAAGAAAATAGATTAAAGGCTATAGAAATTGCAAAGCAAGAAGTAGAAGAGAGGCCAACTGCACAATCTTATGATTTACTTGCTTGGGCTTATTTTAAAAATAATAACAAAACAAAAGCATTAGAAATAGTTGAAAAATATGTAATAAATAATACTTTTGAACCTGAAGCTTTACTACATACAGCACAAATTTTAAAAGCTAATGGAAAGAAAAATAAAGCTACAAATTTAAAGTCAGAATTATTGGGTGCCATTTATGAATTAGGCCCTAATGCTGAACAAGAAATTAAAAATATATAAACGAAAAGATATACAAAAATGAGAAATACTATATTTTTTATTGTAGCTACTTTATGCAGTTTACAATCGTTTGGACAACAATTAAAAGGTCAAGTAGTAGATCAGTTTAATATGCCATTAGAAAATGTTTATGTTATTAATACAACAACTAATACACATACGCATACTAATGAAAATGGACAGTTTACTATAGAGAAAACAACCACTAATAATAGTATTCAATTTAGTATTCTTGGTTATGCTAAAAAGACAATAGTAGTTACAGAAAATCAATTTAAAAATGGATTATTAGTAAGTTTAGAAACAAAAACTTTTCAATTAGAAGAATTAGTTTTACGTAAAGAAATTAATGCTTTACAAACAATTTCTAGAATAGATTTACAATTAAATCCTGTAAATAATTCACAAGAAATCCTCAGAAAAGTTCCTGGTTTATTTATTGGACAACATGCAGGAGGAGGAAAAGCAGAACAAATATTTTTACGTGGCTTTGACATAGATCATGGTACAGATATAACACTTTCTGTAGATGGTATGCCTATAAACATGGTATCTCATGCACATGGTCAAGGGTACTCAGATTTACACTTTATGATTCCTGAAACTATTCAAAAAATAGATTTTGGTAAAGGACCTTATTATGCAAATCAAGGTGATTTTAACACAGCTGGTTATGTTAATTTTTCTACAAAAACAGCTATTCAAGAAAATATGGTTTCAATTGGTTATGGTGATTTTAATTCAATAAGAACAGTAGGTTTATTTAATTTATTAGAAAACGCTAAAAATGATGATGCATATGTAGCAGTAGAATATATTGAATTTGATGGACCTTTTGAATCACCACAAAATTTTAATAGACTAAATATTTTTACAAAGTATAATACCTTTTTAAAAGGAAAAGATAAATTAACCTTTACAGCTTCTCATTTTACAAGTAGTTGGGATGCTTCTGGGCAAATACCACAAAGAGCAGTAGATAATGGAACCATAACAAGATTTGGTGCTATAGATGATACAGAAGGAGGTTTTACCTCTAGAACAAACTTTAATGTTCAATTACAAAAAACATTAGCAAACGAAAGTATTTTTCAAGCTAACGCATTTTACTCTAATTATAACTTTGAGTTATATTCTAACTTTACTTTTTTCTTAGATAACCCTGTTGATGGAGATCAAATAAGACAATTTGAAAATAGAAATATATATGGATTTAATGCTAAGATTATCAAAGAAAAAAAATATGGAGATGTAGATGCTAAATTCACAAAAGGAATTGGATTACGTTTTGATTTAGTGAATGACAATGAATTGTCTAAAACAAAAAATAGGAGAGAGACTTTAACCAATGTTCAATTAGGTGATGTACAACAAACTAATATGTATGCATTTTTTAATTCAGAATTCGAAATAGGTAAATTTAAAATAGCACCAGCAATACGTTTAGATTACTTTAAATATTTATATACAGATGCTTTAAGCACAACTTACCAAAAGCTTTCTAAAACAAGAGCTATAGTAAACCCTAAGTTAAATTTTTTATATACTCAGAATAACAACTTACAATGGTTTTTAAAATCTGGTATTGGTTTTCACTCAAATGATGCTAGAGTGGTTTTACAACAAAATGCAGACAAAATTTTACCAAGAGCTTATGGTGTAGACTTTGGAATTATTTGGAAACCCACAAAAAACATAGTAATAAATACTGCAGCTTGGTATTTGTTTTCAGAAGAAGAATTTGTGTATGTAGGTGATGCTGGTATTGTAGAACCTTCAGGTAAATCAGAACGATTTGGATTAGATTTAGGATTGCGTTACCAATTATCAGATAAAATATATTTTGATACTGATGCAACAATAACTAGAGCTAGAAGTTTAGAAGAAGTTTCAGTTCAAGATTACATTCCATTAGCACCTAATTTTACAATGTCTGGTGGATTGTCTTTTAATAATTTAGGGAAGTTTTCTGGAGGAATTAGATATAGATATTTAGCAGATAGAGCTGCAAATGAAGATAATAGTATAGTAGCAGAAGGTTATTTTGTAAGTGATTTTAATATTAATTATAATTTAAAAGACATCACATTTGGTATTGCTGTAGAAAACTTATTTGATGTAGATTGGAATGAAACACAGTTTGCAACAGAAAGTAGATTAAGAAATGAGGCAAATTCTGTAGAAGAAATACATTTTACTCCAGGTACTCCGTTTTTTGCAAAGGCAACAATAACATATAAGTTTTAAAATAAATAAAAGAAAACCATAGTTTGGTTGGTTTTAGTTGGATGTGAAGCCTGTTACTATTTATAGTAACAGGTTTCTTTTTATATTTAGTTTTACTCTATAAATTACTATTAGTTTGTATAATTTTATTTATAAAGTAAAATAACAATATCAAACAAACCTTGTTTTTAAAATTTTAAATAGACTATTTACTTTGTTTATTTATGGTTTTTATAGTAACCTTTTAAGAAAAAGCAACACATATCAATTCAGTAAGTATTGCAATGTTTTTAGAAAAATGCATAGCTTCTAAAAGTTTTTTTTCATTAGTATTTTCTTTCCAGAATTGATGAATTGTAAAAGATGCAATTACTAGAAATATTGATAAGCAAATAATATTAAAAAGTCTTAAAAACCCAGTAGCCAAAGTTAAACCACCAAAAATTAAAAGTACTTCACTTAGTTTTACCATTAAATTAGGAGAAGTTAGCCATTTTTAGTGCATATTCTTTATAGATATGAAAATTTAAAAAACGTTTAAAATAATAAATGAAAGAGATTACTAAAACTATTAATAAAATCGTTTTAATGATTCTTAAGACTTTAAATTTTTTTATGAAGAGACTGCTCCTAAAGTATATAATTGTTCTAAAGTTGGAGATTTGCTACCTCCTGCAGGTTCTAAAGTAATACCAAAAGCTTCAGATTCGTTGGCATTACTAATTGTAAAGATTTTATTAGTATCTGCTGTAAAAGTATCTAATGTTCCTAAACTTGTAGGAGTTAAAGGATCTAATTTTAAAGACCAAACTTGATAAACTTTTCCTTTTGGAGGTTCAGGTAATCCTTTTGCATCTAAGTATATAGAGTTAGTTTTCTTATCCCAATAAACTTTCGCATAAGATGTAGGAGATACTTGCTGACCAGCTAAAGGTACTGAGATGATATCTTTATCTCTAAATACTTCTATTAATTTTTCTGCTTTAGCAAGATTGTCATAAGAATCATTGATCATTCCTTCAAGTTGAATTCTTTCTTTTACAATTTTATCTTCTAAAGTATTTTTTTGGTTTATAGTAAAAATTAAAGATGTTGCCAAGACTAAAGAAGCAACCCAGCCCATATATTGTGTCCAATTATTTCTAGGTTTATTAATTGGTATAACTTTTGGCGTTTTAGTTTTTAATTGACTTTTTATGTCTTGAAAAGAGTAGGGGGCATCAGTTTTTGCAGCAGCAGTTAATTGCATTATTGCATTTTCTATAGCTTCTACTTCTTTTTTTACTTCTGGATATTTTTGTATAGCCTCAAATACTTCCTGATTTTCTTTTTCAGAAAGAGCTCCTGCAACATAAAGTTCCAAAATTCCAGATGCTATGTATTTTTTAATATCCATTTTTTATACACCTAACATTAGACGTAAATCGCCTATGCAAGTTCTACTTCTTGTTTTAATTGTACCTAAAGGCATTTTTAATTCTTCTGAGGCTTCTTTTTGTGTAAATCCTTTAAAATATAATAATTCTATTACAGACTTACAGGTATCCCCAAGTTTATTAACAAACTCTTTTAACCCAATTCCGTTAGTTTTAGAATCTAAGTTATCATTGCTTGCTATTATATCTACGAAAAAATCTGAGTTAAGGTTTTGTTTAGACTGTTTAAATTTTTTTGATCTAGTATAATCTATAGCTGCATTTCTTGCTATATTTAGTAACCAAGTAAAAAAACGGCCTTTTTTTGCAGAATAACTTTCTGCATTGTTCCAAGCTTTTATAAAAACATCTTGAGTAATTTCTTCAACTACGTCATTGTTTTTTACAATAGTATTAATAATACCAGCAACACTATCACAATACATATTATATAGTTGCTCATAGGCTTTAACATCCTTTTGTTGAAATTGTAAAATTAAAAGCTCTTGATCCATAATTGATTCAAGAGCTAATTTATATAATTAAATCAGGTTATTTTAATTTTTTTTGATAAAATAAAAATCACCACCCATGTCTCCAGTTTGACTTATTGGAGCATAAACTGGTTTTGGAGGATTTTCTCCTGGTGAATTATTAATGATAGGTACCTCTATTTTATGATACAACTCCATTGCAGATAAATAAGGTTGTTTATTTTCTTTTAGCAATTTTAATAAGAATTTCATAAATATACTTTTATTAGGTACAGTTGTTAAAGTACCACTAGTAATTGCTTTTCTACTTTCTGTATCATGTTTTATTTGTATCGCTTTTGAAGCGTCTTCATAGGCTCTACTTTTAACTAAGATACTACCACTAAAACAAGCATCAGAAATTAATAAGGTATTTTTAGATTTTATGGTTCTTAAATAGGTAACAATTTCTGTATTGGAAATAATATTTAATTCATATTCCATTTCTACATCAGAAGGCATCCAATACCCATATTCTAGTTGTTTATCATAATTTCCATGACCAGCATAGAAGATTAAAACGTTATCATTTTTAGTTACTTTTTTTCTAAGTAGCACAAAATTCTTCTTTATTTCTGCAGCTGTAGGATTTTTTAAAACAGTAATATTATTTTCTGGAAAACTATAAAAATTACTTAAGACATCTGCCAAAGCTTGTGCATCTCTTGTTGGTTCACCTTCTAAATCTGCAACTTTTGGATCATCATATTCACTTACACCAATTATTAATGCGTAATATTTACCAAATCCAACATCTAATTTATTATTGTTTGTAGTTATATTTTCGACAATAGTCTCATCTACTTTTGGAGATTCTCTAATTATCTGAAATTCTTTTGTAGATTTTGCTTCTTTTAAATCTGATGCACTAACTATTAAAGTGTTTTCACCATATTTTAAAGGTACATTTGCTGTAAAAGTACCATCTGCATTAACATTAGCTTCTACACCATTTACTAACACTTCAAAAATACCATCTGCATCTGTTGCTTTACCACGAACTAAAATTCTTTTTGTTTTTACAATTTTAAATCCTCTTTGAACTTTTGGTTCTGTAATTACAACAACTGGTGGATTATTAAAGGTTTCAGTTTGATATTTTATATTTAAATAATCTACTGAAATTGTTCTTTCATAATAAACAGTATACCCTAATTTTTTGCCAAAGAAAGGTTCAAAAGGAGTTTCATTTATGTATTGGTTGTTTATGTAAAAACGTAAAACATCACCAGATTTTACTAATTTAATTACATTGTAACTATTAGAACCTGTTTTAATTGCGCTAGAAAATGTGGATTCTATAATTTCTTTATACTTATCATTTTCAAATTTTCTATACTTATAACTTCCATTACCTGATAGTAAAAAAGAATACTCATTAGAAGAGTTTTTACGCCCAAAGGTTAAACCATAATAACCAGAAGCCATATCTGTATGAGAAATAGATGTTTCTAATATAAAATCTTTAGACGTGTCTATATCTACATCTCTACTAATAAAAATTCCACCTTTCTTTTTTCTTTTGATTTTTAGTTTTCCATTATCCATTTTAACTGAATAATTATCTGCATCTTCTAAAAACCATTTGCTTGTATTAGAGCTAAAATTATCTAATAGTGGTAATTTTAAATCTGTGTTTTTTGTAATGGTATTAATTTTTGAACCATTGTATTTTACTCTTATATAATCAATAGCAATTTCTTGATCATTAAATAAAACAAAACCTAAATCATTTCCAAAAAATTCTTCAAATTCTGTTTGATGTACAAAACTACCATTCACATAAAATTTATAATAATTATTTTCTTTTTTAACTTTAAGTGTATTGGATTTTGAATTTCCAGTATTTACAGTACTAGTTTTTGTCCATTTCTGAATGATTTGTTCTTTATCATCAACTTCTCTAGCTATTTTGTAATAACCACCTGAAGAAATATAAAATCTAAAATCACTAGTTCCTTTTTTACCAAACATTAAACCATATGCATAATTAGTTACACCACTGATTTTATCAATTTTTGTTTCAATTTCGAAATCTCTTGAAGTATCTATATAAGTGTCTCTATAAGTAGACCAGCCTTTTTCTTTTCTTTTATGATTTAAATAATATTTACCATTAGTAACTTTAAATTCTGCATTTTCATCGTTCTTTAAAGGCCAATTTTTAGAATTACTTGTAAATTGATCACTAAAATAGAAACTTGAGTTATCGTAATTATAATTACTTATATTATCTACTAGATTATTATAATTGTTTGTGTCAACTTTTTTCTTATCTAAATAGCCAACACTTATATAGGCTACAGAAATTTCTTGTCTATCATAAATGATATAACCAAAACGATTTCCATAAAACTCTGGACTGTAATCTGTATATACTTTAGTATTGTTTATATAATATTCTAATTTACTACCAATTTTAACTACTTTTAATACATTGTAAGCTCCATTTCCTTTTCTAATAGCGCTAGAAGAGGCCCAGTTTTTTAAGAAATTATCTTTACCATTTTTAATATTATTAATAGAATAAGATCCATTACCATTAACAAAAAATAAATTCTGATTGTTGCTGTCTAAACGTCCGAAAACAATACCATAACCATTATTTAAAATACCACTTTCTTTTTTTATATCTGCTAGAATTTTAAAATCTCTAGATGTGTCAATATATTTATCTTTAGTTACAGACCAACCACCTTTAGCTCTTTTATGATTTATATAGTAATTACCATTTCTAACATCTAAATTTATATTTTCGTTTTTGGTGGTAGACCAATCATTTTTATTATCTGTATACCCATCAAATAATATAGTTTCTTTTGTTAAATGTTTATTATTGGTAACTGTTGTATTTGTTGTAGAAGTACTATCTTCATACATCATACTTAAGTACCCTACATGTATTTTTTGTTTATCATACAAAGTAAAACCAACGCTACTTCCATATAGTGTAACTTTATAGCTAGTATGCACTAAAGTACTGTTAATGTAAAACTTATAAGCACTACCATCTTTCTGAATTTTCAAGTAATTGTATACGCCATTTCCTGTTTTTATAACGCTTGATTTTGTCCATTCTTTTATATAGGTTCTTGTTCCATTTTTATATTGAACAATTTTGTAAGAACCATCACCAGAAACTAAAAAATGATTTTGGTTATTATTATCTTTTTTACCAAATGTAACTCCATAACCATTATTCTGAATTCCAGAAACTTTCTTTATCTGTGCAGTAATTCTAAATTTTCTTGAAGAATTTATGTATTTTGAAATGGTACTAGACCAGCCACCACTTTCTCTTTTATGATCTAAAATGTAATCTCCATTTTCTATAGCTAAACGTACATTATTGCTGTTTGATTCTGACCATCCATTGTTATTATTATTAAAACCTTCAAATAAAATAGTCTTATTAGCTGTATTTGTTGTATTAATTGTAGAAGAGGCTTGTTTTACTCTAAAATAATCAATAGCAACCTTTTGGTTTCTATAAAGTCTAAAGCCCATTTTTGAGCCTTTAAACTTTTTAAAATCCATACCATATACATAAGAATTATTTATATAGTAAGTGATTCTATTCCCTTTCTTTTTAATGTTTAACTTATTTGTACCATAGTTTCCTTTTTTTACAAAAGAAGAACTTGTCCAACTTTTAATATTGCTATATTTTCCAGAAATAGATTCAGCTACTCTATAATAACCAGTAGAGGTAATGCCAAACTCTGTATAATTGTTACTGTCTTTGTAGTCAAATAAAAAAGACATTCCAAAATCTTGTTCTCCAGAAATTTTTAATATAGAAGTTTCGATTTCAAAATCTTTTGTCATATCTATATTAAAAGTTCTTGTTGTAAATTCTCTAAACCCTTCCTTTTTCTTGTGTTCAAAATAATATTTACCACTTGATACATAAAGTTCTCTAATTTCATTATTGTCTTTAGTCCAAGTTCCTTGACTGTTAAACTCTTCTTGATAAACATAATTTCCTCCACTTTGAGAAAAGAGGGAAGTGCTAATAAAAAGAAGAGTTAATAATATGTTTTTTGTTATTTTCATAATAATTTTTATTGGTGATTCATTTCTATAAAAATAGGAACAACCTTAGCTGTGCTATTTGTAGAAGAAGCATTAAAAGCAATTTTATCGTTAGAAAATTTAACATCAGCGCCTTTAAACATTTTACTAGATAGTGCTTTTTTAACTTTAGAAACAAAATCTCCATTTCCATATCTAACTTTACTTACAATATCGTTAATATTTAGCTTTTCTTTACTATATAAAACGCAAAGAATATCTCTTCCAGGATTATTATCAAACTCTATAAAATAATCTTCATTTGGTAATGCAATTTCACTATTTGTATAACTAAAATAGTCACTGTAATTTGCAAATGGATACAACTTATTAACTGATTTATCTGAAGAACCATAACCAATTAAATAAACATAACCCCTTTGTTTACTTTTTAAGTAAATTCTAAATTGAGTTCCAGAAGAGTAGGTCTGACTTACTTTATAGGTTGTTTTAGTTGCTTTAACAATATTAAAATTTCTCTTTGCACCATCAGCTAAACTTACTGGCATGTTGTTGCCATTACTTAGTTTTAAAGTTAACTCACCACCAACTTTATTTGTAACAGTTGTGATGTTGTTATTATTATTATTATTATTATTATTATTATTATTATTTATGTTGATATAATCATTATTGTTTTTATCAACTAAAACATAAGCCGTTTTTACTTGTCTTTCAAAATCACTGTATTTAATCCATAAAAAACCACCTCTACCAAAACGTGTTCCCCAAGAATTCATAATTTCAAAAGCACCACCAGCTTTATTATCATCATAACCTACAACAACCATTGCATGTCCTTTACTCCCTGAGTTTGGTATCCAAACGTTTTCGCTATTAACAATTAGTCTATTGTATTTAAATAAACCAATTACCACTGGTTTTTTACTTGATATTGCTTTTTTTACTTTGCCTACAAGATTATATGGATTACTCCATTTTGCTAATCTTTCATAAGTTAATATTCTATTACTTTGAGCTTTTGACTTAACATAACTGTTTGGAGTAGTTACACAAGATTGATCTGTGTATGGAAATTCTGACAATTTAGCTGCACCAGTATTATTTAATAATTTCATAGCACTTTCTATATAAGCACCTTGGCATTGATTGTTTACTCTTATTTGATTATAAACAAAAGCAGGTGAAAATGCATTTGCAGTAATTCTTGATGTTTGGTTTTTCCAATTATTTTTTATGGCGTAAGCTATAGTTCTAGCCCCATAAGCACTTGCCCAACCAACACAAGAACCTTGTCTTCCTTGACTTTTTGGTGTTGGGGCATAAGGTTTTAAACTGTAAGAACTTGGTAAAGCAGTATAACTTCTTGTAACTAAAGGTACAGATTGAGGTACAGTTTCATACATGTTTTCATCAAACTTTAGACCTGTTCCAAAATCCTCGTCAAAATCTTGAGAAAATAAATTTAAAGTAAGTAGAAAACCAACTAAAAGTAGAGTTAACTTTTTCATTTTTATAGTTTTAAGGTTGATTAGCAAAATTCACTACTAATATAATAAAAAAAAATACGTCATTTGACGTATTTAAATTTAGAGGGTAAATAGTTTAATTATTTAAAACCTAATTATTTTTTCTACTTTATTTTTTCTTAAATAATTTTTGATAATTGTTTTTGCAATATCTTTATCAGAAAAAGGAGTAATTATTTTTTTTAGTATTGGTAAATTGTTTTCTTGATAAGCTAAATTGGTATAACCATATCCAAAAACATCATTATTTTCTATTAATATAATAGAGTGTTCTTCAACTTCTCTTCCTTTGTCAACAATTAAAAAATCATCGCTATTAAAAGGTTCTAAATTATATTTAAATTTCTTCTTAAAATTAAATTTAGGAGATAATTTATCTAATTCTAAATAATATCTTAATCTTGTAAATAGCTCATTACCAGTTTTATCGTAAGAAATTGAATTTGCTCTTTCTTGAATTTTAGAAGCTCTTTTTGTAATTTTTAAAAATAAGGTATTGATTTCGTGTTTAATATTTTTTCCTCTACCAATATAAATGACTTTACCATTAATATCTTGAACATAAAAAACTCCAGAAACTGTAGGAATAGAATCTACAAGATTTAATAGTTTTTCTTTTTCTAATCTTCTATCAAAGTATTTTATAGAATTTTGAATGATGTCTTTACTAACATCTTTTTCTAAAAGAAGCTTAAATAGTTTTACTGTAGCAATAGCATCTCCTGTAGCTCTATGTCTGTCTGCAATAGGTATTCCTAAAGAACGAGTTAATTTGCCTAAACTATAAGAAGGTTGTTCTGGAATTAACTGTTGACTTAACTCTACTGTACATAAAGTATTTCTTTCGAAATCGAAACCTAATCTTTGAAATTCGGTTCTAAGAATTCTATAATCAAAAGCTGAATTATGAGCTACCAAAATACAGTCTTTGGTAATTTCTACAATTCTTTTAGCAACTTCATAAAATTTAGGTGCATTTCGTAACATTTTATTATTGATGCCTGTCAATTTTACAACAAATTCTTGAATGGGTCTTTCAGGATTTACAAGAGATATAAATTGGTCAACAATTTCATGACCATCAAACTTATAAATAGCAATTTCTGTAACTCCTTCTTCGTTAAACTTACCTCCAGTAGTTTCTATATCTAAAACAGCGTACAATTTCTTTTTCTAATTTCGATAAAACTACTAATTATAATTTCTTTTACCAAATATGGAGCTTCCAACACGTATCATTGTACTTCCATTTTCTATAGCTATTTGATAATCTCCACTCATTCCCATAGATAAGGTTTTTAGATTTTGGTTATCTGTTTTGAGTTTGTCAAATAGGTTTTTTAGAGATGAAAACTCTTTATGTAATTGTTGCTTATCATCAGTAAAAGTAGCCATTCCCATTAATCCAACAATTTTAATATTTACTAGATCTTTTAATTTTTCTGACGCTAAAATATTTTCAATTTCATCAAAAGATAATCCAAATTTAGAGTCTTCTTCAGCAATTTTTGCTTGTAGTAAACAGTGTATAACTCTATCGTGTTTTTTTGCTTGCTTATTAATTTCTTTTAATGTAGAAAATTTATCTACACCATGAATTAAATCTACAAAATGCGCCATATATTTTACCTTATTACTCTGTAAATGACCTATCATATGCCATTTAATATCTTTAGGTAAAAGTTCATACTTCTCTGCCATTTCTTGTATTCTGTTTTCTCCAAAAATACGTTGACCAGCATTGTAAGCTTCTTGTAAATCTTCTACTGGTTTTGTTTTAGAAACAGCAACAAGTGTTACATTTTTAGGTAAAGTTGCTTTTATATTTTGTAAGTTTTCTTGAATCATATTAGAGTTCATAAATGGTTAAAGCACTTCTTAGTTTAGGTTCTATAAAAGTAGTTTTAGGTGGCATTAATAAATTAGCATCTACAATGGTTTTTAATTCTTCTATTGTTGCAGGTAACATACCAAAAGAAACTTTAAATTCACCTGAATCTACTTTTGTTTTTAATTCTAAACTGCCAGATTTATTTTGAGAATACACAATTTTAGAATCATTTCTAATATCATTGATGCCTAAAATTGGGTTTAAGACAGTAGTAAATAAAATTTGAGCATCTAATTTACTTAAAGCATCTGTAAACTTATAAGCTGATTTTTTTAGACTAAGTGCATAAAATTCACCATCTAAATACATGCTAAATTGATTTTTTTCAGTCGGTCTAAAAAACTCTTGATGTTTCTTTTGTATTTTAAATATTTTACCAATTTCAATTAAAAGTTCAGCTGAATTTAATCCATTTAAATCTCTGATGAATCTGTTAAACTCATAGATATCTAATTGACTTTCAGGTAATAAGTAACTCATAAAGAAATTGTAAGGTTCTTGACCAGTGTGATTTTTGTTTTCCTTAGCTAATTTCTTAGCCAATAAGCAAGAAGATGTTGTTCTATGATGTCCATCTGCAATATATAAAGTAGTGACACTTTTAAAAGCTTCTGTTATTTGTGAAATTTCTTTTTCATTATTTATAACCCAAAGTAAATGTGAATTTCTATCTGTAGTTGTAAATTCATATTCTGGTCTTTTTTTTTGATGCTTCTTTATTATTTTTTCTATAACCTCATTATCTGGGTAGGTAAGTAAAACAGGTTCTGCATTAAAGCCTGTTTTTTTTAAATATTTTTCAAAAAGCAATTCTCTTTTTTCAAGTGTATCTTCATGTTTTTTAATTACATTATTATGATAATCTTCTGCAGCTGTTGCAGAAATAATACCACAATACGATTTTGTGGGCGTATTATTTTGATATATATAAAAAGCAGGTTTATTATCTTTAGAGAAATAATTACTGCTTTTAAATTCTGTATATTTTTTATGAACTAATTGAAAACGTTGCTCACTGGAAACTTCTTGATGGTATTTGTAATCTGGATTTAAAATGTGTAGAAAACTAAAAGGATTAAAATTTAATTTTGCACCTAACTCAGCAGGAGTATAGGCTTCATAAGATTTAGATGATACTAATGCAGCTTTATCTCTACTTGGTCTTACAGCTTTAAACGGTTTTACAATTGCCATTAATTTGTTTAAATTTAAATTAGTTTAGTAAAGAAATAATTTGATTTGCCAATTCTAAACCAATTCTTTCTTGTGCTTCTTTAGTAGACGAACCAATATTTGGAGAAAGCGAAATTTCAGGATTCATTAAAAGTTGAACTGCTGGTGTTGGTTCTGTTTCAAAAACATCTAAACCTGCATATTGCACTTTACCACTTTCTATGGCATTTACTAAATCAACTTCATTTAAAATACCACCTTTTGCAGTATTTATAAAACCAACACCATCTTTCATTTTTTCAAATTCTTTTGATGTAATTATATAATCTTCATGATTTACTAAATGCAATGAAATAAAATCTGATTCTTTTAAAACATCATCTATAGCACTGGTTTTGATTGTAAAATCTATTTTTTGTTGATTGTAAAAATCTAAAGTTATGGTTGCTTCTTCTATAAAATCGTCATAAGCTAAAACATGCATTCCTAATCCAATAGCAATTTTTGCAACTTCTTGACCAACTTTATCAAAACCTAGAATTCCAATAGTTTTGCCTCTTAATTCAGAACCTAAAGAATAAGCTTTATTTAAATCTTTAAATCTCATATCTCCTTCTAATGGCATTTCTCTGTTAGAAGAATGTAAAAAACGAGCCATACCAAAAAGGTGTGCAAATACTAATTCTGCTATAGAGCTTGCTGAAGCGTTTTTAGGATTAATGACATGTAATCCATTATCTATAGCAAATTCAACATCAATATTATCCATATTTGAGCTCGAATTTCCAATCAATTTTAAAGAAGGGCAGGCCTCTATAAGCTCTTGTCTTATTTGTGTATTTGTCCCCACTAATACTGCATCAATATTATGTTCATTGATGAAATTTTCTAATTGATTTTGTGCAACTTTAGTAATATTTACCTCAAAACCTGCTTTTTCTAAAGCCTGAATTGCTTTTAATGTAATTCCGTCGTTTGCTAATACTATCATTATATATCTACAAATTCTTTTTTTTTGAAAATCTTTATAAGTTTATATTTTCAAATAATTATTTTAATTTTTTCTTTCTAATTCTTGCATAACATCTACTAAGGCTTGTACACTATATAAAGGTAAAGCGTTATACATACTAGCTCTATAACCACCAACAGATCTATGGCCATGTAAACCATTAATATTAGCTTCTTGCCACATTTTATCAAATTTTTCGGTTAGAGTATTGTCTTTTAAAACAAATGTTGCATTCATAATACTTCTATCTTCTTTGGCAACAATACCTTCAAATAAAGGATTTCTGTCAATTTCGCCATACAAAAGAGCTGCTTTTTTTTCGTTTACTTTTTCTATGAAAGAAATTCCTCCTAAATCCTTCAACCATTGTAAAGTAAGCATAGAAACATAAATAGGAAAAACAGCTGGTGTGTTAAACATGCTCTCTTTATCTAAATGGGTTTTGTAGTTAAGCATAGTAGGTATATGTCTTTCTACTTTACCTAAAATTTCTTCTTTAAGTATAACCAAGGTAGTTCCTGCTGGTCCCATATTTTTTTGTGCACCAGCATAAATTAAATCAAATTTTTCAAAATCTAATTGACGTGAAAAAATATCTGAACTCATATCACATACTAAAGGAATATTTGTTTCAGGAAATACTTTCATTTGAGTTCCTGCAACAGTATTATTACTAGTACAATGAAAATAATCTGCATCTTTTGGAATTGAATATCCCTTTGGTATATAATTAAAGCCTTTATCTTTAGAGCTTGCAACTTCTATAACTTCACCAAAAGCTTTTGCTTCTTTTATTGCCTTATCTGACCAAGTACCAGTGTTTAAATACGCTGCTTTTTTATTTAATAAATTATATGCAACCATTAAAAACTCCATACTAGCACCTCCATGTAAAAATAAAGCTTTATATCCTTTGTTTTCTAAACCTAAAAGTTCTAAAGCTAAACTTCTTGCTTTTTCTATAACATCAACAAAAGGTTTACTTCTATGAGATATTTCTATTAATGATAAATTATCTTCATTAAAGTTTATAATAGCTTCAGATGCTTTTTGCAAAACTTCTTCTGGTAAAATACAAGGTCCAGCACTAAAATTGTGTTTTTTCATAGTTTATAGTTTAGACAAGAATTCTAGAGTGTTTACTCCATCTGCATAATCTGTTAATTTTGGATGTTGAGTTTGGCCAAAAGCGATTTCATTTTCTAGAAAACCTTTGGCAACAACACACTGAATCTTTTCTCTATCTTCATGTAGTTTGATTTTTAAATCAATTTCATTATCAAAATATTCATAAAAAATTGTTGCAATAGGAGAGGAGTAACTTTCATCTTCTTTAATCATCAAAAATCCGTTTTCTAGTAAATCGAATTCACTCATTAAATACACTGCTTTGTTATAATCGTAATTATTAGCATATTTTGCGTTATTGATAATTTCTTTTTTGTTGTACATTCCATTAAAAAACAACTCAAAATCGTAATCTTTAGGTACATATAATTTAGAAACACTTCTACAACCTAAACCAAAATATTGAAATATATCATCTGATAATTTTTCAAAGTCTTCAATTGTTTCTTTACCAGTAATTACAGCAACAGAGTTTCTGTTTTTTCTTATGATGTTTGGTTTTTCTTTAAAATAGTATTCGAAATAGCGAGCAGTATTATTACTACCTGTAGCAATAACTGCATCAAAGTTGGTAAGTTTATCTTCTATAAAGGTTATTTTTCCTTTAAAACTTTCTTCAGTGTACTCTAAATATTTTGCTAAAAAAGGCAATAAATGTTTATCGCTCGAAGATTGTTTTACTAAAACAGAATGTCCAGAAATTAATACAGATAAAAAATCATGAAAACCTACTAAAGGTATATTTCCTGCCATAACAATGGCAACAGTTTTAGGATTAATTATATTTAAATTAACACTATTGGTAAAGTTATTTAAATTATTGTAATTTAATGAATTAGACCAACTTTCTAATGAGTTTAAAATATTGTCTTTTGTAAACCAAGAATTATTTTCTTGCGCTAGTTTAATTTGATGTTTAAAACCATCAAAAAATAATTCATTAAAAGGAATATCTTCTTTTTTTTCAATTCCCTTTGTAGAAAACTGACTTAAAAAATCACCTAATTTTGAAAAAGCTTCAATTCTATTCTGAATACTGTTCATTTATTTTGGATGTAAATGATTTAGGGGTTATTTTTGCAACTGCAAAGGTACAAAAACAGAAAAGAAAAATATGGCAATTATAATAACAGATGAATGTATAAATTGTGGGGCTTGTGAACCAGAATGTCCAAATACTGCAATTTACGAAGGTGCAGACGATTGGAAATATAGTGATGGTACAGATTTAAGTGGAAATGTTGTTTTACCTAATGGAAAGTCTGCTAATGCAGATGAAGACCAAGAACCAATTTCTGATGAAATTTATTATATAGTTGCAGACAAATGTACTGAGTGTAAAGGATTTCATGAAGAGCCTCAATGTGCAGCTGTTTGTCCTGTAGATTGTTGTGTACCAGATGAAGATAATGTAGAAACAGAAGAAGAGTTGTTAGAAAAACAACGATTTATGCATAATGATTAGATAAAAGGATACTTTTTTAATTAATCAATAAGACTAAAAATTCCGAAGATAATTCGGAATTTTTTATTTTTAAAATAGATATATTTGCACTCGCAAAATTTTAAGAAATGAAAGCTGGAATTGTAGGATTACCAAACGTAGGAAAATCAACTTTATTTAACTGTTTATCAAATGCTAAAGCGCAAAGTGCAAACTTTCCTTTTTGTACTATTGAACCTAATTTAGGCGTAGTTAATGTACCTGATGAAAGATTAGAGAAACTAGAAGAATTGGTAAATCCTGAAAAAGTAGTTCCTGCAACAGTAGAAATTGTAGATATTGCTGGTTTAGTAAAAGGAGCTAGTAAAGGTGAAGGCTTAGGAAATCAATTTTTAGCAAATATTCGTGAAACTGATGCCATTTTGCATGTATTGCGTTGTTTTGATAATGATAATATTGTGCATGTAGATGGTTCTGTAGATCCTATTCGTGATAAAGAAACGATTGATATAGAATTACAATTAAAAGATTTAGAAACTGTTCAAAAACGTTTAGAACGTGTTAAAAGAACAGCTAAAACAGGGCAAAAAGAAGCACAAGTTGAACTAGATATCTTATTAAAAGTAGAAGCTACTTTATTAGAAGGTAAATCTGTAAGAGGAATAGAATTTTCTGATAAAGATTTAGAATTTGTAAAACCACTTCAATTTATTACAGCAAAACCAGTATTATATGTTTGTAATGTTGATGAAAAATCAGCTGTTTCTGGTAATGATTATGTTGAAAAAGTAAAAGAAGCAGTAGCTCATGAAAATGCAGAAGTTATAGTTTTAGCTGTAGGTACAGAAGCTGATATTACAGAATTAGAAGACTATGAAGAGCGTCAAATGTTTTTAGAAGATATAGGTTTAGAAGAAGCAGGTGTTTCTAGATTAATTAGATCTGCTTATAAATTATTAAACTTACAAACTTACTTTACAGCAGGTGTAAAAGAAGTTAGAGCATGGACAATTCCTGTTGGTTCTTCAGCACCACAAGCTGCAGGTGTTATTCACACTGATTTTGAAAAAGGATTTATTAGAGCTGAAACCATTTCTTATAACGATTATGTTTCTTTTGGAAGCGAAGTTAAAGTAAAAGAGGCTGGTAAGATGAGAGTAGAAGGTAAAGAATATATTGTAAAAGATGGTGATGTTATGCATTTTAGATTTAATGTGTAAAAAAAAATTTTTATTTTAATAAATATTTTTTTAAATTTATTTGATTATTTTTATAAAAAATAAAAATACTTATGAATTCCCCCTTAATAAACTTTTTCTTGTTACCATTTATTTTGTTAGTTGCTGTTTTAACTTTTTTGTTTTCTTATAATAGGTTTAGTAGATTGAAATTTTTAGAGAAAAACTTATATATAAATAAAAAATTACAATAAATTTTAATTATTGATCCTGATATATTTTAATCCAATCTACTACCATTTCTTGAGGTAAAGGAGTTGTTTTATCTGGATAACCTGCAAATTCTCCACCTACAGCAATATTTAATAATAAGAAAAAATCTTTATGAAAAGCATAATACTTTTTATCAGTAATATCTAAAGTATGATAAGTATTACCATCAACTCTCCAAATAAGAGCTTCTTTTGTCCATTCTAATTCAAACTCATGAAAGCTGTCAGAAAAAGATCCTTTAGGTAGGTGATAACCTTTAGCACCCATTTGAGTATGTTTTCCTTTAGCATCTGCATAGTGTACATTAGCTTCAACTAAACTAGCATCAACAGAACCCCAAAGTTCAAGAATATCTATTTCACCAGTTGTTGGCCAAGAAGTATCACCACCATTTTCATCAATATTAGACCCTAACATCCAAAAAGCTGGCCAAATAGCTTTACCACTTGGTAATTTTATTTTAGCTACTATTTTACCATAAGTAAAATCAAATTTTCCAGCAGTATTTAAACGAGCAGAAGTATATTGATTTAAACCATGTGTTTTACTCTCATGAATAGCTTTTATAACTAATTGATTATCTCTAATAAAAGCGTTTTTTTTATCATTTGTATACCTTTGCCATTCAGCATTAAATCTTCCTGCAGGTTCAACTTGTCTATTCCACTTTTTAAGATCTAATTCTTCATTTTCAAAAGTATCTTCCCAAATTAAAATATATTTTTCTTGAGTATTATTACTTGAATTAATCATTGATTTTTTTTGGGTGCAAGAATACAGTAATCCTATTAAAACTACAATTAGAAAAGTAAATTTATAATAGAAATTTGTCATTTTAATTTTTATAAAATGGTAACTTAACAATAGTTGCAGGTATTGCTTTTTTACGAACCTGAATAAAAATTTCTGTTCCTAATTTAGAACTATCTAATGGTACATAACCCAAACCAATTCCTTTACTTAAAGATGGACTCATAGTACCAGAAGTTACATTACCTATTTTGTTACCTTCTGCATTAACAATATCATAACCTTGTCTAGGAATTCCTCTTTCATTTAATTCAAAAGCAACTAGTTTTCTTGATGGTTTTTCAGCTTTCTGCTTAGCTAAAGCTTCGTGATTTACAAATTCTTTAGTAAATTTTGTAATCCAACCTAAACCAGCTTCAATAGGTGAAGTAGTATCATCTATATCATTACCATACAAACAATATCCCATTTCTGTTCTTAAAGTATCTCTTGCAGCTAAACCAATAGGCTTAATTCCAAACTCTTTACCAGCTTCAAATACCTTATTCCAAACTTGTTCTACTTCGTTATTTTTGCAATAAATTTCAAATCCACCTGAACCTGTATAACCAGTTGCAGAAATAATAACATGTTCTATACCAGCAAAATCACCTACTTTAAATTTATAAAAAGGAATATCAGCTAAATCTAATGAAGATAAAGATTGCATAGCTTCAACTGCTTTTGGACCTTGAATTGCTAATAAAGAATAATCATCTGATAAATCTCTTAATTCAGCACCAAACTCTTCATTATACTTAGAAATCCAATTCCAATCTTTTTCAATATTTGATGCATTAACTACTAATAAATATTGGTTTTCTTTAATTCTGTAGCAAATTAAATCATCTACAATTCCTCCATTTTCATTTGGGAAACATGAGTATTGAGCATCACCAATGGCTAATTTTGAAGCATCATTTGAAGTTACTTTTTGTATTAAAGCTAAAGCATTTTCACCAGTAACTAAAAATTCACCCATATGACTAACATCAAAAACACCCACGCCATTTCTAACAGTTAAGTGCTCTGCTGTTACACCTTCATATTGTACAGGCATATTAAAACCTGCAAAAGGCACCATTTTTGCTCCTAAGTTTACATGTATTTCATGTAATGCAATATTTTTCATTTGTAGATTTCTTTAAATTTTGGCTAAAATATTCAAAAAATGGCAAATTAACCTCACTAAAAATGTGTTAATATTTTTATTTCGATAAGAATTAATATTACATTTGAAAATACAACCAGATTAATTATAATTATGAAAATTTCTAAAGTACTTTTTATTTTATTTTTTGTTGTTTCAATAAGTGGATCAGCACAAACACCTACAGATTATTTATCATCGGAATTTCACAAAGAAAGACGAGATGTTTTAAGAGCAAAAATGCCAAAAAATTCAGTGGCTGTTGTATTTGCAAATCCTTTAAGAAACAGAGCTAATGATGTTGATTATGTTTTTCATCAAGATCCAAACTTTTATTATTTAACAGGCTACAGAGAGCCAAATGGAGTTTTAGTTTTGTTTTCTGAAGATCAAACAAGTGAAGATGGTACTACTTATAATGAAATTTTATATGTGCAAAAAAGAGATCCAAGAGCTGAACAATGGAATGGAAAACGTTTAGGAGTAGAAGGTGCAAAAAAAGAATTAGGCTTTAAAATGGCAATGAATGCATCTGAGTTCGTAAACTCTTCTATTGATTTTAAAAGTTTTGATAAGGTTTTTATTGATGGTAAATTCAAGGATGATTATAGAGATTTAGGTGGTGCTGATGTTTTTGATTTGGTTAAATCATTTAAAATGAAAGCAGGTTACAATCCTAATATGTTTTTATCAAGAATGAAAGAATATATTTACAATAATGTAGCACAAACGCCAATAGAAAGTCATGCTAATGTTATAAATATAATAGATAGAATGGCTTCTCGTTCTTCAGAAATTAAGAATGATGAATTATTAAATAAGTATAAGTCTGCAAAAACAGATGAATTAAAAAAAGAATATCAGCAAAAGATATCTTTAGCACTAAAACCAAAAACGAATATAGATTTGACATTTTTACAATCTAATTTGGCTACAATGCGTGAGATTAAAACTGCTGAGGAATTAAAATTATTAACGAAAGCAGTTCGTATTTCAGCAATAGGACAAAATGAGGTTATGAAAGCAATGAAGCCTCATATGTCTGAAACAGAATTACAAGGAATTCATGAGTTTGTTTACAAAAAATATGGAGCAGAATACGAAGGATATCCATCAATTGTTGGAGCTGGAAATAATGGATGTATTTTACACTACATAGAAAATAATAAAACTAAAGTGGGTAATGATTTAGTTTTAATGGATTTAGGTGCAGAGTATAGAGGATTTACTGCAGATGTTACTAGAACTATTCCTGCAAGTGGAAAATTTACACCAGAACAAAAAGCAATTTACGATTTGGTTTATGAAGCTCAAGAAGCAGGTATTGCATTATATACTATTGGTACAAGTATGCAAGCACCAAATCAAGCAGCTAGAAAAGTAATTAACGAAGGTTTATTTAAATTGGGTATTATTAAGTCTGTAGATGAAAGACACAATTATTTTCCTCATGGAACTTCACATCATATTGGTTTAGATGTGCACGATCCAGGAAACTATGGAAATTTTGAAGAAAATATGGTGGTTACTATGGAACCAGGAATTTATATTCCAGAAGGTAGTAATTGTGATAAAAAATGGTGGGGTATAGCAGTAAGAATAGAAGATGATATTTTAGTAACTAAAAAAGGGCCTGTTAATTTATCTGGAGAATCTCCAAGAAAATCTGACGAAATTGAAAAAATGATGGCTAAGAAATCTATTTTAGATGACTTTGTTTTACCAAATTTAGATGAGTAAAGAACAGCCTAATAATCCTTTACATGGTATAAAATTAGCCACAATTTTAGAGGAGTTATATGTAGATTTTGGTTGGGAAGAATTAGGGTATGCTTTAAATATTAAGGCATTTCTAAATAATCCCACATATAAATCGTCTTTAAAATTTTTAAGAACTACACCTTGGGCAAGAGAAAAAGTGGAACAATTTTATATAAAAAATATGATTAGAAAGTAGCTTAATTACTTATAATTTCTAAAACCAATTCTTTCGTCAATGGCTTTCCATTGGCGATTTTTTTTATGTCTACAAAAGAAAACACAAAATCACAGCCTTTTTTATAATTAGAGCAACCATAAGCAGTTTTTCCTTTTAAAATGTTTCCTGAGTTACATTTTGGGCAAGGAATTTTTTCTGAGCTGTCTTTACGAGGAGTTTGCAACGAAGTAATCTCTTTGTTATTTACAGATTGCTTCATTTCATTCGCAATGACATTTGCAATGACATTCTGAGTTTGTTGAAGATTCTTATTAGTATGCTTTTTTGGTTCAAATTTAATTACAAAATTATCATCAAATCGTAGTAATCCTTCAGTTGATTTTCCATCAATTTTAAATCCTTTTAAATTGGTTGTGCAGCCTTTGCCAATTAATCTAATAATTTGGTTTTCAGATACTTTTTTGTCATAAATTTTAAAAGGAATTTTAAAACTACAATTGTTTTTATATTCAGAACAGCCATAAGCAGATGAGCCTTTTAAAAGTTTTCCAGTTTTGCATTTAGGACAAGTTTTTCCTGCAACTGTTTTAGATTTTATAGACTTTTTTGTTTTTGATTTTGTTGAGTTTTCAACAGCGCTCGAAATGACAGAAGTATTTGAAGAAATCCTTTTTTTAGAAGAATTAGAACGTACTTCATACACCAATTCATCAACCATTTTTTTCATGTTATTGATAAAAGTTCCAGCATTGAATTCTCCTCTTTCGATTTCTTTCAAACGCTTTTCCCATCTACCTGTTAATTCAGCGGATTTTAAAAGTTCATTATCAATGATGTTGATTAAATCAATTCCTGTTTGAGTGGGTACAACTAATTTCTTTTTACGTTCTATATATTTTCTTCGAAATAATGTTTCAATAATACTTGCTCTAGTTGAAGGTCTTCCAATTCCGTTTTCTTTCATCAACTCACGCATTTCATCATCATCTACTTGTTTACCAGCAGTTTCCATAGCACGTAATAAACTAGCCTCTGTAAAATTTCTTGGAGGTTTGGTCTCCTTTTCTAAAAAAGAGGGTTCATGAAAGCCTTTTTCACCTTTAATAAATGATGGTAATGTTAGTTGTTGATTTAATTCTTTTTTAACCTTGCTTTCTTCAGTTTCAAATACAACTCTCCATCCTTTATTAATAATTTCTTTTCCTGTTGTTTTAAAAGGTACTTCAGCAGCTTTACCCATCACTGAAGTATTAGAAACATCTGAATCTGGGTAAAAAACTGCAATGAATCTTTTGGTAATGATATCGTAAACTTGTTGCTGATTGTATTGCAAGTTGCCTTGAATTCCTGTTGGAATTATAGCATGATGATCTGTAACTTTCTTATCATTAAAAACACGTTTGGTTTTCTTTATTTTCTTGCCTAAAAGTGGTTGCGTTAATTCTGAATAATTGGTGAGTTTCGATAAAATTCCGTGCACTTTTGGATACAAATCATTTGGTAAAAAAGTAGTATCTACTCTTGGATAGGTTACTACTTTCATTTCATACAACTTCTGTACAATTTTTAAAGTATCATCTGCAGAAAACCCAAACTTATTGTTACAATAAACTTGTAGTCCTGTTAAATCAAATAATTTTGGAGCATACTCTTTACCTTTCTTTTTGGTTACAGAGACAATTTCAAATTCAGATTGAGCTACTTTATCTGCTAAAATTTGACCATCTTCTTTTTTTAAAAACCGTCCATCTTCATAATTAAAAAGTGTATTTCTATAAGTAGTTTGTAATTCCCAATAAGGTTGAGGCTTAAAATCACGAATTTCTTTATAACGATTTACCAACATGGCTAGTGTAGGCGTTTGTACTCTACCAATAGACAGCACTTGTTTGTAGCCACCAAATTTAACAGTATATAAACGAGTTGCATTTAAACCTAACAACCAATCTCCAATAGCTCTAGAATATCCTGCATAATAGAGATTATCATATTTTTTAGAAGATTCTAAATTTTGAAAGCCTTCTTTTATAGCTTCTTCTGTTAAAGAGGAAATCCATAAACGTTTTACTTCGCCTTTATAATTACATTGATTAATAACCCATCTTTGTATGAGTTCTCCTTCTTGACCAGCATCACCACAATTTATAATGACTTCTGCTTTTTCAAACAAACTTTTTACAATATTAAATTGTTTTTTAATTCCTGCATCTCCATTGACTTTGGTGTCAAAACGTTCTGGTAACATGGGTAAATTGTTCAAGTCCCAACTTTTCCAATGCGGTTTGTAATCTTTGGGTTCTAAAAGTGTGCATAAATGCCCAAAAGTGTAGGTTACAGCATAACCATTGCCTTCGTAAAAACCATCACGTTTTGTTTTGGCTCCTAGAATGTTGGCAATTTCTCTGGCAACACTTGGTTTTTCAGCTATACAGACTTTCAATGTTGATTAACTTTTTAAGAAGTCCAAAGTAATAAAATTATAAATAAAAAGATATAAAAAGCAAACCCATAATATTTATATTTTTTAGCTTCAATTAATTTTTTTTCAAAACCAAATTTTTCAAAACGCTCAATTTCTGTATCATTATATTCTTTTGTTATAAATAATCTTGAGCCTAAATTAAATGGCATTAAAAAGAAACTTATCTTTTCAGATAAAGTTAATGACTTATCTTTTCTTTCTCGTTTATTTTTTTCTTCTAAATCCATAATTACTTCACCAAAGCCAATTGAATTCGTTTTCTAACCACATCAACTTCCAAAACTTTTACCACAATTTGCTGTTGTAAAGACACAATGTTATTGACATCTTTTACAAATGTATTTGATAAATTAGACACGTGTATTAAACCACTTTCTTTAATGCCAACATCAACAAAACAACCAAAATTGGTAATATTATTTACAATACCAGGTAATAATTGACCTATTCTTAAATCAGCAATACTTTTTAGGTTTTTATCAAAAGAAAATGCTTTTGCTTTTGCTCTGGGGTCAACTCCAGGTTTTTCTAATTCTTTAATAATATCTTTTAGAGTAGGTAAACCAATAGTTTCTGAAATATAATTTTGTAAATTAATTTTTTCAAGAATTTCTTTATTGCCAATTAAATCATCAACTTTACTATTTAAATCTTTTGCTATTTTATCTACAACAGCATAACTTTCAGGATGCACTCCTGAATCGTCTAAAGGATTTTTCGCATTTTTAATTCGTAAAAATCCAGCTGCTTGTTCATACGCTTTTCCACCTAATCTTGGCACTTTTTTAATATCATTTCTTGAGTTGAAAGCACCATTTTCATTTCTGTATTGCACAATATTTTCTGCTAATTTTGGTCCAATTCCAGAAACATAACTCAACAAAGATTCACTTGCTGTATTGATATTTACGCCAACTGTATTCACACAACTTTCAACTGTAGTATCTAAAGCTTTTTTTAATTTGGTTTGATCTACATCATGTTGATATTGTCCAACACCAATAGATTTAGCATCAATCTTAACCAATTCTGCTAAAGGATCTTGCAAACGTCTTCCAATAGAAACTGCTCCACGAACTGTAACATCGTAATTAGGAAACTCATCTCTGGCAATTTTGGAAGCAGAATAAATAGAAGCACCAGCTTCACTCACAACAAATACATCAATATTATTTTTAAAATGTACCTTTTTAATGAGTTGTTCAGTTTCTCTGGAGGCTGTTCCATTTCCAATAGCAATGGCTTCAATTTGATAAGCTTCAGCCAAAGAACTGATTTTTTTAATGGCATCAAAAGATTGATTTTGAGGAGCGTGAGGAAAAATTGTTTCATTATGTAGTAAATCTCCTTGCTCATTTAAGCAAACGACTTTACAACCTGATCTGAAACCAGGGTCAACTGCTAAGATTCTTTTTTCTCCTAATGGAGCACCTAATAACAATTGTTTTAAGTTTTTAGCAAAAACAGTAATGGCTGCATCGTCTGCTTTTTCTTTGGCAATTGATAAAGCTTCATTTGACAATGATGGTAGTAATAAACGCTTAAATGCATCATTAATTGCCAATTGCAAGTGTTGAACACATTCGTTATTAGAACGAATAATTCTATCCTCCATTTTCTGTAATGCTCTTTCATTGTCTATTTCTAGTTTTATTCGAATAAAACCTTCACTTTCTGCTCTTAAAATGGCTAGTAATCTGTGTGATGGAATTCTGTTTAAAGATTCGCTCCAATCAAAATAATCTTTAAATTTTTGAGCCTTTTCATCACTTATTTTAGACTTAATTACTTTTGAAGAAATTTGAGCAAATCTTTCAAATTGATAACGAATATGAGTTCTGATGTCTGTTCTTTCGTTAATCCATTCTGCAATAATAAAACGTGCACCTTCTAGTGCTTCTTCAATCGATTCAACATCTTTAGTAATATATTTTGAAGCAGTATATTCTAAATCATTTACACGTTGACTCATGATCATTTTAGCCAAAGGTTCTAAACCTTGTAAACGTGCAGTTTCAGCTTTGGTTTTGCGTTTCTTTTTAAAAGGTAAATACAAATCTTCTAAAGCAATCAAATCTTTAGAATTATCTATTTTTTCTTCTAATGCTGATGTTAAGACATTTTGTTCTTCTAAAGCTTTTAGAATAGCTTTTTTACGTTTTTCTAATGCTTCAAAAGTTTCTTTATACTTTACAATTTCTCCAATTTGTAACTCATCTAAATTTCCAGTCATTTCCTTTCTATACCTGCTTATAAAAGGAATTGTAGCATCTTCATTTAATAAAGAAATGGTGTTTTCTATAGATTTTGAAGAAAGTTGAGTTTGTTGTTTTATATAAGTGAGTAATCGCATTTTATGTCTTTAAAATATTCTGAAAAAAAACCTCAAAAAAGTTAATTTTTTGAGGCTACGAATATACTTTTTAAATTGACATTTTAAGAAATAACTTTTTCAAAAGCCAAACGTTTTGCATTGTAGTTGGTATAAATAATACCACAATATTGGTATCCCATTTTTTTAATTAAAGATTGCATGGTTTTATTATCTTCATGCGTATCAATTTTTAAACTTTGTACTCCTTTTTCTTGTAGCTTTTGATGTAAGTTTTCGAAAACAAATTTTGCAATCCCTTTTCCTCTAAAATCTTTACTCATAGCTAATCTATGAATAACTCCATAAGGTTTTGTTTCATCAATAATCCAATTACCATCAAATATTTTTTTGTAAGTAGGCTCTTTACTTAATGTAAACATAGTAGTTGCGACTATTGTGTCATCCTCATTTACAATTACGTAGCTTTCATTATTAGAAATATCGTTCTCAATTTGTGCTGCATTTGGATATCCATTTTGCCATTGATCTATGTTCAAAGATTTTAACAATGCTTTAGCATCATCAATAATTTCTAAAATTCTAGGAACATCATTTAAAACAGAAAGTCTAATTTTCATTTTCTATAAATTAAAAACCACGAATTACAAATATAAATATTCGAAAATTCGTGGCTAAAATTTATAGTTAATTTTTAAACAGTTGCTTCTTCTGTAACTTTTGCAGGTAATTCAACCATTTCTTGATTGTGCAAAATGTCTTGAATGGTTTGTCTTTTTCTGATTAAGTAATCTTGTCCATCAACAATCATAACTTCTGCAGGTAAATAACGAGAATTGTAGTTAGAAGCCATAGAAAAACAGTAGGCACCTGCATTGTGGAAACATAAAATATCTTCTTCAGAGATTTCTGAAACTCGTCTGTTAGAGCCAAAAGTATCTGTTTCACAAATGTAACCTACTACAGAGTAATAACGATCTCTTCCTTCAGGATTTGATATGTTTCTAATATGATGATATGAATTGTACATCATTGGCCTAACTAAATGATTAAAACCAGAATCTACATGAGCAAAAACAGTAGAAGTAGTTTGCTTTACAACATTTACTTTTGCTAAAAACACACCAGCTTCAGATACTAAAAATTTACCTGGTTCAAACATTAATGTAATGTCTTTTCCATATTCTATACAAAACTCATTAAAACGTTCTGTAAGTTGTAAGCCTAATTGTTCTATATCAGTTGAAATATCACCTTCTTTGTAAGGCACTTTAAATCCGCTTCCAAAATCGATAAAGTCAATATCATCAAATTGTTTAGCAACATCAAATAAAATTTCTGTTGCACGTAAAAAAGTGTCAATATCTAATATATCAGAACCAGTGTGCATATGAATTCCGTTTATATTCATTCCTGTATTCTCTACAACACGTTTAATATGAGGAACTTGATGAATAGATATACCGAATTTAGAATCTATGTGACCTACAGAAATTTTAGAATTTCCACCAGCCATGATATGTGGGTTTATACGAACACACACAGGTACTTCTGGATGTTGTTGTCCAAACTGTTCTAAGATAGAAAGGTTGTCAATATTTATTTGAACACCTAGTTTGGCAACATCTTCAATTTCTTTTAAAGACACTCCATTAGGTGTAAATATGATGTTTTTTGGATCTATACCAGTTGTTAAACCTAATTGTACTTCTTGAATAGAAACAGTATCTAAACCTGCACCTAAATTCTTAAAAAATTTTAAAATATTTATGTTAGACAATGCTTTAACAGCATAATTTAATTTTAAGTTTTTAACATCGCTAAAAGCGTTAGTTAATCGATTGTATTGAGAAGCAATTTTATCTGTATCATATACATATAAAGGACTTCCGTATTTGTTTGCTAATTCTAAAAGTTGAGTTCTTTCCAAAATAAATTCATTTAATCAATGTCAAAAATAGCTAAAATGTGTAGTTTTATTTCATTTGTTTAAAAATATAACATATTGTTTTTTTTTGTGATTTTTAAATGTTTTTTATCAATTGACTTTAAGTTTTTTAATAGTCTATTTTACTATTTTTAATAGTTGAAAATCTGTTAATAACTAATTAGAATAGTCATTTTATTTCTTTAGGGTTAATGTTATATTGCATGTACTTCAAACCTAATAATAGTAAGCGTTTTAGATGAGTGAGCAAACAAAATATACTGAAGATAATATTAGATCATTAGACTGGAAAGAGCATATTAGAATGCGACCAGGAATGTATATTGGTAAACTGGGTGATGGTTCATCAGCAGATGATGGTATTTATATACTTGTAAAAGAGGTGCTTGACAATTCTATTGATGAATTTGTGATGGGTGCAGGAAAAACCATCGAAATTTCTATTCAAGGTAATAAAGTTACAGTTAGAGATTATGGTAGAGGAATACCTTTGGGTAAAGTAGTAGATGTAGTTTCTAAAATGAATACTGGAGGTAAATATGATTCTAAAGCTTTTAAAAAATCAGTTGGTTTAAATGGTGTAGGTACAAAAGCAGTGAATGCATTATCAACATTTTTTCGAGTAGAATCTACTAGAGAAGGTAAATCAGCTTCAGCAGAATTTGCACAAGGAAATTTAGAAAATCAAGAGTTCTTAGAAGAAACCTCAAGAAGAAAAGGAACTAAAGTATCTTTTATACCAGATGAAACCATTTTTAAAAAATACAAGTTTCGAAATGAGTATGTAGCTAAGATGCTCAAAAACTATGTGTATTTAAATCCTGGTTTAACCATAATTTTTAATGGAGAAAAGTACTTTTCTGAAAATGGATTAAAAGATTTATTAGAGGATAATAACAATACAGACGATATGCTGTATCCTATTATTCACTTAAAAGGAGATGATATAGAGGTTGCTATTACCCATAGTAAAACGCAATATTCAGAAGAGTATTATTCATTTGTAAATGGGCAACATACCACTCAAGGAGGTACACATCAAGCTGCATTTAGAGAAGCAATTGTAAAAACGATTCGTGATTTTTTTGGTAAAAATTTTGAAGCTTCTGATGTGCGTAAATCTGTAATTGCTGCTATAGCTATAAAAGTTATGGAACCTGTTTTTGAAAGTCAGACTAAAACAAAACTAGGTTCAACAGAAATGGGTGGTGATTTACCAACTGTAAGAACGTATATCAACGATTTTGTAAAAACAAAATTAGATAACTATCTTCATAGAAATACAGATGTAGCAGACAAGCTACAAAAGAAAATTCTACAAGCAGAAAAAGAACGTAAAGAGCTTTCAGGTATTCGAAAGTTAGCAAGAGATAGAGCAAAAAAAGCGAGTTTACACAATAAAAAATTGCGCGATTGTAGAATCCACCTAGGAGATACAAAAAAAGAAAATTATTTAGATACTACTCTTTTTATTACTGAGGGTGACTCTGCTTCTGGATCTATTACAAAATCTAGAAATGTAAATACTCAAGCTGTTTTTAGTTTAAAAGGAAAACCTTTAAACTCCTATGGTTTAAGTAAGAAAATTGTTTATGAAAATGAAGAGTTTAATTTATTGCAAGCAGCTTTAAATATAGAAGATGGTTTAGAAGATTTAAGATATAATAACATAGTAATTGCTACAGATGCAGATGTAGATGGTATGCACATTCGTTTGTTATTAATAACGTTCTTTTTACAGTTTTTTCCTGAGTTAATAAAAGAAGGACACTTATACATTTTAGAAACTCCTTTATTTAGAGTGCGTGATAAAAAGGAAACTATTTATTGTTATTCAGAAGAAGAAAAGCAAAATGCCATAGCAAAATTAAGAGGTAAACCAGAAATTACTCGATTTAAAGGTTTGGGTGAAATTTCTCCAAATGAATTTGTTCATTTTATAGGTGATGATATTCGTTTAGATCCTGTAATGTTAGACAAAGAAATATCTATAGAGCAAATGTTGCAATTTTACATGGGTAAAAACACACCTGATAGACAAAAGTTTATCATTCAAAATTTAAAAGTAGAATTAGATATTGTTGAGGAAGTTTAAGAGATGAGTGAAGAAATA
This sequence comes from Polaribacter marinivivus, assembly GCF_042651285.1. Lineage (NCBI taxonomy): Bacteria > Pseudomonadati > Bacteroidota > Flavobacteriia > Flavobacteriales > Flavobacteriaceae > Polaribacter > Polaribacter marinivivus. The sequence continues at coordinate 706,817 of NZ_JBHSCY010000002.1, read as the reverse complement.
AACGAAAACGAAGAAGTAAATAATCACAATAATCAATCTGAGAATTTAGAAAATCAGAATGATAATGTAGAAACCATAACAAAAGTTACAGGAATGTACAAAGAATGGTTTTTAGATTATGCTTCATATGTAATTTTAGAAAGAGCAGTACCTGCGTTATTAGATGGATTAAAACCTGTACAACGTAGAATAATGCATTCTATGAAAGACTTAGATGATGGACGTTACAATAAAGTAGCTAACATTGTTGGGCATACTATGCAATATCATCCTCATGGAGATGCAAGTATTGCAGATGCAATGGTTCAAATTGGTCAAAAAGAATTACTGATTGATATGCAAGGAAACTGGGGTAATATCTTAACAGGAGATAGAGCTGCAGCTTCAAGATATATAGAAGCACGTTTATCTAAATTTGCTTTAGAAGTAGTTTTTAACCCGAAAACTACAAAGTGGCAAGCTTCTTATGATGGTCGTAAAAGAGAACCTGTAAATTTACCTGTAAAATTTCCATTATTATTAGCTCAAGGAGCAGAAGGAATTGCAGTGGGTTTGTCAACCAAAATTTTACCACATAATTTTAATGAACTGATTGATGCTTCAATCAAATATTTAAAAGGAAGAAGTTTTAAAATCGTGCCAGATTTTTTAACTGGAGGTATTGCAGATTTTTCGAATTATAATGATGGTAAACGAGGAGGTAAAGTAAGAGTAAGAGCTAAAATTTCTCAAATAGATAAAAAGACTTTAGTCATTACAGAAATTCCTTTTGGTACAACTACACAATCTTTAATAGATAGTATCTTAAAGGCCAATGATAAAGGAAAAATAAAAATAAAGAGGATAGAAGATAACACTGCAGCTAATGTAGAAATTTTAGTGCATTTACCACCAAATGTATCTCCTGATAAAACAATTGATGCTTTATATGCTTTTACAAATTGTGAAAACTCAATCTCTCCTTTATGCTGTATCATTGAAGATAATAAACCCATTTTTGTTGGGGTAACTCAAATGCTTAAACATTCAACAGATCATACTGTTGAGTTGTTAAAATTGGAGTTAGAAATTCAATTAAATGAACTTGAAGAACAATGGCATTTTGCATCCTTAGAAAGAATTTTTATAGAAAATAGAATCTATAGAGATATTGAAGAAGAAGAAACTTGGGAAGGTGTTATTAAAGCGATTGATGAAGGCTTAAAACCCCACATTAAACACTTAAAAAGAGCAGTTACAGAAGAAGATATTGTTCGTTTAACAGAAATTAGAATTAAAAAGATTTCTAAGTTCGATATTGATAAGGCTAAACAACATATTGAAAGTTTAGAAGAAAAGATTGAAGGAGTAAAACATCATTTAGCTAATTTAATAGATTATGCTATTGATTATTTTAAAAACCTAAAAGATAAATACGGAAAAGGAAAAGAACGTAAAACCGAAATTAGAATTTTTGATGACATTGTTGCATCAAAAGTAGCTATGAATAATGCAAAGCTTTATGTGAATAGAGCAGAAGGTTTTATTGGTACTTCATTAAGAAAAGACGAATTTGTTTGCGATTGTTCTGATATAGATGATATCATCACTTTTAGAAAAGATGGAACAATGATGGTTACTAAAATCGATGCAAAAACCTTTGTAGGTAAAGATATTATTCATGTAGCAGTCTTTAAAAAGAAAGACAAACGTACAGTGTATAATATGATGTATAGAGATGGTAAATCTGGACCAAGTTACATGAAACGTTTTAATGTTACCTCTGTAACTAGAGATAAAGAATACGATTTAGCCAATGGTAAAAAAGGTTCTATAGTACATTATTTTTCAGCAAATCCAAATGGAGAAGCAGAAGTAGTTACTATTAATTTAAGAGCAGTTGGTAGTATCAAAAAATTAAAATGGGATATAGATTTTGCAGATTTAGCTGTAAAAGGTAGAGCTGTTCGTGGTAACACTATTACTAAGTTTGCCATTAAAAAAGTTGAATTTAAAGAAGCTGGTGTTTCTACATTAAAACCTCGAAAAATTTGGTTTGATGATGCTGTACAACGTTTGAATGTTGATGAAAGAGGGGAGTTGTTAGGTGAATTTAAAGCAGAAGATAAGTTATTAATCATTACTCAAAGTGGAAAAGCAAAAGCTGTTAAACCAGATTTAGCTATGCATTTTGAAGATGATATGATTGTTTTAGAAAAATGGATTCCTAAAAAACCTATATCTGCTATTTATTATGATGGTGAAAAAGAACGTTACTATGTAAAACGTTTTGTTATAGAAACAACAGAAAAAGAAGAAGTTTTTATTTCTGAACATCCAAAAAGCCAGTTAGAGATTGTTGCTACAGATTATAGACCAGTTGCAGAAGTGGTGTATTCAAAGCGTAGCTTAGAAAATGAGCAGGTTAATTTAGAGGAGTTTATTGCTGTAAAAGGAATTAAAGCGCTTGGTAATCAATTAACAACAGAGAAAATAAAGCAGGTAAACCTTTTAGAGTCTTTACCTTATGATGAACCAGAAGATGAAAAAATTGAAGAAGTAGAGGTGGTAGATGAAGAAGTTGTAGAAGATAAATTACCTTTAGATATACCAACCATAGAAAAATCTTCAACTTTAGAATTGCCTAATAAAGAAGATAAGAAAGCTGCCTTATTAAAAAAAGCAATAAAAAAGAAAAAAGATAATTCAGACGATTCTCAACAATCATTATTTTAAAATATGAAACTTAAACATCTTTACCTTTTTTTATCAGTATTAGGTATTTGTTACACTTGGTATTACAATATTCAATATTTTAATACTGTAGAAGATGCAAATCTGATTGGTTTTTTTAAAGATGCACAACAAAATTTTGCTGGTAAATCTTTTGGTGCAGATTTAACTGTTGTCTGTTTAACTTTTTTCGCTTTCTTAATTCCAGAATCTTTAAGATTAAAAATTAAGTATTGGTGGACCTTAATACCATTAACATTTTTAATTGCTATAGCATTTACATTTCCTTTATTCTTATATTTGAGAGAATTATCTCTCGAAAAAAAGAATGAAATTTAGACTTTCTTTATTATTATGCTTTTTGTACCTCTCTTTTTTTGGGCAAGAAAAAGTATTTTATTTTAAAGATGCTAATAAAGAATATTCATCAAAAACAATTGGTTCTGCAAATTTTAAAGAAGTTGTAGATGACATTGTTTTAGAAAGTAAAACTGATGCAGTTTTTTGGTTTAAAATTCCTAAATCTTTAGATGATGATGATTATGTTTTTCAAATAAAAAGTATAGATACTAAAGGATCTAAAGGGTTTCAAGGAAATAAGGTTTTAGAAAAGTTACCCTACCAAAGATATAATGTCTTTCAATTTACTAGAGATGAAGATACTTTCATAAAAACTGCTTCAAATTCAAAAGCTTATTACCCAATAACTTTAAATAAATCTGATATATTTAATTTCAACGAGAAAAAAATAATTACTTATAATAGTTTTTATTACGGTTTTTCTTTTTTGGTAATTCTTTACTGTTTTGTTTATTATTTTTATTTTAAAGATTACGCTTTCTTATACTATTCAGTCTTTTTAGCTTCTATTACTTTAGGTTTTTTAATTATTGATGGTACACTTAATTTATTTGGAGTATCAAAAAAAATTACAAATTTTCTAATTATTACTAATTATATAGCTTTAGCTTTTTTTGCATCAAAATTTATAAACAGTTTTTTATTTTTAGAGAGCATATATCCTAAACTAAAAAAGTATACTTATACTGTTGGGGTATTAATTATTTTATCTGGCTTAATCTACTTTATTACTGATAGTCATTTATATTTATTGATATTAAATGTTTTGGTATTTTCTTTATTACTAATTTATTGGTTAACATCAGTTTTACTTTTTAAGAGAAATATTTATACTAAAATTTTAGTATTAGCATTTGCGCTCTTACTTTTTTCAGCAATAGATTCTTTTGTTCTTACCAATTTTGGATTCAGGATTTTTAAATCTAATCCATTATTAATGAAGATTGGAGGTATTGTTCAAATTATAGTATTATGGTTTGCTGTAATTTATAGAGAGAAAATACTTAGAAAAGAAAATGCATTTATGAAAAAGGAAATTATTTCTTTTTCAGATTCTATAAATTTAAATGATGAAAAGCTAAAAAATGAGAATACTTTAGAAGATTTAAGTCATAGAGAAAGAGAGATATTTAATTTAATTATTCAAGGTAAATCTAATAAATTGATATCTGCAGAATTAAATATTTCTGTGAATACTGTAAAATTTCATATTAAAAATATTTACGAGAAATTAAACATTAAAAGCAGAAAGGAAGCTTTAAATATTGATTTAAATATAGCTAAATTTTAGTTTTTTAGCACATTACTACCCTAAAACTACCCAACTTTAAACAAGTAAACCTAAAAGAAAACATTAAATTTGTAAGTATAAATTATATTCCCCATCTTTATTATACTATCCAAACTACTCTTGACAATCTGTCAAGAGTTTTTTTTATTTCATCTTTTCAAAAAAAGTAAATTTATAGTTTGGCAACAATTCTGGATTTGTAATTTTTATAATATCCTTTAAGACTAAATCTGGTCTAGTTGGTGCCAATTCATAATAAATAATTCCACCTGTTTTACCCTTTTTAATTGATGGTGAATAAATTTTATCCTCTTTAAAAGTAGTAAACTTTTCATACAACTTATTAGAACTTAACATTTGTTCTTTAGATGAAAAATAACCTGGAGCAATCCAATAATCAGCATTAATTCCTTTTTCAAAAACACTTTCAAAGCTTAAAGATAAACTGCCTTTACCTTTAGTGTTTTTCCATAAATAATTAACATTTGCATCTTCTAAAAATTGAGCTACAAAACTATCTCCTGCAGGTAAATTCCAAATATCTTTACTCATAATAGCTCCAGATAATACAGTTTGTTGTTTTGTTGATTTTAGGGCTATTTTTTTAGCTTCTAAATAATTGTTTTCAATTACATTAAAAATACTGTCAGCAAGTTGTTCTTTGTCAAATAAAATTCCAAAAAATTTAATCCATTCAGCTCTACCCAAAGGTGTTTCTTCAAGCCAATCTCCATTATAAATTACATTTATTCCAGATTTTTGAATTGTAGATAAAGATTTGTCAGCAGACGAAACACTATAACCAACAATTAATTCTGGTTGTAAATCCAATAATATCTCTGTATTTAAAGCATTTTCTTTTCCTATTTCTTTTATTTTACCTAGATCAATTAACTGCCTAGTTTTTTCTGATGAAACATATCTAGAAAAAGGAAATCCAATTATTGATTTTTCTTCTTTTAGCAATTCAACCATTGGTATATGAGTAGTTGATGTTACAATAATTTCTTTAACAGGGACTTGAATAATTTTCTTATCCAAATCATTTAAATTTTTACTTGAAGATTTATTATAAACTTTATACTCATAAATTTCATTAGATCCTTTATAAGCTGATTTAATAATTAGTTTTTTAAATCCATTTTCTTCAACTATATCAAATCCTTTTGCATATTTAATGGTAGTTTTTTTAGTTGATTCAACTTTTTTATTTACAGTTTCTTTATTACAAGAAACTAAAATTAGTAAAAACAACAAGAAAGCATAAGAACTGTTTTTCATCGTGTAAATACTTGATTTTCTTGTTCTTGAACTCTAATAAAAGTTGTTCTTTTGGTTAGCTCTTTTAATCTTCTAGCTCCTACGTATGTACAAGTAGAACGTAAACCTCCTAAAATATCTATTACAGTATTCTCAACATTTCCTTTAAAAGGAATTTTTACAGTTTTACCTTCAGAAGCTCTGTAGTCTGCAACACCACCTGAATGTTTATTCATAGCTGTTTCAGAGCTCATGCCATAAAAAGCTTTAAATTTTTCACCATTTTCCTCTATAATCTCACCACCACTTTCTGTATGTCCAGCTAGCATGCCACCTAACATTACAAAATCTGCATTTGCTCCAAAGGCTTTAGCAACATCTCCAGGAACTTTACAGCCACCATCAGAAATTATTTGACCACCTAAACCATGAGCAGCATCAGCACACTCAATAATGGCAGATAATTGAGGATAACCAACTCCTGTTTTTACTCTTGTTGTACATACAGAACCTGGTCCAATACCCACTTTAATAATATCTGCTCCAGATAATAACAATTCTTCTACCATTTCACCAGTTACTACATTACCAGCTATTATTACTTTATTAGGATGTTGTTTGCGCATTTTTCTAACGAATTCTACAAAATGTTCTGAATAGCCGTTTGCAACATCAATACAAATAAAATTTATTTGTGGAAATTCATTTAAAATTGTTTTTACTTTTTTAGCATCTTCTTTACTTGTACCTGTGCTTATTGCAATATTATTTAAAGTATTTACTGACGATTCATGAATAAATTTTCTCCAGTCATCAATAGTATAATGCTTATGAATTGCTGTAAAAATATTATGGTTACTTAATGCTTTTGCCATATTAAAAGTACCAACAGTATCCATATTTGCAGCTATAATAGGTACTCCTTTCCAAGTTATATCACTATGTAAAAAATTGAACTCTCTTTCTAGTGTTACTTCAGACCTAGATTTTAGAGTAGATCTTTTAGGTCGAAACATAACGTCTTTAAAGCCTAATTTTAAATCATTTTCGATTCTCATATTTAAAATTTATTAGATTTTAAAGATATCAATTTTAGGTATCTTAAAAAGAATTTGCAATAAAATTTATATTACATTTGTCAAGATTTTTGGTTTTTGTATAAATATCGGTTTATACAGAATTAAAAGGGAATTTGGTGAAAATCCAAAACTGTTCCCGCAACTGTAAGTTTAAGCTGATTTTAGTTTCAGCACCTTTTTAAGGATGTTATTTTTCTTATGCCACTGACATTTAATGTTGGGAAGGCGAATAACATAAAACAAGTCAGGAGACCTGCCTAAAGTCACGAGTTAAAAACTTTCGGGATAAAAGTTTATGTACTAATATTTTTCTGTACAGAATATTTACCTGATTTATTGTATTAATTAAATCATTAAAAATGAAAAAGCAATTATTAATTGTTAGTATGTTAACATGCAGTTTTGTTAACACTAATTTATTTTCTCAAGAAAAAAAAGAGAAAATAGAATCTTTAGACGAAGTTGTAATAACTGCAACAAAATTTAAACTAAAAAAAGAAAACACTGGAAAAGTAATTAACACCATTACTCAAGAGCAAATTCAAAAAAATGCAGGTAGAAATGTAATTGAGTTATTAAACACAGTTGCAGGTATAGATGTAAGAGGTGTAAACGCTAACCCAACAGAACCAAGAAGTATAAATATAAGAGGGGGAAGAAGTAGACAAGTTCTTGTCTTAATAGATGGAGTTCCTGTAACAGACCAATCAGCAATTAACCAAGAGTTTGATTTACGTATGTTAAGCTTAAATCAAATAGAAAAAATTGAGATTTTAAAAGGTGCTTCATCTACATTATATGGTTCAGGAGCAGCTACAGCTGTCATTAATATCATTCTTAAAAAAGCTGATGAAAATAAAATTTCTGCAAGTTTTGAAACTAGTATTTGTACGAATAATACTACTAATACAATTACAAATATAGCTTCAGAAAAGAATCAAAATATTACAGTAAATGGAAATTTTGAAAAATTCTCTTTTTTAACTTCTTTCAGTTTATCAGGAGCTTCAGAAATGTCTGCAGCAAAAAGTAACACAAATGCAGTTTTTGAAGAAGATAGTTTTTACAAAAGAAATGGTTTAGTAAAGTTAAACTTTAAAGCTACTAATAATTTTAATGTAGAAACGTTCTTTAACTATGATGAGTTCGATTATGATTTTGATGCAGGTGCTTTTAGTGATAGTGATGTTAACCAAGGTAGTAATCAACAGTTAAGAGTAGGTCTAAAACCAACTTTTAATTATACTAAAGGAAGTTTATATTTATTAGCATCTTTAAACGAAGTTAAAAGAACATTAGACCAATTTAACTCTTTTTCAAATACTTTAGATTTTTATTCTTTTTATGGTAGAAGTATCAATTTAGATTTAGTTAATAAATATGAATTTACACCTCAATTTCAAGTTATAGCAGGAGTAAATTACCAAGAACATAGTAATCAAACCTTAACTCCTTTTGGAACTATAGATAGAGAAGTAGCCAATTTTAATACTATAGACCCATATTTAAGTGCATTATATATCTCTGATTTTGGGTTGAGTTTAAACTTAGGAGGTAGATTAAATATACATAATGTTTATGGCAACCAGTTTGTATATGATGGAAACCTAGCATACAGCTTACTTAAAACTGAAAATACTAAAGTGAAATTTTTAACCTCATATAGTACAGCATTTATAGCACCAAGTTTGTATCAATTATATGATGGTTTTGCAGGAAATGTAGACTTAAATCCAGAAACTAACGAAACATTTGAAATTGGTTTTGATGTTAACTATAAAGATTGGTTACAGTTTGATGCAGTTTATTTCAACAGAAAAGAAACAGACGCAATTATTTTTGATAATGTAAACTTTAAATATGCAAATGGTAGTTCTGATGCTAATGGTATAGAATTTAATACTAGAGTTATGCCTTTAGACTTTTTAACTGTTAATGCTTCTTATACATACATAGACAGAGACACTTTTGAAGATTTTAACGATTATATTCCAGATCACAAGTTTGTGGCAAGTGTAGATTTAAATGTGATTAATAATGCAATTTTCAATTTTGCATATAGAAACGTTGGTGAAAGGACCATTTTTGATAGATTTGGTTCATTTGGAACTGCAGGAGTAGATGTTATTTTAGACAGTTACCAAGTATTAGATTTTACTGCAAATTATAAAATTTTAGATGGCACAGTAACTTTCTTTGGTAATGTTACCAACTTATTAAATGAAGATTATGATGACATCTTAGGATTTTCAACAAGAGGTAGAAATTATAGTTTAGGATTAAATATTAAATTATAGATTTAAAAAATATCCCCAACTTTCTTATACAAAAAAAGAGCTTTCTAAAAATTTAGGAGGCTCTTTTTAAATTTATAATAGTTTTCGCACTTCACTTTTTATAAAATCAACAGCAGTTTCTGTAGGAGATATTGTTTTAGAATAATCAATTAAAACATTTTCTCTTAAATCGTTCGCAGAATTAGAAACTTCAGCAACTTGTTTTAGTTTGTTTATAATGGCTCTTTTAGCAGCAGTTATAGACAACCAAGTTTCTTTACTTATGTACAATTGTTGAACTAAATTATGTTCAAATTCTTGATCAATAGTTGCAATTAATAGTTGTAAATAACCATTAACATCATCAGAAGTTGGTTTAATTCTAACTAACATTTTTACGGGATTAATTCTCTCACAAAATAGCAACATCCTTTCATAAGCCTGCAATTTTATTGGCAAACTTTCTTTTTTCTTATCTGCCATTATATTTAATTTCTTATCTGCATTTTGCTGATTTAAAAATCCATGAAACATATAATAAGCAACAAATCCTGTAACTAAAGCAGGTAGTATGTAAGAAACACTATCTAGTAATTGATCATCCATCATAATTATTTTACACAAAAGTAATTTTTTTACTTAATAAATTGTGAATAAAAATTAAAGAAGACATTTTTTAAGAACGTTAGAATTCCTAATTTCACGTTTTAAAAATCTCATAAATTTACTTTGAATAATTACTTAGATTCTTTAAACGAAGCTCAAAAACAAGCTGTTTTACAAAAAGACGGACCAATGATTATAATTGCTGGTGCTGGTTCTGGTAAAACAAGAGTTTTAACTTACAGAATTGCTCATTTAATGCAACAAGGTGTAGATGCGTTTAATATACTTTCTCTCACTTTTACAAACAAAGCAGCTAGAGAAATGAAAGAGAGAATTGCTGGTGTAGTTGGTGTTAGTGAGGCAAAAAATCTTTGGATGGGAACTTTCCACTCTGTTTTTGCTAGAATTTTAAGATCAGAGGCAGATAAATTAGGTTTTCCAAGTAATTTCACAATTTACGATACTCAAGATTCTGTTAGACTTTTAACTTCTATTATCAAAGAAATGAACTTAGATAAAGAACGTTATAAGGCTAAACAAATTCAAAATAGAATATCATCTTTTAAAAATAGTTTAGTAACTGTAAGGGCTTATTTTAATAATCCTGATTTACAAGAAGCAGATATGCATGCAAGTAGACCAAGAGTAGGTGATATTTACAAAGAGTATGTAGATAGATGCTTTAAAGCAGGAGCTATGGATTTTGATGATTTACTGTTAAGAACTAATGAGTTATTAGCAAGGTTTCCAGAGGTTTTAGCAAAATATCAAGATCGATTTAGATATATAATGGTAGATGAGTATCAAGATACAAATCATTCTCAATATCTTATTGTAAAAGCGTTAGCAGATCGTTTTCAAAATATTTGTGTGGTAGGTGATGATTCTCAAAGTATTTATAGTTTTAGAGGAGCTAACATTCAAAATATACTAAACTTTCAAAAAGATTATCCAGATGTTAAAACTTTTAAGTTAGAGCAAAATTATAGATCAACTAAAAATATTGTAAATGCTGCGAATTCTGTTATAGCAAGAAACAAAACTAAATTAGACAAAGAAGTTTGGACGAGTAATGATGCAGGTGATTCTATAAATGTAATGCGTACAATTTCTGATGGCGAAGAAGGACGTTTTGTGGCACAATCTGTTTGGGAGAATATGATGAATCATCAATTAAAGCCAGATGATTTTTGTGTGCTATATAGAACAAACTCTCAGTCTAGAGCAATAGAAGATGCTTTACGTAAAAAGAATATCGATTATAAAATTTATGGTGGCATTTCTTTTTATCAAAGAAAAGAAATTAAAGATATTTTATCTTATTTACGCATTCTAATTAATCCAAATGATGAGGAAGCTTTAAAAAGAATTATTAATTACCCAGCAAGAGGAATTGGAGCAACAACTATAGATAGGCTTACTATTGCAGCAAACTATTATAAAAAATCAATTTTTGATATTATAAAATATATTGACAAAATCGATATTAAAATAAATTCTAGCACAAAAAATAAGTTGCAGAATTTTATGAATATGATTTTGCGTTTTCAAATAGAAGCTCAAACAAAAAATGCTTTTGAAATTGCAGAAATTGTTGTTAAACAAGTTCGTCTTATTAAAGACTTAGAAAAAGATGGCACACCTGAAGCTGTTAGTAAGGTAGAAAATGTTCAAGAATTATTAAACGGAATAAAAGATTTTATTACAGATAAAATAGAACAAGGAGAAGATGCTAGTTTAACTGCTTTTTTAGAAGATGTTGCTTTAGCTACAGATTTTGATTCTAAAAAAGATAATGATAAACCAAGTGTTTCTTTAATGACCATTCATCAATCTAAAGGTTTAGAGTATAAATACATTTATATAGTTGGTTTAGAAGAAAACTTATTTCCTTCTGCTATGAGTATGAATACTAGAAGTGAGTTAGAAGAGGAGAGAAGGTTGTTTTATGTGGCTTTAACTAGAGCAGAAAAAGTAGCCTATTTAACGTATGCGCAAACTCGTTATAGGTGGGGTAAATTAATAGATTCTGAACCTAGTAGATTTTTAGAAGAGATAGATGAACAGTTTTTAAATTACTTAACACCAAAGGTTCCAGAACCTTCTATAAATCGTTTTGTAGATAAAAGTTTGTTCGATGATGCACCAAAAGGTATTCGTTTTCAAAAGCCAATTCAAAGAAAGAAAAAAGAAAGAGAACTTTTAAAAAAGAAAGAAATAGAAATTCCTAAGAATTTAAAAAAAGTGACTCCATCTTCGTCAACAAAAACTAATTTATTTGATGATAATGTTACTGTTGGTAATATTGTAGAACATAATAGATTTGGAAGAGGGAAAGTATTAGCACTAGAGGGTAAAGGGCCAAATAAAAAAGCTGAAATTCAATTTGGTACAGTTGGTAAGAAAAAGTTATTATTACAATTTGCAAAGCTAAAAGTACTTGGCTAATATATTTTTAAAAATCAATTCTATAAACTGAAAATAAATCGTTATTTTGCAGCGTTAAATAACTACAGCAATAAGATTTTTATTTTTGGAGCAAACCAAAAATTACTTCACAAAAACATATAAATGACATTCGATTTAGAATATAATTCAGAAAGAACATTAATGATTATTCCAGAGTATGGTAGACATATTCAAAAATTGGTAAATCATTGTGTAGCTTTAGAAAGTAAAGAAGAACGTAATACAATGGCTAAAGCTATTGTAGATGTAATGGGTAACTTACAACCACATTTAAGAGATGTACCAGATTTTAAACATAAATTATGGGATCAACTCTTTATCATGTCTGATTTTAAATTAGATGCAGATTCTCCTTATCCACAGCCTTCAAGAGAAGAATTACAAGAAAAACCAGAACCATTAGCATATCCTAGAGCAGCTTCAAAATATCGTTATTATGGTAAAAATATTCAAACCATGATTAATGTTGCTTTAAGCTGGGAAGAAGGAGATATGAAAGAGGCATTAGTTTTTACGATTGCAAATCACATGAAAAAATGTTATTTAAATTGGAATAAAGACACTGTAGATGATCTTGTTATTTTTAACCATCTATATGATTTATCTGATGGTAAAATAGATTTAAGAAAATCTGATGAAGAATTGAGTGAAAGTAAAAACTTGTTAAGAAAAAGAAGTTCTCAAGGTCAGAACAAAAGCAATCACAAAAAATCACATCACAACAATAAAGGAAGAAAAAGATATTAATCAATGGCATCATTTAAAATTGAAGGTGGTCATAAATTACAAGGAACCATCACTCCACAAGGAGCTAAAAATGAAGTTTTACAAATACTATGTGCAGTTTTATTAACTCCAGAAAAAGTAATTATTAATAATGTTCCTGATATTATTGATGTAAATAAATTGATTTTTATTCTTGGTGAACTAGGTGTAAAAGTCAACAAATTAAGTTCAAATTCATATTCTTTTCAAGCAGATGAAATTAATCTTGGTTATTTAGAGTCTTCAGATTTTAAAAGAGATGGAAGTTCATTAAGAGGTTCAATTATGATTGTTGGTCCTTTGTTGGCAAGATTTGGAAAAGGATATATTCCAAAACCAGGAGGAGATAAAATAGGTAGAAGAAGATTAGATACTCATTTTGAAGGATTTATCAATCTTGGAGCTAAATTCAGATATAATAAAGAAGATAATTTTTACGGAGTAGAAGCAGAAGAATTGTTTGGTACAGACATGTTGTTAGATGAAGCTTCTGTAACTGGTACTGCAAATATTTTAATGTCTGCAGTATTAGCAACTGGTACTACAACTATTTATAATGCTGCTTGCGAACCCTATATTCAACAGTTATGTAAAATGCTGAATTCTATGGGGGCAAATATTACTGGTGTTGGTTCTAATTTATTAACTATTAATGGTGTTAAAGAGTTAAAAGGATGTGAGCATACTGTTTTACCAGATATGATAGAAATTGGTTCTTGGATTGGTGTTGCTGTAATGACTAGATCAGAATTAACTATTAAAAATGTAAGTTGGGAAAATCTAGGTCAAATTCCTGATGTGTTTAGAAAATTAGGAATTCAATTTGAAAAAAGAGGAGATGATATTTATATTCCAGAACAAGATTCTTATGAAATACAAAATTACATAGATGGTTCTGTATTAACAGTTGCAGATGCTCCATGGCCAGGATTTACTCCAGATTTATTAAGTATTGTATTAGTAATAGCAACTCAAGCAAAAGGTACAGTTTTAATACATCAAAAAATGTTTGAAAGTCGTTTGTTCTTTGTAGATAAATTAATAGATATGGGAGCAAAAGTTATTTTATGTGACCCACATAGAGCAACTGTTATAGGACATAATTTTCAAAGCCAATTAAAAGCAACAAAAATGACTTCTCCAGATATTAGAGCTGGTATTTCTTTATTAATAGCTGCTTTATCTGCAAAAGGTACATCAATTATAAATAATATTGAACAAATAGACAGAGGTTACGAAAATATAGAAGCTCGTTTAAAATCTATAGGTGCTAAAATTGAAAGAATAGACTAAAAAATAAATTTATATTAATTAAAAATAGTGTCAAATTGACACTATTTTTTTATTGGCAAAATTTTTGACAATAAATTGTAAACAATTTAATGATTACTGAAAAATGAGTAACAAAGAAGAAATCAAAGAAGAAGAATTAAATAAAGAAGAAACTACATCACAAGTTGAAGAAAATCAAGACGTTGTAGAAGAAAATAAAAAAGAAGAACCTTCTGCTGAAGAATTAATTCAAGTAGAAAAAGATAAGTTTTTACGTCTTTTTGCAGAGTTCGAGAATTATAAGAAAAGAACTACAAAAGAAAGAATTGAGTTATTTAAAACTGCAGGTCAAGAATTAATGACGGCTTTACTGCCAATTATGGACGATTTTGATAGAGGATTGGCAGAAATTAAAAAAGCCAAAGACAAAGAGTTGTTAAAAGGAATGCAGTTAATAAGTGATAAGTTAAAAAATACATTAACTCAAAAAGGATTAACAGCAATCGATGTAAATGCTGGTGATACATTTGATGCAGAAATTCATGAAGCAATTACTCAAATACCTGCACCATCAGAAGAATTAAAAGGTAAGGTAATAGATTGTGTAGAAAAAGGATACAAGTTGGGCGATAAAATTATTCGTTATCCAAAAGTAGTAATAGGACAGTAATTAGTTTTCAGTATACAGTAGCAGTAGTCATTAATTCTGACTGCTAACTGAAAACTGCAAACTGCAAACTAAAAATAATGGCAAAACAAGATTTTTACGAAATATTAGGTATATCAAAGTCAGCATCACAAGCAGAAATAAAGAAAGCTTATAGAAAAATGGCTATAAAATATCATCCAGATAAAAACCCTGGAGATAAAACCGCTGAAGAAAACTTTAAAAAAGCTGCTGAAGCTTATGAAGTTTTAAGTGATGAAAATAAGAAGGCTAGATATGATCAGTATGGTCATGCTGCTTTTGATGGTCCTCAAGGAGGAGGAGGCTTTGGTGGAGGAGGCATGAATATGGAAGACATATTCAGTCAATTTGGAGACATCTTTGGAGGTGGTTTTGGTGGCGGCTTTGGTGGTTTTGGTGGAGGAGGCCAAAGACAAGCTAGAGTTAAAGGAACCAACATGAGAATTCGTGTAAAACTTACTTTAGAAGAAATTGCCAAAGGAATAGAAAAGAAAGTAAAAGTTAGAAGAAAAGTTCAAGCAGAGGGTGTAAAATATAAAACATGTTCTACTTGTAATGGATCTGGACAACAAATGCGAGTTACCAACACAATTTTAGGTAGAATGCAAACAGCAACAACTTGTTCTACATGTTCTGGAGCTGGAGAAATAATAAGTTCTAAACCAAATGGAGCAGATGCACATGGATTGATTGTAAAAGAAGAAACTGTTTCAATTAATATACCAGCTGGTGTAACAGAAGGTGTTCAATTAAAAGTTGGAGGAAAAGGAAATGATGCACCAGGAAAAAACTCTATTTCAGGTGATTTATTAGTTTTAATTGAAGAAGTACCTCACGAAAAATTAAAAAGAGAAGGAACAAATATTCACTACGATTTATATATAAATTTTTCTGAAGCAGTTTTAGGTACTAGTAAAGAAGTAGAAACAGTTACAGGTAAGGTAAAAATTAAAATTGATGCAGGTACACAGTCTGGTAAGATTTTAAGATTAAAAGGTAAAGGTTTACCAAGTATTGAACGTTATGGTACAGGAGACTTTTTAATCCATATAAATGTTTGGACACCACAAGAACTAGACAAAGAACAAAAGACATTTTTTGAGAATATGTTAGAGAACGATAATTTTTCTCCTAACCCAAATAAATCTGACAAATCCTTTTTTGAAAAGGTAAAAGATATGTTTTCTTAAAAAAATATTAAAACTTTAGTTTAAAGAGAAAATATTTGTTTAATCATCTTAAAATCAGATTGTTTAAAGTATATTTGTAGTGTTATTGAGAAATCGATAACACTTTTTCTTTTTCATAGCAATTTTTCCCACTTATACTTTTGTTTAAGTGGGTTTTTTTATGAATTTTAAAAAAGCTAATTTTGCAATAGCAGACTTATCTTATCGCTTTATTTTAAGAATAAAGAGGAAAGTCCGGACACCAGAGAGTATTCATAGCGGATAACATCCGTCCAACGTAAGTTGAGGACAAGTGCAACAGAAAGCAAGTACAGTTAGGCTGTAGTGAAACCAGGTAAACTCTATGAGGTGCAATGCCATGTATATTAGAGCTTGAGAGTTACTCGCTCGATTCTAAAGGGTAGGCAGATAGATCATGACAGTAATGTCTTGACTAGATAAATGATAAGAACCTTAAATTTTATTAAGGATACAGAATTCGGCTTATAAGTCTGCTTTTTATAAAACTTTCAGATAAATTGCTGAAAATCACTTTTTCTTTGAATTATTAATAAGATATTTTAAAATCGCTTTTTTTTATTCAGTAATTAGAGCTTTCTATTATTTATTTTTCAATATTTGGTTTTAAAAATGTAAATTTGTGCTACTAAAATTAAAACTTATAAATAGATATGGCTTTTGATATTGATATGATCAAAAATGTGTATGCAAATATGGCTGATCGCGTAGATGCTGCTCGTGAAATTACTGGAAAACCATTAACGTTGGCTGAGAAGATTTTATACTCACATCTTTGGGATGGTAAACCTAATAAAGCATTTACAAGAGGAAAAGATTATGTTGATTTTGCACCAGACAGAATTGCTTGTCAAGATGCAACAGCTCAAATGGCTTTATTACAATTTATGCAAGCAGGTAAAGCTAAAGTAGCTGTACCTACTACTGTGCATTGTGATCACTTAATACAAGCAAAAGAAGGAGCTGCTAAAGATTTAAAACACGCTAATAATACAAGTAGTGAAGTTTTTAACTTTTTAGAGTCTGTTTCTAACAAATATGGAATTGGTTTTTGGAAACCAGGAGCAGGAATTATTCATCAAGTAGTATTAGAAAATTATGCTTTTCCAGGAGGAATGATGATTGGTACAGATTCTCACACAGTAAATGCTGGTGGTTTAGGTATGGTTGCTATTGGTGTTGGTGGTGCAGATGCTGTTGATGTTATGGCTGGTATGGCTTGGGAATTAAAATTTCCAAAATTAATTGGAGTAAAATTAACAGGTAAACTTTCTGGTTGGACAGCTCCAAAAGATGTTATATTAAAAGTTGCTGAGATTTTAACAGTTAAAGGTGGTACAGGTGCTATTGTAGAATATTTTGGTCCTGGTGCTACATCTATGTCTTGTACAGGTAAAGGAACAATTTGTAACATGGGTGCAGAAATTGGTGCAACAACTTCTACTTTTGGATATGACGAATCTATGGAACGTTATTTACGAGCTACAGATAGATCTGATGTTGCAGATGCAGCTAACGAAGTAAAAGAATATTTAACTGCAGATGCAGAAGTATATGCAAATCCAGAACAATATTTTGATCAAGTAATTGAAATCAACTTATCAGAATTAGGCCCATTATTAAACGGACCTTTTACACCTGATTTATCTACAGCTGTTGGTAAAGAAATGACAGAAAAAGCAAAAGCTAATGATTGGCCAATGCAAGTAGAATGGGGATTAATTGGTTCTTGTACAAACTCTTCTTATGAAGATTTATCAAGAGCATCTTCAATTGCACAACAAGCCTTAGATAAAGGATTAAAAACGAAAGCAGAATTTGGAATTAACCCAGGTTCTGAACAAGTAAGATATACTGCAGACAGAGATGGAATTTTAGGTATTTTCGAAAAATTAGATGCTAAAATATTTACCAACGCTTGTGGACCATGTATTGGTCAATGGGCTAGATATTCAGATCCTAAAAATGCTCCAAAAAACAGTATTGTACATTCATTCAATAGAAACTTTGCAAAAAGAGCAGATGGTAATCCAAATACACATGCCTTTGTTGCTTCACCAGAATTAACTGCTGCTATTGCAATTGCAGGTCGATTAGATTTTAATCCAATGACAGATAAGTTAATTAACGAAAATGGAGAAGAAGTAATGTTAGATGAACCAACTGGATGGGAATTACCACCTAAAGGTTTTGAAGTAAAAGAAAATGGTTACTTAGCTCCTAAAGAAGATGGTAGTGATGTTGTTGTTACCGTTAATGATGATTCTGAAAGATTACAATTATTAACTCCATTTGAACCTTTAGGAGATTCAATAACTGGAGCAAAATTATTAATTAAAGCTTTTGGAAAATGTACTACTGACCATATTTCTATGGCTGGCCCTTGGTTACGTTTTAGAGGTCATTTAGATAACATTGCAAATAATACATTAATTGGTGCAGTAAATGCTTTTAACAAAAAAACAAACTTTGTAAAGAACCAATTAACAGGTGAGTATGATGCTGTACCAGCAACTCAAAGAGCTTACAAAAAAGCAGGAATAAAAACAGTTGTAATTGGTGATCATAATTATGGTGAAGGTTCTTCTAGAGAGCATGCTGCAATGCAACCAAGACACTTAGGTGTTGCTGCTGTTATCGTAAAATCTTTTGCTAGAATTCATGAAACAAACTTGAAAAAGCAAGGTATGTTAGGTCTTACTTTTGCTAACGAAGCTGATTATGATTTAATTCAAGAAGATGATACTTTTAACTTTGTTGATTTAAATGAGTTTGCTCCTGAAAAGCCTTTAACAATAGAGGTTGTTCACGCAGATGGAAGCAAAGATATGATTAAAGTAAATCATACTTATAACGAAGCACAAATTGCTTGGTATAAAGAAGGTTCTGCTTTAAACTTAATAAAAAAGCAAAACGCTTAATTTAAGTATTTACTAAATAAAAAAAACTCCTGAAAATTCAGGAGTTTTTTATTTAAAAAATGCCCAACTTAGACGTATCTAATATTGGGCACCAACTAACCAACCAGTTGTTTCTAACTAGCTTTTAATTTTACAGGCACTCTATAGATTTCTCCTTTTTTAGCTCCTTTAAAATTTAGCTTTTTATAATTTAATTTGGTTTTTACAATAGATTGAAATTCAGAAACCTTAGAATCTACAGAAACTACTACTAACTCATTTTTATTATTTACCATAAATGATATTTCTGCAGTACTTGAAGAATTGATATCTAATTTTACTGTGTTTCCTAACATAGAAGCAATTTCAGTTCTTAATTTTTGAGTTACCTTTTTTGGTCCTTTATCTATTGCAGATGTAGAAAAAGTTGTTGCTATACTAATAGCAAAAATTGCGATGATTGATTTTAAATTTCTCATAATAAGTGTATTAAGTTAAACGATTACATCTAAAAGACGTCTGTCCTTTAAAAACGTTTCAACTAAAAATTCACTTTAATATATTCTTAACAGTATTTAACTGATATTAAGAATTTTTATGATGATTTAAGATAATACTATTTAGCTTTTTGTACTAATTCTAATTTATCAATTGTAGTTTTTGTAGTAAAAATGCCATAATTAATAGTTACTTTTTTCTTATCAATTACATCAATAGTACCTACAGAGTTCGAATCTATAATTTTTACTTTGTCACCAATTTTATAATTATAGCTAGCTTTTTCTTTTGCAATTTTAGCTTCTTCTTTCTTTTTTTCTTTTCTAACAGTAACCACTTTGTCTAAAACCTCTTTTTCTACTTTTTTAATGGTGTCTTCCATTTGTTTAGCAACAATTTTTGCTTTTTGTTTTTGTGATTTAGTTTTTGGTTTAGAAGGATTTTTCTTTGTGTGTTTTACTTTTTCGTCTGCAACCCATTTATTAAAATTAGTTGTGAGCTCTTTTTTATTATTTGTTTGAAAATATTTATTTAATAATTCATTTATCTTTCTACCTAAAGAAAGCATTCGTTGATTATTATCATATAAATTCTGAAACCCAGCTAATTTATCTTGTATTCTTTCTTCCTTTTCCTTTAAAGTCTCTAAATATTCTTGTTCTTTAGTTTTTTGTTTTTCTAAAGTTTCTGTTTTAGCTTGTAGTTTATTTCTCTCTTTTTGTAGTTTAGAAATGGTTTTATCTAATCTTATTTTACCAGTTTCTACTCTTTTTTTAGCTTTATTGATCAAGCTAAAAGGAATCCCATTTTTTTGTGCAACCTCAAAAGTAAAAGAACTACCTGCTTGACCAATAAACAATTTATACAAAGGCTCTAGGGTCTTTTCGTTAAATTGCATGTTAGCATTTGTAACATTATCTAACTCATTGGCTAATACTTTTAGATTGGCATAATGTGTTGTTATTATTCCAAAAGCATTTTTACCATAAAATTCTTCTAAAAATATTTCAGCTAAAGCACCTCCAAGTTCAGGATCTGAGCCAGTACCAAATTCATCAATTAAAAATAATGTGTTATCATTACATTTTCTTAAAAAATAGCGCATATTTTTTAATCGATAACTATATGTACTTAATTGATTTTCAATAGACTGGTTGTCACCTATATCTGTTAATATGGTATCAAAAATATAAGTTTCACTTCGTTCATCAACAGGAATTAATATACCACTTTGAATCATTACTTGCAGTAAACCAATCGTTTTTAAAGTGATACTTTTTCCACCTGCATTAGGCCCAGAAATAACAATTATTTGTTGATTATCATGTAAGCTTAAAGTTTGTGGAACAGTTTCTATTTTCTGTACATTATTTTTTCTTCTTAAAATAGGATGATAAGCATTTTTGAAATAGATTTTTTTCTTGTCTAAAATTTTAGGAAGAATCGCATTTATTTCTTTAGCATATTTTGCTTT
The DNA here is from genome assembly GCF_042651285.1 of Polaribacter marinivivus. Lineage (NCBI taxonomy): Bacteria > Pseudomonadati > Bacteroidota > Flavobacteriia > Flavobacteriales > Flavobacteriaceae > Polaribacter > Polaribacter marinivivus. Next base: position 685,959 of record NZ_JBHSCY010000002.1, on the reverse strand, counting down.
AGCTCCTATTGAATCTAAATGAGCTAAAAAATTCACATAAGTTTTTAATAAAGAAACTTGAGGTCTTAATAAACTAGATAGTTCTTTTAAAATTCGAACAACCTCCTGTTTTTCTTCATAAACTAAATTTTGATATTCTCTACTATATGCTAATGTTGCTTGAGGAGCAATATAAACGATATTTCCAGATTTAGATGAACCTAACAAGCTACCAGAAACTTTTCTTCTATGCATGGCTAAAACAGCTAAAACACGTTGATTATCTACAATGGTTTCTTTAATATCATCTAAATAACCAGCTGCAATAGCTTTTGAAAGGGCAGAAGAAAAACTAGCTCCAATTTTACCTCTAACATTATTTATGCTTCTTCTTATTTGTTTTAACTCTGATGACGCATTGTTTTTTACTTCTCCTGATATTTCAATGATTTTTTTTATTTCATCATTAATATAAGTTGTAAATTCTATATTTTGAGTAAGTTGATAAAAAGTAGGAAACTGTACCTCAAATTTTTTAAAAAACTTTATGTGTTCATTTACTGTATTAGAAGTTGTTGCAATTTTTAAAAAAGCATCTGTTTCTAAAAAACTATTCTCGATTGCTAACCTTTTAATACTTTCTAAAATATTATCAAAACCATGATTTGGTATGCGATTATCACTCTCAAAAGATGATAAATATTCATCTACTAAGTATAATTCTCGAAGAAGTTTTTGTTTACCTACAATAGGTTTAATTTCAGAAACTTTTTCTTTACCCAAACTAGATATACAAAATTCAGAAATTTGAGTTAATACAGTTGTAAACTCTAAATCTTGTAATGTTTTTTCTGATATATTTTTACTCAAAATAGTATATTTGATAGCCTTACAAAAATAAGAAACAATGCAAGTAAATATTGCGAATAGCTGGAAAAATATTTTAGAAAAAGAGTTTGAGAAATCTTATTTTAAAGATTTAGTTGAATTTGTAAAAAATGAATATTCTATAAATACATGTTATCCTAAAGGGGTTGATATTTTTGCAGCTTTTGACTTTTGTTCTTTTAATGATGTAAAGGTGGTTATTTTGGGTCAAGATCCATATCATGGACCAAATCAAGCTAATGGTTTATGCTTTTCTGTAAAAGATGGTAATGCACATCCACCTTCATTAATTAATATTTTTAAAGAAATCTCTTCAGATTTAAATAAAGCTTACCCTAAAAGTGGAAACTTAGAAAAGTGGGCAAAACAAGGTGTTTTATTATTAAATGCAACCTTAACAGTAAGAGCTCATGAAGCTGGAAGTCACCAGAAAAAAGGTTGGGAGACTTTTACAGATGAAGTAATTAAGCAAATTTCTAATAATAAAGAACTTGTAATTTTTTTATTGTGGGGTGGTTTTGCAAAGAAAAAAGCAAAATTGATTGATAAAAAAAAGCACTTTATTTTAGAATCTGGTCATCCTTCACCATTAAGTGCAAATAGAGGCTATTGGTTTGGTAATCAGCATTTTTCAAAAACTAATGAAATACTACTTTCAAAAGGATTTAAAGCAATTAATTGGTAAAAAAAATCCGCTTTTAAGCGGATTCATTGAATTTGAAAATAAGAAACAAATTAATTTAAGTTAAATCAACTTGCTGTAATGTTGTTTGAGTAGTTGGTTGGTAATCTGCTAGGCCACATGAACTAGATGTACTTCTGCATGAAGAAAAACAAACAATACCTAAAATACAAATTGCAATAAATACGAATTTTTTAAGGGCTACTTTTTTCATGGCTTAAATGTACATATTTTTTATGAAACCTTTAGAATTTTTCATCTCATCAATAACGTTAAAGGTTATCATTTTATTTTGAATGCGTGTAATTAAATTTGAAGTGATAGGTTTTCCATCATTCCATTCAGTAATACTTAACCATTCTTTAATGTCTTCTAACTGTTGTTCATAACGTTCTGCAAGTATTACATCTATTCCTTTAATTTTTTTAAAATCTTTTGTGGTTTCATTAATTTCGTTTAATACATTTTTTACTGCTTCAGGATTTTGATTTAAAATTTCATTACGAACTGCAATTACAAAACAGGGCCAAGGAGTAGGGCAGTCATCTATTCTTCTAAAGATTCCATTATCTACATAGGGTTTAGTTGTAAAATGTTCCCACATAAAATAGTCTGCACTTCCATTGCTAAGAGCATCAATTCCTCCTTGTAGATCTTTAACAACGTTAAATTTAAGATTAGAAATATCCCAACCTTGATTGTAAGCATTTACAATAGCCATTAAATGCGATCCAGATCCATATCTACTAATTGCAATTGTAGCATTTTCTAAATCTGAAATAGATTTAAAACTTGACTTTGCAGCAACATGTATACCCCAAATGAGTGGAGATTTAACATAAGTCTGTACAATTTTAGAAGGATTACCAGCTGCAATATCTTTAATTATACCTTCTGTTAATACTATAGCAATATCAACTGTGCCTTCTCTTAAAGCTTTGCACATTTGACCTGTACCACCATGAAAATCTTGCCAGCGTAAATTAATATTATGTTTTGTGTATTCTTTATTTTTTAGGGTAATATACCAAGGATAATTAAAATGTTCTGGTACACCACCAACTTTTAGATTTATCATCTTTAACTTACAATTTTATCTAAAGTGTATAGAATTAAATCATCTACTACTTTATATGGATTTTCACTAAAAGTACCATTTGCTCTATTAGCTATGATAGCATTCATAGAAACTGCTTGATGTCCTAAAAGCTTTGATAAACCGTAAATCGCAGAAGTTTCCATTTCTAAATTTGTAATTCTGTTTCCTTCAAAATTAAAACTATCTATTTTTTTATTTAATTCTGGGTCTTGTATGGCTAATCGTAAAACTCTTCCTTGAGGTCCATAAAATCCACCAGCAGTGGCTGTTATACCTTGATAAATATTTTTAGAAGATAATTTTTTTCCTAAATCAATAGAGTTTGCAACTACAATTGGATATGATTTTTTTTCATTCCATTTTGTGTGTTTTATAAAAGCTTCTTCAATTTTTGGATGAGAAATTTCATCTACTTGGTAAGATAGCAACATGCCACTTAAATCTATTGCATGTGAGCTTAGTAAAAAGGAATCTATAGGTATATCTTTTTGTAAAGAACCAGAAGTGCCAATTCTAATAATATTTAACTGAGTTAACTCTTTTTTTATTGCTCTAGTATCTAAATCTATATTAACTAATGCATCTAATTCATTTAAAACAATATCAATATTATCTGGCCCAATACCAGTAGAAATAACGGTTAAACGCTTATTTTTATAATATCCAGAAACTGTTTTAAACTCTCTTTTTTGAGTAGTAAAGTCAATAGATTCAAAGTGTTTTGTAACCTTGTCAACTCTATTTAAATCACCAACAAAAATTATGTTTTTTGCAATATTTTCTGGTTTTAAATTTAAATGATAGACACTACCATCTGGATTTAAAATTAATTCAGATTTTTTTATAGACATCTAAGAAGTAATTTGCAATAATTTTTCTGATTGATGATTAAACAAGAAACTATATTTTTTTGAACCACCTAAATATGCATCATCATTTCTTAATTGAGCATAAAAGTTAAGTTGATTCTCTAAAACTTGTTTACCTTTCTTATTTAATTTAACTGGATTAAAGGAATAAAATAATTTACTTAAATGATTAATTTTATTAAAATATTGTAAATCTCCAAAACCGTAAACTTCTCCATCTTTTAATAATTTGCCAACTAACTTATCTTTTGAAGTAAAAGTATTTTCATTAGCTGTTTGTAAGATTGAAGTTTCAATTTTATTTAAACCATTTTCTAAAGAAGGAAATCTTAAAATATGGGCTTCTATTGCACTTGCCAAATATTGGAAAGGAGACATTGGATCGAATTTGTAAACAGTTTCTAAACGAAGAGGAGAGTCTGAACAATATAATTGCCAAATGTAATCTGCGTATTCAATATCATCTTGTGTAAGCGTAATTCTTTTCTTATAATGATTATTTATTTGGTTTTCTGTTAGTTCTACTAAAGATTTTAATTTTTTAGAGCCTTTTACTTTTCCACTACAAACTAAAGATATATGATAACCTTTTCTATATCTTTTTAACCAGCTTATAACAGCAATCATATTAATTTGACAGAATAAATCATGCTCAAACCAAAGCACTATTTCATTGGTGATTTTTTTGTTACAAAGTGCTCTATATTCTTTTAAAGTATAATCTATAAATTTTTGTTTGCTTACTTTGTATGAAGTCTTAAAAAAGTCATATCTACTTTTCCAAAAAGATTCACTACCTACATCTGTAGTAGTTTTACCTTCACAAAGCATTTCTCTCCAAGTAATAAAGTCACCAGAAAAATTTAATTTTTTAAGATAATTTGTAGTACTATCACCATTTGTAATGTGTAAAATTGAAGTCCCCATAAATAATTTACTAACGTTTTTTGGTTTTATTTATTGTGTTGATTAATAATTATCCACCAACACGTTTTACTTTAAATCCTTTTTCTTTTAACATAGCCATTATTTTATCTCTATAATCTCCTTGAATTATTATTTTTTCGTCTTTAAAACTACCACCAACAGAAAGTTTTGTTTTTATTTCTTTAGCTAGTATTTTAAAGTCTTTAGTTGCCCCATTATAACCTTCAATTATTGTAATAGGTTTACCTTTTCTTTTTTCGTATTTACAAATAATAGGTTCGTCTTGTAACCATATATTCGATTTTTCCTTAACAGGTTCAGGAGTTTCTTGATGATCTGGAAATAAGTTTTTAAGTTGATCTTTTAAATCCATTATTTTTTTAATCCTAATTCTTTTAAACGTTCATCTAAAAACTCGCCAGCTGTAATATCTTCAAATTGTTTTGGGTTTTCATCATCTATACAATTTTCTAAAACATCTAATTTCATATCAGAAATAGGATGCATAAAAAATGGAATAGAATAACGAGAAGTACCCCACATTTCTTTTGGAGGATTTGTAACTCTATGAATTGTAGACTTTAATTTATTGTTACTATGTCTAGATAACATATCACCTACATTAATCATTAATTCATCTGGTTCTGCAATAGCATCTATCCATTCTCCTTTATGATTTTGTACTTGTAACCCTTTACCTTGTGCACCCATTAATAATGTAATTAAATTAATGTCTCCATGAGCAGCAGCTCTTTCTGCACCTTTTGGTTCAGTTTTAATAGGAGGGTAGTGTATGGGTCTTAAAATACTATTTCCGTTTTTAATATAATTGTCAAAATAAGTTTCTTCTAAACCTAAATGTAAAGCTAGAGATCGCAACACAAATTTTGCTGTTTTTTCTAACATTTGGTAAGCTTCTTTACCTACTTCATTAAATTTAGGAAGTTCTTCTACAATTACATTTTCTGGATACTCTTTTGCATATTTAGAGTCTGCATCTACATATTGACCAAAATGCCAAAATTCTTTTAAATCGCCTTCTTTTTTACCTTTTGCAGATTCTTTACCAAATGAAACATACCCTCTTTGACCCCCAATTCCTGGTATTTCATATTTTTCTTTTATTGCTGTAGGTAAATCAAAAAAGTTTTTGATTTCTGCATACAATTCATCTACTAATTTATCATCTAGGAAATGGCCTTTTAAGGCAACAAATCCTATATTTTCATATGCGTGTCCTATTTCTTTGATAAATTTTTGTTTTCTGCTTTCATCATTAGACAAAAAGTCAGCTAAATTTACACTTGGAATTTTATTCATGTTCTATAAATTCGAGTTAAAGTTAGTAAAAAAAGAGCTCAGAAATTTTTAAAAATAAGCCCAGTTTTTTCTGAATTATTATTTTTTAGGGATTTAAATTTAGTAAATATTTATTATTTCTTTTTAAAAGGTATTAAATAAGATAATGTATAGTTAAATCCAAAACCTGTTCCACTTTCAAAAATCCTATTAAAACCAGGGGAGTATAATGTTTTAAAATTATCTGGTTCTTTTACATTTAATAATACTTTGTAAGAAAAGCTTGCACCAATAAAAAAGTTTTTAAAAGTTTCTACTTTTAGACCAAACATAAACTCTGTCCAATGTGAATTTAAACTTGTTGTTACTGGAGTATTTATTGGAGTAGTTGGGAAATAAGGATTATGTACATTTGGAGAATAACTATTTAATGTTTGATCAAAAACACTAAACCCATATCTTAAGCCTACAAAAATTTCATTGTTCATATCTAACCAATTCTCATAAGCATTATAGTTAAACCCTAATCTAATATAACTTCCTTTAGCTGTTGAATTAGAATAATCTTCTTGTGTTGTTTCATCTTCGAAACCTAATTCTGCAGCAATGAAAAAGCGTTTAGAAATTCTATAATCTGCAACAATTTCTAAACCACTATTATAATCACCATCAATAGCTGCTTTAATGGGTTTACTAATGTCTATGCCTAATCGAATTCCATAAGGCGAAGTATACACAATAGAATCATTCTTTTCTTCTACTTTTTTAGTTGGTTCTTGTGAAAAAGTAGTAACTACAACAAAACAGAAAATAATACTAATGAAATATCTGTACATGAGCTGAGTTTTGATTTTCTATAGATGTTAGTGTTGTAGGTGTAAAGTCAGTAATCCAAGTACTACTAGAAGAAAATGTTACATTTTCATAAATAGATTTAAAACCACATGAGCGTGATACAAATTCATTTCTTATTGTGTAATTGATGGTAAATTGATTGACTACATTTCCTTCAGAAAGGTTATAAATAGTTTGGTTTGAAGCTGTATTTAAAGGAATTACTAAAGAATCTGTTGCTTGGTTGATGAAAATAGTATCTTTATTTTCTGCCCAAACATACAAGCCAGATGTAGATTTTAATTCATCTCTATTTATATCATCATAAAAACGCAAAATTAAATTTGGAGTAACAGGAGATTGTATACAAAAATCATCTTTAGTGCATCCCCAAATGATCATCAATAATAATAAAGTTACTATTGTTTTCTTCATGTTATTCTTCTACTTCAACTATTTTATTAATAGCTTCTGCTAATTTAAAATCTAATTCTGTAACACCATCAGCATCATGAGTTGTAAGTCTAATTTCTAAAGTATTATAAACATTTGTCCATTCTGGATGATGATTTAAGGCTTCACATTCAAAAGCGATTCTATTCATTGCAGACATACAGTCTTTAAAGTTGTCAAACTCAAAATCTGTGTGTAATGCATCTTCATAAAAATCCCAGTCAATTAGGTTTTCTATTCGTTTTTCAATTTCTTGGTTTGATAGTTTTTTCATAATTCAAAAGTAATAATTTACTAAGTGAAAATTAAGGTACAGATATTTTTGTTTATAAGTTTTTAATCGTAAGTTTTTTCTAACTGATATTGCTTACAACCAATAACTCTATTTTCTTTAAATATTAACTCTAAACATTCTTGATTATTATTAAAAGCTCCAGGTTTAAAGCCTAAGTTATAGTTCCAAATTTGTTCTGAGTTAGCTTTTAAAGTATCATCCCAACCAAACCATTCGCTTTTGCCTAATTTACTTTCTATTTCTTCTTTAGTTTTTCCAATGAATAATTTTTCGTCTATGATATAATTACTCATTTCATATCTAAGATTTGGTTTTTCTAACCATTGAGTAGCGTTAAAATATTTTTGATGATGATAGCTACTAAAAATGTTTAAAAGTGGATAAAATATGTAGAAATAAACTACTGGTGTTAAAACTATAGTAATGATAATATTTAACCATTTTCTTTGATCATCAATAGATTTTATAAAAAACCATACTAAAATAAATACTATGATTAAAAAGATAATCATTAATGGTGTTACAATCATAATCTCTAATTTTTCTCAAATAAAACCACTGTTTCTATATGACTTGTATGAGGAAATTGGTCTACTAAGCTAATCTTTTTAATTTGATAACCAGCTTCTCTTAACGCTTCTGTATCTCTTGCCTGTGTTGCAGGATTACAAGAAACATACACCATTCTATCTGCATTTAATTTAATGATTTTTTGCAGCGTTTTTGGTGCAATACCAGCTCTTGCAGGATCTAGTATAATCGATTTAATTTTATTTTGAAATTCTGGATGTTGATTTAAAAATTTACCAACATCTGCAGCATAGAATTCTAAACCTTCTATATGATTTCTTTTTGCATTTTCTTTTGCATCTTCTATAGCAGAAGCCACAATGTCTACACCAATTATTTTTGCATTGTCACTTTTAGAAGCTACAATTTGGCCAATAGTACCAGTTCCACAAAATAGATCCATAACTACAGTATTATCTACTTTAGATTTATCTTCTAAAACATAATCAACTACTTTAGAATATAGTTTTTCTGCAGATTTTGGATTGGTTTGAAAAAAGCTTTTCATACTTATTTCAAAGTTTAACCCTAAAAGCTCTTCCACTATTTTGTCTTTACCATAAACCAAACTAATACTGCCTGAAGTTGCTATGGTTCTATCTCCAACTTCATCATTTATAGTATGTAATAAACCAGCAACTCTAGTACCAAATAATTCTACTAAATAATTTGCAAATTTGTTTAAATCAAACTTAGATAAGTCATAAGATGTTGTTACTAAATTAAATAATAACTCATTGGTTTTATATGATTTACGAACTACAAAATATCTAAAAAAACCTTCTTTTTTTGGACCATGCCAAGGTTGTAAACCTGTTTCTAAACAATATTTTCTTATGTTTTTTAAGTTGTCTTCAAACTGTTTGTCAAACAAACCAGAATCTTTTTCAAGATTATCTCCCATCCACCAAACACCACGTCTTTTAAAACCAAGCGTAAATTCATCAACATCTGTTTTATTTACTCTATCATAACCAATAGCAGAAAAACCATATTCCATTTTATTTCTGTAATGAAACACGTTTGGAGAGGTAATAAATTCATCAAATAAATCTTCAATATTATCTACTTTTCCTATCCTTTTAAAAAGAGATAATGTACTTTCTTTTTTATATTGATGTTGTAATGCTATTGGTAAATTAATATAAGGAGCACCAGGTATATCTTGATATGGTACATCAACTTCATCAGTAGATTTTTCTATAACATCTATCAATTTTGCTTCTGCATATTTTTTACTCGATTTTTTAATCTGAGCTTTTACTAATTGACCAGGTAAAGTGTTGGGTACAAAAATGACAAAACTTCCTTTTTCATTATGAATTCTAGCTATTCCTTTTCCTCCAAAAGCATAATCTTCTATTTTTAAATCTAAAATTTGATTTCTTTTTACAAAAGGATTTCGTTCTCTTCTTGGCATTTCTATAATTTATTGACTGCAAAAATAGAATACTTTCTCGATTAATTTATTATTTTTGTCTTTCTTCAGGGATGATTTCTTTCCCACGCTGAATTTCTGACCAAACATCTTGGGTTTTCAGAAGGATAAAGGTAGAACAGGAATGGTTATTATTAATTAAAAAGTATTAAAAATGGCTGTTTTAGAACAACTGACTTCGCAACAAGCGATTGAATTAGAAAACAAATATGGTGCACACAATTATCATCCATTACCAGTGGTTTTGAGTAGAGGAGAAGGTGTACATGTTTGGGATGTAGAAGGTAAAAAATATTACGATTTTTTATCTGCTTACTCTGCTGTAAACCAAGGACATTGTCATCCAAAAATTGTGGATGCTATGACAAATCAAGCAAAAACATTAACCTTAACTTCTAGAGCTTTCTATAATGACATGCTTGGAAAGTATGAGCAATTTGCGTCTGAATATTTTGGGTTTGATAAGTTATTACCTATGAATACTGGAGCAGAAGCTGTAGAAACTGCTTTAAAAATTGCTAGAAAATGGGCTTATGAAGTTAAAGGGATAGATGAAAATAAAGCAGAAATAGTTGTTTGTGAAAATAATTTTCACGGAAGAACTACAACCATAATTTCATTTTCTAATGATCCTGTAGCACGCAAAAATTTTGGACCTTATACTAAAGGTTTTATAAAAATTGAATACGATAATCTACAAGAATTACAAGAAGCATTAGAGAATAATCCAAATGTTGCTGCCTTTTTAGTAGAACCAATTCAAGGAGAAGCTGGAGTTTATGTGCCTTCTGAAGGATATTTAAAAGCTGCAAAGCAACTTTGTGAGGACCATAATGTATTATTTATTGCAGATGAAGTACAAACAGGAATTGCAAGAACAGGTCGTTTATTGGCTACTTGTGGTAATTGTGCTTGTGAAAATAAAAATTGTGAAGGTATACCAGATGTAAAACCAGATGTTTTAATTTTAGGTAAGGCATTAAGTGGAGGAGCATATCCTGTTTCTGCTGTTTTAGCAAATGATGCTGTTATGAATGTAATAAAACCTGGTAATCATGGTTCTACATTTGGAGGTAACCCAATTGCAGCAGCAGTAGCCATAGCTGCCTTAGAAGTTGTTGCTGATGAAAAATTAGCGATAAATGCAGATAGGTTAGGTAACATATTTAGAGAGGAATTATCTGCTTTTGCTAAAGAAAATGATTTAGTAAAATTAGTGAGAGGTAAAGGATTGCTAAATGCAATTGTTATTAATGATGACGAAGAAAGTAATACTGCTTGGAATATTTGCTTAAAGCTAAGAGATAATGGACTTTTAGCGAAACCAACACATGGAAATATTATACGTTTTGCTCCACCTTTAGTTATGAATGAAGAGCAATTAAGAGATTGTATTTCTATCATTAAGAAGACAATTGCTGAGTTTTAAAACTCATTTAAAATTTTAAATAAAAAAAAGTCATATAAATTTTTAGGAATTTTATGACTTTTTTTGTTTCTTTATTTTTTTAAAACTTGATTATCAGATGCATTCCCCAATTACTCAACTAGAAGAGTTAAACGTAAATAACAGGTCTAGAATATATTTAAGAGAAATTTCTAAATGGACCTTCTTTTTATCTATTGTTGGTTTTATAGGAATAGCATTTATGGTTATTCTAGGTATTTTCTCTAATGTTATTTACGGAGATGCTTTTAATGCTATCTATAAAAATCAGCTACCTTTTAATATGAGTTTGATTATGACCATATTATATTTGGTTTTTGCAGTTATCTATTTAGCGCCAGTTTTATATTTATATAATTTTTCTAGGAGACTTAAAAGAGCACTTTCTGTAAAAAATAATGATACTCTTGCAGACGCTCTAAAAATGCTTAAATCTCACTATAAATTTATAGGTGTTTTTATGATTATTATGTTATCATTATATGCCTTACTATTTATTGTTGGTATGTTAGGTATTGCTCTTGCCTAATTTTAATTTTGTTTAGTTGTATCTTTTTTCTTTTTGCCAAATAAGCCTAAAAGCGCTTTTTTTGCTTTGTCTTTTAGAATTTCATCATCTTTTTTTATAGAGTCTTTTTTTAAAGAATCTTGTTTTTTGAGACCTAACAAATCCTTTATTTTATCTTTACCCTTATCTTTTAAGCTTTGTTTTTGCTTTTCAATAATAGTATTCATTAAGTTTTTTGTAGCTTCATTAATGTTTGTTGTAATTTTTGGACTTGTAAAACTACCATTTACAATAGCCTTAACAGGTATTGTTTTAATTTCATTAGCATCTTTTGGAGTAAGTTTAGCAATTGCTTTAGTAATATCCGTTCCTAAATAAGAAACAGGAACTTCAAAATTAATATTATAATCTATACTCTTATCAAACCCATGCTTACCACCAATAGTCATATTAATATCTTTATATGTAATAGGTATTGGTTTTATGGTAACAATACCATTCTCAAAAGAAAAATATCCTTTTAAGTTATTTAAATTCAGTTTGCTAGCATCAAAAAAGTTTAATTTTGAACTTAATAAACTTAATGTTTTAGAATTATCTGCATTTAACTTTGTATTTAATAATTCACCAAATAATTTACCTGTAATAGTGTTTAAATTAGGGGTCATATCATCAGTCAAAAGACCTGAAACATTTAATGACGAATTTAAATTACCTTGAATAGTATTTGCTATTGGAGCAATAGAAGCTAGCATATCAATTTTACTAAAAGTTTCTTTAATATTTAATTGATTCAAAGCAATATCCATTGAAAATTTAGGATTGTTTTCTTTAGTAGAAATATTTCCACTAAAATCAATATTTCCACCAAAAACAGAAGTATTTAATTGTTTTAAAATTACAGACTCTTCTTTTATTGATAAATTTCCAGTCATATTTTTCAAATTAATATTATCGTAAATAACATTATCTGCTTTTGCAGTTACACTAATATCTAGAAAAGAAGGAATTTTTAAAGTCGATTTTTTTTCTGTACTTGTAGAAGAGCTTTTAGATAAAAAATCATCAACTTTTATGGTATTTGAATTTAGAGAAAAATTACCTTTTAATTGTTCGTTATGAAATAGAAAGCCATAAAAATTATTTAAACTTCCTTTTAATGCCAAATCAGAAATACCCGTTTTTGCATTAAATTCTGTAAGCTGAATATTATTACTATTAAAATTTACTTTTGAAGTGTTTATGTAAAAAGGATTTGCTACATCATCTCCTTCATATTTAAAATTATTAATACTTATTTCACCTGAGTTTTTAATTCTTGCATAATTTTTTTTCTCAATTGCATTCATGTCAAATGCAGTAGTAATATTAGTTTTTAAAACACCTTCCAATTGTTTTTCAATAGAAATAGGATACACTTTACTAATATTGGCAAGATTTATACTTCCGTTTGCTTTTAAATTTACAAATGGATTATTACTTATATTAGACACACTTCCACTTGCATTAAAAATATCTTCATCAATTTTAAAAGACAATTTATTTGCTGCTAAATAAGTATCTTTTGCTAAACCAGTTTTGTTAATTAATTCAGCTTCTAAAAAAATATTTTTAACTGCCTTAGGCAAGTCTTTGTATTTAAACATGGCATTTTTAGAAGACATTGCTATGTTAAAACTGGGTATAGTATTATCAGATAAAGTTCCTTTAAAGAACCCATTCAAATCAAAATTCCCTTCAGTCTGAATTGATTTTAAATTTCCTGTAATTTCTTCAGGAAAAAGGCCTAATGCATTAGTAAATGAAGAAGTTGGAGTTTTAAAAGTTAAATCGTAAAGCTGATTGTTATCTACAAGCTGAATAAATCCTTGAAATTCTAGAGGCAGTTGATTAATAAACCCTTTGTTTTCTTTAAATGTGTATTTTAAATTATTAATATCTAACGCTAAAATGGCATTTAATTTTACAGCTATATTTTTTAAAAAAGAGGTATTATTTACAACTAAAGATAATATAGCTTCAGTTTTGGTATCTAGATTAAAAATATCATTTCCAAAATTACCTTTTCCTATATGATAAATACTATCTAAAGTTACTTCGTTATTTGTTGTTTTATCTACATAACGAAATTGCATATTAGACAATTCATAAGCATTAATATCAAATGAAAAAGAATTATTAGTAGTTGAATTTGTGTTTGTTTCTTTTTTTATTGCGATGTCATAATTACCTATATTATCTTCATTTATTAGAATATTTACAAAGCCATTTTCAGATTTAATACTATTAATTTTAATAGGTTCATTTGTTTTAAATAGTTCAAAAAGACCCATATTTAAATATAAGTGTTCTGCACTATATAAAGTATCTCCTAAAAAAGGTGCTTTATTAGTAACTGCAACATGATTTAAGGATAAACTTAAAGAAGGAAAATTTGAGAAAATACTCAAGTCTGAATCTTTATAAGAAACAGTTGCATTTAGATTATTATTTGCTGTTTTTGTGACCAAAGCCACAATTTTATCTTTAAATAAAACTGGTATAGACAATAGCCCAATAAGTAGCACAATAAAAACACCTGCAACCCATTTTAAAATATTTTTCTTTGTCGATTTTTTTTTCTCTTTTTCCATATTACTATTGCTCAAATTTTACATAACAAAATTACATGAAACTCACTAAGTTCTTAATTCATTTGATGTTAATTATAACTCAAAAAAAATCCAATCATTTTTATGATTGGATTTTTAAATAAATATTTTAAATAATTTTATTTCTGGTATTATTTTCTAAGTTAAGTAACATTTTTATTTAAACATATCCATTCCTGGAATATTTGGCATACCACTTTTTGCAGCAATTGCCATTTCGTTTTCATTTATTTGAGAAGCTTTTTCAATTGCCTTATTAAGAGTTATAATTAAGTAATCTTCTAATTCTTCTGCATCATTTAACAATGAATCGTCAATAGAAATTGCTTTAATTTTTCTATTAGCAGTTAGCGTTACTTTTATTTTGTTATCCGATGATGATTCATCCACTAAAACAGTGTCTAATCTTTTTTTAGTTTCCTCAACTTTCTGTTGAGCTTCTTTTAATTTACCCATCATTCCTGAGATATCTCCAAACATATTTTCAATTTTAAAAGTTATATAACAAAATTACTAAATTCAATATAATTTGGAAGCTGAATGATTTGATATTTTTTGTGACATCAATATTAATAAGTCTTATTTTTGCAACTGCTTTAAAAAAAGACCTATAGTATATGAAAAGTACGGATGCAAAATATCCAATAGCAGAAAAACAGCCAAAAAAGCTTGTAAAACATGGAGATGTAAGAGTTGATAATTATTTTTGGATGCGTTTATCTGATGAACAAAAATTAGCTCCTGTTAAAGATGCTCATACTCAAAAAGTAATAAATTATTTAGAGGCAGAGAACGATTATCATGATAAAATAACAGCTTATACCAAGAATTTTGAAGAAGAATTATTCTTAGAAATGAAAGGTAGAATTAAAGAAGATGATGCAACTGTACCTTATAAAGATAATGGCTATTTCTATATAACTCGTTATGAAAAAGGAAAACAATACCCTATTTACAGTAGAAAAAAAGAACATTTAGAAGCTGAAGAACAAATTATGTTTGATGTTAACCAAATGTCTAAAGGTTATGAGTTTTATAAATTAGGTGGTTTAAATATATCACCCAATAATAAATTAGCAGTTTTTGCAACAGATACAGTTAGTAGAAGACAATATTTTTTAAGAATTAAAAACTTAGAAACTGGAGAAATATACAAGGATATTATTGACAATACTACTGGAGGTTCTGTTTGGGCAAATGATAATAAAACTATCTTTTACACTAAAAAAAATCCTGTTACTTTAAGAAGCGAAAAGATTTACAGACATGTATTAGGTACTCCAACTTCAGAAGATGTAGAAGTGTATCATGAAAAAGATGAAACATTTGGTACATATGTAACCATTTCAAAATCTAAGAAATACATTATTATTGGCTCTTATAGCACAACTTCTACTGAAGCTCAATTTTTAGAAGCAGATAACCCTACAGGTGAATTTAAAATTTTACAACCAAGAGTAAAAGACTTAGAGTATAATGTAGCGCATTATAAAGAGCATTTTTATTTACTTACAAATAAAGATAAAGCTACCAATTTTAAGTTGATGAAAACTCCTGTTACTAAAACAACTTTAGAAAATTGGATAGATGTTATACCTCATAGAGAGGATACTTTATTAGAAGATTTTTCCATTTTTAAAGAGTATTTAGTTTTAGAAGAACGTAGTAATGGATTATATAAAGTTAGAATAAAACGTTGGGATAACAAAGAAGATTATTATTTACCTTTTAATGAAGAAACCTATTCTGTAGGTGTTTATGGTAACCCAGAATTTGACACAGATATTATAAGATATTCTTACAATTCTTTTACAACTCCAAGTTCTATCATCGATTTTAATATGAATGATAAAACTAAAGACATTAAAAAAGAACAAGAAGTATTAGGAGGTAAGTTTAAAAAAGAAAATTATATAAGTAAAAGAGTTTGGGCACCTGCAAGAGATGGAAAAAAAGTAGCAATTTCTTTAGTATATCATAAAGACACTCAACTAAATGAACAAACACCTTTATTACAATATGCCTATGGTTCTTATGGGTATACAATTCCTGATAGTTTTTCTACAACCAGATTAAGTTTATTAGATAGAGGATTTGTTTATGCTTTAGCACATATAAGAGGAAGCGAATATCTAGGACGTAATTGGTATGAAGATGGCAAGATGCTAAACAAAAAAAATACATTTACAGATTTTATAGATTGTTCTAAATATTTAATTGCTAATAAATACACATCTTCAAAGCATTTATATGCAATGGGTGGTTCTGCTGGAGGTTTATTAATGGGAGCCATTATTAATATGAATCCTGAGTTATATAATGGTATTATTGCTGCAGTGCCTTTTGTAGACGTTATTTCAACCATGTTAGATGATAGCATACCTTTAACTACTGGTGAGTATGATGAGTGGGGTAATCCAAATGATAAAGAATTTTACGATTACATAAAATCTTATTCACCTTATGATCAAGTAGATTCAAAAGCATACCCAAACATGCTAGTTACAACTGGTTTTCATGATTCTCAAGTACAATATTGGGAACCTGCAAAATGGGTAGCTAAATTACGTGAACTAAAAACTGATGATAATTTATTACTTTTAAGAACTAATATGGATGCAGGACATGGAGGAGCTTCAGGACGTTTTGAAGCTTTAAAAGAGACTGCCAAAGATTATACTTTTATACTAGCTTTAGAAAATAAGTTAGAAGATTAGGTAATAAAGACCAAACTGAATTTTGTAAATCCAATTTCAAATGTATTTTTGCAATAGGTTTAAGAAACAAACATGACAAGAAATCAAAATATAGTTGATTCTATTTTAAATTTAGTAGGTGAAACTCCTTTAGTAAAATTAAATAGAGTAGCTAAACATTTTAAAGGTTCTTATTTTGCAAAGCTAGAAGCATTTAATCCTGGTTTATCACAAAAAGATAGAATTGCCCTTCACATTATAGAAAACGCAGAAAAAAAAGGAATTATTAAAAAGAATTCTACAATAGTTGAAACTACATCTGGTAACACTGGCTACAGTTTAGCCATGATTAGTTTAGTAAAAGGCTATAAATGTATTTTAGCTGTATCAGATAAATCATCTCAAGATAAGATAGATTTATTAAAAACAATGGGAGCAGAGGTACATGTTTGTCCTGCTAATGTTCCTGCAGATGATTCAAGGTCTTATTACGAAGTTGCTAAAAGAATACATAAAGAAACAAAAAATTCAGTTTACATTAATCAATATTTTAATGAATTAAATATTGATGCACATTACAAAACTACTGG
Organism: Polaribacter marinivivus; assembly: GCF_042651285.1. Taxonomy (NCBI): domain Bacteria; kingdom Pseudomonadati; phylum Bacteroidota; class Flavobacteriia; order Flavobacteriales; family Flavobacteriaceae; genus Polaribacter; species Polaribacter marinivivus. Next base: position 668,734 of record NZ_JBHSCY010000002.1, on the reverse strand, counting down.
TCCAGAAATTTGGCAACAAACTCAAGGTAAAATTACCCATTTAGTGGTTGCAAGTGGAACAGGAGGCACCATTTCTGGTACAGGAAGATATTTAAAAGAACAAAACCCTGATATAAAAATATTAGGAGTAGATGCTGTAGGATCTGTTTTAAAAAAATATCATGAAACAGGTAAGCTAGATATGAATGAAGTCTCACCTTATAAGATTGAAGGTTTAGGTAAAAATTTAATTCCTACAGCTACCGATTTTAGTGTGATAGATGAATATCAAAAAGTAACAGATAAAGATGCTGCATTTGCTTCAAAAGAAATTTTAAATAAAGAAGGTATTTTTTGCGGATACACTTGTGGTGCAGTTTTACAAGCTACAAAACAGTATAATGACTTAGGTTATTTTAATGACAACAGCTTTGTTGTATTAGTGTTTCCTGATCATGGTTCTAGATATATGAACAAAATTTACAGTGATTCTTGGATGAAAGAACAAGGGTTTGTTTAATCAATTATTCTAATTATTACACAATTTGATAAACTGTAAAAAAAGCAGTTACTTTGCAAATTGTAAAAAACAAAAATTTAAGCATGGCATCAGATTTATTTGAGAGAATAAAAGTAGATAAAGGACCTTTAGGAAAATGGGCTGATAAGGCAGAAGGATATTATGTTTTTCCAAAATTGGAAGGACCAATTTCTAACAGAATGTCTTTTAATGGTAAGAAAGTCGTTACTTGGAGTATCAATGATTATTTAGGTTTAGCAAATCATCCAGAAATTTTAAAAGTTGATGGAGAAGCTGCAATGGAGCATGGAATGGCTTATCCTATGGGTGCTAGAATGATGTCTGGTCATACACCTTTGCATGAGCAATTAGAGCGTGAATGTGCAGAATTTGTAAATAAAGAAAAAGCATACTTATTAAATTTTGGTTACCAAGGAATAATGTCTGCAATAGATGCTTTGGTTACTAAAAATGACGTTATTGTTTATGATATAGACACACACGCATGTATTATAGATGGTGTTCGTTTACATGCTGGTAAACGATTTGTATATCGTCATAATGATATGGAAAGCTTTGAAAAGAATATTAAGCGTGCTAAAAAAATGGCAGATAAAACTGGTGGAGGAATTTTAGTAATTTCTGAAGGAGTTTTTGGAATGCGTGGTGAACAAGGTCGTTTAAAAGAAATTGTATCTTTTAAAGAAGAATATGGTTTTAGACTTTTAGTTGATGATGCACATGGTTTTGGAACACTTGGAGAAGGAGGTAGAGGTACTGGTTTTGAACAAGGAGTACAAGACGAAATTGATGTTTATTTTGCAACTTTTGCAAAATCTATGGCAGGTATAGGTGCTTTTTTAGCAGGAGATAAAGATGTAATTCAGTTTTTACAATACAATTTACGATCACAAATGTTTGCAAAATCATTACCAATGGCAATGGTTAAAGGTGCATTAAAACGTTTAGATATGATTCGTACAATGCCAGAATTAAAAGAAAAGCTTTGGGAAAATACTAATGCTTTACAGTCTGGTTTAAGAAATGCTGGTTTTGATTTAGGAACAACGCAAACTTGTATTACTCCAGTATTTTTAAAAGGAGATATTCCAGAAGCAATGGCTATGGTTAATGATTTAAGAGAAAATCATGGAATCTTTTGTTCAATTGTTGTTTATCCAGTTATACCAAAAGGTTTAATTATTTTAAGATTAATACCAACTGCTTCTCATACACAAGAAGATATAGACGAAACAATAACAGCTTTTTCTGCAATCAGAGAAAAATTAGAAAATGGAACTTATAAAAGAATTGCAGCACAAATGGTGTAATTTTCTAAAAATAAAAAAATAAAAAAGCCATGTTTTTAAAATGGTTTTTTTATCCTTAATACGCTAATTTTTAAAAAAATAGCTTGTAGTTAATAATTTTTTATATATTTACAATCTCCCATTTATTATAATTATTCCCCCTAAAAAGTTTGAATAATATTAATAGATTTACTTAAAACCCTAAATCCCAACCCCTTTCCACTGAGTTTTTTGTTAATCTTTATCGATAATTAAATAAGATTCATCGAAACAAAAATTATAATCAAAATATTATGATGTGTTTTGTTTGTAATTAAAATTAAAGTGGAATGAAAACAAAATTATTTTTAATACTACTTGTATTTTCATCAATATATATAAACGCTCAATGTGTAAATGCAACAGATTGTGATGGTGATGGAATAGTAAACAGCATAGACTTAGATGATGATAATGATGGTATACTAGATACAGACGAGTTTTCTTGTCCAACTTTAGCAAGTGGTACAATTACTTCTTTTGTTATTGTAAATAAAACACAAACTCCATCATCAAAAACTGTAAATTCATTTTCTAATTCATCTTCACCATTTTCAACTAATACTTCTTATAATCTATCTTATGGTACTGCCTTTGGTAAAAGATTAGAAGGTTTTGTTATGAGTTCTGGTAATACAATAATGGTAGATGAAGATGCTTCAGTTGGTAATATTACATTTAGAAGAGCTACAAGTGGTTCTGCACCAACGAACGAAATTATATGGATAGAAAATGATGGGCATACTAATACTTCAAACGCTACTAAATTACATACTAATCATGTGTCTAATATGGCAGATACATTTTCACATGGATTTTACAATGTAGGTAGTGATAACGTTTTTGACAACAGTACATCATCACAAAATAAAAACAATATAGAAAGAGTGGATGTTGTTTTTGATAATGGATATTTAGTAAACTCAGCTGACAATCAATATGTTACTGTTGGTGAAAGAGGTAAGAATAATTTTATAGATATTGCAATTATAACTGGTATAGATGGAAGTGGAACTCCAACTGCATATAGTACTGTTTATAGAGTTACTACAGCTTCTATGACTACCATAGAAACATTACCATCAACTATTTTAAGAAAAGAAATATCAGATACAGATTTTAGACCAAGTGTAGCATTAAATCAAGCAGTAGCTATTAGAGCAGTAAAAATGTCTGATTTTGGCATAGCAAATGGAACTACAATTTATGGATACTCAATTTTACCTCCAGATTATAACACAGGTAATATTTTAGATTGGACAACTTACCCAACAAATACAAATTCAACTTTAGGAGGTTTAGATTTAGTACTTTTTAATTATTTTTCATCAGATTGTGTTTATAGAGATACAGATGGTGATGGATTACCAGATTCAAAAGACACAGATTCAGATAATGATGGTTGCCCTGATGCAATAGAAGCATCTGGTCTGTATTCTTCAACTGAAGTTAACAACACTTTAGTAGGAGGTAGTATTGGAGGAAGTTTATTAAACTTTCCAACACCAGTAAACAATAATGGAATACCAACAGCAGTTGGAACAACAGTTGGAGGCAATGAAACTTTTGGTCAATCAACAAGTTCTAGAGTAATTACAGCAGAACAAATCACTGTAAATATTCCTCCAGCAAGCATAACCATTAATAAGAACGATAATACTACATTTACAGTTGGTGCATCTTCAGTTTCTACAACAACGTTTAATACAGGAACACCAGATTATACAATTCCACCAGGAACAAACACAACTGGAACATTAACTTACAGATGGTTTAAGAATACAGCACCAGCAACAATCTTATCAACAGCTACAACACTAGATATTACTTCAGCAGCTATTGCAGATATTGGTGATTATACAGTGCAAATAATTGGAGTTGATAACAAGTGTCCAGAAGAAGTAACCTTTACATTTTCTGTTAATGATACTCCAACAGCTGTTAATGATACATTTAATGCAAATGAAAACAGTATAAATAATAGTTTTGATGTTTTAAATAATGATTCTTTTGGAAATGATGGTCCAAATACAGGAACCATTTCTTTGCCTAGTTTAACAACAACAAATGGAGGAACTGTTTCTATAGATGATGGAGGAACTCCAAATGATCCAACAGACGATAAAATAGTATATACACCAGCTGCAAGTTATACAGGTGTAGATAGTTTTACATATACGATTACTGATGCAGATGGTGAAACTTCAACAGCAACAGTAGATATTACAATTACAGCAACAGTAGATTGTAATGATAGTCCTACTTTACCTGCACAAGGTTTCAATGTATTTGTAGAAAAAAATATGACTGTAAAATCAACAGAAACCAGAGGTGCTGTTGCAGTTGGAAGAAATCTAAATATTAAAGGAGATTACAATGTAGCTACTGACGATTGTGGTGATTTTGATACAAATGGTTTAAAAACTGGATTATTAGTTGGTAATAAAGTTAATTATCCTTTAAATACCGTAATTAATACAACAGATGATCAATGTAATTGTGGAGATCCAACCATTGTAAATAATGGTAGCTTCGAAATTGGAGCAACACCAAATACTTGGGCTTCAGTAGATGCAGGTAGTATTCCTGGTTGGTATACAACAGCTACAGACAATAGAATAGAGATTTGGAAATCTGGATTTTTAGGAAAAACAGCACAAGATGGTGGTTATATCGCTGAAATAAATGCAAATCAAAGAGCTTCTTTATATCAAGTTATATGTGCAGAACCAGGTTCTGTATTAAACTGGTCTATTTGGCATAGAGGAAGACGTGGAGTAGATGTGGCCAATGTAAAAATTGGAGTAACATTAAATTCTGCTTCTACAGAACAAGTGATGAGTACAGACCAAGATGCTTGGGTAAATTATACTGGTTCTTATACAGTTCCTGCTGGTGAACATACTGTATATTTTGTTTTTGAATCTGTATCAAGTCAGCCTTATAACAACTTAACTTATGGTAATTTAGTAGATAATTTCGAAGTAACTAAAACCACTACAGGAACATGTCCAGCAGTTCCAGGTTCTAATAACGGATTATTAACTGTAGTAAATCCAAATTACTATACAAAAATTGGAAAGAGTAATGGTTCTGTAGCTTGGTATTTTGACGAGTTAAATGCACCAGCTAACATGAGAGTTACTCCAAATGGAGTGTACAATTCATCATCAAGAATACAAATGAATAATACTTCTCCAAGTTATGGAGTAAGTTCATCAACAAACCCAGTTTTTGAGAATAATTTATTAGATTTTGCTAGTGCTTTTCAAAGTTTAAGAGCAAATGCAACGAATATGTCATCTAACACAAACAATGCTGTTTTAGAAGATGATAATTCAAATTCAATTACAAATACAACATTAACACCTCAAACAGAAATCAATTTACAAAATGGAGTAAATTATTTAAATGTTACTGGTGCTGATTTAAATAGTGTAGATGGTTTTACTTTTCAGAATTTACCATCAGCAACTAGAGTTTTAATAGTAAATGTAGATGCTCCAGGTAATTTTAATTGGGACGTTTGGGAACAAAAAGGGATAACTGCAACAGAAAGCTCATATATCTTATACAATTTCTATAATAGTGATAAAGTAAACATTAAAGGTAGTGAAACCATTTATGGAACTGTTTTCGCTCCTTCATCAACAGTTAGAAAAGTTAATAATAAAGAAGATATTTATGGTCAAGTAATCGCTAAATCGCTTAATCATGATGGAGGCGTAATACATTGTAATAAGTTTGCTGCTTCAAGTACATGTCCAACTTTTGCAGGGGTAGCACCAACTCCAGGATTTGATATTAATGTTAACCCTCAGTGTTTTGTTGCAAATGATTTTGCTTTTTCAAATACTACTCAAATTATTGGAGTTCCACAGCCAGAAGCACCTATAACTTATTTATGGGATTTTGGAGATGGAACAACCAGCACTGATATGGATATTGCTAGTAAAACTTATGCAAATCCAGGAACTTATACAGTTATCTTAACAGCAACTAATAAATATGGTTCAAATACATACACAGAACAAGTTACAGTTTTACCTGTTTTAGAACCAATAGTTTCTGTCATAGACTTACCTTCTGGTCCTGGACAAGTAAGAAAAGAGTTTACCATAGATAATGCTTCTTCTTTTACAGATTGGTCTTGGACTCTACCTGGACCAGATCCAATTAGTGGACCTGGGTTATACCAAAATGTAAATCCTTTAATGGTTGAGTTTAGAAATGCAGGTGTATTTACAGTATCAGTTACTGCTACAAGTAATGATTGTACAATTACAGTTGATGTGCCAATAACAATTTCTTCTTCAGAAGTAACAGGTGGAAATTCAGGAGGAGTAGAAAGTGAGAGTTTAGGAGATGCAATTTCTAAGATTTATGTGGGTAGAAAGAAGAACTCAGTACCTACTGTTTTTGTAAAAGATAAATCTAATTTATTTAATAAGTCTTTATTACAAGCTAAGCAGCCTTATCAAGGAAAAGGACAAACCATGTTAGATATGTTTCCAACAGAATTAATTGCAGGAAATGTGGCTAATGTAACTTCTCCAACAGATATTTTAGATTATACTATAGCAGACGAAGTATTATCTGTAGATTTCTCTATAGATGGTAAAACTAAAGGAGTAGTATTAGGTGTTAAGACTTCAGATAAAGTATACAACCATACAAAAGCCTCTTGTGATCGATTAAGAGGAGCTGAAATACTAAATGTTATACCAGTACAATTAGCAGGTTATAATTTCTTAATACAAGGTATTAAGCAAAGAAATGGTGTTGTAGAATATGCAATCTCTTTTGCTGCTGCTAAGAACAATAATGATGATAGCTATACAGTTCAAACAAACTGGTATGTAAACAACTACATTAAATATAATGACATGTATAACTTCCAGGTTTGGACAACAAACCCAGAAGATACTAAAAAGTTAGTGTTAGATATATTAGATAACTTACAATCATTTATTCCTGTGAATCAAGTAGAGGTTCAAAAAGTACCAAGAACTTATGCTGCTAAAATTTCTAGAGATAAAAATGAATTGGTTGTACTATTAAGAAGTACAGAACAAGGTTTACAGACAGAGGTTACTATGGAAGAGATTTATTCTGAAACTGCTAATAATGTTAAACACAGATATAATCCTGTGAGCACAAAATTAGAGCAAGAATTACGAATAGATGTTGCAGATGGTTATGAGTATGATGGTTTAGTAAAAGTAGCAGGTGAGGTAGAAGATGCCTTTTATCATGCAGATGGTAACTGGGGCTTAGACTTTGATAGCAAATATACTTCTATTCAGAATTACTTTGTATGGAATGATTTTAATAGAGAATACAAACATAATGAGCATGCTATTAACAGAAACGTTGAATTAAAAGCTACAAGTGATTATGACTACTTAACGTTATATAAATCTTTATTACCAGGAACAATCTCTGCAGACTATAGTGAATACAAGTATTTAGCATTTACAGCTAAAGGAAGTGGAGTAATGGAATTAGGTTTAATAAAATCATCAATTCAAGAATGGAAACAACAGTATAGAATCATGGTTGATTTATCAGAAGAAGAAAGAACTTATTATGTACCTTTTGATGCATTTACCTCTGTAGGTAATCAAGAAACAATTACAGCAGACGATTTAACTACTTTAACTTTTACATTTTTACCAGTTGAAGCAAACACTACAGAATTAGATTTATTTATTTCAGATGTAAAATTTACTAAAGTTGCAGTTGATGATTTAATTGTGAACAAAGTAGAGAAGTTTGAGAATGAGTTCGTTGCTTATCCAAACCCATCAAAAGGAAATGTAAACTTGTTATTATTTAGTAAAACAGATACACAAGCAGAAGTTACTTTAACAGATATTACAGGTAAAGTAATTTATAAGAGAAAAGAAGAATTAACCACTGGTAAAAATGAATTATCATTTAGCTTTAACTCATTAAAAACTGGTATATATTTACTTAAAGTATCAAGTCAAGAAAGTAATTATGGTACTTCAAAGTTAATTATAAGAAAGTAATTTTATAAAAAAATATCAGTAGTTTAAATAATTTTTAGGGGTATTAATTTAAAACTACTGTACATGAAGAGCTGAGAAATCAGCTCTTTTTTTGTTTAATAAAAAAACCCAAAGATATTCTCTTTGGGTTTTTTTAATTAACTTTTATAGGTATATTAGAATCTATATTGGAAACCACCATAGATGCCAAATGGATGACCAGGTCTTAATCCTGCAGGTACTCTTGAAGCTGCATAAGTAACATCGAATAAATTAATTACGTTAGCAGTTAAACCAAATTTTTCATTAATAAAATACTTAGCAGATGCATCTATAATAAAGTTAGATGCTACCAACTCATTTGTAGGTATTGTTCCAGAACCAGCCATTGTTCTAAACGCTCCATTATAACGTGCATTTAAGTTTACTTCATATTTTTTGTGCTCAATAGAAAAGCTTGTATTAAATTGATGTTTTGGGATGTATGGTAATTCATCCCCAACAGCAACAGTTCCCCAAATACTATTAGAGCTCCCAAAACTATTTTCAAATTCTGTATTTGTATAAGTATAGCCAAAAGTTATAGGCAAAGACACCTTACTGTTTGCATTAGAAAAATTATAATTTAATAATAACTCTAAACCATTTACAATCACTTCACCAGCATTAAACTGATCAAGTGAACCAGTACCTCCAGTTGCAGCTAAATCGCTTCCTAAAAGGTTTGAATAGTCGTTATAGAAACCAACAATTTCTCCATATAATTTACCTGCTCTAAAACGTGTTCCTAATTCATAGTTTATACTTTCTTCTGGTTGTTCTCCAACTTGATTTCCTGGAGGGGAAAATCCTTTATGTATACCTCCAAATAATGAAAAATCATTGTTAAATTGATAATTAGCACCCATTCCAGGAATAAATACATCTACAGAATTTTCTCTTGTGGCTAAATTAACTCCACTTCTTGTAGTATCGTTTTTTCCATAATCAACTCTTTCTAATGTTATGTTTTCATAACGTACTCCAGGAGTAAAGGTCCAGTTTTTGTATTTTAATTTATAAGTAATGTAGGATGCAAATGCGTTTGCACTACTTATTCTGTTTGCATCTGTTCCAGGAGTTCCAGCCGTAGTTAAATTTAAAATTCCAGCATTAGAAATACCATATCTATCTACCCATTGAAATCTATCTTCTTCATCATAATGATAACGTAATCCAACTTCGATATCATGAAATGCATTCTCTGTATACCAATGATAGTCTAATTTAGTTTGTAATCCTTGTGAATAGTATTTTCTATTATTAGCTTTTAAAGCAATTGCATCTGGTGCAGAATTTACAGTACCATTTACCACATTATAGTAATCTGAAAAAGTTGTAGGATCTTCTAAAATATCTGATAAACTTTCTGTATTTCCATTTATCGTAACATCATTTAATTTGTACCAGTTTCTTGCAAAATTGTTTCTATAGGCCTGTGTAGTTAATCTTATATTCTCTTTAAAATCAATAGTATATGTTATTACATATTGAGAATGATCTGTTGTCATTTTATCATTATTCGAAGAAGGATATCTGTAGAAAGGGTTTGTATCAAAATCATTTTGACTTAAACCCAAATATGTCTCATTACCAACTTCATCACTATACTGAAATTTAAATTCTAAACGTTGTTTAATACTTGCATTAGGAAATAATTTAGCACTAATTTTAGCTACGATATCATTTTTATTGAAGCCTGTGTTTTTTCCACTAGGTAAATGTTTAAATCCATCAGAACCGTAATTTAAATATTCTAGTACATAACCAATATTTCCAGAAGTACCTCCAATTTTTGCATGCAATTGATTGGTGTTAAAACTTCCATAACTAGCTCTAACACTTCCACTAAATTCAGTAGGAATTTGTGCAGAAATCATATTAATAGCACCACCAGTTGTAAAAGGTCCATATTGTACTTGACTACTTCCTTTTAAAACTTCTACAGCTTCCATTCTAGCTATTGTTGGAAAATAGTATGCTGAAGAAGAACTATATGGAGCAGGAGCAGCTAAAATTCCATCTTCCATAATAGTAATCTTAGCACTTCTTTGTGGAGAAGTACCTCTTAAACTAATATTAGGTCTTAATCCAAAACCATCTTCTTCATAAAGAGTAACTCCTGGTATAGATTTTAAAACTCTATTTACATCTGTAAAATTAAATTTTTGTAATTCTTTCGTTGACAAATAGAAAGCAGAACCAGTTCTGTTTTTAGCAACATATTTGTTACCTAATATTTTGTTTGTAGAAATTATTATTTCGTCTAATTTTTGAATAGAATCTAACGAATTTTTCTTTTTCTTGTTTTCTTGTGATGATAAACTTATTGTAAATAAGGTAGTTAACAATAATATTGATCTCTTCATTTTATTTAGATTAATTTTAAATAGTTTGTTTTTCGGGTGCAAATATAAAGCCTAAAATAGATTTGACAAAGTTTATTTAGAATAAATAAAAATAAAAACTCTTAACAGATTCATTCTGAATAAGATGGAATATCGATTTTTATTGTTAATCAAATTTCGAATTTAAAATTAATCTAAATAATCGATTTTTTTTTAGATATTTTTAAAACTCTTAGTTAGTTTGTAATTTTATAAAAAAACACAGTATGTTCAATTCTATTAATTTACAAGAAGTTTTAGAGAAGCAAAGAGATAGAAAGTTCACAGAAGAAAATGTATTAGATTTCTATCAAAAAATTTTTTTAGAAGTAGACAAACAAAGAGAATCTACTTTAAATGAATTAAAAAGTACATCTAAAAATACTCATAATAATTTTGATATCAATAAGGTTGAAACAAATGCTATATTTCATATTTCTGATATAAAAAAGTTATGTGCAGATTATAGGCTTAGATTTTTAGACACAGTTTTTTTTAAAGATGAATATCCAGAAGAAGCTATAACTAAAATTCATGAATTAGAAAACTTGCACAATACTACTTTAAGTGGTTTTAAAATTGTTGCTCCAATTGATGTTTTTAAATTAAGAAAAGCAGATGATCCTTTATTATTTGCACCAATGGGAAATGGTTATTATTATTTAATACATAAATGGGGTAATGATGTAAACCCTTTTAGAAAAATAAGATACTGGTCTGTTAAAAATATAGAAAACTTATTAATCTCGATGACACTTTTTAGTATTATTTGTACTGCTTTAACATATCCATTTTTTATTAAAAGAGAACCAGATTTTGGTTATTTGTTAATGTTATTTATGTTTTTCTTTAAAGGAGTAGTAGGTTGTTTTTTCATATTTTTTGGTGGTTCAGGAAAGAATTTTAGTGAATATTCTTGGCAAAGCCAATATGATAAAATTAGATAACAATAATTTAAAGTCTATCAACATATTAAATCAATTATATGTTGTAAATTTGTTCGCAATTAAATTTTAATTGCGATGCTTTCACACGAAAACAAAATATTAGGAGAGGGTTTAACCTATGATGATGTACTTTTAGTACCAGCTTTCTCTAGAGTTCTACCTAGAGAAGTAAGTATTCAAACCAAATTCACAAGAAATATTACTATTAATGTACCAATAGTTTCAGCAGCTATGGATACTGTAACAGAATCTGCTTTAGCCATTGCTATGGCTAGAGAAGGAGGTATAGGTGTGTTACATAAAAATATGACTATTGAGCAACAGGCTTTAGAAGTTAGAAAAGTTAAGAGAGCAGAAAGTGGAATGATTTTAGATCCTGTTACTTTACCACTAACAGCGGTTGTAGGTGATGCAAATAATAACATGCGTGAGCATAGTATTGGTGGTATACCTGTTGTAGATCAAGAAGGTACATTAAAAGGGATTGTAACTAATAGAGATTTACGATTTGAGCATAATCAAGCAAGACCAATAGTAGAAGTAATGACAAGTGAAAACTTAATTACAGCTTCTGTAGGAACTTCTTTAAAAGATGCTGAAAAAATTCTTCAGAAAAATAAAATTGAAAAACTTTTAATTGTAGATGATAATTACAAATTAAAAGGATTAATTACGTTTAGAGATATAACTAAAGTTACTCAAAAACCAATTGCCAATAAAGATTCTTATGGTAGGTTAAGAGTTGCAGCAGCAATTGGAGTTACTGGAGATGCTGTTGAAAGGGCAGAGGCTCTTGTAAATGCAGGTGTAGATGCAGTGATTATAGATACAGCACATGGACATACAGAAGGTGTTGTAAATGTACTAAGAGAAATTAAATCAAAATTTAAACAGTTAGATGTTGTTGTAGGTAACATTGCAACTCCTGAAGCTGCTAAATTTTTAGTTGATGCTGGTGCTGATGCTGTTAAAGTTGGAATTGGTCCTGGTTCTATTTGTACTACAAGAGTAGTTGCTGGTGTTGGTTTTCCTCAATTTTCAGCTGTATTAGAAGTTGCAAATGCCATAAAAGGAACAGGAGTACCTGTTATTGCTGATGGTGGTATTCGTTATACAGGTGATATTCCAAAAGCAATTGCAGCAGGTGCAGATACTGTAATGTTAGGTTCTCTATTAGCAGGAACAAAAGAATCTCCTGGAGAAACCATTATTTACGAAGGAAGAAAATTTAAGTCTTATAGAGGAATGGGATCTGTTGAAGCCATGAAACAAGGTTCAAAAGATCGTTATTTTCAAGATGTAGAAGATGATATTAAAAAACTTGTTCCAGAAGGAATTGTAGGAAGAGTTCCTTACAAAGGTGAGTTATTTGAAACTATGCACCAATTTATTGGAGGATTAAGAGCTGGTATGGGTTATTGTGGAGCTAAGGATGTAGAAACGCTTAAAGAAAATGGAACGTTTATAAGAATTACTTCAAGTGGTATTACAGAAAGTCATCCACATGATGTAGCTATTACCAAAGAAGCTCCTAATTATAGTAGAAGATAAATTAAGTAAAAAAAGCCAGCAAATTTGCTGGCTTTTTTTTATTTAATTGGAATTTTTATTTCGTATAACTTTCTACTCTTATTATTTAATTTATTTTCTCTTAACCAAGGATTATAAATTTTAAATTCTTTATATGTTAATCCATATCCTTTAGCAAAAGAAGTAATATTAGAAATTGCAGTGTCTACTTTTACTGTATATGTTTTTGGTAATGTATATAAATCTTTTTCCTCTAACAAAAAACCATATTTTTTAGGGTTATTAATAATTTCTTTTAAAGCTAAAATTCTAAATACATACCTTTCTGTTTCATCTGGTAAAAGCGCATCATAATAATTAGAAACTTGTTGTGTTTCTAATCTTTTAGCTACTCCATAATTACCTGCATTATAAGCAGCAGCAGCTAAAGTCCAACTTCCAAAACGTTCTTTAGATTTTATTAAATACTCTGCAGCAACTTTTGTGGATTTTTCAATATGATAACGTTCATCTACATTATTATTAATTTCAAGACCAAATTCTCTACCTGTTTTTTTCATAAAATGCCACATTCCTGCAGCTCCTGCTGTAGAAGTTTCATCTGTAAATCCACTTTCTGCTAAAGCAAGAAATTTAAAATCATCTGGTAAACCATATTTTTTTAGTAATGGCTCTATAATTGGAAAATATTTGTTAGCTCTTTTCATTAATAGCAAACCATTAGATTGCCAGTAAGTATTTACTAATAATTCTCTATCCATACGTTCTTTTACATCAGGAATTTCTAAAGGAACTCTTTCTCCGGCTAAATTTATATTTTTAGGTAACTCAAGAGCTTTTATTTTATAATTTTCATGTGTATTTGTTTGATCATTATCATTTATAACATCAACTTTATCTGGGCTTACAGCATTATAAAATAAAATGGAAACAATTACTACAGCAATTATATTTATGTAGTGTAAAGGTTTTTTCATAGTTGTTTATATTATTATTTAAAAGTAAGTATAATATCGAAATTATGTAGTTAAAGTCGTGTGAATTATTTCAGATATCTTTTTAGCTTTTGTGATAATCATAACATGAGTTCCATTTTCTATTTCTATAAAATTACTAATATTTTGAACAGGAAAAACATGATCTTTAGTACCATGTATATGAATTGTATTTGGCAAGGGTTCTTCTTGTTGCCAATGCAAAACATTATGAATAGACCATTTCAAATAGGTTTCATTTCTTTCAGATAAATATTTTTTATAAATTTTAGCTCTCTTTTTAAGTGATTTACCAAGAAAAAATTTAGCATAATCCTCAAAATTGCTTACTAGTTTAGTAGGGAATAGCTTATACAACTTACTCATACTAGCAACTTTAAATCTTTTTGGAAACTCATGATGAGTTTTAACACTAGAAATAAGTATAATTTTTTTTACATCTAAAAATTTACTCATTTCTTGAACCATAATACCACCAAAAGAAACACCAACTAAGACACATTTTTTATGTTTAATTTTATCACACATTCTCATTGCGTAATTAGAAATAGTTTCTTCTAAGGCTAGTGGCTTAATCCATTGTAAAAGATGAAGCTCATATAGACTTTTATCAAGATCAATATTTTCAAAAATTTCTGGTCCAGCAGCCAAACCAGGCATAAAGTAGATATGTGTTTTTGTCATTTATTTTAAATGTTTTGCAAATACAATATTGCAAATTTTATACCAATTTATACAATGACTGATTGTTTTACAAAATCAAATCTAACTAAACCATCAGCATCAATTTCTGAAAGTTTAATGGTATGTAAAGTATTCACTAAATCAGGATTCCATGGAGTTTTTACTTTTACATAATTTTCTGTAAAACCATGAATATATCCTTCTTTATTTTCACTTTCAAAAAGAACAGTTAAGGTATTACCTAATTGACTTTCATAAAAAGCCCTTCTTTTTTTTACAGACAAACCACGTAACATCTTACTTCGTTTTGCACGTACTTTTTTGGGTACAACACCTTCCATTTCTACAGCTTCTGTATTTGGTCTTTCAGAATATGTAAAAACGTGTAAATACGAAATATCTAAATCATTTAAATAGTTATAAGTTTCTAAAAATAATTCGTCTGTTTCTCCAGGAAAACCAACAATAACATCAACTCCAATGCAAGCATTTGGCATTACTTCTTTAATTTTAGAAACTCTATCTGTATATACTTTTCTTAAGTACCTTCTTTTCATTTTCTTTAAAAGCTCATCACTTCCAGATTGTAATGGAATATGAAAATGTGGTACAAAAGAGTTAGATGTAGCAACAAAATCTATAGTTTCATCTTTAAGTAAATTAGGCTCAATAGAAGAAATTCTTAACCTATGAATCCCATCAACTTTATCTAATTCTTTAACTAATTCTAAAAATGTATGTTCGTGTTTTTTATTCCCAAATTCACCTTTTCCATAATCACCAATATTAACACCAGTTAACACAATTTCTTTAATACCTTTAGAAGATATTTCTTTAGCATTATGAATCACATTTTCTAAAGTATCGCTTCTAGAAATACCTCTAGCTAAAGGAATTGTACAGTAAGTACATTTGTAATCACAACCATCTTGTACCTTTAAAAAAGCACGAGTTCTATCTCCTATAGAGTAAGAACCTACATAAAAATCTGCATCAGAAATTTCACAAGAATGGACTTCTCCAACATCATTTTTAGATAAATCATTAATATAACTGGTTACATTAAATTTTTCTGTTGCACCTAACACTAAATCTACTCCATCAACAGCTGCTAATTCTTCAGGTTTTAATTGCGCATAACAACCTACAGCAATTAAAAAAGCATCTTCATTCTTTTTTAATGCTTGTTTTACAATCGTTTTAAAGCGTTTGTCTGCATTATCTGTAACAGAACAAGTATTTATTACATAAATATCTGCAGAATCTTCAAACTCAACTCTTTTAAAACCTTCATTTATAAAGTTTCGAGCAATAGTAGAAGTTTCAGAAAAGTTTAATTTACATCCTAAAGTATAAAAAGCTACTTTTTTCTCATCCATCATTAATGTATCTTTAGCACTTGCAAAAGTAGTATATTATTCATGATTTTTGAAACAGAAAGGCTAATAGTTAGAAAGTTAACAGTAAATGATTTAGCTTCTTTTCACAATTTAGAAAGCAACCCTAATGTGTTGCGTTTTGCAGATGGTGAAGTAAAATCTTTAAGAGAAAATAAAAAAGAATTAAGTTTATTAATAAATAAATATAATATTCTTGATAATGATTTTTGGATTTACGCAATAGAAAGAAAAACTGATTCTATATTTATTGGAACAGTTGCTTTTGTAAAAGATGATAAAGATGATGAAATAGGATATCGTTTTATTGAAGATTTTTGGGGAAAAGGATATGGTTTAGAAATTTGTAATGGTATTTTACAATACGCAAAGCTGATAGGTAAAAATAAATTAATTGGCTATGTAGTTGAAGATAATGTAGCCTCTTTAAAAATCTTAGAAAAAGTTGGTTTTAAAAAAGTGAATACTTTTACTAATAAACAAAAACAGAAAGAAATAAAATATCAAATAATATTATGATAGTAGACCATTTAGAGCCTCCTTATTATGCTGTTATTTTTTCTACAATTGCAAATGAAAATCTAGATGGGTATTTTGAAACTTCAGAAAGAATGGAAGAATTAGCAAGAGAACAAAATGGATTTTTAGGAATAGAATCTGCAAGAAAAGAAATTGGAATTACAGTTTCCTATTGGCAAAATTTAGATGATATTTCAGCATGGAAAAACAACATTGAGCATACAGAAGCTAGAAATTTAGGAAGAGAGAAGTGGTATAAAAAATACCAACTAAGAATATGCAAAGTAGAAAGAGAATATGGATTTGAAAAATAATATATGTACGCTAAACTTCAGGCTATAGCTGAGAAATTCATCAGTAAAAAGAACATTTATAAATACGGGTTTAATTATTCTCCAATGTATAGAAGATCTACAGGAAGAGTAATTTTTGTTTCTGAAGATTTACATAAGGTAATAGTTCGTATTAAACTAAGTTACAAGAATAGTAATTATGTTGGCTCTATATTTGGTGGTAGTTTACTGTCAGCTTCAGATCCCATTTTTATGATTCAATTACTTAATATTTTAGGTAATTCTTATGTAGTTTGGGATAAAGCTACTTATATAAGATTTAAAAAACCTGCAAAAGAACATTGTTTTATAGATTTTACTTTTACTTGTGAAGAAATAGAGGATATTAAAAAACAAGTAAAAGAAAATAACAAAATAGACATTGTAAAAAATATACAAATTACAAATAAAGATAAATCTGTTGTTTTTGCTGAAATAGATAAAACAATTTATATTGCTGATAAAGAGTATTATAAATTAAAAAGAAAGAATAAAAGCTCTACATTAATATCTAGCTATTAGCTTTATGAATAATCTTATTAAAACAGATGTTTGCATTATTGGTGCTGGTCCTTCAGGTTCAGCAACATCTATTATGTTGTCAAAGGAGAAAATTCATCATTATATCATAGATAAAGCTGTTTTTCCTAGAGATAAAACTTGTGGTGATGGTCTAATTTTATATGCTTATAAATCTTTAAAAATATTTGGAGACAATATATTCAATAGTTTTTTAAATCATCCAAAAATATTACATTCTAAAATCGTAAGACTTCATATAAATAATGAGTTAGTTATAAATTTTAAAGAATCTAAAGATAGAGATATGCTTATCTCTTATGTAAAAAGAATTGATTTTGATAACTTTTTGGTAGAACAAATTTCAAACGATTTTGCTTTTAAAGAGTTTGGTAATGGTGTTAAAAGTTTAGAAAAAACAGAAAAAGGAATATTAGTAAAACTTAAAGATAATAAGCAAATTTTAGCAAAAATTATTGTTGGTGCAGATGGAGTTAATTCTTTAGTTTCTAGAAAATTAACTAAACAAAAACCAGATACAAAATATAAATCGACCTTTATAAGTGCTTATTTTAAAAATGTTGAACATCTGCCAAAAGATAATGAGGCAGAAATACGTATTGTTTATAAAAAAACACCTTTGTTTTTTTATATTTTTCCACTTTCTGATGGAACAGTAAATGTGAGTTTAGGAGCTAGAACAGATAAACTAAATAAATACAACATTAATTTACTAGAAGAAGTTGATCATATTTTAAATTCACACGAAAAAGTAAAACATAAATTTAAAAAAGCTACTATTACTAGTAAATGGCGTGGTTGGGTGATTCCTTTTCATTTTGGTAAACAACAAGTTTTTGGAGATAATTTTTTATTAGTAGGCGATGCTGCAGGATTAGCTAATGCATTTTATAAAGAAGGCGTTGGTACAGGAATGATGTCTGGTATTTTAGCAGTAAAAACAATTAAAGAAGCTATTAGAATAAATGATTTTTCAAGTAAAACTTTAAATAAACATCAAAAGAATTTAAAAAGTGAATTTAGCAAATTATTGAAATTCAGTTATTTTACTTTAAGATTAATGAGGTTTAAACAAATATTCTATACACTAGTTTCTTTATTTAAAAACAAAGTAGAGAAGAAGTTTAAAAAAATGATAATTAAAAGAAGCTATTAGTTTTTTAAAAACTGATATTAGTCAAAATAGGAAAATGGTCTGAGTTTTGCTGTTTTTGAAAAGATTGGTATGAGTTTACAGATGTGTTTCTATCTGTTAGTATAAAATCAATTCTTAAAGGAAACCAATAATTAAAAGTTTTACCAAACCCTTTACCAGCCTCTAAAAATGTATCTTTTTTATCATTAGCTATTTGATTATATATCCAAGAATAGCTTGTGTTATTAAAATCACCAGCAACTATTTTTTTACCTTTCCAAGCTTTTTCATGTTCTAAAAATACTTTAGTCTGTTCAGCTTGTATTTTAAAACTTTCTTTTAATCTGGCAATTAGTTTTTCTGAATTTTCTTGACCAAAATTCTCTTCATTGGTGTTTAGTTGTAAAGATTGTAAATGAAAATTATAAATCCTAACTGTATCTTTTTCTTTTACTATATCAATAAAAATAATATTGTTAGAAGTGTTTTCTAAATTTAAAGAACCTTTATTAATAATTGGGTACTTAGAGTAAATTGCTAATCCTGTTTTATTATCTTTCTTTTGGGTTTTAATGTATTTATATTCATAATCTAGCTTTTCTTTCTCTAGAATATAATATTCCTGAAAAAGAACAATATCTGCATCTTTACTTTTTACAAAATTAATGATGTTTTTTCCAATACTATCATTGTCAATCCACTTCCAACGATTAAACATACGCACATTATAACTCATTATGCTTAATCCTTTTTTATTAGATAATTCTTTACCAGAAAATTGAATTAAGCTAGAATTAAAAGACCAACCTACTGCTAAGATAAGTGTAGATAATAGTAATTGTTTTTTAAGTTTAATAAGCCAATACAATACAAACAAGCTATTTATTATTATTAAAGCTGGTACAAATAGACTTAATATAGCTAAAAACGGAAATTTTTCTGGAGAAATGTAAGGCAGAAGATAAGACACTAATAAGGCCAATGCTAATAGTGTATTAATAAAATATATAAATTTATCTATAATAGATAACTTTTTCATGCAATTTGAAAGTTACAATTACTTTTTTCCTTGTTTAAATAAAAAATCTTTTTCTTCTTTTGTTAATGTATCATAACCAGATTTGCTAATTTTATCTAAGATAGCATCAATTTTTACTTGATTAGAATTTGTATTATTAACATTATTTTTTCTTTTAGTTGAAGATTTATAAACGGTTTTCATTTTTTTATTTTTTGATGAAAACATGCCCCATAAATTATTTAAAAAAGAAATTTCTTTATTACTAGCTCTAGAAACATATATAAAACCAAATAAAGCTCCTCCTAAATGTGCAAAATGCCCACCTGCATTACTACCTATTAATCCAAGAATATCTAAACCAATCCAAAAACCAGCTAAATACCATAATTTAACAAAGCCAATAAAACGCAATTTTATTTGATAGTTAGGCATATAGGTAGTAATACCTATAAAAATTGCAGAAATACCTGCTGAAGCACCAACTAAAACAGTAGATTTCCCTTCGAATAAAGGAAAATAATTTTGACTAAATAAAAAGAAAATTCCACCAAAAAGAGTACCTAATATGTAAAAGTTTAAAAGTTGTTTTTCTGTAAAATATTCTAAAAACAGGTTACCAATAAAGTAAAGTACAATCATATTCATTAAAATATGTAAAAACCCAGCATGTAAAAATCCATAAGATAAAATTGACCAAGGCTTTTTAAATAATGTATTAATATCATTATCTAATGAAAACCACTCCATGATAAAATTCATTTCTCCTTTATAAAGCCCTTGTAATACAGAGATTAAGAGTGTGCAAATAAATAATGCAACATTAAGGTAAATAAGTTTTTCTACTATATTACCAGTATTGTACCTGTATTTTAAATCTTTAATTATACTCATTAATATACTTTAAATTGATTTTTTTTCCAATACCAAGCAATTATAAATCCTATTAAAGCACCACCTATATGTGCAAAGTGAGCAATGTTTCCAACAGAATAACGAGTCATTCCAAAAAATAAATCAAAAGCAATTAATATAGGAATAAAGTATTTTGCTGCAATTGGCACTGGAAAGAATATTAAAGCCAGCTTTGCTTCTTTAAAATATAAACCAAAAGCTACCAGAACTCCATATACTGCTCCAGATGCACCCACTGCTGGAGTATTATAAAGACTATTAATTTCAATAATATCTCCAATATCAGCAGCCTTAGTTTGAGTCATTGATTCACTCAATATTTTCTCAGCTGATTGTAAAAAATAATCATAATTATTTGTAGAAATTTTCAAAAGCTGAATAATTTTATCTTCTGAAATTCCAATAGAAATAAAATCATTGTAAATACTATTAAATTGATAGTAGTTTACCAAAGTGTATATAAAAGCAGCACCAATACCAGCAGAGAAATAGAAAAAAATAAATTTATTTCTTCCCCACATTCTTTCTAATGGAGTACCAAAAGCCCATAAACCATACATATTAAATAAAATATGAGGAAAACTTCCATGTACAAACATATGAGTTACATATTGCCAAAATCCAAAATGTTCGTTTTTAGGAAAATGTAATGCAAGAATATTTGTAAAATCAAGTTGTAATAATTGTGGTGCAATAAATACAATTACATTTATTATAATTAGATGTTTTATGGCATCAGAAATTCTACTCATATCTTTTTAACTATTAAATAAATTATCTATTTCGTTTAATGTTAGGGTTTTAAAAGTGCTTTTTCCAAAAGGAGAAATATTAGGCTCTTTACAAGAAAACAAATCGTTAACTAATGCTTCTTGTTCTTTTTCAGACAACTTTGTACCTGTTTTAATTGCTAATGTTTTTGCAAAAGATTTAGCCATAACATCAAAATGAGAAAAACTTGTGTCTGGCACTTCTAAATTAATGTCACTTAATAATTCTTCTAGAATTATGGTTATTTTACTTTCTGTTACAGATACTGGTATTCCTTTTATAGTTACACTATCTTTAGTAAATTCATCAAAAGAAAAACCTGCATTTTCTAATTCAGTTTTTATGGTGTAAATCATTTCTATTTCTTGAGAAGAAAAAGAAATTTTAACAGGAAACAATAATTGTTGGCTATTAGCCTCTTTTACAGTTATACTTTCTAAAAACTCTTCATATAAAATTCTTTGATGAGCTAATGACTGATGTATTAAAACTACTCCAGATTTAATTAAACTCATCACATACTTTCGCTGAATTTGAAATGTTTTTTGAACTTTATCTTCATTTTCTGTAAAAAGCTCTTCTTGTTTATCATCAGAGGTTAAAACAGAAGTATACAAAGATTCCCATTGTTCATTTTTTTGTTCTCTTTTAAATGGAAAACGAATTTCGCTTTGTTTAGCTTCTTTAAAAGGATTAAAATCAGGATCTACCAAAACTTTTGGCACTGAAGCAGAACTGGTATTTTTTGTTTGATGGTATGATGTATCTAAAGTAGCATCTCTTTCAAAATCTAAAACAGGTGCAATACTGTATTGCCCTAAACTATGCTTAACAGTAGCTCTTAGCATAGCATATAAAGCCTTTTCATTATCGAACTTTATTTCTGTTTTTGTAGGATGAATGTTAATATCTATAGTATGATTTGGAACCTTTAGATATAAAAAATAGGAGGGATGAGTACCTTGCTCTAATAAACCATCGAAAGCATTTACAACTGCATGATTTAGGTAAGAACTTTTTATAAATCTATCATTTACAAAAAAGAATTGTTCACCTCTTTTTCTTTTAGAGAATTCTGGTTTAGCAACAAAACCGGTAATATTTAAAATATCTGTTTGCTCATCTATAGGAACTAATTTTTCATTCATTTTAGTTCCAAAAACAGCAACAATTCGTTTTCTAAGATTTGTGCTTTTTAAGTGATAAACTTCGTTATTGTTATGATGCAACAAAAAAGCAATATTTGGATGTGCTAAAACTACTCTCAAAAATTCATCAACAATATGCCTAGTTTCAACAGTGTCTGATTTTAAAAAATTTCTTCTTGCAGGTATATTGTAAAACAAGTTTTTAACAGCAATACTGGTTCCTTTAGCTGTATTTATAACATCTTGAGAAATAACTTTACTACCTTCAATTTTTATACAAGTACCTAATTCTTGATGCTCTTCTTTTGTTTTTAACTCAACATGAGCAATAGCAGCAATAGAAGCTAAAGCTTCACCTCTAAAACCTTTTGTTCCTAAATTAAATAAATCTTCAGCCTTTTTAATTTTAGATGTAGCATGTCTTTCAAAACACATTCTAGCATCTGTAACGCTCATTCCTTTACCATCATCAATAACCTGTATAAGTGTTTTGCCAGCATCTTTTAATAATAGTTTTATGTTTGTTGCACCAGCATCAATGGCATTCTCTAGTAATTCTTTAACAACAGAAGCAGGCCTTTGTACGACTTCTCCTGCAGCAATTTGATTAGCTACATGATCTGGTAAAAGTTGAATGATATCTGACATTAGCTTTTGAAAAATATTGATAAATCAAAATCTATAATGTATAAGAATATAAATACTAAGATTAAAATGATGTATATGATTGTTTTGTTTAAGCCTCCTTCACCAGATTTAAGTTCATCTATAGCATCTGTAAACTTGGTTTTTAACCCTTTGTTGGTTCCTGTAGTTTTTCTAAACTTATCTAGTTTGTGTTCTATTTTATAAGGATTTCCATCGCCTTTATAATAGCGAGGTTGATAATCAAATTTTTTGTTTGTTCTTTTTAAAAATCCCATAATACTGTAAAATAATTGATAAATAATGATCATGAGAAATCAAATATTATACCAATATAAAGTAAGTCAAATTTAAAGAATTAAAAGGAATACATCAAAGATTGATGCTAAAAGAATTCTTAAAATAAAGTGTTTAAAAAGTAATTTAGAAACCTATACTTTCTTTAGGGCTGTCTATGTGTTTTAAAGCAGCCATTTTTACAGCAGCAACAGCACACTCAATACCTTTGTTACCTAATTTACCTCCAGATCTATCTAGAGATTGTTGTTTGGTATTATCTGTTAATACACAGAAGATAATGGGTACATCATACTTTACATTTAAGTCGATAATACCTTGAGTAACACCTTCGCAAACAAAATCGAAATGCTTTGTTTCACCTTGTATTACATTACCAATAGCTATAATGGCATCTACTTTTTCAGATAGAATCATTTTTTTACAACCATACACTAACTCAAAACTTCCAGGAACATCCCAAGAAATAATGTTATTTTTTTCTGTACCACAATCAATTAAAGTATCAATTGCGCCTTTGTGTAAGTTTTGTGTAATCTCTGGATTCCATTCAGAAACAACAATCCCAAATCGAAAAGGTTTCGCATTTGGGATTGTAGCTTTATCATAATAAGATAAATTTGTTGTAGCCATCTTTACTAATTAGCTTTTAGTTAGCTGCATACTTAGCAGCATTTATAAATTTATCTATGTTGTTACCTTGATCAGAATTAGGATAATTATCTTTAATTCTTGTAAATAAAGATTCAGCTTTACTGTAATCTTTTAATAACATTGCTGTTTGACCAGCTTTGTATAAAAATAGAGGAGTTGTAAACTCATTATCTTTTTTATTAGCAGCTTTTTCGTAGTAATCTAAAGCATCTTCTTGTTGATCGATATCAGAAAAAGCATCACCAATAGCGCCTAAAGCTACAGGACCTAACATTTCATCATCCGAATTAAATTTGCTTAAATACTCTATAGCTTTATCGTATTTTTTTAATTGTAAGTAAGAAACTCCTGCATAGTAATTTGCTAAATTTCCTGCATCAGTACCACTGTAAGATTCAGCAATATCAACAAAACCATAATTACCATCTGCACCTTCTAAACCTAAAGTTAAAAGAGAATCTATATTAGACGAACCTGCAGTTGAAGCTTCATCAAAATATTTTCTTGGAAAAGCTAACTCATTAGAAGCTTCTAATTCATTAGGTTCTACAATGTATTTGTTATATCCTAAGAAAACTAAGAAAATAACAACAAGACCAACTAAACCATAAAATAATGGTTTGCTATTTTTTTCTATCCATTGTTCAGATTTAGAAGCAGTTTCATCTAAAGTATTAAATACTTCAGCTGTTGTACTGTCCATATCTTGAGCTAGTTCTTCTTTTTTATTCTTTGGTTTGTATCCTCTCTTCTTGTATGTTGCCATATTTCCTTAAAAATTAGTGGCGACAAAAATAGTTTTTTTAATTGGATTTTAAAAGGGCTTATTTTGTAAAAATTTCGATAATTTGCACACTAGTATTAAACTCCACATTTATTGATGTATTTAAAAAGATTATCTATAGTAAATTTTAAAAATATTGAATCACAATCATTTGATTTTCAGCAAAAAATTAATTGTTTTGTAGGTAATAATGGTGTAGGTAAAACAAATATATTAGATGCAATTTATTATTTGTCTTTTACTAAAAGTTACTTTAATTCTGTAGCTATACAGAATATTAGGCATGGAGAATCTTTTTTTATGATAGAAGGTGCTTATGAAATAAAAGACAGAAATGAAGTTATTATCTGTAGTTTAAAAAAAGGCCAGAAAAAAGTTTTAAAAAGAAATGGAAAAAACTACGAAAAGTTTTCTGAACATATAGGTCAGATACCTTTGGTTATAATTTCTCCAGCAGATAGAGACTTAGTTATTGAAGGAAGTGACACTCGTAGAAAATTTATGGATACTGTTATTTCTCAACAAAATAAACAGTACTTAAAAGATGTAATGGCTTATAATAAAGTGGTAAGTCAAAGAAATGCATTGTTAAAATATTTTGCAGCAAACAGAACTTTTGATGCTTTAAATTTGGAGGTTTATAATGCTCAGATGATAGAACTTGGGAATAAAATATTTGATGTTAGAAAGCAGTTTTTAAAAGAGTTTATTCCTATTTTTAATGAAAAATATAAATTAATATCAAGTGATTTTGAAAGTGTTAATTTAATTTACAAAAGCCAGCTACTCTCTAAAAGTATGAGAGATTTGTTAGATTCTTCTGTTGAAAAAGATAAAATTTTACAATATTCTACAACAGGAATTCATAAAGATGATTTAAGCTTTGAAATAGGAGAGTATCCTATAAAAAAGTTTGGTTCACAAGGTCAGCAAAAATCTTATTTAATTGCTTTAAAATTGGCTCAGTTTGAGTTTATAAAAAAACAATCTGGATTAACACCAATATTATTATTAGATGATATTTTTGATAAGTTAGATGAAAACAGAGTTTCTCAAATTGTAAGTTTAGTAAATAACGATGAATTTGGACAGATATTTATAACAGATACACATTCTGATAGAACAGAATCTATAGTTAGAGAAACTGGTACTGAATATCAAATATTTAAATTGTAATGGCAAAAAGAGAAAACGAATCTTACTCTATACAAGACTTAATGAAATCTTTTATAAAAGAGAATAACTTAAGTAAAGGCATGCAAAAACTTAAAGTAGAAGAAGCCTGGAATGCTTTAATGGGTAAGGGTGTAGTAAATTATACCACATCTGTAAGGTTGCAAAATAAAACTTTAGTTGTTCAATTATCTTCTTCTGTTTTAAGAGAAGAATTAAGTTATGGTAAAGAAAAAATTATTAAAATGCTTAATGAAGAATTAGGAGAACAAGTAATTTCTAAATTAATGTTGGTTTGATTTTGTTATTTCTCTATTATAATAACTATTAGTAGAAAAGTATTTATATAGTTGTTAGATGTTTTTTTTAGGGTAAATATCAATAAAAAAACTCGCAGATTACTCTACGAGTTTAATATATCTATAAAGTCTTTAGACTAAAACTGTTCTCTACCAGAAAAGTGAAAATTACCTTCAATAGCAGCATTTTCATCAGAATCAGAACCATGTACAGCATTTTCTCCCATAGAAGTTGCATAAAGTTTTCTAATAGTTCCTTCTGCAGCATCAGCTGGGTTAGTAGCGCCAATTAAAGTTCTAAAATCTTCTACAGCATTATCTTTTTCTAAGATTGCAGCTACAATTGGACCTCTTGTCATAAATTCAACTAATTCTCCAAAGAAAGGACGCTCACTATGAACTGCATAAAAAGTCTCTGCATCATTTTTAGTCATCTGTGTCTTTTTCATTGCTACAATTCTAAAACCTGCAGCATTAATCTTTTCTAATATAGCTCCTGTATGTCCGTTTTCTACAGCATCAGGCTTAATCATGGTAAATGTTCTATTTGTTGCCATTTTTATTTTTAAAATTTGTGCAAAAGTACATTTTTTAATGTTAATAACAAGTTAAGGATACACTACATTATTTTGAGTTTATAAAACAGATTTTTTGTTGATTTTAACAAATGTATAAGTAAATATATTTTACAAAATGGTATTAAATTGTATATTCGCAACTTATGATTTTAAAGGGATTTACAGAGCTAAAAGCTTTTTTAACAACGCCTAAAAATATTGTAATTGTTGGCCATAGAAATCCTGATGGAGATGCTATGGGCTCTACACTTGCGCTTAAGTTTTATTTAGAAAAAAAAGGCCACAATTGTACAGTAGTTGTGCCTAATGAGTATCCAGACTTTTTGCATTGGTTACCAGGATCGGATTCTACTTACAGGTTCGATTGGCAAAATAATCAATCGCAAAAAGCTATTCAAAATTCTGATATTATTTTCTTATTAGACTTTAATGCTTTACATAGAGTAGGTTCTGATATGCAAAAAACTTTAGAAAATTACAAGAATGATTTTGCTATGATAGATCATCATCAACAACCAGATGATGTAACCTATATGTATTCTGATACTTCTATTTGTTCTACATGTCAAATGGTATATCAGTTTATAGAAATGAATAATGATTTAGAGTTAATAGATGCTGATATTGCCACTTGTTTATATACAGGAATAATGACAGATACAGGCTCTTTTCGATTTAGGTCAACCACAAGTGCTACTCATAGAATTATTGCTGATTTAATAGATAAAGGAGCAGAAAATGATAGAATTCATAACAATGTTTATGATGCAAATTCATACAATAGATTACTTCTTTTAGGACAAGCTTTAAGTAATTTACAAATATTGCCATCTTATAAAACAGCTTATATTACTTTAACTTCAGAAGAAAAGAAAAGATTTGATTTTCAAAAAGGAGACACAGAAGGTGTTGTAAATTATGCACTATCTTTAAAAGGAATTATTTTTGCTGCTATTTTTATAGAAGATTCAGATCAAGAAATTATTAAAATTTCTTTTCGTTCTAAAGGTGAATTTTCTGTAAATCAGTTTGCAAGAAATCATTTTAGTGGGGGAGGACATGATAATGCTGCAGGAGGTAAATCTGACTTAGATATGGCAAAAACAGTAACTAAATTTACTAGTCTATTACCTCAATATAAATCAGAATTAGAATCATCTTATGAAGAATAGTTGTTTGCTTTTAAGTTTAGTTTTTTTTATAAGTTGTGCTAAGGTTCAGCCAAGAAGACCTATAAATCCAAAACCTTCTACAACTATTTTTGAGAGCAATACAGCACAAGAGCTTAAAAAGTTAAATCAAATTGAAGAACAAAAGATTTTAGATTTAATAAAAAATGATTCTACCAAAACCTATATTCAATCTTCAAATGGATTTTGGTATACATATGAAAATAAGATTGCAGAAAATTTACCAACCCCAAATAGTGGAGATGAAGTTGAGTTTTCTT
Organism: Polaribacter marinivivus; assembly: GCF_042651285.1. Lineage (NCBI taxonomy): Bacteria > Pseudomonadati > Bacteroidota > Flavobacteriia > Flavobacteriales > Flavobacteriaceae > Polaribacter > Polaribacter marinivivus. The sequence goes on along the minus strand of NZ_JBHSCY010000002.1, from coordinate 640,635 downwards.
ATGATATTAAAGATTTAGAGGACATTAATATTTATTCCAAAGACGAATTAGGTGTAAAAAACTACATTGTAGATAAAGAAGACTTTATAACTGGTTTACAAAAAGGAATAAAGTTGATGAAAGTAGGAGAAACTATTACCTTTGTAATTCCATCATACAGTGCTTTTGGTATTACTGGAGATGGAAATAAAATAGGAATAAATCAATCAATAAAAAGTACAGTAACATTAATAAATATAAAATAAATTTAAAATGAGAATATTAAAAAGTTTAGTAGTAGCAATTTTAATTAGTACTGCGTTTTCATGTGCAAATCAAAAAGCAGATGTAAAGGTTTTAGAAACAGAAATAGATTCTGCTAGTTATGCTTTAGGAATGGATATGGCTATTAAAGTAAAACAAAACTTTAAAGAAGCTAATACAGATATGTTTCTACAAGGGTATAGAAACACAATGGATTCTACTAACATGTTAATTGACCAAAAAGATTTAGGAATGTTTTTAAGAACTTTTTTCCAAAAACAACAAATGGAAAAGCAAAAAGAAATGGCAGCTAAAAATTTTAGCGAAAATAAAAAAGCTGGAGAGAAGTTTTTAGCAGAAAATAAAACTAAAGAAGGTGTAATAACTACTGAGAGTGGATTACAATATATTGTTTTAAAAGAAGGGACAGGCAGAAAACCACAACCTACAGATACTATTAAAATAAATTATCATGGTACTACTATTAATGGAGACGTTTTTGATAGTACTATTAGAAGAAATAAGCCTTATGTTTCTAAAGCAAATGTATTTGTACCAGGTTTTAATGAAGCTTTATTAAATATTAAAGTTGGTGGAAAACACAAAGTTTTTATTCCTCAAGAATTAGCTTATGGTTTTCAACAAAGGGGTCAATTAATTAAGCCTTATTCTCCTTTAGTTTTTGAAATTGAGTTATTAGAAATTACAAACGACTAGATGAAGAAATTAGTTTATTTTTTAGTTTTTGCATTTACTTTAATTAGTTGTACTCCAGAGAAATATAAAAATTTACCTGAAGGTTTATATGCTGAAATACAAACAAAAAAGGGAGATATTCTTTTAGAATTGTATTATAAAGATGTGCCAATGACAGTATCTAGTTTTGTTTCTTTAGCTGAGGGAACAAGTTCTAGAGTAACAGATTCTCTAAAAGGAAAAAATTATTTCGATGGCTTAACTTTTCATAGAGTTGTAGATAATTTTATAATTCAAGGAGGAGATCCTTTAGCTAATGGTAGAGGAGGACCAGGTTATCTTTTTGGAGACGAATTTCCAAAAGATGAAAATGGCAATTTACTTTATGCACATGATGATGCTGGAGTATTATCAATGGCCAATCCTGGACCAGATGCAAATGGAAGTCAGTTTTTTATTACTCACAGAGATATCCCTCATTTAGATGGTAAACATTCTGTTTTTGGTAAAACAATTATTAATTCTAATCAATTAAAAGAATTAAAAAAATCTTTTAAAGATTCAACTAAACTAATAAAAGCAATAGATTCATTAAGAATGGTTAATGTAAATGCCATAAAACAGAAAGATACTATTGAAGCTATTAAAATTATTAGAATTGGTAGTGATGCAAATGATTATGATGCAGAAGAAGTTTTTAATGCAGAAATAATAAAATTTAATGCATCTACTGAAGAAAGAAAGAAAAATGAAATTAAAGCTGAAGAGGCTAGATATTCTAAATACTTAGAAGATAAGGCTGCATTTTTAAAGAAAATGGATGAGCCTAAAGCTACAAAGTCTGATTCTGGTTTACGTTTCTTAATTCTAAAAGAAAATGCAAAAGGTAAAAAAGTGCCAAGTAATAAGCCAATAAAAGCACACTTTACTTTATATACAGCAGATGGTAAAAAAATACAATCTACAGAAGATAGTGGTCAGCCATTTGTTTTTCAGATAGATGATGAAAAAAGACCTATGATTACAGGTTTTAAAGAAGGTGCAGCTATGATGAGAGAAGGTGAAAAAGCCAGATTGTTTATACCTTATTACATTGGATTTGGAGAAGCTAAATACGGACCTTTTCCTGCAAAATCTGATTTAGTTTTTGATATTGAAATTTTAGAAATAGGTAAATAATTTGTTTGAAACCATAATACAAAAAGACAAAGAGTTACTAATTTTTCTAAATAATTTAGGAACTGAACAATGGGATCCATTTTGGTTATTTATAACAAACCAATTGTACTGGGCTCCATTGTTCATTTTAATTTTTTATTTGGTAATTAAATCCTTTGGATGGAAAAGAGGAGGATTTATGATATTATCAATGATTGTTTTAGTTGCCTTTTCAGACCAATTTACAAATCTCATCAAAAACTCTGTAGAACGTTTAAGACCAAATAATGATCCAGAAATCATGGATTCATTAAGAACTCTTATAAATCCTCAGAGTTATAGTTTTATGTCTGGTCATGCTACAACATCAACCTTTTTTACAGTTTATGTAATTTTACTTTTAAGAGAAAAGTTTAAGAAATATATTTATTTGATGTTAATTTTTCCAATACTTTTTTCTTATTCTAGATTGTACTTAGGAGTACATTTTCCAATTGATATTTTTGTAGGAATTTCCATAGGAACTCTATTTGGAAACCTATATTTTATGCTATATAAAAAGCTTGATAAAAAGTCGCTTGCTTAATTACTTTTTATTGTTAAAATATAAGTATTTAGTTGAATGATAATAAGCATTTAACAAACTATCCATTTTCATTTTTTCTTTAGGTAATAATTTGCTAATATCCTCTAGTTTATCGCTTTTTAAATTATATAAACCTGTGGTGTTGGTTACGTTTGTTTTAGAGTAGTATAAACTATCTTTAAGTAGACCAACTGTAGGTTCGCCTTGCATACGTAAGTAAACAAAAGAGGTTGGGTTTTTATAATTAATAGAGTCTAATAAATCTCTTCCTAAAGTGTAATTGGTGTAATTCATTTTTAATAAACTCATAACTGTTGGAAACATGTCTATTAACTTTCCATTATAGATAACTTCTTTATTTTCAGTGTATTTAGGAGCATGTATAAAAAAAGGAACATGTTGTAAATTAATGTTTAAATCATGTTCATTTGTATAATTACTACTTCTATTCATCATAGTATTATGATCTCCAAAAAAGACAAAAACTGTATTTTCATAATAACCAGATGCTTTAGCTCTATCTAAAAATTTACCAACATTAAAATCTAAGTAACGTAATGCATTTAATTGTGCAACAGATTTAAAACCAGATTTTTCTAACAAATCTTTAGAAATTTCTGTCTCTTGAATAGGAGTGAAGCTTTCTTTTTTATCAGGCACTGTAAATGGCATATGATTAGAAGCTGTTTGAATGTAAGCCACAAAAGGTTTGTTTTTTTGATGAAGTCTTTTAAGCTCTTTATCAGATTCTTTAAATAATTCGTAATCATCTATTCCCCAAACATCAGCTCTGTTTTCTGTATCATAACTTCCTTCTTCAAATATTTTTAATCCTTTTATATTGGCTTGAAAAATACCTCTAATATTAGCCCAGTTTGCACTTCCTCCTAAAAAATAAAGTTTTTCATAGCCATTAAACTGATCAAATAAAATACGTTGATCTATAATCATTGGATTTCTAGAAGCTGTATTAACGTCATCTATATCTGGTAATCCTGTAACACTTGCAAACACACTTGCTGCTGTTCCAGATTTATGAACAAAAAAGTTAGAAAAATGTAAACTATTTGGAATTATTGAATCCATTTTTGGAGTAGATTTTATAGGGTTTCCATAAAAACTCATAGGCTTTACACCAACAGATTCTAACATTACAAAAACAACATTTGGTTTTTGTTTAAGCTTTACACTATCATTAAAAACTACTTTTCTTTCAAATGAAATGCTATCTTTTGGTAAGTTTAAATCTTTAGCAATAACAGGATAGTATTTTTTAAATTCTTCCATATTTACTGACTCTGTTCTAAAAGCAAAAGAATCAAAAAAATAAAGTATTGGGTTTAAAGCAAACTGATTTACCTTGTTGTTTTTAGAAAAGAAAGCCTCACTCCACCTTAATGGATAGTGAGTAAAACTATTGTAAATACTAAAAGCAAATAGTAAAAAAGTAGCTATAAAATAAAGCGCTTTTATTTTATTTGAAATATGATTTATTTGGTTAGAATGAGATTTATAAATAAAATTAGCTAGTTTTCTAATCAAAAATGTTAAGAAAAGTAAACCAATTAACCCTTTTACAATAGGGTAACTTTCCCATAAAACTTGCGTAGAAATTTTTAAATCTTCTAAAAAACGTAAAGAAGCAGCATCTAACCTTACAGATAAGTAGCTGTAATAACCAAAATCAAATAAATAAAATAAGGTTAAAACAAGATAAACTAAGGGTAAATATAAAAGCGTAATTTTATGATAAACAGGTTTTTTAAAGAATTTATAATTTGTAATTAAAACCAATAGTACTAAAGGAAACATTATTAATGAAGCTAGTTTAATATCAAAACGTAAGCCTAGTAAAAAAGAGTTTTGTATTTCTTTTGATGTAGCTGTCTCTAACTCAGCAAATAAATAAAAAAACAGTACTCTAAAAATATAATTGAATAAGATTAATACTATAAAATTTGTGAATAGAAATTTTATGTAATTTGGTATTTTTGAAAACATATTTAATTCTTATATACTGTTTTAAAGTTTAAATACTTTATTCAATTTCAGAGACTAATTGATTGACAACCTTATTGAAATCTTCTTTAAAATTAGTGAATTTTTTTCCTGTTGCAGGTCCATTAAAACTTGGGTATATCTTTCTTACCTTTTTGTTTTTGTCAATTATTAGTAAAGTAGGATATGCATTAAACTTATTTAACATTGGGAATTTCTCTAAAACAGCCTTTTTACTTCCTCCTCTTCCAAATTGCGCTAATAAAACAGGATAAGGAATTTCAACCTCTTCTATCAATCTACTAATATTATTTATAGATGTTTCTCTAGATTTAGCAATTTCGATATCTAATGAAACCACTTTAATTTTGTCATTCGGATTTTCTTTTAAATAATTTACTAAAAATTTAGTTTCATCTAAAGAATTTGGGCACCAAGAACCCATTATTTGAGCTATAACAACTTTATTATTAAATTCTGTATCAGTACTTTCTACTAATCTTCCTTTGTGATCTGGAAATGAAAAATAAAACTCATTATAATCCTCTTTAATGAAAGTGATATTTTCATCTATTTCTAGTTCATAATCATTATTTAGTTTAGCTTCAAAAGGTTCTTTCCAGTGATTTCCAGAATAAAACATTCCGTTTAAAGTCGAATCAGTAGCTTTAGCTTTAAATAAAAACACATGAATACCATCATAAACAGATAATTTTAAAGAATCTCCATCAACTACACCTTCTAAATAACGGTAATCTCCTGTTTTTGTAATAAAAGTCCCAGTTGCTATTTTTCCTTCTTGTTTAAATATTCCACTGGCTAAATATTTATTTTTATCATTTTGTTTACTAAAAACTGTTTCCCATTTTCCAGTAATATTTACAGTTGGTTTATTTTTAGTATCAAATCTTTCAGCTGAGTTTATTGTTGTATATGATACAATTCTGTTAAAACTAGGATTTATAAAGTTACCATTTTCAAATTTTTTATCAATTATTTTTGCTTTAATATATCCCTCAAAAACAGGTGTTTGCATTCGAATAGAGTCTTCCTTGTAACTAATATTAGTTACTTCAATAGTTTCTTCGCCATTTTTAATATGAATTAAAGTATCATTTATAACTTCAAACACAAAAGGGATATTCTGATTGTCTTTTGCTTTTAAAACTCCTCTAAATGTACCAGTTTCTATTTTTGATGCTACTTCTTTATTACAAGAGAAAATAAAAAATAAAGAAAAAAGTAATAAAAAATATCTCATATAAAAATCTTTAAATTGAGCTCAAATTTACAATAAATAGTGGAATCTTTTTTTATGAATTAGTTATTAAATTAGTTTATAAAATCCTTTAAAATGGTTAATTTAGCCGCTGAAAATTTTAAAAAAGAATATGAAAATTTCTTACAACTGGTTACAACAATTTTTAAAAATAGATTGGGAAGCTACCAAAACTGGTGAGCTATTAACAGATTTAGGTTTAGAAGTTGAAGGTATAGAAACTAAGGAATCTATAAAAGGGAGTTTAAAAGGTGTTGTTGTTGGTGAAGTACTTAATTGTATACAACACCCAAATGCAGATAGATTAAAATTAACCACTGTAAATCTAGGAGATGAAAAACCTGTGCAAATTGTTTGTGGAGCTCCAAATGTAGCAGCTGGTCAAAAAGTACCTGTAGCAACTGTTGGTACTATGCTTTATGATGAAAAAGGAGAAGGTTTTAAAATTAAAAAAGGAAAAATTAGAGGAGAAGAAAGCCATGGAATGATTTGCGCTGAAGACGAGTTAGGTTTAGGTAAAAGTCATGATGGAATTATGATTCTTGATAATAAGTTAAAACCTGGCACACCTGCTTCAGAGGTTTTTAATATAGAAACAGATTATGTTTTTGAAATTGGGTTAACTCCTAATAGATCTGATGCAATGAGCCATTATGGAGTTGCAAGAGATTTAAGAGCAGGATTAATTCAACAAGATGTAAAAAAGGAATTAATATCTCCTTCTGTAAGTGATTTTCATGTTGATGAAAGAACCTTACGTTTTGATGTAGAAGTAGAAGATAAAGATTTGGCTCCACGTTATTGTGGAATCACAATTACAGATGTTACTATTAAGGATTCTCCTGAATGGATACAAAATCGATTAAAAGCTATTGGTATAACTCCAAAAAATAATGTTGTAGATATTACAAATTATGTTTTGCATGAATTAGGTCAGCCATTACATGCTTTTGATGCTCAGAAAGTTAAGGGTAATAAAATTAAAGTAAAGACTTTAAAAGAAGGGACTAAGTTTACAACATTAGATGAAGTTGAAAGAACGTTATCTTCAGAAGATATTATGATTTGTGACGCAGATTCTAATCCTCTTTGTATTGCAGGAGTTTTTGGAGGATTAAATTCTGGAGTTACAGAAAATACTACTTCAATTTTTTTAGAAAGTGCTTATTTTAATCCTGTTTCTGTTAGAAAAACTGCAAAACGTCATGGATTAAATACAGATGCATCATTTCGTTTTGAAAGAGGCATAGATATTAATATGACTGAATATGCATTAAAAAGAGCAGCTTTATTAATTGAAGAATATGCAGATGGTAAATTAGCTTCTGATGTTTCTGATTTTTACCCAGTTAAAATAGAAGATTTTCAAGTTTTCTTATCTTATGAAAATGCTTACAGATTAATTGGTCAAGAAATACCAAAAGACACTATAAAAAATATTTTAGCTTCTCTAGAAATTAAAATTAACAGCGAAACTGAAGGTGGTTTAGGCTTAACAATTCCATCTTACAGAACAGACGTTCAAAGAGAGGCTGATATTATAGAAGAAATTTTAAGAGTCTTTGGGTATAATAATATCGAGTTTTCAAATAAATTAAATACTTCTATAACATTTAATTCAGATACAAATACTAAAGTAGAAAACATTATTGCAAATCATTTAAGTGCTTTAGGTTTTAATGAAACTATGGCAAATTCTTTAACAAAATCTGATTATATAAACTTATCAGAAAACATAAAAGAAGATGCAAATGTAGTAATGTTAAACCCTTTAAGTAATGATTTAGGTGTAATGCGTCAATCATTATTATTCAGTGGTTTAGAATCTATTTCATACAATATAAACAGAAAAAATAATTCATTAAAATTTTTTGAATTTGGTAAAACATATCATAAGTTTAATGACAAATATCAAGAAGATAAACACCTAACATTATTTGTTACTGGTAATAGAGCAAAAGAAAGTTGGAATAGTAATAATTCAATTTCTGATTTCTTCTATTTAAAAGGAATTATTACTACAGTTTTACAAAGAGTAGGCGTCAGTAAAATTAAAACTTCACCTTCAAAAAGTGATATTTTTTCAGAAGGAATTACATTAAGTTTAGGTAAAATTAAGCTAGTAGATTTTGGTGTTGTTAAACGTTCTATTCTAAAAGAATTTGGAATTAAACAAGAAGTTTTATTTGCAGATTTTAATTTAGAAAATCTTTATAATCTTTCAGGCAACAAAAAGATAAAAGTATCAGAATTACCCAAATTTCCTTCTGTAAAAAGAGATTTAGCTTTATTACTTGATCATAATATAGCTTTTAAAGAAGTTTACAACCTAGCTTTTCAATCTGAAAGAAACTTATTAAAAGAGGTTGATTTGTTTGACGTTTATGAAGGTGATAATTTACCAGAAGGTAAAAAGTCTTATGCAGTAAGTTTTCTATTGCAAGACGAAAACAAAACATTAGAAGACAAACAGATAGATAAAATTATGCAGAAGTTACAACAAACTTTTGAAAAGAATTTAGATGCTGTTTTAAGATAATTTATAAGCTCCTTTTTTAAGGAGCTTTTTTTATATTTGCACTTAATATGTATAAAGCTTTAATAAGACCCATCTTTTTCTTTTTCGATCCAGAAAAAATTCATCATTTTACATTTTCATTAATTAAGTTTTTCTCTAAAATTCCATTAATACCTAATATTTTTAGAAGTTTATATCAAACAAATGACCCAAGATTAGAGCGTACACTATTTGGAATTACTTTTAAAAATCCTGTTGGATTAGCTGCAGGTTTTGATAAAAACGCAGTTTTATATAACGAATTAGCAAATTTCGGATTTGGTTTTATAGAAATAGGTACTGTAACTCCTAAAGGTCAAGAAGGTAACCCTAAGAAACGTTTGTTTCGTTTACAAGAGGATAAAGGGATTATTAATAGAATGGGCTTTAATAATGAAGGTTTAGAAGCAGCAATTCATCAATTAAAAAAGAATAAAGGAAAAGTTATTATTGGAGGTAATATTGGTAAAAACACACAGACTTTACCTGAAAATTATACAGAAGATTATTTAACTTGCTTTAAAGCTTTACATCCTTATGTAGATTACTTCGTGTTAAATGTAAGTTGTCCTAATGTTAGTAGCCATGCTAAATTAAATGACAAAGATTATTTGGTTGAGTTAATAACTGAATGTCAAAATTTAAACAAAAAGGAATCTATACAAAAACCAATTTTACTAAAGATAGCACCAGATTTAAATAATACTCAACTAGATGAAATTATAGATTTGGTAGCTGAAACAAAAATTGATGGTGTAATCGCTTCAAATACTTCAGTTTCTAGAGAAGATTTAAAGACCTCTAAAGAAAGATTAGCTGAAATTGGTAATGGTGGTTTAAGTGGGCAACCTATTAAGGAGAAAAGCACAAAAGTTATTCAATACCTAGCAAATAAATCTAATAAATCTTTTCCTATTATAGGAGTAGGAGGTATACACTCAGAAAATGATGCTTTAGAAAAATTAAATGCAGGTGCAGATTTAGTGCAGATTTATACTGGTTTTATTTATGAAGGTCCTAGTTTAGTAAAAAGAATTAATAAAGCTATTTTAAAAAATAGTTAATACAATTTTAAATGATAGAGACCTTAATATCATTTGCTTTAGCTACATCTGTATTGGCTATTTCTCCTGGTCCAGATAATATATTTGTTTTAACACAGAGCATTGCAAATGGCAAAAAATACGGATTAGCCACTGTTTTTGGATTAATATCTGGGTGTTTAGTTCACACAACATTATTAGCATTTGGGGTTTCTTCAATAATAGCAGCATCAGAAACTATATTTTTTATTATAAAATTATTTGGTGCGTTTTACTTGTTGTATTTAGCTTATAAAGTTTTTAAAGCAGATGCTTCAATTGTTCTTTCGAAAGATAAAACTGATCATAAAACTACAAAAGAATTATTTAAACAAGGATTTATTATGAATGTGCTAAATCCTAAGGTAACTATCTTTTTTTTAGCTTTCTTTCCTGGATTTTTGTTTAGCGATAATTTATCTAAAGTTGCACAGTTTTATATTTTAGGTTTTTTATTCATGTTTGTCTCTCTACTTATATTTTCTTCAATAGCAATACTTGCAGGAACGATCTCTTCATATATAGAAAAGAATAAAAACATTGGTATTTATCTAAAATGGATGCAAATAATAGTATTTATTGGAATTTCTTGTTTTATTATGATTTCTTAATTTGTTCTAAACATATGTTAATGTTTCTTAAATAAAAAAAGACATCGTTTATTTTGTTTAATTTTGATTAATATAACTTAAACAAAAAAGCATGAAAAATTTTAAACCCTTTATTTTATTATTCGTCTCTTTATTCTTGGTTACAAGTTGTAATGAAGATGAAGATTTTAATTTACCTGTACCAAATGGAAATACAACTGTATTCGATTTAAATGAAAAAGCTGTTGCTGGTATTTCTGGTAAAGCCACATTTGTAGAAAACGAAGATGCATCAATTACTGTAGTATTAGACATATCTGGAACACCTGCAAATGGAGTGCATCCTGCACATATCCATTTTAACTCTGCTTTAGAAGGTGGTGCTATAGCATTAAGTTTTAATCCTGTAGATGGTAATAATGGAAAAAGTGTCACAACCTTTACAACTCTTGATGATGGAACTCCTGTAAGTTACAGTAATATGATTAATTTTGATGGATACATCAATGTATATTTAAGTGAAGATGATTTAGGAACTATTGTTGCACAAGGTGATATTGGACAGAATGTATTAACAGGAAACACAATTACTTACGATTTAGGAGAAAAAGCTGTTGCTGGTATTTCAGGTAGTGTTACTTTTTCTGAAAGAAATAGTGGAGAAACTTTAGCAACCATTATGTTAGCAAATACACCAGCAAATGGATCACACCCAGCACATATACATGCAAATACAGCTGCAGAAGGAGGAGGAATACTATTATCTTTCACTCCTGTTGACGGAAACACAGGATTAAGTGTCACAAATATCTCAACTTTTGATGATGGGTCACCTTTTAATTTTTCAAGTATTACAGACTTAGATGCTTACATTAATGTGCATTTAAGTGCTAATGATTTAGGAACTATTGTAGCACAAGGAGATATTGGTCAGAATGATTTAACAGGAAATACAACAACATATGATTTAGGAGAAAAAGCAGTGCCAGGAATTTCAGGTAATGTTGTTTTTTCAGAAAGAGTAAATGGAGAGTCATTAGCAACAATCATGTTGTCTAATACACCAGCAAATGGTTCACATCCTGCACACATACATGCAAATACAGCAGCAGAAGGAGGAGGAATCTTATTTTCTTTTAATCCAGTAGATGGTAATACAGGAATGAGTATGACAAATGTTGCTACTTATGATAATGGAGGAGCATTAACTTATTCTGATATAGCTGGTTTAGACGCATATGTTAATGTACATTTAAGTGCAACTCAATTAAGTACTATTGTTGCTCAAGGTGATATAGGGAGAAATGATTTAACAGGAGATCAAAAAGTTTATACATTAAATGAAAAGGATGTAGCAGGTATTTCAGGTACAGCAACTTTCTATAAAAGAGTAGATGGTTCTGCTTTAGCAGTATTAAATATTATGAATACACCTGCAAATGGTTCACATCCTGCACATATTCATGAAAATGATGCTGCAACAGGTGGTCCAATCGCATTTTCTTTTAATCCAGTTGATGGAAATACAGGAATGAGTATGACTCAAGTAGAAGTTTTTGACAACAATACACCAATTACTTTTGATGAAATTTTAACCTTTAATGGGTATATAAATGTTCATTTAAGTGCAAGTCAATTAAGTACTATTGTAGCTCAAGGTAATATTGGTTCTAACATATAATTTAATTTAAATCAATTTAAAATCCCATCATAATTTGATGGGATTTTTTTTATGCCTAATATTTATTTTTTTATGTATTCCATTTATAATAATTATCTTTGAAATTAATGAAAAAAGTTAAAATCATAGAATGTCCAAGAGATGCCATGCAAGGGATAAAATCGCATTTTATTTCTACAGATAAAAAGGCATTATATATCAATTCTTTACTTAAAGTAGGTTTTGATACTATAGATTTTGGAAGCTTTGTTTCGCCAAAAGCAATCCCTCAAATGAGAGATACTGCTGAAGTTTTAGCAAAGTTAGATTTAACTAAAACTACTAGTAAATTACTAGCTATAATAGCAAATACTAGAGGAGCTAATGATGCTGTACAGTTTAAAGAAATAGATTATTTAGGTTATCCTTTTTCTATATCAGAAAATTTTCAAATGCGTAATACGCATAAAACAATTGCAGAATCTATAAAAACTCTAGATGATATTTTAAATCTTGCAGACAAACATAATAAAGAAGTTGTAGCATATTTATCTATGGGATTTGGAAACCCTTATGGAGACCCTTGGAATGTAGAAATAGTAGGTGAGTGGACAGAGAAGCTTTCTAATATGGGGGTAAAGATTTTATCTCTTTCAGATACAATTGGTAGTTCTACTCCAGATGTAATTTCTTATTTATTTTCTAATTTAATTCCTAAATATCCAAAAATAGAATTTGGTGCACATTTGCATACAACTCCAGATAAATGGCATGAAAAAGTAGATGCAGCTTATAAAGCTGGCTGCAATAGATTTGATGGAGCAATAAAAGGCTATGGAGGTTGCCCAATGGCTAAAGATGAGCTAACAGGTAATATGCCAACTGAGAAATTAGTAAGCTATTTTACTGCGCAAAAGGCAGATACCAATATTAAACCAATGAGCTTTGAAAGTGCATATAACAAAGCTTTAGAGGTTTTTAATGATTAAATAACTACAAATTGTAAAGATTTAATTACAATTAAATATTAAATTTTAAATGAAAATTTTAATAAAAATCCTATATATTTTATCATTTGCAATATTTTTTTCTTGTAATAAAGATGATGATAAGATTGACTTTACTTTTCTACAAATAAATGATGTTTATGAAATAGCACCCATTCAAGGTGGAAAGTATGGTGGAATGGCTAGAGTAGAAACATTACATCAAAACTTGCTAAAAGAAAACAAAAATACAATGTTGTTTTTGGCAGGAGATTTTTTAAACCCTTCTTTAATTGGTACATTAAAGGTTGATGATGAAAGAGTTCGTGGAAAACAAATGGTAGAAGTTATGAATGCCATGAATTTTGATGCAGTTGCTTTTGGTAATCATGAATTTGATTTATCTCAACAAGATTTACAAAAACGACTAAATGAGAGTAATTTCCCTTGGATTTCATCAAATGTTAAGTTAAAAACAAATGGTAAATCAATTCCATTTTATAAAGAAAGAGAGGGAAAGAGAATTCCTTTAAAAGGAACTTTAATAAAAGAAATTATTGATGAAGATGGAACAACTATTAAAATTGGTTTTATTAGTGTTTGTATACCATCAAATCCAAAAGAATATGTAGAATATGGGAATATGTTTGTTAAAGCAAGAGCAGCTTATGCTGCCATAAAAGATTCTGTAGATGTTGTTTTTGGCTTAACTCATGTTAAAATAAATAATGATAAAAGAATTGCAAAATTATTACCAAATATCCCTTTAATTATGGGAGGTCATGAGCATACTAATAAATATGAAAAGGTTGGTAATTCTATTATCACTAAAGCAGATGCTAATGCTAAAACAGCCTATATACATAGAATTACATACGATAAAAAAACTAAGAAGGCTACTATAGATTCCAAATTACAAGAAATAACTGATAGTATTGTTGCTGACCAAAAAGTTGGAGAAATTGTAGACAAATGGCAAACTATTTTAACAACTAAGATTAAAGATATTATTCCACAACCAAATGAAGTTATTTATAATGCAAAAATACCACTAGATGGAAGAGATACACCTATAAGAAGTGAACCTACAAACCTAGGTAAAGTAATAACAGCAGCAATGTCTTACTCTTTTAATGATAAAGTTGATGCAGCAATTGTAAATGGTGGTTCAATTAGAATTGATGATGAGCTTGAAGGTAGTATTACTGCTGTAGATATATTTAGGGTTTTACCTTATGGAGGTGCAGTATTAAAAGCAGATATTAAAGGTAGATTGTTTAAACGTGTTTTAGATTATGGAGAATTAGCAAAAGGTACAGGAGCTTATTTGCATCATCATAATATAACTAAGAAAAATAATATTTGGTATATAAAAGGGAAACCTTTACTTACCACTAAAACTTATACAGTTGCATTTTCAGATTATCTTTTAAAAGGATTTGATATACCTTTTTTATCTTCTAAAGATAAATCTGTAACTAATGTTTCTAAGCCTAAAGAAAAAGAGTTGTCTTTTGACATAAGAAGGGCAGTAGTTGCTTATTTAAAAACTCAAGAATAAAAAAAGCCTCACAATTAGTGAGGCTTTTTTATTGTATATTATCTTTCTCTTCGTTTTCTACCAAAACCACTAGGTTTTCTATCACTAGAACTTCTTTTTCTATCAGAAGAACGATTATCAGATCTTCTTCTTCCTCTATCATCAGAACCTTTAGATGAGTTTTCGTTATTTCTACGTCTACCAAAACCTCCATCTTTTTTACCAAAAGGTTTTTTTCCACGTCTACTACTTCCTCCTCCTGAACGTTCTTTTTTAGTAACTTCTACATTAACACTTCTACCATCAAAATCTGGTTGATTAGCAGCAAAAGCTTCTAATGTTTTTTCTTCATAATTTTTATCAACTTCAAAGAAAGAAAAAGTATCTAAAATATCAATTGCGCCAATTTCTATTTTATCACCAATTTCTTGGTCGTTAATTAAACCTATTAATTTAGCAGGGTTTAATCTATCCTTTCTACCAATGTTGATAAAGAAACGAGTCATATCATCACTTGTAGCTCTTGCTCTAGAGTTTTCTCTTGAAGATAAATCGTTTAAATCTTTTGCATTTTCATAATAAGATAAAAATTGATTGAACTCTAATGAAACAAACTTTTGGATTAATTCTTCTCTAGAAAAACCTTCTAACTTTTCATAAATACTAGGTAAAAAGTCTTTAATCTCAGATTCGTTCACTTCTATATTTTGAACTTTATCAATTAAATGCATTAATTGATTTTGACAAATTTCTTTTCCAGAAGGAACTTTAGTTTCAACAAACTTTTTCTTTATGATTCTTTCTATTGGTCTTAATTTACCTTTTTCTTTATTATTTACTAATACTATAGAAATACCTGTATTACCTGCTCTACCAGTTCTACCACTTCTATGATTGTAGTTTTCTATTTGGTCTGGTAACTTATGATTAATAACATGTGTTAATTCGTTAACATCTAATCCACGAGCAGCAACATCTGTTGCTACTAATAATTGAATGTTTTTGGTTCTAAATTTACCCATAACAGAATCTCTCTGTGCTTGAGATAAATCTCCATGTAAAGCATCTGCATTATAACCATCTTTTATTAATTGGTCTGCAACTTGTTGCGTTTCTCTTCTAGTTCTACAGAAAATAATCGCATAAATATCTGGATTTAAATCAGCTATTCTTTTTAATGCTGGGTATCTAGTTCTTTCTGTCACTAAATAATATTCATGACTTACATTATCTGAACCTTGGTTCTTTTCACCTGAAGTAACTTCAACAGGTTTTGTCATATAATTTTTGGCAATTGCTTCTACTTCATGAGGAAAAGTTGCAGAAAATAATAAAGTTTGCTTTGTTTCTGGTGTTGCTTCTAAGACAGCATCTAACTCGTCTTTAAAGCCCATATTTAGCATTTCATCTGCTTCATCTAAAACCAACCATTCTACATTACCTAACTTTAAGGCTCTTCTTTTAATTAAATCTACTGTTCTTCCTGGTGTACCTACAACAATTTGGGCTCCTTTTTTTAAAGCTCGCATTTGTTCTTCAATATTTGCTCCACCATAAACTGTAGCAACTTTAATACCTTTTAAATATTTAGAAAATTCTTCAATATTTTTTCCTATTTGAACAGCCAATTCTCTTGTTGGAGATAAAATAATAGCTTGTGTATTTTTACTATTAGCATCAACTAATTGTAAAATTGGTAAACTAAAAGCTGCTGTTTTTCCTGTTCCTGTTTGTGCAAAAGCTTTTAAATCGTCTGTAGATGAAATAATTTGTGGAACTGCTTTTTCTTGAATAACGGTTGGTTTTTCGTAACCTAAATCCGTCAATGCTTTAACTATGGTTTCTTTTAAACCTAGTTCTTTAAATGTTGACATTACTGTGTTTTTGTGGATTCACAGAACGCCCACCTGTAAACCCGATTATAAAATTGGACTTGATTCTTAATGAGTTAATCTCGAATTAAAAATCGTGCAAATGTACTGTAAATAAAATAGATAACTTAAAAAATCTTAATTTTTATAAGAATTTAAGTTTTTTAAGTAAGAATTTAAGTTGTAAGAAGATATAGAAGCATAACCATTAGCAACAATACCATCTTTATTAACGAGGATAGATCTTGGCATTTTACTTGATAAATATTTAAAAGCTTCACTATTTGAGTTTAAGTAATATTGATTTTTTATGTCAAGATTTTTTATGCTCTTTTCTAACTCACCATGTATTTTAATTTGTATAAAATCAATATTTTGGAATTTATTAGCTAAATACTCAATTCTTGATTTAATATACCATTCAGAAACATTATTAGGATTCCAAAAAAGTAATAAAACATTTTTATTTTTAATTACATCTTTAATATCGTGTTCTTTATTGGTGTAATCAGTTATTTTAAAATTAGGAAACTTGTCATTTATACCTATTGCTTTAGTATCGTTTATTAAGTTTTGAATTTCTTTTTTATCAGTTTCATTTGTTGTCAATTCAAAATAACGATCAAATGTGTCTCCATTTATATTAGATGAAGATTTATTATAGAAATGACTTATTACTGTTTGTTTTAAAAATGCATTTCTAGAAGTTTCTGAAGAAATCTCTGAGTTTATCGTATTTAATAAATCTACTGTAAACTTAGATGTATATTCTTTAATTAATGGAGGATGACCTAATGAATACGTTTTATTGTATAAATAATTTCTTATAAAATAAGAGTAAGGAGGATAATAAAATAATGAACTATCATTAAATTCAATGTTTTTTCTATGGTCATAAAAAGATTTTTCTAATTCTGGAAAAATATTTATATCTGTTTTTTTAGAATATACTAATGGATATTTCTCTATTCTTGCATAAAGAGGATATGTTAATGCAACATTTAATATCTTTTCAAAACCTTCAGTTTCATTAGGGTGATTTTCTAAATATTGTTCTAGGGTAGTGTATTTAATTTTTTTAATAGAATCTATTTTACTTTGAAAAGCTTTAGGATTTAATTTATTGTATTGATAAAAAAGCTTATCATCTTTTTCGGTTTCTAAAAAACAATCTATTAAAATATTATTTCTATCTGCACCTTTACCAGCAAAAACTAAAGATTCATCAAAATCCCATGTATTTAAACGAATTAGCAAGCTATCTTTTGGCTCTAAATACATATATTGATTTTCATTACCATGTATAAAGTAATAAAGACCTTCTTTAATATTCTTTAATTCTGCAAAAAACTTGTTGTTTTCGTCTAGTAAAAAAGTATCAATTGCTATTTCATTTGCATATAAAATTATTTTATCCGATTTCGGATTAATAATTTTACCACCAAAATAAGTAGTCGTTTTTTTGTCACCCTTACCACAGCTAACTAGTAAGATTGTAAACAAAATATATACAAGAAAACGTAATTGTTTATACATATATAACTATAGGATATTAATCAAACAAAAATATATATTCCAACTACTTAAGCTTGTTAATACGCTGTTAAAAATTACTCAATAAAAACCCAACTTTTTAAAGCAAAAACTTATAAAAAAGGGGATAAATTATTGTAAAGCAATTCTATTTAGTACTTTTGCAAAAAATTAAAAAATAGTAATATGTTATCTGTTTCTAATTTATCAGTTCAATTTGGTAAAAGAGTATTGTTTGATGAAGTAAATACCAAATTTCAATCTGGTAATTGCTATGGGATTATTGGTGCAAATGGTGCAGGAAAATCTACTTTTCTAAAAATATTATCTGGAAAAATGGATCCTACATCTGGTCATGTTTCTATAGAACCAGGGAAAAGAATGTCTGTTTTAGAGCAAAACCATAATGCTTATGATGAGTTTCCTGTATTAGAAACTGTAGTCATGGGTAACAAAGAGTTATTTGCTATTAAGAAAGAAATAGATGCGCTTTATGCAGATTATACTGATGAAAACGCAGAAAAGATTGGAGAACTTCAAGTAAAGTTTGAAGAGATGAATGGTTGGAATGCAGATTCTGATGCAGCAGCAATGCTATCTAACTTAGGTATTACAGAAGAATTGCATTATAGCATGATGCAAGATTTAGATGGTAAACAAAAAGTAAGAGTATTATTAGCACAAGCTTTATTTGGTAGTCCTGATGTTTTAATTATGGATGAGCCTACTAACGACCTAGATTTTGAAACTATTGGTTGGTTAGAGAATTTCTTAGCTAATTATGATAATTGTGTAATTGTAGTTTCGCATGATAGACACTTTTTAGATGCAGTGTGTACACATATTTCTGATATAGATTTTGGTAAAATAAACCACTTTTCTGGTAACTATACTTTTTGGTACGAATCTAGTCAGTTAGCAGCAAAACAAAGAGCTCAACAAAACAAAAAGGCAGAAGATAAGAAGAAAGAATTAGAAGAATTTATTCGTCGTTTTTCTGCAAACGTAGCAAAATCTAAACAAGCTACTTCTCGTAAAAAAATGATAGAGAAACTTAATGTAGAAGACATTAAACCTTCTAGTAGACGTTACCCAGCAATTATTTTTGATAGAGATAGAGAAGCAGGAGACCAAATTTTAAATGTAGAAGGTTTAACCAAAACTTTTGAAGGAGAAAAATTATTTTCTAATGTAGATATTAACTTACAAAAAGGAGATAAAGTTGCAGTTATTTCTAAAAACTCTAGAGCTGTAACTGCATTCTATCAAATTATTACAGATAATGAAAAAGCAGATTCAGGTAAATTTAGTTGGGGTGTAACTACAACTCAGTCTTATTTACCATTAGATAATTCTGAATATTTTAAAGATGGTAGCTTAAATTTGGTAGACTGGTTAAGACAATATGCACAAACAGAAGAAGAGCGAGAAGAAGTGTTTTTAAGAGGATTTTTAGGAAAAATGATTTTTTCAGGTGAAGAAGCACTTAAGAAAAGTAACGTATTATCTGGAGGAGAAAAAGTACGTTGTATGCTCTCTAAAATGATGATGAAAAGAGCAAATATTCTTTTGTTAGATGAACCAACTAACCACTTAGACTTAGAATCTATACAAGCATTAAACAATTCTTTAATTAATTTTAAAGGAACTGTAATGTTTACAACTCATGATCATGAGTTTGCACAAACAGTTGCAAACAGAGTAATAGAATTAACTCCAAAAGGTGTAATAGATAGATATACTACTTTCGATGATTATCTATCAGACCCAAAAATTAAAGAATTAAGAACTAAAATGTATTCATAAAAAAAAGGAAGCTTTTCAGCTTCCTTTTTTTTATTTTTTCTGAATAGGACTAATGATTTTTACATCAGAAAAAGCAATAGCCCCTTTTATAACCCCATCTATAGTTTTCTTTAAAGCTTCTATCAATTGCATTTTTAATTGAGATTTATGATAAATTATACTCACTTCTCTTGCAGGAGGAGGAGTTTTAAACTCTCTTAAAAAGCTTTTGTCTTCACTATTTAAATCTAAAGTATGTAAATAGGGTAGAAGCGTCATTCCTAAGCCTTCTTTAGATAATTTAATTAAAGTATCAAAACTTCCACTTTCTAATTGAAACCCTTTTTTGTTATCAATTTTATGTGCTCTACATAAGTTAATGACACTGTCTTTAAAACAATGTCCATCTTCTAAAAGTAAAATATCATCTACTTCTAACTCATCAACATCTATTTTTTTATTGTTGTATAATCTATGATTTTGAGGTATTAAACCAACAAATGGTTCATAATATAAAGGTCTTTCTTTTATAGTTTCATTTTCTAAAGGAGTAGCAGCAATTGCAGCATCTATATGACCATCAGTTAATTTTTTAATAATTTCTTCTGTAGTTAATTCTTCTATGATTAGCTTAACTTTAGGGTACTTTTTAGTAAAATTATTTAAGAACATAGGCAATAATGTAGGCATAATAGTTGGGATAATGCCTAGTTTAAATTCGCCTCCAATAAATCCTTTTTGTTGATGAACGATATCTATAATTCTATTGCTTTCATCTACAATAACTTTAGCTTGTTCAACAATTTTTTTACCAACTTCTGTAAGCTCTATAGGTTTTTTAGAACGATTAAATATTTGCACATCTAATTCATCTTCTAATTTTTGAATTTGCATGCTTAAGGTTGGCTGAGTTACAAAACTATGTTCTGCTGCAACAGTAAAATTTTGATATTCTGCTACTGATAAAACATATTTAAGTTGAGTGATTGTCATTGATAATAATTTTTTATAAAGATATTAAAACTATCAATAATAATTATAGTTTATAGCTTTTTTTTTGTTAATATATTTGCCTTATATAAATAACCAAGATACAATGAACAAAACAATATTAGGCTTAGACATAAATGAAACTGCAAATTTAGTTGATAATTTAAATGGTTTGTTAGCTAATTTTCAAATTTTTTATCAAAATTTGAGAGGATTACACTGGAATATTAAAGGTAATAATTTTTTTGAATTGCATGTTAAATTTGAAGAATTTTATACTGATTCACAAGTTAAAATAGATGACATTGCAGAACGTATTCTTACCTTGCAAGGTAAGCCCTTACACACTTTTTCTGATTATATTGCTCAAGCTTCAGTGCCTGTTGGTAAAAATATTTCTAATGATGTAGAAGGTGTTGAGTTAGTTGTAAATTCTCTATCTGAATTGTTAAAAATTGAAAGAGTAATTTTAGATTTATCTGACAAGGCAGATGATGAAGGTACAAACTCCATGATGAGTGATTTTATAGCTGAACAAGAAAAAACAATTTGGATGTTGAATTCTTGGTTAGGGAACTAAAAGAGATACAAATTTTAAATTAAAAAGCAGA
Organism: Polaribacter marinivivus; assembly: GCF_042651285.1. Classification (NCBI taxonomy): domain Bacteria; kingdom Pseudomonadati; phylum Bacteroidota; class Flavobacteriia; order Flavobacteriales; family Flavobacteriaceae; genus Polaribacter; species Polaribacter marinivivus. Next base: position 619,470 of record NZ_JBHSCY010000002.1, on the reverse strand, counting down.
CCTCTCTAATTAAGTTAGTGAGGTTTGTTTTTATATATTAAAAGAATACCCAATTTCTATTCCTAAAATATTGTAACCATCATTTGGTTTTTGAAAGTTTAGATTAGAAACATGTCCAAAATTTGAACCTATATATAAAAATGATTCTTTAAATATTTGATAAGAAAAACCTAAAGAGAAGTTTTCTATAAAAGTAAATCCTTTGGCTAAACGTTCTGTTCTTGTATCTATATAAGAGAAACCTAAACTTATTGAAGCCTGTAAATCTAATTTTTTGAATAATTCTTTTTTACCAGCAAAACCAAACTCAATACCATATAAGTTCATGTTTTTGGGTTGAATAAATTCAGCTATTTTTTCTCTGTAATTTTCTTGATCTGGAGTAACATAAAACTCATTTAATAATTGATGTTGTAAAAACTGGACTTGTGGTTGCACAATCAATTCAAAGTCAAAATTTCTCCAAGTACCTAAGTTGTAAAAAGCCTGAAGCTTAAGGGTATTTGTAGAATAGGTGTAATCCTTATCATCAAACAAAAAATTATCTTCAGACCCATAATTATAAAGAACCCCAATTTTCTTTGGGTTTAAACTCCAATCTTTTTTGTTTTGATTATAACAATATGTAACAAAGAAAAATGTAAAAAAAAGAATAGCTTTTTTTATCATTCAATTAAGCAAACATTTTAGCTACGTTTTCTGCTTTTCTGCTTTCTGAATAATCATAAAAACCTTCTCCAGATTTCACACCCAATTTACCAGCCATAACCATATTAACTAAAAGTGGGCAAGGAGCGTATTTAGGGTTTTTAAATCCATCATACATTACATTTAGTATAGATAAACAAACATCTAAACCTATAAAATCTGCTAATTGTAAAGGACCCATTGGATGAGCCATTCCTAATTTCATTACAGTATCTATTTCAGCTACTCCTGCTACACCATTATATAATGTTTCTATAGATTCATTAATCATTGGCATTAAAATTCTATTAGCAACAAAGCCTGGATAATCATTTACTTCTACAGGTATTTTATTTATTTTCTTAGATAAGTCAACAATAAAGTCTGTAACTTCATCAGAAGTGTTATAACCCCTAATAATTTCTACTAATTTCATAATAGGTACAGGGTTCATAAAATGCATACCTATTACCTTATCTGCTCTTTTAGTTTCAGCAGCAATTTGAGTAATGGAAATAGAAGAAGTATTTGTTGCTAAAATGGTGTCTTCAGGACAAACTTCATCTAACTCTTTAAATATTTTAGCTTTTAAAACACTGTTTTCTGTAGCAGCTTCAACAACTAAACTTGCATATTTTACGCCTTCTTTTATAGAAGTATAAGTAGTTATGTTATTAAGTGTTTTTTCTTTAGTCACTTCAGTAATTTTTTCTTTAGCAACCATTCTATCTAAATTTTTAGTAATCGTTGCAACACCTCTTTTTAAAGCTTCTTCAGAAACATCAATTAATTGTACATTATAATTAAATTGAGCAAAAGTATGCGCAATTCCATTTCCCATTGTTCCAGCTCCAATAACTGCTATATTCTTCATATTTATATCTTTATTTTTTTTAAAAACTATCTATTACCCACTGTGCAATTCTAAGTGCTTCTGCACCATTATTTAAAGTTACAATAGGTGTTGTATCATTATTTATGGCATCTGCAAAAGTTTCTAGTTCATCTAGAATTGCATTGTTATTTGTTATTTGTGGATTATCAAAATAAATCTGTTTTTTTACGCCTTCATCATTTTGTAAAATCATATCAAAATCACCAGGATTTTCAGGTGCATCTTTCATTTTAACCACTTCTGCTTTTTTCTCTAATAAATCTACAGATATGTAAGCATCTTTTTGAAAAAAGCGAGTTTTACGCATATTTTTCATAGATATTCTACTAGAAGTTAGATTAGCTACACAACCATTTTCGAATTCTATTCTTGCGTTGGCAATATCTGGAGTTTCAGAAATTACAGAAATACCACTTGCGTGTATATTTTTAACCTTAGATTTTACTACTGAAAGAATAATGTCTATATCATGTATCATTAAATCTAATACTACAGGCACATCTGTACCTCTTGGATTAAATTCTGCTAACCTATGTGTTTCTATAAACATTGGGTTGTCTATCATATCTTTTACAGCAGTAAAAGCTGGATTAAAACGCTCTACATGACCCACTTGACCTTTTACATGGTATTGACTTGCTAAGGTTTTAATAGCTTCAGCTTCTAAAATTGTTTTAGCAATTGGTTTTTCAATAAAAATATGACGACCTTTTACAATTGCATTTTTTGCACACTCAAAATGAGAAAGAGTAGGAGTTACAATATCTACAACATCTACAGCATCAATTAATTCGTCTATTGAGTTATAAGAAGTATACCCAAATTCTTTTGAAACTTTTTTTGCGTTTTCTTCTGAAGGGTCATAAAACCCAACCAATTGGTATTTAGAAGATTGTTGTAATAATTTTAAATGTATTTTTCCTAGATGACCAGCTCCTAAAACCCCAACTTTAAGCATAAATGATTGTTTTTAAAAGAATTTAAATTTTGAAATTTAATGCTAACAAAGATACAATTTTATAAGAATTTAATTCAATTTATTATTACTTTTAGATTTTAGAAATTAGATAAAATTGAAGGATACAGCAAAACATCAAGGTCTTAGAAATCAGCTCGCTAATGTATTAAAAGCAAAAGGGATTACAGATGAAAATGTTTTACATGCTATTCGTGAAATTCCTAGACATTTATTTATTGATTCTAGTTTTGAGTCTCATGCTTATCAAGATAAAGCATTCCCAATTGCAGCAGAACAAACCATTTCTCAGCCTTATACAGTTGCTTTTCAGTCTCAGACATTAGCAGTTAAAAAAGGGGATAAGGTTTTAGAAATTGGTACAGGTTCTGGTTACCAAACAGCTGTTTTATTATTATTAAAAGCAGAAGTTTTTACCATAGAAAGACAACGTGAATTGTTTAAAAAGACATCTCGTTTTTTACCTAAGCTGAACTATAATCCTAAGAAATTTATTTTTGGTGATGGCTATAAAGGATTACCAGAACAAGCTCCTTTTGATAAAATTATTGTAACTGCAGGTGCACCTTATGTACCAAAACCTTTATTAGCACAACTAAAAGTAGGAGGTATGTTATTAATACCTGTTGGAGATAAAACGCAAATCATGACACAGTTTATTCGTAAATCTGTTACTGAATTCGAAAAACACGAATTAGGAGATTTTGCTTTTGTACCAATGCTTGAAGAAAAGAATTAAGATTATTCAGCTCTAGTCCAATATTTAGTTTTACCCAAAAGAGAAAAACCTATATAACCTCTTAATTTTAATTTATTAGGCTCTTCTAATTTTATAAAACACTTGTATATCTTTCCATTTCTTGGATCTAAGATTTTTCCTCCTGACCATTCATCATCATCTTTTTCTAAACCTGATAAAATTTCTAATCCTAAAATTGGTTTATTTTTATTTTTTCCAGTGCATTCTTCACAAACAGCATTTTGTCTGTTTTCATCTTTAATTTCTACAATTTTAGCAAATGCTTTACCATTTTTCTCATAAATCTCAACTACTGAATCAATTTTACCTGTATCATCGTTTGTAGAGTTCCATTTTCCAAAAATAGTTTGAGAGTTTGCATTCATTGCAACTACTAGTAATAATAATGTAAACAGTTTTTTCATTTTTAAAATTTTAAATTAAGCTTCAGCATCAAAATAATCGTTCCATTTTCCATTAACTTTTAGCACTTGTTCAATAACATCTCTAACACAACCTTCACCACCTTTTTTATTAGATATGTATTTAGAAATTTGTTGTATTTCTGGAACAGCATCATTTGGACAGCAAGACAAACCAACTTTTGTCATTACAGGCAAATCAGGAATGTCATCACCCATATATAGTATATGATCTGCTTGCAAATTATACTTTTCAATGATTTCTTGATATTGTTTTATCTTGTCATGAGCACCCAAATAAATGTCTTCAATACCCAAAGCAGCTAATCTACTTTTTACAGCTTGGTTTGTACCACCTGAAATAATACAAACTCTAAATCCTTTGTTTAAAGCTAGTTTCATAGCATAGCCATCTTTCACATTCATATGTCTAACTAGTTCTCCATCAGGCATAATAGTTAACATTCCGTTTGTTAAAACACCATCAACATCAAAAATAAATGTATTAATTTTATGTAAGATTTGCTTATAGCTAATTTCCATTCTGGATAGATTTTGTTAAAAGTTTATAAATTTCTTTATTATTTTCTGAAAGCAAATTTAAATGATTTTTTATTGTTTCTTCATCATTTCTAATTGCTGGTCCTGTTTGTGCTTTTTCTGGGGAAAGCGTCTTAATTTTAGAAGCTGTTTCGTCTATTAATGGACCTAATATTTTAAAAGGAATATTATTTTCTTTACAAATATCATTACCAATCTTATACATGTGATTGGTGAAGTTGTTTACAAAAACAGCAGCTACATGTAGTCTTTTACGTTGTTCTGAATCAATATTATAATTATGTTCACTCAACAATTTTGCTAATTTTTCTAATAATTGATAATCATTTTTATCTTCAGCCTCCAGACAAAAAGGAACTTTAGAAAAGTCTACTTTTTTATTTTTAGTAAAAGTCTGTAGCATATAAAAAACACCTTTTCTTGTTTTGTTTTTAAGATGAGTCATTGCAAAACTTCCTGAAGTATGTACCACAAAATTATTGTTAATTTTATTAGAAACTTCTGCTATAGCATCATCAGAGACAGCAATTATTGTAATATCTGCATTAGGTATATTATCTAATTCTCTAGAATTTATTTGGGTAACCTTAATTTCTTTTAGGTTAGAAAAGGCCTCAAAAAGGTGAGTTGCTATATTGCCTTTACCAATAAGTAAAACTGATATCATAAAACGAAGATATTATTTTTTAAAGACACTATGTTTTTAAGTTTTGTTAAATTAGCAATTCAAAAATTCTATAAAATGAATACTAAAAATAAACTTGGATTAAACACAACTTGTGTTCATGTTGGCGAGGTTAAAGACGAACAGTTTAAAGGAGCAGTTTCACCTATGTATATGTCTACTTCTTATGCATTTGATGGAGTAGATATTAAGCGCTATCCAAGATATTACAATACTCCAAATCAAGAAATGTTATGCAAAAAAATTGCTGCCCTAGAAAACACAGAAGATGCTTTAATTTTTAGTTCTGGCATGGCTGCAATATCATCTTCAATGTTTGCTTTTCTTAAAAGGGGTGATCATGTTGTTATTCAGCAAGTTATTTATGGTGGCACATATAATTTTATTGTATCTGAATTTGATAAATATGGTATAGAATATTCGTTTACAGAAAGTGATAAAATTGAAGATTTTAAACCGTTAATTAAAGAAAACACGAAAGTTATTTATATAGAAACACCTTCTAATCCTTTATTAGGAATTACCAATATGAAGGCCATCTCTGAACTAGCAAAAGAGCACCATATTTTAACCATGATCGATAATACTTTTGCATCTCCTATCAATCAAAACCCTATAGATTTTGGAATTGATATTGTTATTCATTCTGCAACAAAATATATGGGAGGTCATTCTGATATTTCTGCAGGTGCTGTAGCTTCAACTAAAGAGAATATAGAGCAAATTTGGAAAACAGCCATTAACCTTGGAGGTAATTTAAGTGATCAAACTGTATGGTTATTAGAAAGAAGTTTAAAAACTTTGAATCTAAGAGTAAAAGCACAAACAGAAAATGCACAAATTATGGCAGAATATCTAGAGAAAAATAATGATATTGATAATGTCTATTATCCTGGTTTGCAAAGTCACCCACAATATGAATTGGCTAAAAAACAAATGAAAGGATATGGAGCTATGTTATCTTTTGAATTAAAAGAAGGTATTGATGCTATGAAATTTCAAAATCATTTAAACTTAATAAAACCTTCTATGAGCTTAGCTGGTTTAGAAAGTACAACTGTAAGTCCAACTCAAACAACGCATGCACTTCTTAGTGAAGAAGAGCGTTTAGAAAGAGGGATAAAAGACGGATTAATTAGATTTTCTGTAGGTATTGAAGAGTCAGGAGATTTAATTTATGATATTGAACAAGCCATAAAAAAAGCAAAATAATATTAAATACCTGTTCTTAAGATTAAACCAACTTGTAATCTATCTAAACTTTGTTTATTAATATATTGATTTAAATAACCAATTTCTAAAGAAATATTTTTAGAAAAAGTATAACCTAGTGCAGAATAAAATCTATTTTCTGGATATAAATCTCCTTTAAAATTAAAAAAAGATTCGTTACTTACATTTCCATAAATTGATCTATAAATTTGAATTTTAGCTTTTAATCGATATCTAATTCTATTGATTAAAGTATAATTCCCCATTGAATAAAGATTTCTATTCTCTAATCTTAATCGATGATAAAAAGGAATTTTAAAATATTTTGTTTTGTAAAAAATTTGTTCAAAAATTCGATGTTCTTTTGTATTAGGAGTTACATCTGGATCGAAAGTTCTATCTATATCTAAGTAACCATAACCAATATTAGCTGTCCATTTTTTATTTATTTTATAATTAACTCCTGTGTAAAACAAAATCAAATTATAATTTTGAAATGTTTGATAATTTCTTTCTTGGAAACCAGAATTAATACTCCATTTTTTAGAAACCTTATGGATTCCATGATATGTATACCAGCTTCCAAAATTCTTTTCAGCTTTTGTTTGACTATAAAGAATAGGGGTTGCTAAAATAGAAAAGTATAGAATAAGTATCTTTTTCATTCTCAAAAATAAAGGCTAGACTTTTTGCATCTAGCCTTTAATTATTATTAAATATGATCTTCTAAATGATGGTGTTCATCAATTAATGGGCCTCCTTCTACTATATGCTTAGAAGCTTCACTTGAAAATTTTTCAAAATTTAGATGAAAAAAGTGAGCTAAATGAATCGCTTTAGAAACATAAGCACCTTTTTGTAACCAAGTATTCATTGGGTCTAACATTTCTGTTGGCACACCAGGACAGTATTTAGGCATAAATAAACCAAATATTGGGTGTTGTTCAAATTCTACATCTTCTAATTTTCCTTCTAATGCAGCACTAATCATTGCTCTTGTGTATTTTAATTTAATACGAGAACCTACACCATAAGGACCTCCAGACCAACCTGTGTTAATTAGCCAAACATTTACACCTGCTTCTTCCATTTTTGTACTTAGCATTTCAGCATATTTTGTAGGATGAAGAGGCATAAAAGGCTCACCAAAACAAGCTGAAAATGAAGGTACTGGCTCTGTTATTCCAGCTTCTGTACCTGCTACTTTTGCAGTATATCCAGAAATAAAATGATAGGCAGCTTGTCCTGAAGTTAATTTTGATATTGGAGGCAATACACCAAAAGCATCACAAGTTAAAAAGAAAATATTCTTTGGATTGTCTGCATACGAAGTTGTTTGAATATTGTCTATATGAGTTATAGGATAACTTACACGAGTATTTTGAGTTATACTACTATCAAAATAATCTACTTCTCCATTTTCTTTAAAAATTACATTCTCAAGAATAGCACCTGGTTTAATAGCTCTATAAATTTCTGGTTCTTTTTCTTCAGTTAAATCGATAACTTTTGCATAACAACCTCCCTCAAAATTAAATATTCTATTTTCTGCAGTCCAACCATGTTCATCATCACCAATTAATTTTCTATTTGGATCTGCAGATAAAGTGGTTTTACCAGTACCAGATAAACCAAAGAAAATCGCAGTATCTCCATCTTCACCTACATTTGCAGAACAATGCATAGGTAAAACATTCTTTTCTGTAGGTAAAATTAAATTTAAAGCAGAGAAAATACCTTTTTTCATTTCACCTGTATAAGCAGAACCACCAACCAAAGCAACTTTCTTTGTAAAATTTAAGATTGAAAAATTACCTTGCCTTATTCCATATTCTTTAGGGTTATCGCAAACATATGCAGGAGCACAAAGAATTAACCAATCTTCTTTAAAATCTTTATGTTCTTCTTCTGTTAATCTTAAAAACATATTATTAACAAACATATTAGACCAAGGATATTGAGTTATTGTTCTAATATTTGTTCTATATTTTGGATCTGCACAAACATATCCATCTCTAGCAAATAACTCTTTATTTGAAAGAAAATCGACAATATTATTTTGTAATTTATCAAAGTTTTCTGGAGAAATAGGTTTGTTTGTTTTTCCCCACCATACAATATCTTTAGTGTATTCATCTTTTACTAAAAATCTATCTTGAGGAGATCTTCCTGTAAATTTTCCTGTATTAATAGCTAAAGTACCATTTGCAGTTTCTTTACCCATTTTTTTATCAACAGTTATTTTCTGTAATTCTTCAGAAGATAAATCCCAATGAACTTGAGCATTATTAATACCATATTGTGATAAATCTGGTTTATTTGTTTTGATTAAAATTTCCATAATAAAAGTTTTAGATGATTAAATTAAAATGGCCATATTATTGGCACTAATAGTAAGGTTGTAATTAAAAATATTATTAGTAATGGAAAACCAACCTTAAAGTAATCCATAAACTTATATCCTCCTGAACTCATAACCATTGCATTGGTAGTTGTACCAATTGGGGTTAAAAAAGCAGTTGAGGCACTAATGGCAATAGTAATTAATACTGGTTCTGGTGAAATATTTAATTTATTTGCAGCTAATAATACTATAGGTGCCATTAAAACAGCTGTTGCAGAATTATTTATAAACTGACTAAAAGTAGTTGTTAAAATAAAAATGCCTCCAATTAATAGGATAGGGTTTTCTTTACCTAGAACACTAATTAATGAATTAGAAATCATTTCTGCAGCTCCAGTTTTTTGAATTGCTAAGCCCATAGGAATCATTGCAGCAATCATAACAACACTAGTAAAACTTATGCTTTTATACGCTTTTGAAAAAGGAACACAACCAGAAAATAAAACAATACCAGCAGAAATTAAAGCTGCTATAGCACCAGGTACTGCTTTTACAACTAGTAAAACAATCATAATTAATAAAGCCGCCAATGCAATAAAAGATTTGCCTGTTAATTCATCTACATCTTTAAGTAATTCTTCAGGTCTACCAACAACAACAACGTTTTTATGATTATTTTTTAATTTCTCTATATTTTCCCAAGGACCTCTAATAATGAAACTATCTCCAGAATTAACTCTAATTTCTTCATCTATAAAAGGTTTTCTATTTCTAGAAGTAGCTAAAACTTGTACACCATATCTTTTAAAATATTCTTGGATTTTAATCTTTCTTCCAATTAAAAATGATTTTGGAGTTACCAGAACTTCAGACATACCAACTTCTTGATTTATTAAATTGTGTCTTAATTCGCTTTTTGCAGATTCCTTTGGTAAAAGTCCTAATCTAAAAGTAATCATCAGTTTATTAATACTTTCTGTAGTTCCTTTTACAGTAATAATATCATGATATCTTAGTTCTGTGTCTTTTTCTGGAAGCTCTATAAAAGGTTGTGTACCTTTTAATCTATTAGGGTGTCTTCTTTTTAAACGAACAATGTTTATTTGATATTCATTTTCTAAATCCCACTCACTAATTTTTGTATTAATTAAAGGAGAAATTGATCTAATTCTTAATCTGTAATAATCATTTTCTATTTTATAAGCCTCAATCCATTCATGCAGGGTAGAATCTATATTAATGGGTTTGTTATTTGTTTTGTTTTTTGGTAATAATTTAAAGCCAATAAATCTAAAATATAAAATGGCTATGATTAAAAGGGGTAAACCTATTAAAGCAAATTCAAAAAAAGAAAAACCATCATAACCAGCTTCTATTAATGAGTTATTTACAATAATATTTGGGGGTGTACCTGTTAAAGTTAATAGACCACCAGTATTAGAACCAAAAGCAACTGGAATTAATATTTTAGAAGGCATTGTTCCAATACTCCATGCAGATGAAATTGTGGCTGGTAATAATGTAGCAACAGTTCCTGTATTGCTTACAAAACCAGATAAAACTCCAGAACCTAGTGTAATAATTATTAATAATTTTGGAACACTATTTTTTGCAAGACTTATTAATTTTTTTCCTGCTAAAGCAGTCCATCCTGTTTGTGAAAGACCTTCTCCAATTATAAATAAAGAAGCTATCATAATTACTGTTGGATTACTAAAACCACTTAGAGTTTCTTCTAGTGTTAATATTCCAACTAAAAACAAACTTAACATTGAAACTAAAGCCACAACATCAGGAGAGTATTTTCCCCAAACAAATAAAACAATAGTTATAAAAAGTATAATTAGCATTAATGTCATAATGACTTAAAATTTATATAGTAAATGTACCATCTATATAAAATGATTTTCATGATAGAAATCATAAAATTAAGAACTGATTGATTTTTATTAATATGTTAAAAATGTATGTATTATTTAAGAAATTTGAAAAACGAAATCGAAATAGAAATTTCTAATAACTAAATATTACTTTAAAAAAGATTATTTTTGATGATTAAAAAAAATATTTTTTTGGCTTTATTTGATTAGTTTGATAAATAAAAACTCATTTTTTTTAATTTATAATAAAAATTTACAAATATGAAACTCGATATTTTAGCTTTTGGTGCACATCCAGATGATGTAGAATTAGGTTGTGGAGCAACAATTGCAAAAGAAATTTCTTTAGGTAAAAAAGTTGGTATAGTTGATTTGACTAGAGGAGAGTTAGGCACAAGAGGCTCTGCTGATTTAAGAGATGAAGAAGCCAAAAAGTCTGCTGAAATTTTAGGAGTATCTGTAAGAGAAAATTTGGGTTTTTCTGATGGTTTTTTTAAAAACGATAAAGAACATCAGTTAGTTATTATAAAAATGATTCGAAAGTATAGGCCAGAAATTGTTTTATGCAATGCAATTGATGATAGACATATAGATCATGGAAAAGGAAGCAAATTAGTGTCTGATGCTTGTTTTTTAAGTGGTTTGTTAAAAATTGAAACTAAAGTTAATGATAAACTTCAAGAAAAATGGAGGCCCAATAATGTGTATCATTACATTCAATGGAAAAATATAAATCCAGATTTTGTTGTTGATGTCACAGGATTTATTGAAAAGAAAGTAGATTCAATTTTAGCTTATAGTTCTCAATTCTTTGATCCTAAGAGTAATGAGCCAGAAACACCTATAACAAGTAAAAACTTTTTAGACAGTATAACATATAGAGCAAAAGATTTAGGAAGAATAATAGGAGTGGAGTATGCAGAAGGTTTTACTTCAGAAAGATTTGTTGCTGTAAAAAATTTAGATAAATTATTTTAATTAATTCTTTTAGTAGAATTAAAAATAAATTATATTTGTACCCACAAATTAAATGGTGGTTGTAGCTCAGTTGGTTAGAGCGTCGGTTTGTGGTACCGAAAGTCGTGGGTTCGAGCCCCATCTTCCACCCAAAATTTAAAAAAGCCTTTTCAATATGAAAAGGCTTTTTTTAGTTAAGGGATATTTTAGGGGTATTTTAGGGGCTTTTTAATAAGAAGTTGTCAAATATTGAAGAGCTTTACTTTTATGACATCTGGTTAGGGATCCTTAAATCATTTAAGTTGTTATGCTTCTTCTAATAGAAATTAGGGGTAAGCTTTATTAACACACTCTCCAATACTTGATAAACTCTGAAAAAATTAATTTTCAATGAACTTCTTAGCTATGCTATTATGTTGTTTTATAGGGATTAAACAACATAATTTTAGGGGTGCATAGTATGTTTTAAAAAAGGTAAATCTATTATAGGGATTAAGTTTTACCTTTTTAAATAACTAATATTTTTAATGAACTTAGTTGGTTTTAACAATATGTAGTCTTTAACAACACTTCAAATGTAGTAATTATTTACCACAAAACAAGTAATATATATAAAAAATTATCAAATTTTTATTGTATTTGTTGTAATATACTGATAAACATTACTTTATAAATACTACAAATTATGATTTATTACCACAAATTATAATATATTGATGTTTAACTATAATTTATAATAAGTATTATAGATTTTTTAATAAAAATATATTGATATATTTTAAATAAAAAGGCCACCTATAAAAGGTAGCCTTGATTCAGGGGTATTAAGGGGATGTATTGTAATATTTTAGTATTCAGAATCTTTTATAAACTCTTCAATATTATTTAGTCTTTGAAGTATTTTCTTTGATAATCCTTTAAATTGATCTCTTACCAATTCTTTTATATGTTCTTCTATAGGAGAGTGTACTTCTTTTTGAACAGCAACATAAGAGTCTTTATATTTACCAACGCCTGTAAATAACCATAAGGGATCTATTCCTTCAATATTATCTAATATTGCTAGTAATATAGTTTCGTTAGGCTTCTTTGTGTAATTTACAACAGCACTGACCAATTGTTGAGAAACACCAATAAGTTCTGCGAACTTTCTTTGGTTAAGTCCTGAGTCATTAAACACTTTTATGACTCTATCTGCTCTATCTTTATCTACTTTTTTCATTTTGGGGTCTTCAAATGTAGTAAAAAAAAACCACAAACAATTATTTTTTTTAATTTTTTATTAAATATCCTTGAGTATGCTTATTATTTCAGGCTTTTTTCTACTAGATACTGGTACAGTAGTATTGTCCTGTAAAACTAGATAACCCCCATCAGATTTGATAAACTCTTTAATATATTCTTTATTTATCAAATAACTTTGATGGACTCTAATAAAATTATTGTCTTTTAATAAATCTGAATAATACTTAAGCGTTTTAGAAACCATTATTTTGCTTTTATCTTTAAAATAGAAAGTTGTGTAGTTACTATCTGACTTGCATTTTATAATATTATTTATATCTACAATTACTATTTTTTCTGAGGTATGTAAAGAAATTTTAGTAGGTATGTTATTTGGAGTTGTAACTAAATCATTTAAAATGTTTATTTGTTCTTCTCTTATAGCTAAACTATTCTTTGCCTTTTTAACAGATTCTTTTAAATCTTCTATAGAGTAGGGTTTAAGTATATAATCTATAGCAGCAAACTTAAAAGCTTTAATAGCATATTCATCACTTGCAGTAATAAATATTACTCTAGACTTTAAATTTGGTATCATTTCTAATATATCAAAAGCAGTACCATCTCCTAACATAATATCTAAGAATAAGATGTCTGGTTGTTTTTTTTGTAATTTCTTTACAGCTTCTATTATATGACTAGCACTACCTATAATTTCTAACTCCGTTAATTCATTTTTTATATCTTGAATTAACATTTGTAATGCGTTTATATTATCTTCTACTACAAATGATGTTATTTTGTCCATATTGTATGTTTTCTATTCTTTTTAATTAGAAATCAGTCTCTAAAGGTATTTTAAAACTTACATTAGTGCCAGTTATTATATCACCTTCTTTAACTTCAGATATATTAAAGTCACTGTATTTATATATATTATTAATTCTTTCTTTAGTTATTTTTAATGCTGCAGATTTATGGTTTGTTTCTTTTTTGTTATTAATAGATGTATTGAAACCTATTCCATCGTCTTTTATAGAACAATATAAAATGTTCTTCTTAATAGTAAAAGATATCTCAATATTTCCAAGCTCCTTATTTATAAAGGCATGATGAATTGCATTTTCTGCAAAAGGTTGAATTAACATAGTTGGTACAAGTATTTCTTCTTCATCTATATTATTTAAACTTGTTTTAATTGAATAACTAATTTTTTTTGAGCTCATTTTTTGTTCTAACTCTAAATAATTTTTTAATGCTTCAATTTCTTCTTTTAAAGTTATTTTGTCCTTCATAGAGCTATTAAGTATGCTTCTTAATAAACTTGAAAAATGATTTATAGAATTATTTAGTTCTTTTGTTTTTCCAGAATTACCCAAAGCTTTAATTCCGTTTAAAACATTAAATATAAAATGAGGATTCATTTGAAGCTGAAGTGCTTTTTGCTTTAGGGTTAATAATGAATTTTTCAACTCTAATTCATTAAGTTTCTTACTATTCTTTTTCTTGATGCTTTTAATATTAAGATCTACCAAAACATAACTAATAAAGACAAAAAGAATAAATGCACTAATTATAAAGTACACATTATAGTAAAAAGGAGTATTAATTGTAAAATTAATCTTTTTGATATCACTTTTTACACCATCAATTTTAGATTGCAGTTCTAGAGTATAACTTCCATAATCTAAATTTGCTAATTGTAATGAGTTGTTTTTACTCCAATTAGAGAAAGTATTATTGATTTTATACCTGTACAAAATATTTTTTGGTTTTAGCAAGTTTACTGTTTTGTATACAATAGATATAGAGTTTTCATTAGAATTCAAATTAAGATTAATATTCTCTTTTGATATATAATTTACTTCTTTAAAATTTACTTTAACACTCTCTAAGTGTAGATTAGGTTTACTGTTTCTATTATTTATGTTATATTTTTTTTGTTGATATAGGCCTTGATTGGTTCCAATCCATTTTGTGTTTTGGTTGTCATTAAAAACGTAATTTATATGATCCGTTTTTAAAGTATTGTATTTATTTATTTTTTGTAGAAATTTAAAATTGGGTAAAGAAAATATCTCTATTCCATTATTAATAGAACTAACCCACAATTCATTTTCGATAATTGAAATGTTATAAATGTTTTGAATAGTTTTTATAGGTTGAATTTTATTATCATTTAAACAGATTACCTTATTATTTGAAGCAGCTAATAGTTTTTCACCATCTATCTCTAAATCAATAAACACATCATTTGTTAGTAAAGTAATTTTTTTTGGTTGAATTAAATCATCAATTTGATGAAGTCCATTATTAGAAGCAATAAAAAATGAGTTATTTAGATAAACAATATCGTAAATAATTGAAAAATCTAATTTTGTATTTATTTGTATTGGTATTAGTTTTTTATTTTTTAAATGACAAATACCTTGATTTGTAGCAACAAAAACATCAGTACCTTTTATTATTACGTTAAAGACTTTTTTACTTTCATAAAAAACTTCTTGATTACCTTCTTTAACGATCAATCCTTTTGTTGTACCAACAAAAAGTTTTTGATTTTTAAATAGGAGAGAAGTGATTTTTTTAGAATTTACTCTTGTAAAGTCATCACCATCAAAACGAATAAGTCCACTATCTGTACCTAACCATAAATACCCAATATTATCTTGAGTGATTTTTAAAATATTAGTATTTGAAAGGCCATTTTCTGTATTGAATATTTTATAGGTCTCTTGTTGCGAAACAATTTGAGATACATAGAATATAGTAACAAGGACAATTATTTTTTTACAAAGGGTCATATACAAACTTACTAATTAAAATGTCACTATGCATTTTATTTGCACAGTGACATTACTTAAAACTACAATTTCCATTCCAAATTATTTCATAGCATATAACCTTTTGTTTTTTGTATCTGGTTCAATATGCTCTAATTCTCCATAAGGTTTAATTAATGGTTTTAATACAGTTAATCCTGTTGTACTTCCTTTAATAGTTAATGTACTGTTTTTTATAGACCAAGTCCATCTAAATTTTTCTAAAGGAATATTAATTTGTTTCATTTCTGTATTTAAAGATTCGTTTTGTTCTATAAAGTCCATAACTTCTTCTACTAGTTCAAAATTTGGAATTTCATCATCTGAATTATGATAGTCTAATTGAAATTTTACAGGTATCGTAAACTTGGTTGTATAGGCTTCTCCAATATATCTTTCTTCTTCATTATTTAAAGCTTCATACCAATTGATATCTTTTTCATTCGGATATTTTCTTGCTATTTCTTTTGATAAATCTACTTTTCCTGGTGAGTTTGCTGTAGGATAAAACACATAAAATGCCTTTGCTAAATAATGATTAGAAAACTCTCCATTAAAAATAGAGTAGTAAGGAGAAGCTACTACATTAGGTAATTCATCTGCATAAAAAGCATCTTTAAATGTTGCCATTAATTCAGTGTTTTCGCCTAAACCATTTGCATGTAAAACTATAGTAGTATTCCCATTTATGGTTTCACTTAAAATTGGTAATTCTCCTTTTGTAATACATCTTCTTAATGATTCTGTAGATACTTTATCGCCCTTAACAATTGTCTCTAAACTTAATCCTTTGTAAGGATTACTTTTATTTACAATATGAATTTCTCCATAAGATAAATCGTTTTTATGATTGTTTAGCCAATTCATAATTTCTTCTAAAGAATATTGACCTTCTACAACCTCAAAATTTTGTTGAGAAAAATAGTTTCTCGCATTTTGATAAAATGTTTCATTTCCAGAATCGTATCCTGCAATAAATACAATAGGATTTCTAGTTACAACTTCTTTTTCTAAACTATCTACATTGCTTTCTTCGATAATTACTGCAACTTTTTTATTTTCTTTTTTAATTGACGAGTTACAAGCAATAAAAATATTTCCTGCAATAAAAAGACTAGTAACAACAATCGATTTTCTAATTAAATTTTTCATGATTTCTACTTTTTTAAATGATTAACACTATAAAAGTAGTAGAGGAGTCAGGTAAAATTTACGCTATATTAGAATTCGTTTTACTTGAATTAGAATTCGTTAAAAAATCAATTTTTCTTTTAAATATTCAGCAGTATAAGAATATTTATTTTTAGCTAATGCTTCTGGAGTTCCTTGATAAATAAGATTACCTCCATTTTTACCACCTTCTAAACCTAAATCTATAATATAGTCTGCACACTTAATCAAATCAATATTATGTTCAATAACGATTATAGAATGTCCTTTTTCTATCAATGCATTAAAAGAAGCTAATAGTTTTTTAATATCATGAAAATGCAATCCAGTGGTTGGTTCATCAAAAATAAATAAGGCTTTGTCTTTGGTATTACCTTTAACTAAAAAAGAAGCTAATTTTATTCTTTGTGCTTCACCACCAGAAAGAGTAGAAGAAGATTGCCCTAAAGTAACATAACCTAAACCAACATCTTGTAATGGTTTTAATTTATTGGCGATTTTTGGCACTAAGTTTTCAGAAAAGAAAGTAACAGCATCATCTATGGTTAAGTTTAAAATATCATCTATAGATTTACCATCGAAAGTTACTTCTAAAACTTCCTTTTTAAAACGTTTTCCATTACAAACATCACATTCTAAATGCACATCTGCCATGAATTGCATTTCAATAGTAACTTCGCCTTCACCTTTACAGGTTTCACAACGTCCACCTTCTACATTAAAAGAAAAATGTTTAGGTTTATAGTTTCTAATTTTTGCTAATTTCTGATTCGAAAATAATGCACGAATATCATCATAAGCTTTTATATAGGTAACAGGATTTGAACGCGAAGAACGACCAATGGGATTTTGATCTATAAACTCAACTGTTTTAAGAGCATCAAAATCACCTTCAACTTTAGTGTGTTGCCCAATTTTGTCTCCATATCCAACCAGTTTTTTCTGCATTGTAGGATATAAAATTTTCTTCACTAAAGTACTTTTACCAGAACCAGAAACTCCAGTAATCATTGTTAAACAATTTAAAGGAAAAGTAACATCAATATTTTTTAAATTGTGTTCTCTTGCACCAGTAATCTGTATTTTGTTTTTTGATGTTCTACGTTTTGTAGGAACTTCTATTTTTAAATCTCCATTTAAATATTTAGCAGTTAAGGATTCAGAAGCTAAAATGTTTTCATAAGTACCCTCAGCAACCACTTTTCCACCATAAGTACCTGCTTCAGGGCCAATATCAATAATATAATCTGCAGCAGCCATAATATCTTCATCATGCTCTACAACAACCACTGTATTTCCTAAATCACGTAAATTTTTAAGCACTCCAATTAAACGTTCTGTATCTTTTGGATGCAAACCTATACTTGGTTCATCTAAAATATACATTGAGCCTACTAAAGAGCTACCTAAAGAAGTTGCTAGATTTATACGTTGACTTTCTCCTCCAGAAAGTGTATTAGAAGTTCTATTTAAAGTTAAATAGGAGAGACCTACATCAGTTAAAAACTGCAAACGATTATTAATTTCAGTTAGTAATCTTTTACCAATTTTTTCTTCGTATGTAGTGAGTTTAATTTCTTTAAAAAATAGTGCTAATTCGTCTAGAGGGAGTGTTACTAAATCAGAGATAGTTTTGTTATTTATTTTTACATAATTTGTTTCTTCACGTAATCTTTTACCTTGACAAGTATTACATTTAGTTTTACCACGATAACGTGATAACATCACTCTATTTTGAATTTTATAACTCTTTTCTTCTAATACTTTAAAAAAGTGATGAATTCCGTTAAAAGATCTATTTCCATTCCAAACTAGTTCTTTTTGCTTTTCTGTTAATTCGAACCAAGGTTTATGTATAGGAATATCAAATTGATAAGCTACTGCAATTAAATCTTCTTTATAATGCATATAAGAAGGCGTTTTAAAAGGAAATATAGCGTCTTCGTAAATAGATAATCCACTATTAGGGATCACTAAATCTTCATCAATACCAATTACATTTCCATAACCTTCACAAGTTGTACAAGCACCATAAGGATTGTTAAAGCTAAATAAATGTGTGTTTGGTTCTAAAAAAGAGATACCATCTAATTCAAACTTATTGCTAAACTCAGTTGTCTTTTTGGTTTCTAAGTTTTCTATAAAACAAACTCCTTTTCCTTCAAAAAAAGCTGTTTGTGTAGCATCTGCTAGTCTGTTGTAAAAATCTTCATCGTCTTTAGTGATAACTCTATCAACAACTAAATAGAGGTTTTCATTTTTATAAGCTTCTTTCGGAAAATCTGCAATTCTGTAAACTTTATCATTCCATTTTAAACGAGCATAACCTTGTTGTTCTAAAACTTGTAAAACAGTTTTTAGATCTCTGTTTTCATCAATTGAAATAGGAGCAAGTAATAAAAGTTTTGTGCGTTCTTCAAAGTTTTTAATAAAATTAACGACGTCAGAAACAGTATCTTTTTTTACTTCATCACCAGAAATAGGAGAGTAAGTTTTACCAATTCTTGCGTATAATAATTTTATATAATCGTATATTTCTGTAGAAGTACCAACAGTTGAACGAGGATTTGTAGAATTTACTTTTTGCTCAATAGCAATAGCAGGCGCAATTCCTTTTATATAATCTACTTTTGGTTTGTCTAGTTTTCCTAAAAATTGACGAGCATAAGAACTTAAACTTTCTACATAACGTCTTTGACCCTCTGCATATAAAGTATCGAATGCTAAAGAAGACTTACCAGAACCAGAAAGTCCTGTAATTACTACTAATTTATTTCTTGGTATTACAACATCAATATTTTTTAAATTGTGCAGTTTAGCACCTTTAATGATGATGTTTTTTTTAGGATTTACAGTAGAAATATCAGTCTTCATATATCAAAAAATAGAAAGTATAAAAATACTACTATTTTATGCTTTACTAAAAAAGTTATCAATTGAAAATGTTAAAAAAATTTGTTGAATTAAAATAATATTCTATATTTGATTTCATAAGAATCAGAAAATTAGCATACTATAGTTAAAAACTACTTTTAAAATTATTAAAAATTTAATTAGAGAAGAGCACTTTGTTCTTCCAAAAAGTAGTTATGATTCAAAAACAAATTATTCCAGATAGTAGTCTTGTTAATAGTTATATCAAAGGAGATGAGTCTTCTTTAGCTATTCTAATCAATAGACACAAGCAAAGATTATTTAGTTTTATATACAGTAAAGTACAGAATAAAGATATCACAGAAGATATTTTTCAAGATACTTTTATAAAGGTAATTAGAACTTTAAAAAGAGGTAATTATAATGAAGAAGGTAAATTTTTACCTTGGGTAATGAGAATTGCTCACAATTTAGTAATTGATTATTTCAGAAAAAACAATAGAATGCCAACTTTTCAAAATACTGAAGAGTTTGATATATTTTCTGTTTTAAAAGATGGTAGCTTAAATGCTGAAAAACAAATTATACAAGAACAGATTTTTGCTGACGTAAGAGAGTTGGTAAACGAATTACCAGAAGAACAAAAAGAAGTTTTAGTAATGCGTATGTATAAAGACATGAGTTTTAAAGAAATAAGCGAAAACACTGGGGTTAGCATTAATACTGCACTAGGTAGAATGCGTTATGCACTTATAAATATGCGTAAATTAATAGAGAAACATAAAATTATTTTAGTGAATTAACAATAAAGTAAAAAAAGCATCGTTACTGTATTTATAACCAAGTAATTAAACCAAGTATATGATGCAACTTTACTCAAAAAAGTCATCTGATTATAAGATGCAACCCAAACAAGAAACAGTTCAATTTTTGATTAATTTTTCCAAATCGCTAACTATTGTAAAAACCAAATCAAAAAATTTCATTGAATTGAATTTGAATTAAGAGTGGAAAAAGCTTCAACGTTGTTGAGGCTTTTTTTATGATTTAAGATTTTTATAGTATTCGTTTAAAACTGTTTTTCTACCTATAGTTTTAGTAATGATATCTTTATCTAAATCCCAACCTCGAGCAGGGGAATATTCACGACCATACCAAATAATTTGAAGATGTAAATCATTCCATAATTCTTTTGGAAATAATCTTTTTGCATCTTTTTCTGTTTGCACTACACTTTTACCATTAGACAAATTCCATCTAAATAATAATCTATGTATATGAGTATCAACAGGAAAAGCAGGTACATTAAAAGCTTGACTCATAACTACACTTGCAGTTTTGTGTCCAACTGCTGGTAATGCTTCTAAAGCTTCAAAAGACTGAGGAACTTCTCCATTATAGTTTTCAATTAAAATTTTAGACAAACCATATATTCCTTTGCTTTTCATTGGTGATAAACCACAAGGACGAATGATTTCTTTAATTTCTTCAACTGTCATTTTAACCATATCAAAAGGATTGTCTGCTTTTGCAAATAATAGTGGCGTAATTTGATTTACTCTAACATCTGTACATTGTGCAGACAGTAATACCGCGATTAATAATGTATATGGGTCTTTATGATCTAAAGGTATTGGTATTTCTGGATATAAGTTTTGTAGGGTATTTATAACAAACGATACTTTTTCCTGTTTTGTCATCTTAATATGAATTTAACACAAATGTAAGAACTCTATCTTTTTTAATCGATTATAATATTTGTATTTTTGTTTAAAATATATATAAAAACTTACAACAAAATGACAACTTTACAAAAAGGAGATAAAGCACCACAATTTGAAGCGAAAGATCAAGATGGAAATACAATTAAATTAGCTGATTATTCAGGTAAAAAATTAGTATTGTTTTTTTATCCTAAAGCTAGTACACCTGGTTGTACAGCAGAAGCTTGTAATTTAAGTGATAACTACCAATCTTTTTTAGCTAAAGGTTATGATGTATTAGGAGTAAGTGCAGATTCTGCTAAAAGACAGTCTAATTTTAAAAATAAATATGAATTTCCTTATCCTTTATTAGCTGATGAAGATAAAGCTGTAATTGAAGCTTTTGGAGTTTGGGGACCAAAGAAATTTATGGGAAAAGAATATGATGGAATTCATAGAACTACTTTTATAATTGATGAAAATGGAGTTATAGAAGAAGTGATTTCTAAAGTAAAAACCAAAGCTCATGCAGAGCAAATATTAGGTTAAAACCTCATTTTCATTTTAATATTTAACACTCTACCTGTCATAAAATTAGGTATACCAAACTGTGTTTTAGAATAGACATCTCTTACCCAAGTGTTTGTAATTGCGTTTTGAATATCGAACATATTAAATAGCTCTATACCAGCTGTGAGTTCTTTAAAATTTGCTAACCAACCATTAGTATATTGTTTATTAGCATCTACAAACACATAAGAGATTCCTAAATCTGCTCTTCTATAATCTCTTAAACGTTCTTGAAACTGATAAGGATCTGCATAAGCAGGAGAGCCTCCAGGTAAACCTGTATTAAAAACTAAATTTAAATAAGCTTTTAAGTTTGGTAAATTAGGTACGTAATCTTGAAATAAAACACCAAATTTTATTCTTTGATCTGTTGGCCTTGCAATATAACCACGATTGTTAATATTTTCTTCTGTTTTTAAATAACCCAAACTTACCCAGCTTTCACTACCAGGTACAAATTCGCCATTTAAACGTAAATCTAATCCATAAGCATAAGCTTGTGTTACATTATCTGCTCTATAACGAATTCTAACATTATCTATGGTGTACGCATTTATATCATTTAAATCTTTGTAATATATTTCCGAAGTTAGTTTAAAAGGTCTATTCCACATTTCAAAACTATAATCCATACCACCAACTATATGAATAGATTGCTGAGCTTTTACATCTACATTTAGTAATCCATTAAAATCACGTAGCTCTCTATAAGAAGGAGGTTGATAATACCATCCACCAGAAACTCTAAAGAGCATATCTTTATCCCAATCTGGTTTAATTGCAAATTGTGCTCTAGGACTAACTACAGTTTGGTTTTTAGAAGAAACACCATTTCCATTCACAGACCAATTATGTAATCTTACTCCTAAGTTATACCATACTTCATGATTATTCAAAAAATTTCTTTGGTTAAATTGCACAAAACCAGAAAAACGATTGATATCAACCTCATTATCTTCTCTAATATTTTGAAAAGGTACAATTGGTCCTTCAAAAGGTACATAAGGTTGGTTATTACCTGAATGATGTGGTGGTCTTATAGAAAAACCTAAAGAGTCTATAACTTCCCATTCGCGTATTCTATCTTTAATATTTTCTTTTTGATATTTTACACCAAAATTCCACTGCTTATTTTCTTTTTTAATACTAGCCTTAATTTCTGCATTAGTAATAAGTGCATCTAAATCATTTCTTGCATGGTTTAATTGCGATCCAATACCTTGAGAAAATTGTACTTCTCCAAAATTTTGAGAACCAATATTTGCATCAACTTCACCTAAATTATAAGCTGCAGCTATGTCAAAATATTCTTCTTCTTGGGTATTATATCTAGATAAAGTAGTAGTTAAGGTAAAATCTTTATTTACCTTATATTCAGATGATAATGCACCAAATAAAGTTAGGTATTTGTCTTGTTCTTGACCAGAATAAAAGACAATTAATTCTAGTGGATTTGCAACAGTACCAAATCTTGTTCTTCTAGATAATGGTTGGTAATTATAATCGTTTAAAGAAAAGTTTCCTAAAAAACTAAGGGTAAACTTTTCAGAAAATTCATACGTTAAATAGGTTTGTACATCTGTAAATCTTGGTCTAAAATTTACATCTGTTTGCTTACTGTTTACAAACAAACTATTGTCTCTATATCTAACCCCAGTTATTGTTGTTAATTTATTGTTTAAAAAAGCACCTTCAAAAGTTGCACTTGCTCCCAATAAGCTGGCTTCTATTGTAGTAAATGTTTCCTTAGGTTTTCTGTAAGTAATATCTAAAACAGAAGAAAGTCTATCTCCATATTTTGCTTGAAAACCACCTGCAGAAAAGTTTATATTTTGCACCATATTTGAGTTGATAAAACTTAAACCTTCTTGTTGCCCAGACCTAATTAAAAAAGGTCTATATACCTGTATACCATTAACATAAACTAAGTTTTCATCAAAATTACCACCTCTAACATTATACTGTGTACTAAGCTCGTTATTATTATTAACCCCTGGTAAAGTCATTAAAACATTTTCTACACCTGCATTTGGGCCTATAACATTTTGTGCTTTTTTAACATCAATAGAAGTAATGCCTTGTGCATTTTTTTTATTGTCTTTAATAACAACTTCTTCTAATTGCTCAGTTTTTAAGATTAAGGTAGGAGAGAAGCGTATTTGATTTCTATTCTTAGCTGTAAATTTTTTAGTGATTGATTTATAAGAAACATGACTAAAAATTACTGTGACTTCTGTATCTAAAGGAATTCTTATAGAATATCTTCCATTTTCATCAGAAACAGTACCAGTTTTGTTAAACTTAATAGAAACTTCAGAAATTGGCTGATTGTATTTATTTTTTATTGTTCCTTTTAAAATTGTTGTTTTCTGAGCTAACAAAAAACCTGGTATTAAAAGAAAAAAAAAGAAGATGTGCTTCACAAAGGTTAATTTACTTGTTTTTTATAAAACGTTGCAGATAGCTCGTTCGTATTTCCAACATTATCTGAGACTACAAGTTTAAAAATATGTTTGCTACCTACCAATTTTTTATCATTAAAATTGTAGGTTAATATACCTTTTTTATGGTTATACTCCATTAAAATCCATTCACCATCTATTGTAGCTCTCCAATTTTTAATACCAGAACCATTATCGCTTATTTTTGCTTTTAGTGTCTTAAAGCTAGATATCCATTGATTATTTTTAAAATATAAAAGTCTAATTTTTGGCTTAATACTATCTGAAACTAATTTAAAATTACCCAAAGATTTAGTGGTTGTAAAAAATGTAGAATCTCTTTTTCTGGTATATTGATATCTAGGATATTTTGGGTATTCTAGATTTGCAATAAATAAAAATTGTTTTTCTGTTTCTGAATATTTTGAAACATCAAAGGTTAAGGTATAACTTTTATCTAAAGGAATGGTAGGTGTGTGCACCTTTGCAATTCCGTTAGTATAAGCTAAATCTAAATACACATCTTCGTAAAATGTGTTTTTAGGAAAAGCTACTGAAAAATCCCCAACTTTAAATTTATTAAATTTGTTTTTAATTAACTTGTAATTTGTACTATCTATTGATTTAGAAAATATAGCACTAGACTCTTTACCAACTATAGGTATATTTAAAGTACTTTTATTACCAGCATAATCTTTGGCAATTATAGTAACCATATAATTATTACCTGGTTTAACATTTAGTTTTCCATTATTAATTAAATCTTCATAAATAGACAATTTGTTAGCTGTTTCTTTGTAAGATTTTTGATAACGCCTTTTATATTTTTTATAGTGTTTGTAGTCTATATGAAGATTTAAAAATTTACTTTCTGAAAAAGAAAATGTTTCTACATCATGATAATACCATCTTTTTCCATTAACTAACATTTCTAAGCTGTAAATACCATTTTTATTATATGCACCATTAAAATTATCATAAACATCTATAGCAAACCCTATGTCTGCATTTGCAGAGATTCTGTCTGTTTTGTAATTACCATTTGATATTTTTTTAATAGGTACTTGAAATGTTTTTCGTTTTTGATTAATTCTAGACTCATTAGACAAAGCATACACTTTAAGAGCACGAATTCTTGGTGATATAGTATCTGCAACCTTAATACCAAATAGTAGTGGATTAATGACATTTTCAGACATAGTGTTTCGTATTTCAAAATGTAAATGAGGTCCTCCAGAACCACCTGTATCTCCAGAAAAACCAATAATTTCTCCCTTTTTTAAAGGAAATTGATCTTCTTTAAAAAACAAATTCCCAGTTGCATAGCTCTCTTTCTTATATTGAACAGATTTTACATAAGCTTCAATAGCATCAGAAAATTTTTTAAGATGTCCATAAACAGTAGTGTATCCATTTGGGTGAGTTATATATATGGCTTTACCATAGCCAAACTGCTGAACTTTTATTCTTGACACATAGCCTTCTGCAGCAGCATAAACTTTTAATCCTTCTTTACCTTGGGTTTTAATATCTAAACCAGAATGAAAATGATTACTTCTTAGTTCACCAAAAGAACCAGACAGTAAAATTGGGATATCTAATGGAGGTCTAAAATAGTCTTTAGGATACTTTTCTTGAGATATAGTTATTAAAGAAAATAGTATAAATAGGGTTACTATATGTTTTTTCAAAATGCAATTATTTGCTGTAAAAATAATAAAAATCATCATTTTAATAAGGTGTTTAATATCAAATGATTATCAAAAAGATGATTTATTGTTGGATTATTAAAATGAGAATGTTAACTTTGTTGATATAGTTTATTTTTAAAAGTTAATGAGTAATATTTTAGAAACCATTCATTCACTGGAAGATAAGTTGAACAAACTGCTTTCTAATTACGAGTTTTTAAAAAATGAAAATAACATACTGTTGCAGAATAACACAAAATTGCAGCAGCAGCTTTTAGAAAAGAGCCAATTTATAGAAAATCAACAAAAAGAATTTGATTTATTAAAAGTGGCAAAAACTATTGAAGGCAGTAGTACAAATACAAAAGATACAAAACTGAAGATAAATGCATTAATTAGAGAAATCGATAAATGTATCATTCAGTTACAAGAATAAAGTTCTTTTACAAGTGGATAAATTAAAGATTAATGTTGTAATAGCTGGAAGAACATATCCTTTAAGTGTTAAAAACACTAAAGAAGAAGAGGGTATGCGTAAAGCCGCAAATGCAATTAATAATCTTATAGCTTTATACGAAAAAAACTATGCAGTTAGTGACAAACAAGATGTTTTAGCCATGTCTGCATTACAGTTTGCTTCAAAAATAGAGATCGCATCTTTAGAAAAGCAGTCTACAGAAAAAGAAGTAATTCAAAAAATAAATGAGTTATCTAATTTATTAGAGACACATTTAGAATAAGTTCATTAAAATACATTAACAAAACACTGCCTACGTTAGTAATTGTTTATTAAACTCAACACTATTCTATTATGAAGGATGAGTCTTAACTACTAAAGCATGCCATTTTAAATGGATCCTTGAACAGTTAGTTAGTCCTATAAATGTCATATTGGAGTTTAAAGACACACCTAACGTAGGCTTTTTTTATATATTAAATTTACACTATGAATGAAATGATTCTTCCTATTCTAATAGGAATTATAATAGGTTTTGCAATTGGTTTTATTGTTTTAAAAGCGGTTGAAAAATCAAAAGGCAAAAAGCATATAAATGAAGGCAAAAGAGCTGCAGATTCAATTATAAAAGAGGCTAAGAAAGATGCAGAATCCATTAAAAAAGATAAAATACTTCAAGCAAAAGAAAAGTTTATTGAGTTAAAATCTGAACACGAAAAAGTAATTTTATCAAGAGAAAAGAAAATTTCTGATGTCGAAAAGAGAATTAGAGACAGAGAATCTCAAGTAGCCTCTGAGGTAGACAAAAACAAAAGATTAAATAAATCTTTAGAACAAAAAGAAAAAGACTACGATTATAAATTAGAATTCTTAGAAAAGAGAGAAAGTGAACTAGAAAAAATGCACAAAAGGCATGTAGACATGTTAGAGCAAATTTCTGGTTTATCTGCAGAAGAAGCTAAGAAAGAACTAGTAGCTTCTTTAAAAGATGAAGCTAAAACAGAAGCAATGGCTTTTGTACAAACCTCTATAGAAGAGGCTAAATTAACAGCAGAACAAGAAGCTAGAAAAGTAGTTTTAGGCACAATACAAAGAGTTGGTGTAGAACAAGCTGTAGAAAATTGTGTATCTGTATTTAATCTAGAATCTGATGATGTTAAAGGTAGAATTATAGGTAGAGAAGGACGAAACATTAGAGCTTTAGAAGCTGCAACTGGTGTAGAAATTATTGTAGATGATACTCCAGAAGCAATTATTCTTTCTTGTTTTGATCCTGTTCGTAGAGAAATTGCACGTTTATCTATGCATAAATTAGTTACAGATGGTAGAATTCATCCTGCAAGAATTGAAGAAGTTGTTAAGAAAACAGAAAAGCAGATTAATTCAGAAATTATAGAAGTTGGTAAAAGAACTGTGATTGATTTAGGCATTCATGGTTTACATCCAGAATTAATTAAGATTGTAGGTAGAATGAAGTATAGATCTTCTTATGGTCAAAACTTACTACAACACTCTAGAGAAGTATCTAATCTTTGTGGTATTATGGCTTCTGAAATGGGCTTAAATGCTAAGCTAGCAAAAAGAGCTGGTTTATTACACGATATTGGTAAAGTACCAGAAACAGAAAGTGAATTACCTCACGCACTTTTAGGAATGCAATGGGCTGAAAAGTTTGGAGAAAAGGATGAAGTTTGTAACGCTATTGGTGCTCACCATGATGAAATTGAAATGAAGAGTTTATTATCGCCTATAGTTCAAGTTTGTGATGCAATATCAGGAGCAAGACCAGGTGCAAGAAGACAAGTTTTAGATTCTTACATTCAAAGATTAAAAGATTTAGAGAATATTGCTTTTGGTTTTACAGGAGTTCAAAAAGCCTATGCTATTCAAGCAGGACGTGAATTACGTGTTATGGTTGAAAGTACAAAAGTAAATGATACAAAAGCTGCTGAATTATCATTTAATATTTCTCAGAAAATTCAAAATGATATGACTTATCCAGGTCAAGTAAAAGTAACCGTAATTAGAGAAACTAGAGCAGTAAACGTTGCTAAGTAATATTTAATAGAAATATATTTAAAACCTCACTTTTAGTGGGGTTTTTTTATTTTCTTGGATGATAGGTTTCAACCACTTCTCTTAAGTAACTCTTATCCAGATGTACATATACTTCTGTTGTAGTTATACTTTCATGACCTAACATTTGTTGTATAGCTCTTAAATCTGCACCATTTTTTAACAAGTGTGTTGCAAAAGAATGTCTTAAAGTATGAGGACTAATTTTCTTTTTCAAATCAATATCCATAGCTAAATTTTTGAGAATCGTAAATATCATTTGTCTTGTTAAACCTTTTCCTCTTCTGTTTAAAAACAAAGTATCTTCAAATTCTTTTTTGGGTTTCACAAAACATCTTATTTGATTGATATAAGTCAAAATGTACTTTTGTGCTTGATTATGAATGGGTACAAAACGTTCTTTATCGCCTTTTCCTAAAACCCTGATAAAGCCTTCTTCAAAAAAAAGATCTGATATTTTTAGAGTAATTAATTCACTTACTCTTAAACCACAACTATACATTACTTCTAAAATAGTTCTATTCCTTTCTCCTTGAGGATGACTTAAATCTATAGCTGATATTAATTCATTAATTTCCTGTTCAGACAAAGTATCAGGTAACTTTATACCGATTTTAGGAGTTTCTATTAAATCTGTAGGATTTGTTTTTCTATACTCTTCAAAAACCAAGTAATCAAAAAAACTACGTAAACCAGAAATAATTCTTGCTTGACTTCTTGGGTTTACTTCTTTAGCTATTTGATAAATAAATCTCTGAATAATATCTTTATCTATAGAAATAGGGGAGGATTTGATTTGATTTTTCTCTAAGAATAAAATTAATTTCTCTAAATCACGTGTATAACTATCTATCGTGTTTTTAGAGAGCCCTCTTTCTATTTTTAGATAAAACTGATAATCTTTAATCGCTTGTAGCCATTTCATTTGCTAAAAATAAAGTATATATTTACAACTTTAAAGAAATATATGAAGCTAATTATTATAAACGGACCCAATTTAAATTTATTAGGTAAACGTGAACCAGAAATTTATGGTTCACAAACTTTTGACCAATATTTTAGAGAACTACAATTACGATTTAAAAATGTAGAATTAGCTTATTATCAATCTAACATAGAAGGTGAATTAATTGATAAATTACATGAAGTTGGTTTTGATTTTGATGGTATTATTTTAAATGCTGCAGCTTACACACATACTTCTGTAGGTATAGGAGATGCTATAAAAGGAATTGAAACTCCTGTTGTAGAAGTGCACATTTCTAATGTTCATGCACGTGAAGATTTTAGACATAAAAGCTATATTTCACCAAACGCAAAAGGGGTTATTTTTGGATTTGGTTTAAAAGGCTATGATTTAGCCATTCAGAGTTTTTTATAACTCTAACAGCATTTTAATATCTGCTCTCTCATAATGAGAATCTTTTTCAACAGGTATTTCTTTAAAACCCACTTTCGTATAAAGTTGTATAGCAGCTTTCAAACTTCTATGTGAGTATAAAGTAATACTATCCCAACCTTTTTCTTTAGCAAAATTAATGGTAAAGTCCATTAATTGTTGACCAATTTTAAATCCTTGGTATTTAGGAGAAACAGCCATTTTACTCAATTCAAAAAATGTTTTTTGGTTGATTAAGGAAACCACACCTACAATCTCTGTATTATATTTCGCAAAAAAGATAAAACCTCCAGGATCTATAACATATTGTTGAGGATTACTTAATACCTTTTCATCATAAGGTTCTATATAGAAATATTTTTTTAACCAGTCTACGTTTAAATCATAGAAATACTTTGCGTATTTCTCCTCAAAAGGTATAATTTCAATAGTATTAATATTCAAAATAACTAAATTTTTGAGTTAATGATCTGCATCATTTCATTTTCTAAAACAATTGTTTTTTGATAAATATGTGCTGCTTTTTCTAAAATATTTTCTGCAAACTTTTTGTCTTTTATATCTTTTGCGTTTATTCTTACGTTAAAATAGGCACCAGTAACAGCTGTTTTTGCACAAAGTACTCCAACACCTCCATCAGAAAGTGAGTTTTGTAACCCTTTTTTCATCATTTCTAACATCACTTCTATAGAATTAAATGCAGTTTCCATTACTTTAAAAGGAATTTCAGTAGCATATTTTGTAGCATTTTCTATAGCTTCTTTTCTTGTATTTATTTCTTCTTCATTGCCTTTTGGTAAACGAAAAGCATCAATGATTTTATTAAATGCATTGGTATCCTCATCAACCAAAAAAAGAAGTTGATTTTTATAAATCTGACCTTTTTCTGCCCATTCAGAAAAATATTCCCATTGATCATCCCAACCAGGTTTATGAGCAGATAAATTGGCAACCATAGTTCCTAAGGAAACCCCTAATGCTCCAACATATGCAGAAATACTTCCACCTCCTGGAGCCATAGATTCTGATGCAGTTTCTTCTGCAAAATCTTTAATTGTTAAGTCTATTAATTTCTTATCAGCATCTGCATTCATTACATATTCTATAATTCTTTCTTCAGGATGAAAAGGTTTTAAATCATCTAGACCTAAAGATTTAATAGCAATTTTTACTTTTTCTTTTTCAGATATTCCTAATGAACGTTCTTGTTTTTTTAAGAAAAAATCTGCTGCATCTAGCATAGCTTGTAAAGGAACTAAACCTACTAATTCAGATCCTGTAACTCTTAGACCTCTTTCTGTTGCTGATTTTGATGTTTCATAAAAGGCTTCATGCATAGAAGTTATAGAAATATTGGTTAAGTTATAAGAGATTTGTGCAATACCATATTCTTCTATAAACCAACCAATTCCTTTCACTGCTTTTAATTTACCTGGTATTCTAACTGGCTCACCCTTATCATCTAAAACTTTTTTACCAGTTATTGGGTTTCCTTCACGTTTTATTCTACCTGCTTCACGAATATCAAAAGCTATAGCATTTGCTCTTCTAACAGAAGTTGAGTTGATATTTACATTGTATGCTATTAAAAAATCTCTAGCAGAAATTGCAGTTACACCTGCAGAAATTATTTTAGGATTATATTCTTTGGGTCCAAAATCTGGTTTCCAATTAGGATTTGATAGTTTCTCTTTTAACCCTTCATATTCACCAGCTCTAACATTAGCTAAATTTCTTCTATTTTCTGATGTTGCAGCATTTTCATAATAGTAACCAGAAATACCTAATTCTTTACCAACTCTTTCACCTAATAAATGGGCATATTTTGCAGTTTCTTCCATAGAAATATTAGCAATTGGTACTAAAGGACAAACATCAGTTGCACCAAATCTTGGATGTTCTCCTTTTTGCTTGCTCATATCTATTAATTCAGAAGCTTTTTTAATTAATCTAAAAGCAGCCTCAATAACATTATTGGGCTCACCTACAAAAGTAATAACGGTTCTATTAGTTGCTTTTCCTGGATCTACATCTAAAAGTTTAACACCTTCTACAGTGGTTACAATATTTGCAATTTCTTGTATTTTTTTAGTGTCTCTACCTTCACTAATATTAGGTACACATTCTATAATTTGTGTGTTCATGGTTGATGAATTTGATTATCAAATGTAAAATTTTCATCAAACAAAAGCTATAGAAATTATCAGAAAAATAATTAAAGATTATTATTTAAAAGATTTTGATAAAAATAAATATCGAACAAAAAGTAAAATTAATAAAGGAATAACAGCTATTGGAAAATGCTGAATACTAGTAATCCAAATAATTGGTATAATTACTAGCAAAAATAACAAAAAGATAAAGTAGTTAGAAAGCCATTTTTTACCTTTATTTAATAAGAATACAATAATTAAATTAGGAGCAAATGCCCATAAAACATTGAAATTATTTGGAGTAATGGAGTGGTCTGTAAAAAACCATAAGAACACAATTAAAAAACCTACAAGCCCTGTAGTGATTAGCAAAATAGTATCTAACCATTTCGTTCTTTTTTGATTTTTATTATCTCTATAAGTTATAAAAATTCCTAAAAGTGCAATTATTGAAAAGACTAATAAAGGGCTTATAAAAGGAATACTTTGTTTTCTATTTGGGAAATCTAATAGTAACTCCTCTTTTTTTACCAAAGGTTGTTTTTGGTTTTTAAAGTAGACTGTACTGTTTTTAAAAATAGTATAAACATAATCAGGTAAATACATGTACTGTTGTAAATTGGCAGTTTTATCTAATTTACTACCTAATGCTAGGTTTATACCAAAACCTCCCCAAGTGTTCCAATGAATCTGTCTGTTCATTAAGGTTCTAAAGCTTAATTCTTTTTCAATCTCTTTATCATTAAATTCAACTTTATCACCTAAAATTGTGGTAGTAATATCTTTTAATTTAGAAGCACAATTATTAAAAAAAGGATCATATAAGTAGGTAGCATTTTGTGGAGATGCATTTCTTTCTAAATACATAAAAAAAGCCTGTCTTTGTTGCTGTGTTAAATTTAGCACTTGCTGTTTAACCCAACGTTTATCTTGCTTGTAGCTTTCTAAAAAATATTTAAATTGATATCTGCCAAGCTTATAAAGTAGTCTTCCTTTTGTAAAATTGGTATAAAAATTAGGAGCATTAAAGTCAAATATCCCATAATTATATACTAAGTCTAATTGCAACACTGGATCTTTAATTCTAATTGCAGAATGACCAAAAGCTTCAAATAGTTCATTTCCAGCATCTGCAGTAACAATACTTATTTCTGAATAAACAGAAAGTTGTACCTGAGATTTTGAGGTTATAGATATTGCTAAAAATAAAAAGGTGAAAAGTAACTTCTTCATAATTATCTTCTAAAAAAGCTGTAATCTACAGTTACAGAAAAAATATTAGAGTATTGTGCATTTCCTATGCTTCCAATATTGGTTAAAGCATAATCTATTTGAATTCCTTTATAATTAAATCCTAATCCAAAATTTGGTTGAGTAGAGAGTGTTTTAGAATTATCAAACTCAGTGATATATTGAAAATTACCAACACCTAATCTTAAATAGACTAACTTATCATAATCTAATTGAAAACCAACAGCTGGATCAATACTTGCAATACTAGAAGAAAAAATATCATTAGTTTGTTCGAATCTAATATTTAAATCTACCTCAGATTGTAAATTAAAAAAACGACCAATTCTCCAATTCTTAGCAACTCCTAACTGTATTTTTGGTTTTGTAATTTCTGTAGTTTCAGGTAATTCTTGGTTTTGACCAGGTATTGCGTTTTGTATTTTATTAAACTCATCTTCATCAATAGCCCAGGTATTGTAAGTTGTAGTAATATCTCTAATCATTAATCCAAAATACCAATCATTCCTTTCAAATTGCAATCCAGCATCAAAGCCAAAGCCCCAAGAAGTTGCAAAATCACCAATAATTCTTCTTACAACTTTTGCATTAACACCTATTTTTAAATCCTTAAAAATTAAATTTCTTGCATAAGCAACATTAAATGCATAATCTGCAGCAGAGAAAAGGCTAATTCTATTAAAATCTATATTTCCATTACTGTCTATTAATTCAGTAGTATTTAAAATATCATCAACTCCAAAACGAATTACAGATACTCCTAAAGCACTATTTTTATCAATAGGCATAGCAAAGGCAGCATAATTATAATTTGCAATACCTGCAAAATATGAAGCATACATTAAAGAACCTTGGTAATCTTCTATACCTACTAAACCAGCAGGGTTCCAATATATTGCATTAACATTATTAGTTGTTGCAACTACAGCTTTGCTCATTCCTAAAGCTGCTGCATCTACACCAATATTTAAAAATTCGTTTGAATAATTTCTAAATGCTTGAGCATTTAAAAAAAATGGGGAAATCAACAAAAAAAGTAAAATTCTATATTTCACAAATACAAGAAAATTGTTCTAACAAATATCTAAAAACCTATTAAAATAACTATGGTTTTTATTGGATATTGTTTTAGAAATCTAAATTTGAATAGTTTCTTTAATAAATCTCTCAATTCTTTGCTCTAACCATCTATTTTCATTTGGTTTAAAAGAAGACATAAACCCACAATGACCTCCAAACTTTGGTTCTTCAAAAAAGAAATAATCAGATTTTTTTGCTTCTTCATAAGGATAACATTCTCTTGATAAAAAAGAATCATCTTTAGCGTTAACTAATAAAGTAGGTACTTTAGTTTTTAATATATAGGGTTTAGAGCTTGCTTTATTCCAATAATCTTCTGGACTATCAAAACCAAAAACAGGACAAGTGTATAAAAGTTCTAAATGTTTAAACTTAGTAGCTTTAAATAATTTGTCTTTATCTAATTGATATTCTGGAAATTTATGAGACTTTTCTAAAACTTTGTTTTTCATAGTTTTAAAAAAAACTTCCATGTATAACTTATTTTTAAGTTTATCCATTTCTTTTTCTGCAGAAGCAATATGAATAG
Source organism: Polaribacter marinivivus (assembly GCF_042651285.1). Classification (NCBI taxonomy): domain Bacteria; kingdom Pseudomonadati; phylum Bacteroidota; class Flavobacteriia; order Flavobacteriales; family Flavobacteriaceae; genus Polaribacter; species Polaribacter marinivivus. The sequence continues at coordinate 584,672 of NZ_JBHSCY010000002.1, read as the reverse complement.
GAACAGAAACAGCAACACCTCCTTTTACAATAGATGAAATAGAATTGCCTTTTTCGCCTAAATATTTTAAAGTTAAATTACCTCCAAGACTAAAACCAACAATAACAATATTTTCGTAATTGTAATTTTTTATAAGATGATTTACTACAAATTCTACATCCTCTGTTTTTCCACTATGATATGTAGAAAGTAATAAGTTATCTTCTCCACTACAACCTCTTAAATTAAAACAAACAGCATCTAACCCCATTTTGTTAAAATGGTTTGCATGAGAAGTTATATATTTAGATTCAGAGCTTCCTTCTAAACCATGTATTAATAAAACTAAAGTTTTTGAATCAACAGTTGTAAAATCTAAGTCTATAAAATCATTATCCCAAGTTGTAATTCTTTCTCTTTGATAATGAGTTATATCTTTCATAAACAGTGGTCTATACATCGTATTAAAATGACCATTTCTAAATGGTATTGTAACCTTAAAATTTGATTTTAAAACTGGCATAGAAACTTATTTTTACAAATATCTCAAAAAATATAAATAAACAAAACTCTTACATAATGTTTTATTATTTTTGCTTAAACACCAACCAAAAACTTTTTATAATGAAACACTTACCTAATTTAATAACTCTTGCTAATTTATTTTGTGGGTCGATTGCTGTAATTTATGCAGTAGAAGAAAATTTTGAATATGCAGGTTTATTTGTTGTTTTAGGTATTTTTTTTGATTTTTTTGATGGTTTAGCTGCAAGATTATTAAAAGTAACAGGCGAGCTTGGTAAACAGTTAGATTCTTTAGCAGATATGGTTACAAGTGGAGTTGTGCCAGGTATTATTATGTTTAAATTAATTCAGATTAATTTAGAAGCAAATGGTAATATATTCATTTTTGAAGATCCTATTTTAGATGTAGCACTTATTGGTTTGTTTTTAACATTAGCAGCTTGTTTACGTTTAGCTAAATTTAACATAGATGATAGACAAACAACTTCATTTATAGGATTACCAACACCTGCAATGAGTTTGTTTGTGGTTTCACTTCCTTTAATTCAACAATATTCAGATGTTGCTTTTGCTAAAGAATTAATTTCAAATAATTATTTTTTAATTGCAATAACATGGATATTATCTTATTTAATGAATGCAGAAATCGCTTTATTTTCTTTAAAGTTTAAAGATTATTCTATAAAAAATAATTTCATAAAGTATTTGTTTTTGATTATTTCGCTACTATTAATATTAATAATTCCTTTTTTATCTATACCTATAATTATTATATTGTATATTATATTTTCTCTTATTAAAAAATAATAATTATGAAAGCTGCTAGAATACCAAATAACGAAGAAGAGAGATTAAAAGTGCTAAAAAAATATAGTATTCTAGATTCTTTACCAGAAGAAGAATATGATGCAATTACTAAAATTGCTTCTTCTATATGTGATACACCAATTGCCTTAGTTTCTATTATAGATGAAAAAAGACAATGGTTTAAGTCTAATCATGGATTGGAAACTAAAGAAACTCATAGAGATTTAGCCTTTTGTGCTCACAGTATACTGAATCCTAATGAAATATTTGAAGTAGAAGATGCAACTAAAGATGAACGTTTTTTTGATAACCCTTTAACTACAGGTGCTCCAAACGTAATTTTTTATGCAGGTGCTCCATTAAATACATCAGAAGGATATCCTTTAGGAACACTCTGTGTAATTGACAATAAACCAAAAAAATTAAATGATACTCAAAAAGAAGCTTTAAATCTTTTAGCTAATCAAGTAGTTCGTTTATTTGAGTTAAGAAAGAGTAATGCAAAATTAAAAAGTGCAAATAAAGATATTGTAAAATTAAATGATAGATTAAACAATTTTGCATTTAGACTTACTCATGATTTAAAGTCTCCAATAAATAATATCAATTTTTTAATAGATGTATTAAAAGAAGATCATTTTGAATTATTTAAAGAAACACAAGCAGAAAATTATTTTAATTTAATTGCTGATAGAATTTCTTATATGGATAATTTGATAAATGACATTTTAGTATACAGTAAAGTAACAAATAAAAACATTGTATTTAATGCATTCAATATCAAAAACTTAATAGAAGGTATTATTAAAAATATTGATATTGAAAATAAGATTGATTTTATTGCAGAAAATTTAGATACTGATATTTTTAGTTCTAAAATAGGACTATTACAAGTTTTTCAAAACCTTATTTCTAATTCTAAAAAATTTACTGATGAAGAAAAAGTTATCATAAAGATTGCTTTCTCAGAAGATACAGAAAATTATAATTTTGTTTATGAAGATAATGGGCCAGGCATACCAAAAAAATATTGGAAAAAGGTTTTTGAAATGTTTGAAACACTTCATAAAAATTCAAACAATAATACTGGTGTAGGTTTATCAACTGTAAAATCAAATATAGAAAGGTTAGGAGGGTCTATAACTTTATCTAATAGAATTGATAATAAAAAAGGGGTTTGTTTTAAATTTAATATTCAGAAAAAGGATATTTAAATATGTTTAAATCTGTTAGAAGTTTTATTGGAGCAAAAGATTTTAGTGAATCATGTAATTTCTATAAAGATTTAGGTTTTAAAGAAGTAACCATATCTGATAATATGAGTTATTTTAAAATTGATGAAAAACTTGGTTTTTATTTACAAAAAGCATTTGTAAAAGATTGGGTAGATAATTCTATGTTATTTTTAGAAGTTGATGATATAGAAGCGTATTTAAAAAAAATAGAAGCATTAGACTTACTTTCAAAATATAAAAAGTGTAGATTGTCTAAAATTGTAAATAATGATTGGGGTAGAGAATTCTTTTTACATGATCCTTCAGGAATTCTCTGGCATATAGGATGTTTTAATTATTGAAAAACTTTTTTCTTTTTCAATTCAAAATCTTTACCTAAATACACTTTTCTTACCATTTCATCAGCAGCTAATTCTTCTGGTGTACCTTCTTTTAAAATACTTCCATTATACATTAAATAAGTTTTATCTGTAATAGCAAGAGTTGCTTGTACATCATGATCTGTAATTAATATACCTATGTTTTTATTTTTTAATTGCGCTACAATACTTTGTATATCTTCAACAGCAATAGGATCTACACCTGCAAAAGGTTCATCTAATAAAATAAAATTTGGGTCAGATGCTAAACAACGTGCAATTTCTGTTCTACGTCTTTCACCACCAGAAAGTAAATCGCCTCTATTTTTACGCACATGACCAATATTAAATTCATCAATAAGCGCTTCTAATTTTATTTTTTGCTCTTTTTTAGAAAGATTAGTAAACTGTAAAACAGACATAATATTATCTTCTACAGAAAGTTTTCTAAATACAGAAGCTTCTTGAGCTAAATACCCAATACCTTTTTGGGCTCTTTTGTACATAGCATCTTCTGTAATTTCTTCATCATTCAAGAAAATTTTACCATGGTTAGGTTTTATCATACCAACAATCATGTAAAAAGAAGTAGTTTTACCTGCTCCATTAGGTCCAAGTAAACCAATGATTTCTCCTTGCTTAACTTCTAAAGAAATACCTTTTACGACCTTTCTAGAACCATATATTTTCTGAATGTTTTCTGCACGTAAAATCATATTTCAAAAATAAAGAATGTGGTTTTTACTTATCTTAAATATATTATAATTTTTCTTCTTCTAAGGCTTCCCAATATTCATAAGCCCTTCTTAAATGAGGAATAACAATTGTACCACCAATTAGATTAGCAATAGCCATTGTTTCTAACATCTCTTCTTTAGTTACACCATTTTCCATTGAAGATTCAAGATGATACTTTACACAATCATCACATCTTAAAACAGTAGATGCAACCAAACCTAATAACTCTTTTGTTTTAACAGATAAATGACCTGCTGCAAAAGCATTAGTATCTAAGTTGAAAATTCTCTTAATAACTTTGTTGTCTGTTGCTAAAATTTTATCGTTCATTTCTTGACGATAATCATTAAATTCTTTAACTTTTGTTGGCATTCTTTTCTTGATTTTTAATAACTCTTTTAGACACTTTAATACCTATTTCATATAAAAATAAAATAGGAATTGCTACTATAACTTGACTAGCTACATCTGGAGGTGTTATTATGGCAGCTAGAATTAATACAACAACTAATGCATGCTTTCTATAACGTTTTAAAAACTCAGGTGTTATTAGTCCGATTTTTGTTAGAAAATAAATTAAAACTGGTAACTCAAATAAAATAGAAACACCTAATAACATATTAGTAACTAGACCAATATGAGATTCTAGTGTAAAGCTATTTTGTATACTATCTGTAATTTGATAGTTATATAAAAAATGAATAGATACAGGAGCAATAACATAAAAGCTAAATAAAACTCCTATAAAAAATAAAATTGAAGCTATTAAAATAAAACCTCTAGATCTTTTAATTTCATTCTCAGTTAATCCAGGAGATATAAACCTCCAAATCTCCCATAAAATATAAGGAAATGCTACTATTACACCTAAAATTAATGAAGACCAAATAGAATTCATTAATTGAGAGGTAACCTTAATACTTTGTAATTTTTTATCTGCAAAATTTATAGTACAGAAATCGCTATCTACTCCAAAGAAATTAAAAAAGTCACAAAATATTCTGTAAGTTATAAAGTCTGGTTGAATATGAGCTAATAAGAAATGATCATATACTTGTTCTGCAAAAGCAAAAAATACAATAGCTAAAATAAATATAGCTGCTGCACTTCTAACCATATGCCATCTTAGTTCTTCTAGATGACCTAAAAAAGACATTTCTTTTTGTTGTTCTGCCATTTAAAAAATACCTTCTTTGATTAAATCATGTAAATGAACAACACCAGCATAATTATTATTGTCATCGACTACTAAAAGCTGAGAAATGCTATTATTTTCTAAAATATCTAATGCTTCAACAGCCATAGCATCACTATGAATTGTTTTTGCTTTATTACCCATAATATCACTGGCTACAAAAGCATCAATTTTAGTTGTCTTACTTAGCATTCTCCTTATATCACCATCTGTAATAATACCAATTATTTTATCATTTTCTACAACAGCAGTTACACCTAATCTTTTCTCAGATATTTCAATAATTACTTTAGCAATAGAATCAGTTTTAGCAACTTTAGGAGCTTCGTTTTTTTCAACTAAATCAGAAACTCTTAAGTATAGTCTTTTTCCTAAAGCTCCTCCTGGATGATATTTTGCAAAGTCACTGCTAGTAAATCCTCTTAATTCTAATAAGCAAACAGCTAGAGCATCTCCCATAACTAATTGCGCTGTAGTACTAGTTGTTGGCGCTAAATTATTTGGGCAAGCTTCTTTTTCAACAAAAGTATTTAAAGGAAAATCTGAATTTTTTCCTAAAAAAGAATCAATATTACCTGTTATAGCAATAATTTTATTTCCATAATTCTTAATCAGTGGAACTAAAACTTTTATTTCTGGTGTATTACCACTTTTAGATATACAAATAACAACATCATCTTCTAAAACATTACCTAAATCACCATGAATAGCATCTGCAGCATGCATAAAAACTGCAGGTGTTCCTGTAGAGTTTAATGTAGCAACAATTTTGGTTCCTATATTTGCGCTTTTACCAATACCAGTAACAATAACTCTTCCTTTAGAGTTTAAAATGAATTTTACAGCTTTTTCAAAATTATCATCAATTAATTGAGCTAAATTTTGAATGGCTTCACTTTCTAGACGTATGGTGTCTTTGGCAATATCGATTATCGAAATATTTTTCAAACTATACTTGTTTTATCAAAATAAAAAAAAGTTATATCTTTAGATATAGAAACGAGCAAATTTACGTTAAAAATAAGTTTCATCAAATAATATTTGTTTGGTTTCTTTTTAAATAGATATTGATTTTTATGGGAATGGATTTACATGGTTCTTTAAAAAAGTATTTTGGATTTAACACCTTTAAAGGTTTACAAGAAAAGGTTGTTGAAAGTGTTGTAAATGGAGAAAACACTTTTGTGATAATGCCAACAGGTGGTGGTAAATCTTTATGTTATCAACTACCAGCATTAATGAAAGAAGGAACAGCAATTGTAGTTTCTCCTTTAATTGCTTTAATGAAAAACCAAGTTGATGCTATTAGAGGTATATCAGAAAACGATGGTGTAGCACATGTATTAAATTCTTCGTTAAATAAAACTGAAGTAGCTAAGGTTAAAGAAGATATTTCAAATGGCATTACAAAATTACTTTATGTTGCTCCAGAATCTTTAATAAAAGAAGAATACGTTACTTTTTTACGTACACAAAAAATTTCTTTTGTAGCAATAGATGAAGCTCACTGTATTTCTGAATGGGGTCATGATTTTAGACCCGAATATAGAAACCTAAAACATATTATTAAAGCAATCGATAATGTACCTGTGGTTTGTTTAACAGCTACTGCAACAGAAAAAGTACAAGAAGATATTTTAAAAACTTTAGGAATTACTGATGCTAATCGTTTTAAAGCTTCTTTTAATAGGCCTAATTTATTTTATGAAGTAAGACCAAAAACGAAAGAAGTAGAGAAAGATATTATTCGATTTATTAAACAAAGACCAGGGAAATCTGGAATTATTTATTGTTTAAGTCGTAAGAAAGTAGAAGAAATTGCTCAAATTTTACAAGTTAATGGAATTAATGCTGTGCCTTATCATGCTGGTTTAGATGCTAAAACTAGAGTAAAACATCAAGACATGTTTTTGATGGAAGATTGTGATGTGGTAGTAGCAACAATTGCTTTTGGTATGGGTATAGACAAGCCAGATGTAAGATTTGTGATTCATCATGACATACCCAAAAGTCTAGAAAGTTATTATCAAGAAACAGGTAGAGCAGGTAGAGATGATGGAGAAGGATATTGTTTAGCATTCTATGCCTATAAAGACATTGAAAAGTTAGAGAAGTTTATGGCCAGCAAACCAGTTGCTGAACAAGAAATTGGTCATGCATTATTACAAGAAGTCGTTGGTTATGCAGAAACATCTATGAATAGGCGTAAATATTTATTACACTATTTTGGAGAAGAGTTTGATGAGAAGAATGGAGAAGGAGCTGACATGGATGACAATTCTAGAAATCCAAAGAAGAAACAAGAAGCAAAAGATGATGTTGTCATATTATTAAATGTTATAAGAGACACTTTACAAAAATATAAAGCAAAAGAAATAGTTAACACTATAATTGGTAAAGAAAACGCTTTATTAACCTCACATAAAACTCATTTACAACCATTTTTTGGGATAGGAAAAAGTAAAACTAGTTCTTATTGGATGGCTCTTATTAGACAAGTACTTGTTGTAAACTTTATAAAGAAAGAAATTGAACAATATGGTGTTGTAAAAATTACTGAAGAAGGTGAAGCTTTTCTAAAAAATCCTACTTCATTTATGATGACATTAGATCATGAATATAATGAAGAAAATGATAATACTATAATCACAAATTCTAAATCTTCTGGAGGTGCAGCTGATGAAAAGTTAGTTAAACTATTAAAAGATTTACGCAAAAAAGTAGCTAATAAACAAGGAGTACCACCTTTTGCTGTTTTTCAAGATCCTTCTATAGATGATATGGCTCTTAAATATCCTATTACCATGGATGAACTTTCTAAAGTACATGGTGTAGGAGAGGGTAAAGCTAGAAAATTTGGAAAGGATTTTGTAAAATTAATAGCTGATTATGTAGAAGAAAATGATATTCTAAGACCAGATGATTTAATTGTAAAAAGTACAGGAGTCAATTCTGGTTTAAAACTTTTTATTATCCAGAATACAGATAAGAAACTTCCTTTAGATGATATAGCAAAATCTAAGGGTTTAGAAATGAGTGAACTTATAAGAGAAATGGAAAGAATCATCTTTTCTGGAACGAAATTAAATATTGATTATGCTATTGATGACTTGTTAGATGAAGATCAACAAGAAGAAATTCATGATTATTTTATGGAAGCAGAAAATGATCATATTGAAGAAGCTTTAGAAGAATTTGATGGTGATTATGATGAGGAAGAATTACGTTTAATGAGAATTAAATTCACAAACGAAGTAGCTAACTAAACTCATCTTACAGAGTCAAAAGAGTTAGTGCTAGACCCAAAACTATTGCAGCAAATTTCTTTAGATTAAATTTGTGATTTTCAGTACTTTCAAAAAGTATTATGGTTGAAATATGTAAAAATACACCAATGATTAAAGCTGTGATTTCTGTTTTGTAATTACTAAAAAAGATTACTTTCTCACCTAATAATACACCTAGAGGACTCATTAAACTAAATAAGAGTAAAAAAGAAACTATTATTTTTTTAGAATATTTAGCTTGTAATAAAAAGCTTGTTAATACGATAGCTATTGGTATTTTGTGTACTAAAATTGCCCATAATAAATTTTGATCAGCAGAATGAATAGGTAACCCTTCTGAAAAAGCATGTATACAAAGACTTACAAATAATAATAAAGGAAACTTTTTTCCATCTGTATGAATATGAATATGCCCATGTTCAGCTCCTTTAGAAAAAGATTCAAGTATAGATTGTAATATAATACCAGCCAAAATAAAAATTCCTGAAATAGTAAAATTAGCATCTACAGTATATACTTCTGGTAATAAATGTAAAACTGTAACAGATAATAAATAAGCTCCACTAAAAGCTAATAATAAACGAGTTAAGTTTTTGTTAGGCTTTATAAGAAGCACTAAAATAACTCCTAAAAGAACTGAAAATATTAATAAAAAATAACTCATTTTGCTACAAAAATTAGTCTATCTGAATTTTCAGAATCAAATTTATTTAATTTATAATCACCAAAAATTTCGGTAATTGTAAATCCTACTTTATTAAAATAATCTTTCATTTTTGAGATATCTAAAAATTTAACTCTTTCTGTGTAAGAATGATTTTTTCCATCTGCAAAAAAAGATATATTTTTTAAAATAAACCCGTCTTTAATTTCTCTTTTTATATAAAATGTTATGTCTTCTACTTTTTTAACTTCTTCTTTTACTAGAGTGTTTTTAACTTTTATGGCGTTTAAAAAATCAAAAACAAAAAGACCATTTTCTTTTAACCCTTTTTTAATGTTTTCTAAAATTAGTAAATCTTCATTGTCATCTTCAAAATACCCAAAACTAGTAAACAAATTAAATACTGCATCATACTTATTATTAAAGGGTTTACGCATATCATGAACTCTAAATTGTAAAGATTCATTTTCAAATTGTTGAGCAAATTTTATACTATTCTCTGCTAAATCTCCTCCAGTCACTTTATAACCAAGAGAATTTAAAAAAACTGAATGACGCCCTTTACCACAAGGTAAATCAAGAATATGAGTTGTTTTTGGTAAAGACAAAAATGCAGTAATGTTTTTCATAAACAACTGAGCATCAATATCATTTCTATGTTTGTATAATGTATGGTAATATGGTGTGTTAAACCAATCTGTAAACCAGTCTTTTTTCTTCATCTCTTTTTTAGAAGTCGTAAAAGTAATTAATTCTTACTTTAGAAAAAATATCTGACTTGTTATATATAACTTTGCAACATGGATAAGGATTTTAAAATGGTAGCAACTACACTTTTTGGTTTAGAAAGTGTTTTAGCTAAAGAACTTAAAGATTTAGGTGCACAAGATGTTAAAGAAGCTGTTAGAAGTGTTTCTTTTAGAGGTGATAAAGGTTTTTTATACAAAGCAAATATTGCTTTAAGAACTGCTGTAAGAATTCTAAAACCCATTAAAACTTGTAAAGTTTATGACGAAGAAGATTTGTATGAGGCAATTCAAAAAATAAAATGGGAAAAATATTTAGATGCTGAAGGTACTTTTGCAATAGGAGCTGTTGTTAATTCTAAAAATTTTACCTCTAATTCACATTATATTTCTTTAAAGTCTAAAGATGCAATTGCAGATTATTTTAGGCATAAATATCATAAAAGACCTAATGTAGACTTAAAATATCCTGATGTAAAAATTCATATACATATTCAAAAAGATTGGCTAACTGTTTCTTTAGATTCCTCAGGAGATTCTTTACATAAAAGAGGCTACAGAACAGCAACAAACATTGCACCAATTAATGAAATCTTAGCTGCAGGAATGGTTTTATTATCTGGTTATACAGGTGATGAAAACTTTATAGACCCTATGTGTGGCTCTGGAACTATTTTAATTGAAGCTGCAATGATTGCTAATAATATTCCTGCTAATATTAATAGAAAACATTTTGCTTTTGAGAATTGGAAAGATTATGATGAAGATTTATATTTTATAATTCAAGATTCTTTATTAAAGAAAATTAGATCTTCTCATTTTAAAATTATGGGCTTTGATAAAGCACCTTCTGCAGTGCAAAAAGCAAGACAAAATATAATATCTGCAAATTTAGAGGAGTTTATTGGTGTGCATCATGTAAACTTTTTTAATTCTACTAAAGAAGTTTTTGGAAATACTACTATTTTGTTTAATCCACCTTATGGAGAACGTTTAAATATAGATATTCCTGAATTTTACAGAAAAATAGGAGATACTTTAAAACACAATTACCCTGGTTCAACTGGATGGTTAATTACTTCTGATGTTGATGCTTTAAAGCATGTAGGTTTAAGAACATCTAAAAGAATTGCTTTAAAGAATGGAGATTTAGACTGTAAGTTTGTAAAATATGAATTATATGAGGGTTCTAGAAAGGTTAAAAAAGCCACTTAATTTCCTCCAATCCAAACATCAAATTCTTTAATTGAGTAATAGGTTGTTAAATTTCCATTTTCATTGTATTCAGAAATTCTAGTTTTAGGATTTTTCATTACAGCCTCAATCCATTTTTTATTTTCTAAATAATCTTGGTAACTATAAAAACTTTCTGGTTCATCAATATCTTTAATTGTTAAATGATGTTCTTGATGACAATACTGCCATTTTAATCCTCTTTTATCAAAAGGAAATGGTTTATTAATTTTTGGTTTATAAAAAGTAACATCATAAAAATCTATAAATTCATCTATAGCACAAACAACTTGACATTTAGAAACATCTTCAGGAAAAAACCAAATCTTTAAATAATAAGGTTTATTTAAAGAATCTAATTGATTTTTCCAGCTATTGTAGATTTCAAAAATACCCTCAATAATTTTTTTTCTAGTCTTATTTTTTGGGGGTTTAAACTCACTATTTAAGACACTAATATTAGAGTAAGGTTGTACCCAAACTTTTACATATTCTCTTTTTCTACTTTGTAGGTATTCTAAATCTAATTTTTTATTGTAAGAAACCCAACTATCTATGTTTTTCCAAATTTTATGATGCCCTCTAATCTTTTTGTAACGAGTCATTAATTTATGCTTTTAAAACTAAACTTGACCATTCTTTTGGCTGTTCTAGCATTAAAAAATGCCCACAGTTTTTCATCCAAAATATTTTATTATCAGATATTTCTTTATGTAATAATTCTGCAATTTTAGGAATTGCAATTGGGTCATTTTCTGCCCAAATTATGGTTGTATTAATACTAGTCTCTTTTAAAGCACCAACCCATCTATACCAAAAATAATAACGCTCATTAATATAATTTGTAAGTAAGTGTATTACATTTCTACCATTATTATATTCTAATTGAAGCCACATTTCTTTTAATTCTTCATCTGTAACTTTAGTTTTATCAAAATATACATTTCTCATGTTTCTTTTAAAAATAGGATAGTTTGTTAGTCTTGCAACCCATTTACCTGTATATTTATTTTTAAGTAGTTTTTGAATAGTTCTAAGTTTTGAGAATTCTATATGAATGCTTCCATTAGATAAAATTAATTTATCTATTTGTAAATGAATTTGTTGTTTATTATGTCTTGCAATTATTTCTGTACAAACACTAGTGCCATAATCGTGTGCTAATAAAACTACTTTTTTTAAACCTAATTGTTTCCAAAGTTGTAAAGCAATATCTGCTTGTTCTATTAAAGAATAGGAAAAGTCCAATGGTTTTTCAGAGAAACCAAACCCTAAATGATCATGAAGTATAACTCTATATTTTTTAGCTAATTGAGGTAAAACCTTATGATAATCGAATGAAGAAGTAGGATAGCCATGTAAAATTACTAAAGTCTCTTTTTTAGAATCTGATTGATTTTCAGAATCAATCATAAAAATTGTTCTATTAAAAACTTTTGTGTATTTACCTAATTTTTCCCAATTTTTACTTGTCAAAATATTTTTTTTAATAAAAATAAGGATATATTTTTGAAACACTAGCCATTTAAAACAGCAGATATAAATTCTTTAGGTTTTTCTAGCATTGGAAAATGTCCTGCATCATTAATCCAATGAATGTGATTAGCTTGTACTTTGTTTTCAAGATTTAAGGGAATAATTTCATCTATAAGTGGATCTTTTTTACCCCAAATAATTCTAATTGGCACTGTAGTTTCTTGTATTGCTAAAGACCATCTATTCCAAAATATTTTTCTTTCTCTTAGATAGTTATATATAAAATTAATTACTTTTCTACCATGATTGTATTCTAATTGAAGCCACATTTGCTTTAATTCTTCATCAGTTATATTAGCATTATCAAAAAATATTTCTTTCATTGTTTTTTTGTAAACTCCAAAAGAAGCTAACATGGTTATAATTTTTTTTGAAACTTCTGATTTTAAAGAATCTTGAGTATCTAAAAAATTAGAATGATTTATTGGTAAATTACCATTGCAATAAATAAACTCTTTTATTTGCAATCCTAAAACATTAGCATTTTTTCTAGCTAATATTTCTTGAACTATTGCAGTTCCATAATCATGACCTAAAAAAGTAATATTTCTTAAACCTAATTGTTTACAAAATTCTAAAATGTAATCTGCTTGATCTACGCTTGTAAAATAATAATCAAAAACTTTATCAGAAAAACCAAAACCAATTAAATCTGGTATAATAACCCTATATTTTTTTGAAAGTTCATCAATTACTTTATTATAATCATAAGAAGATGTAAGGTATCCATGAAGAATTACTAAGCAATCTTCACTTTCGCCAACATCAATTGTAAAAATTTCTTTATTAAAAACAGGAATAAATATCCCTTTATTTTTCCAACTTTCAGCAGTTCTTATATTTTTATCTAGAGCTAAATCCATAATTAAAACCTTCTTTTAACATCGAAATTAAAAACCAAATTCATCCAATTTTTAGGATTTTCAATAATTGAGTAATGTTTGTCATTTTCTATCCAAACTATTTTTTCATTTTGGTTTTCTGTTGCCATAACAATGGCAATTTCTTTAACTGCAATAGGGTCGTTTTTCTCCCAAACTATTTTAATCGGAATTTCAGATTCTTTTAAAGCTTCTGTCCATCTATGCCAAAAAGTATAACGTTCGTTAATAAAATTACTTAATAAATGAATTTCTTTTTGTCCTTGAGAAGTATTCATTTGATCCCATACATTATTAATATCATATTTATTATTTAAATGTGGGTCTAATGAATTACTTTTAATTTTCTTTTTAAATTTTTGGTAGCTATTACTTGTTAATCTAGCAATAAATTTTCCTAACTTTTTGTTTTTAAGTAGGTTACCCATATTTCTTAAATGCAGATGTTCGAGTCGCATACTACTGTTACACAAACAGATTCTTCTAATTTTTAAAGGAATTAAGTTATGGTTTTTGCGAGATAATATTTCTTTAGCTACAGAAGTTCCATAATCATGAGCCAAAATTGAAACTTCTTTAAGTCCCATTTTATTCCATAATTGTAAAGCTATATCAGCTTGGTCTATTAAAGAATAGGTTAAAGAATCAGGCTTATCAGAAAATCCAAAACCTAAGTGATCATGAATAACTACTCTAAAATGTTTAGTTAGTTCTGGTAATACTCTAGAATAATCGTAAGATGATGTTGGATATCCATGAAGAATTACAATAGTTTCAGCATATTCGCCTTCATCAATTACGAAAATTTGCTTGTTAGAAATTGTATAAAATTTTCCTCTTTCTTTCCAATTATCGGAAGTAATCATAGCTGGGGGAATTAAAAGATAATTATTTAGTTTAAAGATACTAAATTTTATTTAGTTTTGATTTTAGTATTGTTAAAAAAATTATAAGATTTACTTTATAGACGTCATATTACCTATCCCAATTCAAAAAACATTTACGTATAGTATAAATGAAGAGGAGTATAATTTTTTAAAAGAAGGAATGCGTGTTGCTGTTTCTTTTGGTAAAAGTAAAATCTATACAGCTTTAGTTTATAAAATTCATAATAATGAACCCACATTGTATGAAGCCAAAGAAATACATCAAATTTTAGATGAATTTCCAATAGTAAACAAAATACAATTAAAACATTGGCAATGGATAGCTGAGTATTACATGTGTGCTTTAGGAGATGTATATAGAGCATCTTTACCATCAGCTTTTTTATTAGAAAGTGAAACTATAATTTATAAAAATGAATCTTTTACAGATGAGTCTGTTTTAATTGATGATGAGTTTTTAATTTTTGAAGCTTTACAACATCAATCACAATTAACCATTCATCAAATTGTTGATATACTTGATAGAAAAAAAGTAATGCCAATTGTAAATAGTTTATTAAAAAAATCAGCTATATACATTAAAGAAGAAATTTATGAAACCTATAAGCCAAAGTTAGTTAAATATGTAAAATTACATTCAGATTACAATGCTGATGATTCATTAAATACTTTACTAGAAGAACTTTCTAGAGCAAAAAAACAAAGAGAGGCTATATTAACTTATTTTCAATTATCTACTTCAAAAAAACCAATTAAAGCTAAAGAATTAGAAACAAAATCTAATGTCTCTTCAGCTATTTTAAATTCTTTAGTAGATAAAAATATATTAGAATTTTATCATTTAAAAACAGATCGAATACATTTTAAAGGTGATACAAATTCATTAAAAAAATTAAATGAGTTTCAAGAAAAAGCATTAATTGAAATAAAAGATGCTTTTTTACAAAAAGATGTAACTCTTTTACACGGAATTACAAGTTCTGGTAAAACAGAAGTGTATACAAAACTTATTCAAGAGATATTAGATAAAGGACAACAGGTGTTATTTTTATTACCTGAAATTGCATTAACTACGCAAATAATAACTCGTTTACAAGCTTATTTTGGTAAACAAATTTCAGTTTTTCATTCAAAATACTCTATGAATGAAAGAGTAGAAGTTTGGAATAATGTTTTGGAAAATAAAAGTAAAGCTCAAATAATTTTAGGAGCACGTTCTTCTTTATTTTTACCATTTTCAAATTTAGGTTTAATTGTTGTTGATGAAGAACACGAAACTTCTTACAAACAATTTGAGCCAAATCCAAGGTACAATGCAAGAGACGCAGCTATAGTTTTAGCTAAAATGCACCAAGCAAAAATACTATTAGGTTCTGCTACACCTTCTTTAGAAAGTTTTTTTAATGCCCAGCAAAATAAATATGGTTTTGTTGAATTAAATAGACGTTTTGGTAACGTTCAATTACCAAAAATTGAATTAATTGACATTAAAGAAAAGCATAGAAAAAAGGAAATGAAAGGTCATTTTTCTGATAGATTGCTTGTATTAATTCAAGAAGCTTTAGATGAAAAAGAACAAATAATTCTCTTTCAAAACAGACGTGGGTTTTCACCAATTGTAGAATGTAAAACTTGTGGCGTTTCTCCACAATGTCCTAACTGCGATGTTTCTTTAACGTATCATAAATATAAAAACGAATTACGCTGTCATTACTGTAATTATCAAAGAGCAATGCCAAATAACTGTTCTGCATGTGGCAGTAATACATTAGACACTAAAGGATTTGGTACAGAACAAATAGAATTAGAGCTTAAAGAACTATTTCCTGATTATAGTATTGGACGAATGGATTTAGATACAACAAGAGGAAAATTCGGATATCAAAAAATAATTGGTGCTTTTGAAGCTAGAGAAATAGATATTTTAGTTGGAACACAGATGTTATCTAAAGGGCTAGATTTTGATAACGTTTCTTTAGTGGGAATTTTAAATGCTGATACTATGCTTAATTTCCCAGATTTTAGAGCTCATGAAAGAGCTTATCAATTAATGGTACAAGTTTCAGGAAGAGCAGGAAGGAGCAAAAAACAAGGTAATGTAGCAATACAAACCTATAATCCTTACCATCAAATATTACAACAAGTTTCTACAACAGATTACCAAGCTATGTTTAAAGAGCAATTGCAAGAACGTTGGCAATTCAAATATCCTCCTTATTACAGATTGATTAAAATTACTTTAAAACATAGAGATTATACAAAAGTTGATTCAGGTATTAATTGGCTATTTAAAGCCTTATACAATTCTTTTGGAGAGCATGTTTTAGGCCCAACAGCACCTGCAGTTGCAAGAATTAGAAATCAGTATATAAAAAATGTAGTAATCAAAATCCCTCCTAAACAAAGTTTAGCGAATACTAAAAATCAAATTCAAAAAATTAAAAATACTTTTGAAGCTGTTAAAGAATTTAGACCAATTCGTTTTATTATAGATGTAGATGCTTATTAATTAGTCTATATTTCTAATAGTCTAAACTATCAGTTTTCTTAATTAAACAAAATAAATACAAAAAGTTTTAAACTTAAAGCAACCATTTTAAAACTTTGGTAGTCTATATATTTGTAAGGCAATAAAAACACATAATAAGAGGCTTGAAAATTATAAAATTGCATAACCAAGAAAAATCGTTAATTAAAAAAGCGATTTCCAACAATAGAGAAGCGCAAAAACAATTGTTTGAGCAATATTCTCCAAAAATGTTGGGGGTTTGCAGGCAATATGTAAAAGATTTACATCATGCAGAAGATTTATTATTACAAGGATTTTTAAAAGTTTTTACCAACTTACATAAGTTTAAACACGAAGGTAGTTTTGAAGGTTGGATTCGTAGAATTATGGTAAACACTTGTATTTCTTACCTACGTAAAAAAAATAGAATTGATTTATCTGATGAAGATTATGTGTTTAATGATTCAGCTACAGAAAGTTTAGAAAGTACAACTGTAGAAGATATTCAAAAACTAATAGATCAATTACCAGAAGGTTACAAAATGGTATTTAATTTATTTGCCATAGAAGGTTATAAACATTCAGAAATAGCACAACAACTAAACATTTCTGAAAGTACATCAAAATCGCAACTATTTAAAGCTAGAAAAATGTTGCAAGAAAATTATATAAAAATGAATAAAGCAGTTCATGAAGACAAATAAACTAGATAAAATTATTAAAGAAAAGTTTGAAAACAGAACTTTTACTCCATCTACTTCTGCTTGGGAACGTTTATCTGTTCAATTAGACGAACAACCAAAAGAAAAAAAAAGAGGGTTGTTTTTTTATATCAGTATAGCTGCAAGTATTTTACTATTGGTTTCTATTGGTTTTCAAATTTTTACTACAGATGATAATAAGGCTATCCCTATTAAAGAAGAAATTGTAATTAGTCCTTTAGAAAAAGAGGTTATTAAAGAAAAAATTGATAAAGTTTTTGAAGAAGTTCCTGTTGAAGAAGCTATTGTTAAAAAAAATGAAATCAAACCTAAGGAAACCTCAAAAGTTTCAGCAAATGTATCCAAAAGGGAGAGTTCTACAACAAAAAAAATAGTGATTGATCCTATTAGTAATAATGATAAAATCATTGCAAAAGTTGATAAGAAAGAAATTCTAAAAAACAACAATAAAGATATCTCAGAATTTAAACAGTCTTTACAATTTAAAGAAATCGAAAAAGACCCAAATAGCACTATAAAAATAAATGCAGACGATTTGCTTTTTGCAGTAACACATTCACAGAAAGAGGTAAAAGCATACTATGCAAAATATCAAATAAACAGAGATGATGTTTTAAAAACGATTAAAAGTGAGCTCAAAAAATCGAATTTAAAAGTTAAGCCTGAAACCATTTTAGCTGAAGTAGAGCGCTCTATAGATGACGATGATTTTCAGAATAACTTCTTAAAAAACTTAAAACGAAAAGTCTCTGATATTGCAACTGCAATCGCAAGTAGAAATAATTAAACAAAAATCTTAAAAACATAAAAAAATGAAAAGAATACTACTAATTCTAGTGTTGTTGTGTACAACTATAGCATATACTCAAGAAAAAACTTTTGAAAAAGAAGTGAGTAAAATTTCTAAAAGAATTGAAATGATTACCAAACAACAAAAAGATTCTTTAAAACAAAAAGTTATAGAAATTGATAAAAAATTAGGGAAAGGTGAAATCACAAAAACAACAGCAGATACTCTTAAAAAAGAGGTTGCTGCTTATCATGCAAGAAGAATTGAAAAATTAGTTGGTGAACAAGAAAGATTATTACAATTATTGGTGCAAGACAAAACCAATGGTAAAATAGCCAGTGTAGAAGAAAATAAAAAAGACAAATTTGAAGATGAAGACAATGTGTTTTCTATTGGAAATAAAATATTTCGATTTAATATTTCTGAAGGAGATAAAGGCGAAAATGAAAAAAGAAGAAAAAATAGATGGGAAAGAAAAAATAAATACCAAAGAAGTACAACAACTCAATTTGTTTTTGCAATGGGTATAAATAATGTTTTAGTGGATAATGATTTATCTTCTTTAAACAATTCAAATTATCAAGTAGGACGTTCTCGTTTTTATGAACTAGGATGGACATGGAAAACACGATTAAACAATAAACCTTCTCAATTTTACTTAAAATATGGTGTATCCTTTTTATGGAATAATTTAAGATTAGAAGGCAATCAAGTTCATGTTAAAAATGGTGATATGACAGAAATTCAAACTTTTGCTAACCCTTTGTCAGAAAGTAGGTTACGTCATGTACAAATGAATTTTCCAATGCATTTAGAGTGGGATTTATCTAAAAACAGAGTTTATAATGATGGAAGAATAAGAGATAGAACAAATAAATCTGTGAGGTTTGGATTAGGAGGTTTTGTTGGATTTAAATTAGGTACAAGACAATACTTAGAATATAGAGACAACAATAATGTTTCTGTTGAAGAAGTTCAGTATGATAATTACAACATGAATGTATTTAATTATGGAATAAGTACTTATATTGGTTATAAAGATGTAAGCTTGTATGCTAAATATGATTTAAACCCATTGTTTAAAAATACTGAAATTAGAAACATTTCTTTAGGTGTTCGTTTAGATTTAAATTAGTAAATCAATAAAATAAATCTTAAAAAAAACATATTATATATTTTACATTATTAAAAAATTGTAAAATCATAAAAATAGTACTAATAAGTCCTTTTGTTAATTTAATAGCAAAAGGATTTTTATTTTTACAAAAATTAAAAACTAACCCATGAAAATAGGAATTCCTAAAGAAATTAAAAACAACGAAAATAGAGTAGGTATGACACCTGCTGGTGTATTTGAACTTACCAAAAGAAATCATACTGTTTATGTGCAAGCTACAGCAGGTGAGGGTAGTGGTTTTTTCGATAAAGATTATAAAGAAGTCGGGGCAACTATTCTTCCTACAATTAACGATGTTTATGATCAAAGCGAAATGATTGTAAAAGTTAAAGAACCAATTGCTGAAGAATATCCTTTAATTAAAGAAAATCAAGTTGTTTTTACATATTTTCATTTTGCATCAAGTGAGCCTTTAACAAAAGCTATGATAGCAAGTAAAGCTATTTGTATTGCTTATGAAACAGTTGAAGATGAAGAAGGCACTTTACCTTTATTAACACCTATGTCTGAAGTTGCTGGAAGAATGTCTGTACAACAAGGAGCAAAATATTTAGAAAAACCAATTAAAGGAAGAGGAATTTTATTAGGTGGTGTACCAGGTGTAAAACCAGGTAAAGTTTTAGTTTTAGGTGCTGGTGTTGTTGGTGTACAAGCAGCAAAAATGGCTGCAGGTCTAGGAGCACATGTAACCATTATGGATATTAATATGAAACGTTTACGTTATGTAAATGATGTTTTACCAAACCATGTTGTAACAGACTTTTCAAGTGAGTATAGTATCAGAAAACATATAAAAGATCATGACTTAATTATTGGTGGTGTTTTATTGAAAGGAGGTAAAGCTCCAAAATTAATTACAAGAGATATGTTAAAAGAAATGCGCCCAGGAACTGTAATTGTTGATGTGGCTGTTGATCAAGGTGGTTGTTTTGAAACCACTAGAGCAACTACACATGAAGATCCTACTTACATTATAGATGATGTAGTGCATTATTGTGTAGCTAATATGCCTGGAGCAGTTCCTTATACATCTACAATTGCATTAACAAACGTTACATTATCTTATATTTTAAAGTTAGCAGATTTAGGATGGGAAAAAGCATGTGAGAAAGATAAATCTCTAGCTAAAGGATTAAATATCGTAAAAGGTAAAATTGTTTATGAAGAATTAGAAGGTATTTTTGATTAAAAATAAAATTAAAAACCAATATTAAAGATAGACAAGTAAATTATGCTTGTCTATTTTTTTTCTCCCATTCTTCTCTTAAGTCAGAAGATAAAACACCTGTTCCATCATGTTTCCATCCAGGAGGTTTAATTAAATATTTAACTTTATTTAAAAATGATGTTTTAGAAAAAGAAAAATCTCTAAACATATTTACCCATTCTAAAAAAGCAATTTTTACAGGATTATAAGTTTCAATATTTTTCACCAAACCATATACTGGTTTTTCAATTTCTGGTTCAAATGTCCCAAAAAGTTTATCCCATATAATAAATATACCAGCATGATTTCTATCTAAATACTGAGGATTTGTTGCATGATGCACTCTATGATGACTAGGAGTATTAAATATTGCTTCAAACCAATTAGGCATTTTTTTTATGAGTTCTGTGTGAATCCAATATTGATAAATTAAACTAATAGCCATTTGAGTCATCACCATAATTGGATGAAAGCCAATAAGTAGTAAAGGTATCCAAAAGACAAAGCTGTAAAAACTTCCAGACCAAGTTTGCCTTAAAGCAGTACTTAAATTATATTTTTGTGAAGAATGGTGCACTACATGACTAGCCCAAAACAATCTACTTTCATGACTAATTCTATGAAACCAATAATAACATAAATCCTCAGCAAACAAAAGAATTAACCAAGACCACCAAGCAAAAGGTATTGTAAAAAATCGATATTGATATAAAAATAAAAATACCCCTAAAACAATCCCTTTTGTAAATAATCCTATAAAAACATTTCCTAAACCCATTAAAATAGAAGTGCCAGCATCTTTAAACTCATACTCATCTAATTTTATTTTTATTGTAAGTATAATCTCTAAGATAACTGTTACAATAAAAAAAGGTATAGCATAATGTATAAGGTTAGGAATTTCAGGTATTTGCATATCAATATATTAAAATAAAAAAAGCTACTGTAAATATAAAAAAGTTACTATATTTGCAGCCTCAAAATAAACAATAAATTATTAATTATGAATCATTACGAAACTGTTTTCATTTTGAATCCCGTTTTATCTGATACTCAGATAAAGGAAACAGTACAAAAGTTTAGCGACTATTTGACTTCCAAAGGTGCAGAAATGATTTCAAAAGAAGATTGGGGCTTAAAAAAATTAGCTTATCCAATCCAAAACAAAAAAAGTGGTTTTTATCACTTATTTGAATTTAAAATTGCTGGTGAAGAAATTGCAGCTTTTGAATTAGAATTTAGAAGAGATGATAGCATTATGCGTTATTTAACTGTAAGGTTAGACAAACATGCTGCAGCTTGGGCAGAAAAAAGAAGAGAACGTAAAACTGCAAAAAAATAACAAATGGCATCAATAGAACAACAAGCAAAAGGTGGTAAATCTGCTGACGTTAGATATTTAACGCCATTAGATATAGAAACTAAGAAAGAAGAAAAATACTGTAGATTTAAGAAAAAAGGCATTAAGTATATTGATTATAAAGATGCAGATTTCTTAATGTATTTAGTAAACGAACAAGGTAAAATTTTACCAAGACGTTTAACAGGAACTTCATTAAAGTATCAACGTAAGGTTGCACAAGCAATCAAAAGAGCGCGTCATTTAGCGTTAATGCCTTACATTGGTGATATGTTAAAATAATAAAGAAGTAGAACATGGAATTGATATTAAGACAAGACGTAGAAAATTTAGGTTTTAAAGATGATGTTGTAACTGTTAAAAATGGTTATGGTAGAAACTTTTTAATCCCTACAGGACAAGCAGTTTTAGCTACTTCTTCTGCTAAGAAAGTATTAGCAGAAAATTTAAAACAACGTGCTTACAAAGAAGCTAAATTAATTGAAGATGCTAACAAACAAGCAGAAACAATTAAAGGGTATGAAATTAAAATTTCAGCAAAAACAGGATCTGGAGATAAATTATTTGGATCTGTAAATAATATAGATTTAGCTGATGCATTAGCTAAAGCAGGTACAGAAATTGACAAGAAATTTATAAAAGTTGTTGGTGGTTCTGTAAAAAGATTGGGTAAATATGAAGCTTCTGTAAGATTACATAGAGAAGTAATTGCAGACATTACATTTGATGTTGTTGCAGAATAAATAATACCTTAATTTATTAAAAAAAAGCTCGTTAGAAATAACGAGCTTTTTTATTTTTACAAATATGAAATATAGGCAATTAACAAAAGAACAATTTGAAAGTTTACATCAAGAATTTGCACAATTTTTGGCAACACAAAGTATTGATGTTAAAGAATGGAATCAGATAAAAAAAGAAAAACCTAACGTTGCAGAAGAAGAAATGAATATTTTTTCTGATGTTGTTTGGGATGACGTACTTACAAAAACTAATTACATAGAACATTTTTCTAAAACAACAGCTAATCTCTTTAAATGTGATAAAGATGAAATTCATAGAATTGCTATAAAAGTAAATTGGGATATAAATCTTTTAGAACAAAATGGGTTTGAATGGTTAATGAAAAATCCTATGGATAACTCTGTAGAAATTTTTAAAGGGTCAAAAAAATATAATAAAGAAAGAAATTCTGAAATTTTTGATTTAATTGAGAAAGGAAGTGTTATTTCTAAAGGTGAAATTTTTGATTATTTTAATAATTTAATTAGTTAGATTTTTTAACTATATTGCATACCATTCGTCGACAGTTAATTGCATTTTAACTATACAGAATTACTATTTAACACTAAAATCTTAAAAATACATTACATTAAATTTATTTTGTACTTTATAAATGTAAATATTATTCTTTAATGGAGAAAACTCTAAGGATATTACTAGTAGAAGATAATTTGATTGAAATAATGAAAATGAAAAGAACAATTTCATTATTAAAATTAAATCATACAATAAATGAAGCAAAGAATGGAGAAGATGCTTTAGAGTTTTTAAAAGATAGAAGTAAAATTCCAGACATTATTCTTCTAGATTTAAATATGCCAAAAATTAATGGTATAGAATTTTTAAAAATTATAAAAGCAAATGACGATTTAAAACATATACCAACAATAATTCTTACAACTTCTAGTAATCAAAAAGATATTTTAGAATGTTATAAAACAGGGATGTCTGGTTATGTATTAAAACCATTAAAGTACGAAGATTACGTTAAAAAAATAGAAACAGTTTTGTCTTACTGGAGCATTAATGAGCTTAATAAAGTATAAGAATGAAAGGTATAATATTTACTGAGTTTTTAGAATTAGTTGAAACCAAATTTGGCTTAGAAATGGTAGACAAAATTTTAAGTCAGTCTACTCTAGAATCAAATGGAGCTTATACAGCAATTGGCACATATAATTTCTCAGAAATGCTTCAATTGCTACAAAATTTAAATAAAAACACAGGTATTTCTATAGACCAATTGTTATTAGTTTATGCAGAACACTTTTTTTCTGTGTTAACCGCTAATTATTCAAGTCTAATATCTGCATATGATGACCCTATAGAAATGTTAGCTTCAATAGAAGGTCATATACATGTAGAAGTAAGAAAAATATATCCTGATGCAGAATTACCTACATTTACAGTAGTAGAAAAAACAAAAAATTCCCTCATAATGATTTATAAATCAAGTAGAGCCATGTATTATTTTGGTCTTGGTTTAATGAATAAGACTTTTGAACACTTTAACTCAGAAGCTACTATTCTATTAGAAAAAATTAAGGATGATGGAACTGAGGTTAAGTTCATCATTACTAAGATCTAATGGAAAACAACGAATTAGAGGTATTAAAAAAAGCATTAGAACGAGAAAAATCGGCTAGAAAACAAGCTGAATTAATTTTAGAGCAAAAATCTAGAAACCTTCTTCTAATTTCTAGAGAATTAAAATTAGCAAATCAAGAATTAACTAAATTACTAAATGAAAAATCTACTCAATTAAGTGGGGTTTTTAAGAATATAAATGATGCTTATGTTGTTTTTAATTTATCTGGTGATATCTTAGAAATGAATAATAATGCTAAAGAATTATTTAACCATTATTCAGACAGCACTTTAAACATCAAAAAATTAGTACATAAAAAAGATTTAGAATATTCAAATCAATTTTTCAAACAGCTAGAAGAAATTGGTTCATTTACAAATTTTACTTCAAGAATTGTAACTTCTACAAAATCAACTAAATGGGTGCAAATTAATGCATCATTAATTTATAGTCACAGTAAAAAAATAATTGGAGCTCAAGGTATTGTTAGAGATATATCAAAAATTAAAAAATTAGAATTACAAAAAGAAAACATCCTTAAAGAATTAGAAAACAGTAATAATCAATTACAAGAATATGCCCATATTGTTTCACATGATTTAAAATCTCCCTTAAGAAGCCTTCATGCACTTTGTTCTTGGATTAAAGAGGATAATATTGATAGTTTTAATGAAACTACTCTACAAAATTTTAATCTTATAGAAAACACTTTAGAAAATATGGAAAATTTGATTTCTAATGTTTTAGAGTACTCTAGTGCAGGTTATAAAATTGATGAATATGAACAAGTAGACTTAAATAAATTATTACTAAATTTAAAACGAACTCTCTTTATACCAGAACATATAAAAGTAAACATTCAAGAAAATCTACCCACAATTAAAGCTGAAAAAACAAAAATTCAACAAATTTTTCAAAATTTAATAAGCAATTCTATTAAATTTATAGACAAAGAAAATGGTCTAATAGAAATTAGTTGTAATGAAAAGAAACATCATTATGAATTTTCAGTTTCAGATAATGGAATAGGAGTGGATAAACAATACCATAATAAAATATTTAATATCTTTCAGTCATTAAATAGAAATGATGATTCTACAGGTGTAGGTTTATCAATCGTAAAAAAAATAGTAAACCTTTATGAAGGTGAAATATGGTTAGATAGTAAATTAGGTAAGGGAACAACATTTTATTTCACAATTAAAAAATAAAAGATGAAAACTGTACAACTAAAGCTAAACAAACAAAATGAATTTGAATATACTTCAGAAAAACAAGAGCTTAAAGAACCTCTAGTTTTAGTATTTGGTAACAGAGTTTTATTACAAGATCCTACCATTTATGATAAAATAAAATCTATTTTTAATGATGGTCATATAGTTTTTGGATCAACTTCTGGAGATATAATTTCTAATACAGTTTCAGAAAATAGCTTAACCATTACTGCTATCGAATTTGAAAAAAGTTCATTTCTAGTAAAAAAAGCTAATATTATTAAAGAAGATAATGTAATTGATAGTTACGAAACTGGTAAACAACTTATAGATCAATTTCCAAAAGAGAATTTAAAATACGTATTAGTAATTTCTGAAGGTAGTTTCATCAATGGAAGTAAACTTACAATTGGTATGAATTCTGCTACTGATAGTAATATACTAATAACAGGAGGATTATGTGGTGATGATGACAAATTTGAAACAACATTAGCTTCTTATAATGAAAATCCAAAACAAGGAGAAATTGTTGCTGTAGGATTTTATGGAGATACAATAGAAGTTACCTTTGCTACAAATGGTGGTTGGATTCCTTTTGGTCCAGAACGTATTGTAACAAAATCTAAAGACAATGTTTTATATGAATTAGATGATAAACCTGCCTTAGACTTATACAAAACATATTTAGGTAGTAAATCTAAAGAATTGCCTGGTGCAGCTTTATTGTTTCCACTAAATGTAACTTCAGAGAACGAATCTAAATCTGTTGTTAGAACCATATTAAATATTGATGAAGAAAAAAATTCAATGATATTAGCAGGTGATATAAAAGAAGGCTCAAAAGCGCAATTGATGATGACTGGTATGGATAATCTTGTTGATGCAGCTGAAAATGGAGCAGTGCAAGCTTTAAGATTAAGAGAAAATAAGCCAGATTTAGCTATTATAGTAAGCTGTATTGGACGTAAATTAGTCTTAGACCAAAGAGTAGAAGAAGAGATAGAAGAAGTTATAGAGGTCATTGGAGATAAAGCAACTGTTTGTGGTTTTTATTCTTATGGAGAAATAGCTCCTTTTGATTTAGAAATGAGTTGTCAATTACACAACCAATCAATTGCTATTACATTAATAAGTGAATAATGAATCCACTTTTAAAAAGACAAATAAGAAAATATTTACCAGCTGAACTTCAATCTAATGAAGATTTAGCCACTTTTATAGAGGCTGTAAATAAATCTTATAATAATTCTGAACAACATTTTACAATGTTACAAAGAGCTGTTGGATTAAGTTCTAAAGAATTATATGAGTCTAATAAAAGTCTTAGAAAAGAAACTACTTCACAAAAAGAAATTATTAATAAATTAAATAACGTTATTAATTCATTAAAAGGTTTAGAACATAAAGAAATCGAAAATTTAGATAAATCTGATACTTTAGATTTAGTAGATTTTATCGACAATCAAACCAAAGAAATTATTAGAATTAACAAACAAAAAGACACTTTAGTAACAAATTTAGAGCGCCAAAATCAAGAATTAAATGATTACGCGCATATGGTTTCTCATGATTTAAAATCACCTTTACAAAGCTTAGATGCCTTAACTACATGGATAAAACAAGATTATGCTACAGATTTAGGTGAAGGAGGTAAAGAAATTATAGATTTAATAAGAGAGAATGTAGAAAAAATGGATACTCTTATTCATGGTATATTAGAATATTCTACGATTGGGAAATCAGAAAAGAAGCTTTATAAAGTTAATTTAAACATATTATTAGAAGATATAATTCAAACTTTAGATAATCCTAATGATATTGCAATATTAATACCTAATAAATTACCTGTAATTGTAGGAGATCAGCACAGATTAGAATTGCTTTTTCATCATTTAATAGAAAACTCTCTAAAATTTAATGATAAATCAGAAAACGGATTTGTTAAAATTGATTACAAAGAAAAACCAGATTATTGGGAGTTTAGTATTAAGGACAATGGTAAGGGAATTGATAACAAGTATTTTAATAAGATTTTTATAGCTTTTCAAAAATTAGAAGACGACTATAAATCTACAGGTATAGGTTTATCAATAGCCAAAAAAATAGTAGAAGCCTATAAAGGTGAAATTTGGGTTCAATCTATACCAAATGAAGAAACTACATTTTACTTTACAATAAAAAAATAATTATGGAAAAACCTAACTTAGAATATATTAATCAGCTTGCCAGAGGTGAAGAAGATGTAAAAAACACATTAATTGCTGTTGTTAAAGAAGAATTTCCTATTGACTTAGAAAATTACTTTAAAAGTCTAGAAAATGGTAATTTTAAAGATATTGAAGACCAAGTTCATAGAATTAAACATAAATTTAGTATTTTAGGTCTCGAAATTAGTTACAACAAAGCTGTAGATTTCGAATTAAGTCTTAGAGAAGGAGAATTAAACAAAGTTCAAAAAGACGATTTTGAAACTACATTAAAATCAATAACCAAATTTTTGAAAACTATTTAGCTCCTCCATGAACTGTATTGTTATAGATGATGAAAAAATGGCTAGGGTAATTATTAAAACCCTTTGTTCAGAAATAAACTCTTTAGAGTTAGTAGAGGAATTTTCTGATGCTATTCAAGCCATTAAGTATTTAAATGAAAATCAAGTTGACTTGATTTTTTTAGATATACATATGCCAAATTTTAGTGGTCTAGACTTTATTAAAACACTAAAAAACCCACCAAAAATAATTTTTACAACATCAGACCCAAAATTTGCTATAGAAGCATTTGAATATGATTTTATTGTAGATTATTTACTAAAACCTATTGAGTTTCCTCGTTTTGAAAAAGCAGTAAAAAAAGCACAAAAAGAGCAAATAATAAAAAAAGAAGCTTCTAAAAATAAAGTTGAAGAAGTTAAAAATGATTTTTATGTTAATATTGATAGAAGACTTATTAAGATAGATCTACCTAGTATTTATCTAATTCAAGCTAAAGGAGATTATATTAATATAAAAACAGAAAACAAAAACTATATTGTTCATTCAACTTTAAAGAAAATAGAAGAAAAATTACCAGATTCTTTATTTTTAAAAGTGCATAGATCTTATATTATAAATGTTAAGAAAATTATTGATATAGAAGATAATAGTGTACTGATAAAGAAAGATGTTATTCCTGTTAGTCGTTCTAAAAGACCAGAACTAATGAAGCGTTTAGACTTACTTTAACATTTTATCGATAGTAAACTCTATTTTTAGCGAAACTTATTTTCTTTAAATCGATTTCTAACAAAATTAAGCTTACTTCAAGAGTATTTTTGTGATGTAATATTTACGTCATGAGAAAATACTTAATTATAATCATAGCAGTAGTTTTAACAGCTTTAAATATAAATACTTATGGTTCAGAGTTAACTGAAGCTCAGTTAGAAAAAGCTAAAATTATTGCACAAAGTAATACAGAAATAACTTTAGAAAAATCGATTAATTGGACTTTAGGATTAAATCTTTTTAAATTTATTCATTTTGCAGAACTTATGTTTTTATCTGAAGTAAGCAGAAGACAGTTTTTAAGCTAAATTATTGCTTTAATATTGATATTAATTTATTTGTACCTTCACTCGCAAAATCACTTATAATCTTTAAGTTATTAAAATCATTATTTGTTATAGTTGGTTTAGGATCTATAAAATATATAGGAGTGTTTGGTTTAATAAAATTCACCAAACTAGCAGCTGGATAAACCTGCATAGAAGTACCTATTATTATTAGAATATCTGCTTTTGAAGTTGTTTCTATAGCCTTATCTAACATAGGCACCAATTCACCAAACCAAACAATATGTGGTCTTAATTGTTTGTTATCTGGTCCAAGATCACCTAAATGTAAATCTTTATTCCAATTTAAAACAATGTTATCATTATAAGTACTTCGTACTTTTAAGAGTTCTCCATGCAAGTGAGTAACTTTAGTACTACCTGCTTTTTCATGTAAATTATCTATATTCTGAGTAATAATTTCTACATCAAAATATTTTTCTAAATCAACTAAATTATAATGTGCTTTATTTGGTTTTACAGATAACAATTGTCTTCTTCTTTGGTTATAAAACTCGAAAACCAATTCAGGATTTCTTCTAAATCCTTCTGGTGATGCTACTTGCATTACATAATGACCTTCCCATAAACCATCTTCGTCTCTAAACGTTTTTATACCACTTTCTGCAGACATCCCTGCACCAGTTAAAACCACTATTTTTTTCATCAAGCTAAAAATAAGAATAAATTAATATGTTTGCAGCTATGATAGATCAAAAACTCTTAGAATATTTCGAAGGTTATTTAACTGATAAAAGAAAACAAACTTTTAAGGATGTACTCTCACAAAGAACAAGACATTTTACTGTTGTTTTAGAAGATATTTATCAAGCTCATAATGCAAGTGCTGTAGTAAGAACTTGCGATATTTTTGGTGTACAAGATATACATGCCATAGAAAACAAATACACTAATAAAGTTTCTAGACATGTTGCAAAAGGTTCTCAAAAATGGTTAAATATTAAGAGATATAGAGAAGATGGAGACAACACAACTGCTTGCCTTAATCATTTAAAAAAAGAAGGCTACCAAATTATTGGTACAACACCACATAATAATTCTTGTATGCTTCAAGAATTTGATATTACCAAGAAATCTGCTTTTGTATTTGGTGTAGAAGCAGAGGGTATTTCTGATATTGTAAAAGATAATGCAGATGGTTTTTTAAAAATACCCATGGTTGGTTTTACAGAGAGCTTAAATATTTCTGTAGCTGCTGCAATTATTTTACAAGATGTAACCACCAAACTAAGAGAATCTACTATTAATTGGCAGTTAACAGATCAAGAAAAAAAAGTTCTGTATTTTGATTGGGTAAAAAAAACAATTAAAAATGTAGATAAAATAGAAGAATATTATTTTAACAATAATGCATAACTTTAAATCATCAATCAATTTTTTTCATGAATCATAAAGTAAATGAATATATAGCTTCTCAAAAAGAATGGAAAAAA
The DNA here is from genome assembly GCF_042651285.1 of Polaribacter marinivivus. Classification (NCBI taxonomy): domain Bacteria; kingdom Pseudomonadati; phylum Bacteroidota; class Flavobacteriia; order Flavobacteriales; family Flavobacteriaceae; genus Polaribacter; species Polaribacter marinivivus. The sequence continues at coordinate 554,204 of NZ_JBHSCY010000002.1, read as the reverse complement.
GAATTATTGGCATTAAGAAAAATTCTTTCAGAACTGCCTTTGCAAGAAGAAATTAAATGGGGAATACCAGCTTACATCTATAAAAATAAAAATATTTTAGGGATGTCTGCTTTTAAAAACTACTGTGGTTTATGGTTTCATCATGGAGTTTTTTTAAAAGATGAACACCAACTTTTAATAAATGCTCAAAAAGATAAAACTAAAGGTTTAAGGCAAATGCGATTTAATTCTATTGAAGAAATGGATTTAAAAATTATTAAACAATACGTCATAGAAGCTATAGAGAATGCTGAAGCAGGTAGAGAAATAAAACCAAAGAGAAATACTAAGCCAATTATAATTCCTGAAGAATTACAAAAAGAATTATCTACAAATAACGAACTAAAAAATTGTTTTAATGACTTTACATTATCTAAACAAAGAGAGTTCTGTGAATATATTTCTTCTGCTAAAAAAGATGCTACAAAACATAGAAGATTAGAGAAAGTAATCTCTTTAATTTTGAATAAAAAGGGTTTATATGATAAATATAAAAATTGCTAATTATTTATAATTACTTTTTCTATAGTTGAAGTAGAATCGCATCTAACTACATATAAATGAACATGTTTCAACTCTTTTTTACCAGTTACATAATATTCTGCACAAGGTTTTTGTCTTGCTTTACTTTTACTAAAATCTACATCACCAAACTTTAAAATTGTAGAGATATCTAAAGTATCAATTGTGTTGTTTTTCATAGTAAGTTTTGCCTCATCAGAATAAAAACGTTCTTTAATTCTAATAGTTTTTAGAGTTCTAGCATCCATTCCATAATCAAATGAAGCGTCTTTCTTTTGCCAGAAAAAATAAGTAGCTACTGAACCAATAGATAAACCAACTAAATAATAACCAATTCTTTTAATTAACATGGTATTGTTTTGAGTTGCAAAAATAGTAATTCTTTTAGGTAAAAAGTAATTATAAAATCAATAAATTAATATCTCTGTAAGGTAAGTCAAACCAATCTGCTACAGTTTTATTTGTTAAAATTCCATGATAAAAATACATGCCATTTCTAAGACTCTTATCAAAACGTGCTGCATTTTCAAATCCGCCTTCTTCTGCAATATTTAAAAGATAAGGCGTAAATATATTACTTATAGAAAGTGATGCTGTTCTAGCATATCTTGCAGGAATATTTGGTACACAATAATGAATTACACCATGTTTTACAAAAGTAGGTTTGCTATGAGAAGTTACATTAGATGTTTCAAAACAACCACCTCTATCTATACTTACATCTACTACAATTGCGCCTTCTTTCATTTGCTCTACCATAGTTTCTGTGGCAATAATAGGAGATCTGTTTTTACCTCTAATAGCACCAATAGCAACATCTGCTCTCATTAATGCTTTAAATACGGATTTTGGTTGTACTGTAGATGTATAAATTGGAGCAGGTAAGCAGTGTTGCAACTTTCTTAATTTGGTAATTGAATTATCAAAAACCTTAACTCTTGCTCCTAGACCTAATGCTGTTCTAGCAGCAAATTCACCAACTGTTCCAGCTCCAAAAATAACTACACTAGAAGGTGGTACACCTCCAATATTACCTAATAACAGACCATTTCCTTTGTTACTACCACTCATTAATTCTGCAGCAATTAAAACAGATGCAGTACCAGCTATTTCACTTAAAGACTTAACAATAGGGTAGGTACTGTGTTCATCTTTTATATAATCAAAAGCAACAGCTGTTATTCTTTTTTTTGCTAACAACTCAAAGTATTTTTTATCTTGAGTTTTTAATTGTAAAGATGATATTAATACAGTTTGTGGATTTATATATGCTATTTCTTTTTCTGTTGGTGGTGCAACCTTTAAAACTATATTACATTTAAACGCTTCTTCTGTATCATAAGATATTTTTGCACCAGCTTCAGAATATTCGCTATCAGGATAATTTGCATTATCTCCTGCACCAGTTTCTACTACAATTCTATGTCCATGAGCACAAAGCGCAGATACAGCATCTGGAGTTAAACAAACTCTTTTTTCACCTAAATAGGTTTCTTTGGGTAAGCCAATAAAGAGTTCTCCTTTTGTCTTTTTTATTTCTAAAGTTTCTGCTTGTGGAAGTAATTCTTCTTTACTAAAAGGAGAAAATGAACCCATATTTATTGTTTTAGTTGAATGTTTCGTTGCTCATCATCTAATAAACTTAAATGAATTTCAACAGCATCTAAAGGTAATAAATTTTCAATATTTTCTGGCCATTCTACAAAACACCAGTTTTTTGAATCAAAATAATCTTCAATTCCAATATCATAAGCCTCTTCTTCATCTTCAATTCTATAAAAATCAAAATGATAAACTTTATCATTATTAGCTGTTTGATATTCATTTACCAATGAAAAAGTAGGAGAGGAGATGTTGTCTAATACTCCTAAGCTCTTACAAAGCTCTTTTATAAGTGTTGTTTTACCAACACCCATTTGTCCATAAAACAATAACGTTTTATTTTTTGCTGATGAAATAATTTCAGATGCAATTTTTGGCAAGTCCTGTAGAGAATAATTTTTATTCATATCGCAAAAATACTCAAGAATTTAAATTCTAAATCTATAATGCCCAATAATTTTATAAGAGAATAAACAGTCTTCTAATACTTGCCCAGAACCAATATTATGAACAATTAGATTTCTTTTTTTATCTAAAGATTTTTTATGAACAACTATTCCTATGTGAGTTATTGCACCTCCTAAATTCCAAGCAACAATATCTCCAGGTAAATAATCTTTTGGATTTCTACTAATTATTTTTTCTGCTCGTTTTCTTTTAAAATAAGTCATTAAATTAGGTACTCTTCTATGATCTATATTTTTGTCAGTGCTTTTTAGTCCCCATAATTTTGGGTATTTAGAAAAATTTGTTTTCATGTCTTCATGAACTTTTTTTTGTAAATCGATACCTATTTTTCTATAAGCCCTAATAATAACATCTGTACACACACCTTTGCCTTTAGGAATATCTCCATTAGGATAACTAATTGAAAAGTAACTTGGGTCATAAACTACCTTTTCTTTAGTTAATTCTAATGCAGCTAATGATAGTTTATTTTCTTGAGAAAATGAAAATTGAAAAAATAGTAAAGCAAATAGTAAAATATATTTTTTCATAGTAATTAAATTGTATCCTTTTAGAAAGTATAGCATAAACCCTATTTAGGACTATAAACAGCACAAGGTATAATAACTTCTTCTAAAGATATACCTCCATGTTGATAGGTGTTTTTATAATATTTTACAAAATGATTAAAGTTGTTTGGATAAGCAAAAAACAAATCTTCTTTTGCAAAAATAAAAGGCGCATTCATTGCAACAGTTGGTAAGAAAATGTCTTTTGGATTACGAACAGCATACACATCTTTTTCTTCATAGGTTAAACTTCTACCAGTTTTATACCTTAAATTAGAGCTTATATTTTTATCTCCAATTACTTTTGTTGGGTTTTTACAATTAATTGTACCATGATCTGTGGTTACAATTAGTTTTTGACCTAAAGCTTGTGCTTTTTGAATAATTTCAAATAAAGGTGAATTTTTAAACCAACTTAAGGTTAAACTTCTATAAGCTTTATCATCGCCAGCCAATTCTTTTATAACTTCCATTTCTGTTTTTGAATGAGAAAGGATATCAACAAAATTATAGACAACTGTAGTTAGGTCATTCTGTTTAGTACCATTAAAATTATTGGCTAATTCTTTTCCGCTTTTTAGAGAAGAAATTTTGTAATATTCGTGACTAATATCTAAGCCTAAACGTTTTATTTGTGCTGATAAAAATTCATTTTCATACAAATTCATTCCACCTTCATCAGTATCATTTTTCCAATAATTTGGATGACGTTTCTCCATTTCAGAAGGCATTAATCCAGAAAAAATAGCATTTCTAGCATATTGAGTAGCTGTTGGTAGAATTGAAAAATAACTATATTCTTCTTCTTTTTTATAATGTTGATTTATAAATGGTTCTAACACTCTAAATTGATCATACCTCAAATTATCAATCACAATCCATAAAACACCTTGATCTTTGTTTAATTCTGGAACTACATAATCTTTAAAAAGAGTATGTGAGAAAGTAGGTTTATCATTGGCTGTTAAAAAATCCTCATAATTCTTTTTAATAAACTTAAAAAACTGATTATTAGCTTCTTGTTTTTGGCTTTCTAAAATACCTAACATACCAGTATCACTAATATTTTCTAGTTCTAACTCCCAATGAACTAGTTTCTTATATAAATCTATCCAATCTTCATAAGAATTCACCATAGCTAAATCCATAGAAATTTTACGAAATTCTTGTTGATAGCTAGAAGTTGTTTTCTCAGAAACCAAACGTGAATTGTCTAAATTCTTTTTTAAACTCAATAATATTTGACTAGGATTCACAGGTTTTATTAAATAATCTGCAATTTTAGATCCTATAGCTTCTTCCATAATATATTCTTCCTCGCTCTTTGTAATCATTACAACAGGAAGATTAGCTTGCTTTTGCTTTATTTCAGATAAGGTTTCTAAACCAGTTAAACCAGGCATATTTTCATCTAAAAAAACGATATCAAAATTTTGTTCTGCAACTAAATCAATTGCATCTGCACCATTTGTACATGTGGTAACTTTATAATCTTTCTTTTCTAGAAAAAGTATGTGAGGTTTTAATAATTCAATTTCATCATCAACCCATAAAATCTGTATACTACTCATTAAATTTGTTTTATTCTTTAACGTTAAAAGTAAAGATATGTTATTTTTTATATTCTTTTAAAATGATAAAATATTGCTAAAAAAAATAATGTTTGTATTTTGCAATAGATTGATAAATATCAACTTTTGAAGAAAAAAGCACCCAACAAACTAAAAATATTAAATGATCCTATTTACGGATTTATACAAATTCCTAATTCATTAATTTTTGACATTATAGAACATCCTTATTTTCAACGATTAAGAAGGATTTCGCAAATGGGATTATCCAATTTAGTGTATCCAGGAGCAAATCATACTAGGTTTCATCATGCTTTAGGTTGTATACATTTAATGCAAAAAGCAATAAGAGTTTTACGATTTAAACAAGTAGAAATTTCTAAAGATGAAGAAAATGGTTTATTAATTGCAATTTTATTGCATGATATTGGTCATGGAGCATTTTCACATGCTTTAGAACATAGCATTGTCGATAATATCTCTCATGAAGAAATTTCTTTAAAGTTTATGAAAAAACTAAATAAAGAGTTTGATAATAAACTTTCTTTAGCCATCGAAATTTTTGAAGGGAAGTATCATCGTAAATTTTTATGTCAATTAATTTCTAGTCAATTAGATATTGATAGATTAGATTATTTAAGAAGAGATAGTTTTTATACAGGAGTAACTGAGGGTAATATTTCATCAGACAGATTAATTGCTATGATGAATGTTAAGAATGATGAATTAGTTATTGAGCAAAAAGGAATTTACTCTGTAGAAAAGTTCCTGATAGCTAGAAGGTTAATGTATTGGCAAGTTTATCTTCATAAAACAGGTTTAGTTGCAGAAAACATGTTAGTCAATGTTTTAAAAAGAGCCAAAGAACTTGCAAATAAAGGAGAAGAATTATTTGCCACAAAACCTTTAAAATATTTTTTATACAATCAAATAAATGAGGAAAATTTTAGTGATGAGACCTTAAAAATGTTTTCTAAATTAGATGATTACGATATTTTATCTGCTATAAAAGAATGGATTCATCATCCAGATAAAGTGCTTTCTTTATTGTCAGAAATGATTATTAATAGAAAGTTATTTAGAATAGAAATTCAAAAAGAAGAAATAAGTAAAGAAAAGCAGGAAAAAAAGAAAACTAAATTTTTAGAAAAGATAAATATTTCAGAAAAAGAAGTTAATTATTTTGTATTTACTCAAAAAATTAGTAATCAAGCATATAGCTTAGAAAAACCAATTTTTATTCTAAATAAAAAAGGTAAATTAATCGATATTTCTAAAGCTTCAGATCAATTAAATTTACAAGCGTTAACAAAACCTGTCATAAAACACATATTTTGTTATCCAAAGTAAATTGTAATTAGCCAAATACCTATAATTTTTATATTTTTGCGTTTGATGAAATTTACGGCACAACAAATAGCAGATATATTAGAAGGTGATGTAGTAGGCAACCCAGAAGAAGAAGTTTCTAAATTATCTAAAATAGAGGAAGGAGAAAAAGGTTCTTTAACTTTTTTATCCAATCCTAAGTATAATCCTTATTTATATACTACAAATGCTTCTATAGCTATTGTAAATAAAAGCTTTGTTCCAGAAAAAGAAGTGACTACAACTTTAATAAAAGTTGATAACGCCTATAAATCTTTTTCCAAATTATTAGAATTTTACAACGAAGTAAAAAATAATAAATCTGGTATAGAACAACCGAGTTTCATATCCGAATCTTCAAAAATTGGAAAAAATGCATATGTAGGAGCTTTTACTTACATAGGTGAAAATGTTGTTATTGGAGATAATGTAAAAATATATCCAAATTGTTATATAGGAGATAATACTACTATAGGAGATAATTGCGTATTATTTGCTGGTGTAAAAGTTTATTCAGAAACTCAAATTGGTAATAATTGTAAAATTCATTCTAGTTCTACAATTGGTTCAGATGGTTTTGGTTTTGCACCTGATGAAAATGGAGAGTATAAAGCTATTCCACAGATTGGAAATGTTATCATAGAGGATAATGTAGATATTGGTTCTGGTTCTACTATTGATAGAGCTACTTTAGGTTCTACAATTATTAGAAAAGGAGTTAAACTAGACAACCAAATACAGATTGCACATAATGTAGAAGTTGGTAAAAACACTGTAATTGCAGCACAAACAGGAATTGCAGGTTCAACTAAAATTGGTGAAAATTGTATGATTGGTGGTCAAGTTGGTATTGTAGGACATTTGGTTATTGGTAATGGAGTAAAAATTCAAGCACAATCTGGCATTACAAAAAACCTAAAAGATGGTGATACTGTCCAAGGAACGCCTGCATTTGGTTATTCAGATTTTAATAAAAGCTATGTTTATTTTAGAAACTTACCTAAAATAGCAGCAACAGTAAATAAGTTAGAAAAAGATTTCAGTCAAGAAAATCAAAAAATATGAGTAAGAAACAAAAGACAATAAAATCAGAAATTTCATTATCTGGTGTAGGTTTACACACAGGTAATACAGTTTCCATGACTTTTAAACCTGCCCCTGTAAATCATGGATTTGCTTTTGTTAGAGTAGATTTAGAAGGAAACCCAACCATAGAAGCAAATGCAGATTATGTGGTGAACACTCAAAGAGGAACAAACCTTGAGAAAAAAGGAGTACAAATACAAACATCAGAGCATGTACTTGCAGCTGCTGTTGGTTTAGATATAGATAACCTGATTATAGAAATTGATGCTTCAGAACCACCAATTATGGATGGTTCTTCTAAGTTTTTTGTAGAAGCTTTAGAAAAAGCAGGTATAGAAGAACAAGATGCAGAAATTGAAGAATATATTGTAAAAGAAATCATTTCCTATAAAGATGAAGTTTCTGGTAGTGAAATTATTTTAATGCCTTCAGACGAATATCAGGTAACAACTATGGTAGATTTTGGTACTAAAATCTTAGGTACACAAAATGCAACTTTAGATAAAATGTCTGATTTTAAAAATGAAATTGCAGACGCTAGAACATTTAGTTTTTTACATGAAATCGAAATGTTACTAGAAAATGACCTAATTAAAGGAGGAGACTTAAATAATGCAATTGTTTATGTAGACAAAGAATTGTCTGATGCAACAATGCAAAAACTTAAAAAAGCTTTTAAGAAAGATGATATCTCTGTAAAACCAAATGGAATTTTAGATAATCTAAATTTACATTGGGCTAACGAAGCTGCTCGTCACAAATTATTAGATGTTATTGGTGATTTAGCATTAGTAGGTACAAGAATTAGGGGTAAAGTAATTGCTAATAAACCAGGTCATTTAGTTAATACTATGTTTGCTAAGAAACTAGCAAAATTGATTAAAATTGAAAAGAGAAACAATGTTCCTCAATACGATTTAAATCAAACACCTTTAATGGATATTCATCAAATAATGGATATTCTTCCTCATAGACCACCGTTCTTATTAGTAGATCGAATTTTAGAGCTTTCAGACAAACATGTTATTGGAATGAAAAATGTTACTATGAACGAAAGTTTCTTTGTTGGACATTTTCCTGGAGCTCCAGTAATGCCAGGTGTTTTACAAGTAGAAGCTATGGCTCAATGTGGTGGTATTTTAGTATTAAGTACTGTTCCAGATCCAGAAAACTATTTAACCTATTTCATGAAAATGGATAAAGTTAAATTCAAACAAAAAGTATTACCTGGAGATACTTTAATTTTTAAAGCAGAATTAATAACTCCTATTAGAAGGGGTATATGTCATATGCAAGCTTATGCTTATGCTAATGGTAAATTAGTTGCAGAAGCAGAATTAATGGCTCAAATTTCAAAGATAAAGTAACATGAATCAACCACTAGCATATGTACATCCACAAGCAAAAGTTGCAAGAAATGTTGTAATAGAACCATTTACAACAATACATAATAATGTAACCATTGGTTCTGGAACTTGGATAGGATCTAATGTAACAATTATGGAAGGTGCTAGAATAGGTAAAAATTGTAGAATTTTTCCTGGTGCTGTAATTTCTGCTATTCCACAAGATTTAAAATTTGATGATGAAGAAACCACAGTAGAAATTGGCGACAACGTTACTATTAGAGAATGTGTTACCATCAATAGAGGTACTTCAGATAGAATGAAAACAGTTATTGGAAACGATTGTTTAATTATGGCTTATTGTCATATTGCACATGATTGTTTTGTGGGTAATGGTTGTATTTTTTCTAATAATTCTACATTAGCAGGTCATGTAACTATTGGTGATAATGTAGTATTAGCAGGTATGGTTGCTGTGCATCAATTTGCATCAGTAGGTAATCATGCATTTGTAACTGGTGGGTCTTTAGTTCGTAAAGATGTGCCTCCTTATGTAAAATCTGCAAGAGAACCTTTATCTTATGTAGGAATTAACTCAGTAGGTTTAAGAAGAAGAGGGTTTAGTTCTGAAAAAATTAGAGAAATTCAAGATATTTATAGAATACTTTTTCAAAGAAACTACAACAACTCACAAGCAATAGAAATAATTGAAGCAGAAATGGAAGCCACTCCTGAACGTGATGAAATCATACAGTTTATAAAAGATTCTCATAGAGGAATCATGAAAGGATATTACAAGGCTAACTAAACTATAAAAACAAATAAATTTAATGGCAACAACATCAGATATTAGAAACGGATTATGCATAAGATACAATAACGATATCTATAAAATTATTGAATTCTTACACGTAAAACCAGGTAAAGGACCTGCATTTGTAAGAACTAAATTAAAAAGTGTTACAAATGGTAAAGTTATAGATAATACTTTTCCTTCAGGAAGAAAAATAGATGATGTTAGAGTAGAAACTCATAAGTTTCAGTATTTATATAATGATGGTGAATTTTTTCATTTTATGAATGAAGCAGATTATACTCAAATTCGTTTATTAGAAGCTGCTTTAGATACACCAGAATTAATGAAAGAAGGTGAAATTGTTACAATTATTATAAATTCTGAAGACAATATGCCTCTTTCTGTAGAAATGCCTGCAAGTGTTATTTTAGAAATTACCCATACAGAACCTGGAGTTAAAGGTAACACTGCAACAAATGCAACAAAGCCAGCTACAGTAGAAACAGGTGCAACAGTTAATGTTCCTTTGTTTATCAATGAAGGAGATAAAATAAAAATTGATACTGCATCAGGTTCTTATCAAGAAAGAATTAGAGATTAATGAAACAAGTTTTAAAAACTACTTCCTATCTTTTATTTTTTTTATTGATCTTTCAATCATGTAAGAAAATTATAGATTCTGTTGGTTCATCTGGTATTGACAAAGTTTCTGTTGAAGATTTAAAAAAGATTGATGTAAATAATATTTATTCAATTTCCATTCCAGATTACATGTCTGAAATGAAATCTTTAAACGAAGATGCATCTTTACAATATGCTAATATTTTTAAAGAAACATATACTATAGTCATAGACGAAAACAAACAAGATTTCATTAATGCGTTTAAAAATGCAGAGATTTACAATGACTCAATTTCACCTTTGAAGAATTATGTTGATTATCAGGTTAATAGTATTACAGAAAATGTTGAAGATGGTAAATCAAATAAATCTGATGCTCCATTAAGAATCAAGAATGCTAGTCAATATGAAATAACTGGTAAAATTGATGGTATAGATATTTCTTATTTAATAGGTTTTGTAGAAGGGAAAGAAAATATGTTTATGATGATGTCTTGGACAACTAAAAACAGATTTAAAAAGTATAAAAACACCTTTAATTTAATTCATAATTCTTTAAAACTAAAGCAATAAATTGAAGTTTTCTAAACCACAAACTCTTAAAGAAATCGCACAATTAATAAATTGTGATTTTATAGGTGATGAAGAATTTGAAATTTTAGGCATCAATGAAATTCATGTCGTTACAAAAGGTGATATTGTTTTTGTAGATCATCCAAAGTATTATGATAAAGCCTTAAATTCTGCTGCAACTACAATTTTAATCAATAAAAAAGTAGATTGCCCACAAGGAAAATCTTTATTAATTTCTGATGATCCATTTCGTGATTTTAATAAAATTACAAATCATTTTAATCCTTTTGTAGCTTCAAAAAACAATATTTCTGATACTGCTATTATTGGAGAAGGTACTATAATACAACCAAATGTTTTTATTGGTAATCATGTAAAAATTGGTAAAAACTGTGTGATTCATCCTAATGTAACTATTTATGATAATTCAGTTATTGGAAATAATGTTACTATTCATGCAAATACAGTTTTAGGAGCAGATGCTTTTTATTACAAAAATAGACCTACAGGATTTGATAAATTACTTTCTGGTGGCAGAGTTGTTTTAAAAGATAATGTAGATTTAGGTGCTTCTTGTACAATAGATAAAGGAGTTACAGGGGATACTACAATTGGAGAAGGAACAAAAATTGACAATCAAGTTCATGTTGGTCATGATACTATTATAGGTAAAAAATGCTTAATTGCTTCACAAACAGGAATTGCAGGTTGTGTAATTATAGAAGATGAAGTTACAATTTGGGGGCAAGTGGGTACAAATAGCGGAATTACCATAGGTAAAGGAGCAATTATCTTAGGACAAACAGGAGTTACTAAATCTGTAGAAGGTGGTAAATCTTATTTTGGGACACCAGTAGAAGAATCAAGAGAGAAATTAAAACAATTGGCAGGTCTAAAAAGACTGTTAAAAGAAAAATAAAAAACAAATAACTTTTTTATAAAAGTAAGAGAACAACTATTTTTGCAAAACAAATAAAATTAACAAACCATGAGCGTTTTAGTAAATAAAGATTCAAAAATTATTGTACAAGGATTTACAGGTAGTGAAGGTACTTTTCATGCTGGTCAAATGATTGATTATGGAACCAATGTTGTTGGAGGTGTTACTCCAGGAAAAGGTGGCCAAGAGCATCTAGGTAAACCTGTATTTAATACAGTTGTAGAAGCTGTAGAAAAAGCAGGAGCAGACACATCTATTATTTTTGTACCACCAGCTTTTGCTGCTGATGCAATTATGGAATCTGCAGATGCAGGTATAAAAGTAATCATTTGTATTACAGAAGGTATTCCTGTTGCAGATATGGTTAAAGTTAAAGCATATATAGAAAATAAAGACTGTAGATTAGTTGGTCCTAACTGTCCAGGTGTTATTACACCAGAAGAAGCTAAAGTTGGTATTATGCCAGGTTTTATCTTCAAAAAAGGTAGAGTAGGTATCGTTTCTAAATCTGGTACATTAACGTATGAAGCAGCAGACCAAGTTGTAAAACAAGGGTTTGGTATTACTACAGCAATTGGTATTGGAGGAGATCCAATTATTGGAACAACAACAAAAGAAGCTGTAGAAATGTTAATGAATGATGATGAAACAGAAGCTATTGTAATGATTGGTGAAATTGGTGGTAATTTAGAAGCAGAAGCTGCTCAATGGATAAAAGCTGATGGCAACAGAAAACCAGTTGTTGGTTTTATTGCTGGTCAAACTGCACCTGCTGGAAGAACTATGGGACATGCAGGAGCAATTGTAGGTGGTGCTGATGATACTGCTCAAGCAAAAATGAAAATCTTAGCAGAAAATGGAGTTCATGTAGTGAGTTCACCTGCTAAAATTGGAGAAATGGTGGCTAGTGTTTTAAATTAATAAATACGCTATTTTAAAATAGAATAATATAAATTCCCGTGAAAAACGGGAATTTCTTTTTTATATTTGAATATCAACTAAACATAAAATTATGAAATTACTTGAAAATAAATCTGCAATAATTACTGGTGCAACAAGAGGTATTGGAAAAGGTATTGCTGTTGAATTTGCAAAACAAGGTGCTAATGTTGCGTTTACTTACAGTTCTTCTGTAGAAGCTGCAAATGCTTTAGAAGAAGAATTAAAAACTTATGGAGTAAAAGCTAAAGGTTATCAATCTAATGCTGCAGATTTTAATGCTGCACAAGAATTAGCTGCAGAAGTTCAAAAAGAATTTGGAAGCATAGACATTTTGGTAAATAACGCAGGTATTACAAAAGACAACTTGTTAATGCGTATTTCTGAAGAAGATTTTGATAAAGTAATTGAAGTAAATTTAAAATCAGTTTTTAATTTAACCAAAGCTGTTATTAGACCAATGATGAAACAAAGAGGAGGCTCTATTATTAACATGAGTTCTGTAGTTGGTTTAAAAGGTAATGCTGGGCAAACTAACTATGCAGCTTCAAAAGCAGGTATTGTTGGTTTTTCTAAATCTGTAGCCTTAGAATTAGGATCTAGAAACGTCAGAAGTAATGTAATTGCTCCAGGTTTTATAGAAACTGAAATGACAGATAAACTAGATGAAAAGACAGTACAAGGTTGGAGAGATTCAATTCCATTAAAAAGAGGAGGAAAGCCAGAAGATATAGCACATGCATGTGTATTTTTAGCATCTGATATGTCTGCCTACATTACAGGTCAAACTCTTTCTGTTGATGGAGGAATGCTTACATAAGCATCTAAAATACATACATTTAAAAAATAAAAAGGAGCAGTTTAACTGCTCCTTTTTACATTTCAACTATTTATTGATATTTTTTATCTAAAATATATTTCAATATTCAATGATTTTTTTACATTTGAATTAATCAAATTTTTCCCCCAAAATGAAGATTAATAAAATATCAAATCTGCACAAAAAAATTGTAAGAGTTCTAAAGAAAGAACCGCTTACAGGTTATCAAATTTTAGAAAGAATTCAAAACACAAGTTTAATTCTTAATGTTTATAAAATTTTAGACGATTTAAATAAGCAAGGAATAATAAAAACATCTACTAGAGATAAAATGAAGATCTATTCTTTTAAAAAGAAATAATAGAATCATTTTTAGAATAACTTTAGCATTGTAAACTTTAACTATTAAAACTATAATATTTTACGTTATAGGTTTTTCTATTATACCTGATATTTATATCTTTCAGAATATAATTATCAAATTCTTGACAATCACTTTTTTTTATATTATACTAGCTATCTGCTTCTCCTTTTTTATAGGTTATTATCAATATTTCTATAAAAAAAAGAGATATAAAGGTATCTTGGTTTTATTTTCTCTAAAAGTGTTATCTCTTTTTTTGTTATTATTATTATTTATAAACCCTAAAATTAATACATCAAAAAATATTGATCTAAAACCCACTTTAAGTGTACTTGTAGATAATTCTAAATCAATTTCTTATTTTAAAGCAGCAGAAACTGTAAAAAATAACATTAATAAACTTACTTTAAATAAGGATTTAAAAGAGAAGTTTAATATTGAAATTTATGCTTTTGGAGAAGATGTTAATAATAAAGATACTTTAGACTTTTCTAATGAAAACACCAATATTTATAAATCCATAAATAGGGTTAACTCACTAAATAAAAATAAGTTATCTCCAATTATACTTATTTCAGACGGAAACCAAACTGTAGGTACAGATTATCAATTTTTAAAAAGTAATCAAAAAATATATCCTGTATTAGTTGGTGATACAACTAAATATTCAGATTTAAGAATTAGCCAGTTAAATGTTAACAAATATAATTTTTTAGGAAATGAATTTCCTGTTGAAATAATTCTAAATTATGAAGGATTAAATACTGTAAATACTCAGCTTTCAATTCAAAAAAATAATAAAACTGTTTATAGAAAAAACTTAAGTTTTTCTAAAGACAATAACTCAAAAACAATTCAAACTAACTTAACATCAACAAAAGAAGGTATTCAATATTATACAGCAATATTAACTCCTTTAAATTCTGAAAAAAACACAATAAATAATAAAAAAACTTTTTCTATAGAAACTATTAATGAAAGAACTAATATCTTAATTCTTAGTTCAATTTTGCATCCAGACTTAGGCGCTTTAAAGAAAGCTATTTCTAAAAAAAAACAGAATAATGTAAACATTAAATTAATTTCTGAAAACAATTTTAATCTAAATGATTATCAACTAGTTATATTATATCAGCCCAATAACCAATTCACTAATATTCTAAATAAAATAAAAGAAGAAAGATTAAACTATTTTTTAATTGCTGGCACAAAAACTAATTGGAATTTTTTAAATTCTAAGTCTTTAGGTTTTACAAAAAGTGCTATAAATCAAGTTGAAAATTATACTCCTATTTTTAATAGTAGCTATATAACTTTTTTACAAAATGATATTGGTTTTAATAGTTTTCCTCCTTTAGAAGATAAGTTTGGTAAAATAGATTTTCAAAAAGAGCATCAAGTATTACTTTATCAAAGTATAAATGGTATTAGAACTGAAAGTCCTCTTTTGGCTTCATTTTCTGAAAATAATCAAAAAACAGGTGTATTGTTTGGAGAAAATATTTGGAAATGGAGAGCTACTACATTTTTAAACACGAATTCTTTTTCAGATTTTGATGAATTTATAGGTAATATTATTCAATATTTAGCATCAACAAAAAAAAGAAATAGATTAGAAGTAGATATAGAGCTTATTTATGCAGCTAACTCTACAATAAATGTTAACGCTTTTTTTACAGATAAAAATTACAAGTTTGATTCTAGAGCAAATCTTGAAATTACAATTACAAATAAAGATACAAACGTAATATCTAAATTTCCGTTTTCTTTAAAAAACAATAACTATCAAGTAAATATAGAAAACTTATTATCTGGAGATTATACCTATCAAGTAAGGGTATTAGAACAGAATATAACTAGAAATGGTACTTTTAAAATTACTGATTACCAAATAGAAGAACAGTTTACAAATGCAAATAGCTCTAAAATGAAACAATTAGCAAAACAAACTGAAGGAAAGTTTTATTATGTAAGTCAATTAGACGATTTAATTAACCAATTAGTAAATGATGACACTTATTTTACCATACAAAAGCAAGTGAAAAAATTACAACAATTAATAGATTGGAAATGGATTTTATTCATCATAATACTTTTACTATCTACAGAATGGTTTATTAGAAAATATTTAGGAAAAATTTAAAAACACTTAAGATTGATATTCGTCTTTATAAATCGTAAATTTGAATAAATTTAAAAATAAATAAAATGGCAAATAATCAAATGGAATTAAATTTTCCAAAAGGTGGTGTGTTTACAGTTTTTATAATAATAGCTGTCATCATTTTATTCTCAAAATCTACTGTAACAATTGGTCCTGGAGAAGGAGGTGTTGTTTTTGAACGTTTTGGTGATGGTATTAATACTGAAAAAACATATGGTGAAGGTTTTCAAATTGTAGCTCCTTGGAACGAAATGATTGTTAGAAAAGTACGTCAACAATCTGTATCAGATGAAATGAATGTATTATCTGTTAATGGTTTAGAAGTAAAAGTAAGTGGTACTGTTTGGTATGAACCAGAATTTAGTAAACTAGGTTTATTAATAAAAACTAAAGGTGAAGATTACGAAAACGAACTATTAGATCCTGCTGTTAATGCTGCTGCAAGAAGTGTAGTAGGACGTTATACACCAGAACAATTATATTCTAGTAAAAGAGATGTTATTGAACAAGAAATTTTAGATGAAGTTCAAAAATTATTAGAAGATCAGTATTTAGTAGTTAAAAGAGTTTTAGTTGAGGATGTAAAATTACCTCCAACAATTAGAACTGCTATTGAAACTAAATTAAAACAAGAACAAGAGTCTTTAGAATATGAGTTTAGATTAGCAAAAGCTAAAAAAGAAGCAGAAAGACAAAAAATTGACGCAGAAGGTAAAGCAACTGCTAATAAAATTTTAAGTGCATCTTTAACAGAAAAAATACTACAAGAAAAAGGGATAGAAGCTACTTTAGAGTTAGCTAAATCTAATAATAGTAAAGTAGTAGTAATTGGTTCTGGAAAAGATGGTATGCCTATTATATTAGGTAATCAATAAGATTAATTACAAGTCTAATAAAAGAAAAGCCAGCTATTAGCTGGCTTTTTTCTTAAATGAATGTTAAACAATTATTAGTTTGTAACTTATTTACAACTCAAGCGTCATATGTGTATAGTAACTATAATCTTATAGTTAGTAATTAGTTAGTTTTTAATAGTTGATTAGAGCCAAATATATGAGGTATTTGGCTCTTTTTATTAATTCTTTTTTGGTAATTTATCTCTTTCTATTTTTCCTTTTTTCAAGGCTTTGTAGTTTTCATAACAATCTAAAACAGCTTCTATCATCTGTAAATCTGATGCCTTCTTTATAAAGTAATCAGAATAATTACAGTCGGTTAATAAATCTGTAAGCTCTTGTCTATCCATGTCTAGATACTCCATCATAACTTCTCTGTCAAACTTACCAGCCATAATTTTTCTTAAGTCATCTTCTTTCTTAAGTTTTTGTAGTTTTTTTAGTTGTTTTGGCTTTTTACCAAAATGACTATATAAGAAATCTACAGGATTAAATAAAGCAGCAATAGGAGAGGAGAAGTTTTTCTTTTTAGGTTTACCAACTTCATAAGTTTGAGGCAATCCGTTTATATGAATTCTAGTGAACCTATCTTTTGGAACCATTTTCACATCAACCTCTAAAACACCTATTAGTTTTGTAGATTTTATAATTACTTCTTTTATTTCTTCTGGTTTTTCATAAAGTGCTATTTCTAACTCATTACCTTTAAGTAAATCATTAGTAATTTTAAGTTTAATAGACGAAAAACCTAAATAAGAAACTAAAATAGTATCATTAACTCTGGTAGGTAATTCAAAAAAACCATCTTCATTTGTTATGGTACCTTGTACAGTATTTAAGTTTAAAACATGAGCTGCACTTAACGTTTCATTTTTTTCTGCATGAACAATTTGACCTTTTAATATTTTAGTAGGTATTATACTGTCTTTCTGCGAGAATAGCTGGGTACTTATAAATAAAAGTACTATTAAAGAGAGGTGTTTATACATAAATTCAAAAATAGTTATAAAACTGTTGCTAAAGGTTAATTTTTTGTGAAGAAATGTGTGTATAAGTGCGCACGAGAAGATTCGAACTTCCACGAACTTACGTTCACTACCCCCTCAAGGTAGCGTGTCTACCAATTCCACCACGTGCGCAAGTTTATTTGATTGCAAATATAGTATCAATACTGTTGATGATTTAGTTAAAATGATTTTATTTTATCGATATTTGAAAAAAATTTAAAGATGAAAATTGTTTTATTAGGCTATATGGCTTCTGGTAAATCTAGTATAGGTAGAAAGTTATCAAGTAAGACAGGATTAACTTTAATTGACTTAGATGACTACATTGTAGAAAGAGAAAAAATGACTATTTCTAATATTTTTTCTGAAAAAGGAGAAATTTATTTTAGAAAAATAGAAGGTATTTATTTAGCAGAAATTTTAAATAAAGAAGAAGGTTTTATTCTTTCTTTAGGAGGTGGAACACCTTGTTATGGTAATAATATTCAAATAATTAACGAAGCAAATGCAACTTCAATATATTTGCAAGCTAGTGTTAAAAAATTAGCTGAAAGACTTATTGCTAAAAAACAGAAAAGACCTTTAGTAGCCTCATTAAACGATGATCAGATTTTTGAATTTGTTGGAAAACATTTATTTGAAAGAACTCGTTTTTACGAACAAGCAAAAATCTCGATAAAAACTGATGGGAAAAAGAAAAATGAAGTTGTAGAAGAAATTTATAATTTATTATTCTAAATAAGCCATAGTTTTAGTAGCATCAAAATCTACAACTATATGTTCTTTTATAGAAGTTGATAATGATACACCTTTAAAATCTGCTTTAACAGGATATTTTTTATGGTTTCTATTTACTAAAACAGCTGTTTTAAATCTTTTTAAAGGTACATTTAAAAAATGTTTTACTCCATAGATTAGAGTGGTACCAGAATTTAAAACATCATCTACTAAAACTAGAGATTTATTTTTATATACTTCTTTAGTTAAAGACGTTGTTATTTTTTCTAAGGGTTTCTTTTTATTAATATTTACCTCACAAATAGTCACTTTTAAAGTAGAAATTTTCTCTAAAACTGCTACTATTTTATTGGCTAGTATAAATCCATTTCCTTTAATACCAGCAATAATTAATTCTTTTTCATTAGAATTACTTTCATAAATTTGATAAGCAATTCTTCTAATTTTTTGATCAATTTGAGTATTATTTAATATAATATTTTCTTCTAGTATCATATATCTTCTGTTGTGTCTTCTTGATAACCCTCTATATCTCTTCTATCTTTTTTAGTAGGTCTTCCACTTCCTTTTTTTCTATAATAATCTTTTGCAAATTTTAATAGCTCTGTTTTTTCAAATTCTTCTTTTGGAGTTAAATCTTTACGATATAAATCTACTAATTTTGCACCAACTCTGCTAGGAGGAATATCTAAAACTTTAATTTTATAATTAATCTGGTTTTTTCGAACCGTTATTTGTTCGTTTCCAAACAATTCTTTTGAGGGTTTAACATTCGAGTTTTCTATTTTAACTTGTCCCTTTTTACAGGCTGTTGTTGCCATACTTCTTGTTTTGTATAATCGAATACACCATAAATATTTATCAATCCTCATAAAAAAAGTTAAAATGTTTTATTTATCTTTTTACAAAGGTATAAAAATGGTAAATTGCGCCCACAATTTTTAAGATATTATATGTTTAAAACTAGATACTTTTTTCTATTAATAATACTTTCTGTATTAGTTTATTCTTGTGGTGATGATACTTTTGGAACAAATCCATTTGCTGATGTAGATCATGAAGCTTTAGCAATTTCAGATAACGATTCTATAGTTAAATTTTTAAAAAATCATTATTATGATAGTTCTGTAGATTCTATTAAAGTTTTAGTTGCTGGTGAAACTGCTATGTTTGATGACACCAAACTAAAAACAATGAATGTTACAGAAAATGACATTAACTATAAGTTATATGTTTACGTAGAAAGAGAAGGAGATTATGGTAATGATCCTGACAGAGGTTTTCCTACAAAAGTAGATTCAGTATTTACTAAATATGCAGGAAAAACTTTTTCTGGAACAACTTTTAGCGATACTAATTTTGATCAAAACCAAAGTGGTTTATGGTTTAGTTTGACTTCTGTAGTTAGAGGTTTCTCTTATGGATTTACTAATTTTAAAGGAGGTGAGTTAAAAAAAGATGCTAATGGAGGTCCTTTTAAT
Organism: Polaribacter marinivivus; assembly: GCF_042651285.1. Lineage (NCBI taxonomy): Bacteria > Pseudomonadati > Bacteroidota > Flavobacteriia > Flavobacteriales > Flavobacteriaceae > Polaribacter > Polaribacter marinivivus. Next base: position 534,315 of record NZ_JBHSCY010000002.1, on the reverse strand, counting down.
GGCCCTATTACATATTTAAACGGAGGTAAAGGTGTTTTATTTATTCCTTCTGGGTTAGCTTATCCGTCTTCAAATCCTCAAAACTGGTCTAACAATTTAGTAGATACAAATATTTTATTCTATATAGATTTATTAACATTAGTACCTAATACAGATCATGACAATGATGGTGTAAAAACTATTTCAGAAGATGTAGATAATGATGGTAATGTTAATAATGACGATACAGATTCTGATGGTATACCAAACTATTTTGATAGTGATGATGATGGAGATGGCGTTTTAACAAGAAATGAAGATAGAAATGGTGATGGAGATCCAAGTAATGATTTTAATGATCCTGATAATCCAACATTACCAGATTATTTAAATCCAAATATTAAATAAACAAAAAAGCTCTTGAATGTTTCAAGAGCTTTTTTGTTTATTGTTATTAAATCTTATAACCTATAAGATAATCCAAAGATTATTTGATTTATTCTAGTATCATAACTTACACTTCCTAAGTTACCTACAAAAGAGGATTCTACATCAGAAAAAGCTCTTTCCCATCTTACATCAATACCTAATCTTCCAAATTCTAAACCACCTCCAAATTGAAGACCCACTGTAAATCCATCTCCATCTACGCTAGAAATATCGCTTACACTAAAATCTGAATCTAAAATATATTGAAAAGAAGGACCAATATAAACATTACCAATACCAAAAATCTTTTTACCTAAAAGAACAGGAATATCTAATTTTTGAAAATTATGAGTAGTTGTTTTTGCTGCTGTTTTATAGTAAACTTCATTTTCTAAATTGGTATACACTAATTCTGGTCTTAAATACAACCCAATTACTGGTATTTTAAAACGTAACCAAACACCTGCATGATAGCCAGTTTTACTTTTAGCTCCGTCAAAAACATCTTGTCCAGATTCTTTAATAGAGTTAGAGTTATAGTTAATACCACCTTTAAGACCAAATTGAATTTGACCATTTGAAACTTGACTTAAACCTAAAGCCAAAAACATTACTAAAATTACTTTTTTCATACTTATTAATTTATAGTTTTTATATAGACGCCTTTAATAACAAAAACGTTATTTTTTTCTAGAAATTACTTTTTTAACAGCTTTTACAACTGCAGCAGCATCCAATCCATATTTAGCCATAAGTTGATCTGGAGTTCCAGACTCACCAAAAGTATCATTTGTTGCCACAAATTCTTGTGGAGTAGGTAAGTTTAAAGCTAAAGTTCTAGCTACACTTTCTCCTAAACCACCTAATTTATTATGTTCTTCAGCAGTTACTATACAACCAGTTTTAGCAACAGATGATAAAATAATTTCTTCATCTAATGGTTTAATAGTATGTATATTTATTACTTCTGCAGAAATACCTTGTTCTTCTAATTGCTCTGCAGCTTGTAAAGACTCCCAAACTAAATGTCCAGTAGCAACAATAGTAACATCTTTTCCTTCTGTAAGCTGAATACCTTTTCCAATTTCAAACTTTAAATCTTCTGGCATAAACACAGGTACTTTTGGTCTACCAAAACGCAAATAAACAGGTCCTTTATGTTCTGCAATAGCAATAGTTGCAGCTTTAGTTTGATTATAGTCACAAGGATTAATTACTGTCATCCCTGGTAACATTTTCATTAATCCTATATCTTCTAAAATTTGGTGTGTAGCTCCATCTTCTCCTAAAGTAACTCCAGCATGAGAAGCACAAACTTTTACATTTTTTCCAGAATAAGCAATAGATTGTCTAATTTGATCATACACTCTACCAGTAGAAAAATTTGCAAAAGTACCAGTAAAAGGTATTTTACCACCAATGGTTAAACCTGCAGCAATCCCCATCATATTTGCTTCTGCAATACCAACTTGAAAAAAGCGTTCTGGATTTTCTTTAATAAATTGATCCATCTTTAAAGAACCAATTAAATCTGCACAAAGTGCTACAACATTTGGGTTCGTTCTACCTAATTCTGTTAAACCATCACCAAAACCTGAACGTGTATCTTTCTTTTCTGTGAATGTATATTTCTTCATTTTAATATATCGTGTAAAATTTGCGTAAAAATAAACTTTTATTTGAGGTTAATTATGATAAATTCATCAATGTTTTATAAAGTTTATGAACAGGTAAACCAACAACATTAAAATAGCTGCCTTCAATTTTATCTATTCCTATAAACCCTATCCATTCTTGAATTCCGTAAGCACCAGCCTTATCAAAAGGTTTATAATTTTTGATGTAATACTGTATTTCTTCATCACTTAATTGTTTAAAAGAAACCTTAGTAACATCATTAATCATCTTTTGAAAACGATTTGTTTTAATACTTATAGATGTAATTACTTTATGTGTTTTGCCAGACAAAGCAGATAACATGTTAAAAGCCTCTTTATCATCTTTAGGCTTTCCTAAAGCTTTATTATTTAACCAAACAATAGTGTCTGAGGTTATTAAAATATCTTTATCTGATAAATTTGTAAATGCTTTAGATTTTAAATCTGCTAAATAATCTGTAATCTCTGTCTCTTTTAGTTCTTTAGGATAAACTTCATCAACAGATTTTAAAATTATTGTAAAATCTATATCTAAATCTTTAAAAAATTGTTGTCTTCTAGGAGAACCTGAAGCTAAAATAATATTGTAATCTTTAAGTTTTTCTTTAAGCATTAAAGCTTTTTTTAATTCTATCTAAGTTACGTTTGCTATCTCTATCTTTAATAACATTTCGTTTATCATGTGTTTGTTTACCTTTAGCTAAAGCTATTTCTAGTTTTGCAAAGCCTCTATCATTAATAAACAATTTTAAAGGCACTATTGTATTTCCTTTGGCTTCTACATCTTTTTTTAAACTACGTAATTCTCTTTTATTTAATAGAAGTCTACGTTCACTTTTTGGATTGTGATTAAAATGATGTCCAAACATGTATTCTTGAATGTACATATTAACAATAAACAATTCTCCACGTTCATTAAACTCACAAAAGCTCTCAGTAATTCTGGCTTTGCTTTGTCTAATGGATTTTATTTCTGTTCCTGTTAACTGAATTCCTGCAATATATTTGTCTAGTATTTCGTATTCGAAACGTGCTTTTTTATTCTGTATGTTTATTTTTTTCTGCACAGTCTTTGACTGATTTTAAGTTTTTACAAAGATACATTTTTACATTCGCTAAAGAAACGTAATTTTGGCATCAATTATAAGAAAACCTACATTAATGAGAATCCTTTTATTATCATTTATTTTATTCATTTCTTGTCAGCCACAAAAAAAGGAATTGACAGCGCAACAAATTGTTGACAAATCTATATTAGCCTCTGGTACTGATAAAGTTTCTAATTCAGAAATTACATTTGAATTTAGAGATAAACAATATTCTGCTGTAAGAAATAATGGAAAGTTTAAACTAATTAGAACTTTTGATTCTATAAAAGATGTGTTGAGTAATAGCGGATTTGAACGATTTATAAATGAAAAATCAATAAAAGTTGTAGATTCTATGGCTTTAAAATACAGTAATTCTGTAAATTCAGTTCATTATTTTTCTGTATTACCTTATGGATTAAATGATAAAGCTGTTCGTAAAAAACGATTACCATCTTCTACGATTAATGGAAAAGAATATTATAAAATAGAAATCACTTTTTCAGAAAATGGAGGAGGAGAAGACTTTGAAGATGTATTTATTTATTGGATTGGTAAAGAAGATTATTTAATAGATTATTTAGCCTATTCTTACCATACAAATGGTGGAGGAAAGCGTTTTAGAGTACTAAAAGAGCAGTGCTTTAAAAATGGAATTCGTTTTGTAGATTATCAAAACTACAAACCTAATACTGAAAATATTAAGCTTATTGACATTGATAAAGCATACGAAAAGAATAATTTAAAACTAGTTTCAGAAATTATTTTAAGAAATATAGAGGTATCAATTATTCGTTAACCTTTTCTATTTTACTTTCTTTTTTATTTTCTGATATAGTAACTATATATAAACTAGCATTATCACTATCATCCATATTTTCATATTTGTTTTCGCCTAATATTTTATTTGCAAAAACAGGAGTGGTGTTGCTATGACCAACAACTAACACAGATTTACCTTTGGTTTCTGCCATAAAAATAGAATCATACATATTTCTTGGATTATAAAACTGTACTTCTAAATTTTTAGTTTTTGCTGTTGGTGTTGCTGTCTCTATAGTTCTATAATACTTAGTAGAATATACAGCATCTATTTTTTTATCTTTAAAATATTCTGCCCAATTTTGAGCTCTCTGTTCTCCTTTTATAGTTAAACTAGGATTTGGATTTGTAGCATCTGTTCTATCTTTTTCTGCATGTCTAATTAAATAATATGTAGTTGTTTCTTCTGTAGTACATGAAGAAATTAATGTAAAAGCAAATAATAAAAGAAAGAAATATTTTTTCATGATAGATATTTTAAAATACGAATATAACCAAAAAAGAAAAGGGTGATACTTTTTGTATCACCCTTTCTAAACTATGTAATTTATAAAACTTAATTTTCTACTAAATCAGATTGATTTCTAAACACCAATTTATCATCAAAAGCATCTAATAATATGATACTATCTGTAGTTACTTTACCTGATAGAATTTCTTTAGATAATTGGTTTAAAACTTCTTTCTGAATGACTCTTTTTACAGGTCTTGCTCCAAATTCTGGTTGATATCCTTTTTTAGCTAAGTAAGCAATAGCTTCATCTGTAGCATCTAAAGTAATATCTTGTTTACCAATCATTTTCTTTAAATGATCTATTTGTAATCTTACAATTTCAAAAATATCATTTTTATTTAATGGTGTAAACATGATTACATCATCAATTCTGTTTAAAAATTCTGGCCTCACAGATTTCTTTAACAATCCTAAAACTTCAATTTTAGCTAATTCAGTTACTGCATCTAAATCAGCTTTTGGATCACTAAATTTTTCTTGAATAATATGACTACCCATATTTGATGTCATGATGATAATTGCATTTTTAAAATCTGCAACTCGTCCTTTATTATCTGTTAATCTTCCTTCATCTAAAACTTGTAAAAGAACATTAAAGGTGTCTGGATGTGCTTTTTCAATTTCATCTAAAAGCACTACAGAATAAGGTCTTCTTCTTACAGCTTCAGTTAATTGCCCTCCTTCATCATAACCTACATATCCAGGAGGTGCACCTACTAATCTACTAACAGAATGACGCTCTTGATATTCACTCATATCAATTCTAGTCATTGCATTTTCATCATCAAATAAATATTCAGCTAATGCTTTTGCTAATTCTGTTTTACCAACTCCAGTTGTTCCTAAAAACAAGAAACTTCCTATAGGTTTGTTTGGATTTTGTAAGCCTGCTTTAGAACGTCTTACTGCATCAGAAATAGCTACAATAGCTTCTTCTTGACCAACCACTCTTTTGTGTAATTGTTTTTCTAATTGTAACAATTTATCACGCTCAGACTGAATCATTTTTGTAACAGGAATACCTGTCCATTTTGCTACAACTTCTGCAATATCATCTAATGTAACTTCTTCTTTTATTAAAGACTTTTCATTTTGATTTTCTTGCAATGTTTGCTGTAATTTTTCTAATGCTTCTTGCGCTTCTTTAATTTTACCATATCTAATTTCTGCAACCTTACCATAATCGCCTTCACGTTCTGCTTTTTCTGCTTCAATTTTATAGTTTTCGATTTCAGATTTTCTATTCTGAATATTATCTACAACTTCTTTTTCTGATTTCCATTTTGCATTTATGGTATTTCTTTGCTCTTTAAAATTAGCTAACTCAGCACGTAAAGTCTTTAATTTTACTTCATCTTTTTCACGTTTAATCGCTTCAATTTCAATTTCTAATTGCATTATTTTACGATCTAAGACATCTAATTCTTCTGGCTTAGAGTTAATTTCCATGCGTAATTTTGATGCAGCTTCGTCCATTAAATCAATGGCTTTATCTGGTAAAAAACGATTGGTAATATATCTTTGAGATAATTCTACAGCTCCAATAATAGCATCGTCTTTAATACGTACTTTATGATGTGTTTCGTACTTTTCTTTAATACCTCTTAAAATAGAAATTGCACTTTCAGTATCTGGTTCATCAACTAACACTTTCTGAAAACGACGCTCTAAAGCTTTATCCTTTTCAAAATATTTTTGATATTCATCTAGGGTAGTAGCACCAATTGCACGCAATTCACCTCTTGCTAATGCTGGTTTTAAAATATTAGCTGCATCCATTGCACCTTGTCCACCACCAGCACCAACTAAAGTGTGTATTTCATCAATAAACAAAACAATATCACCATCTGAAGTAGTTACTTCTTTTATAACTGCTTTTAAACGCTCTTCAAATTCACCCTTATATTTTGCACCAGCAATTAAGGCACCCATGTCTAAAGAGAAAATAAGCTTGTCTTTTAGATTTTCTGGTACATCACCATCTACAATTCTATGGGCTAAACCCTCTGCAATTGCAGTTTTACCTGTACCTGGTTCACCCACTAAAATTGGGTTATTTTTAGTTCTTCTAGATAAAATTTGAAGCAATCTTCTTATTTCTTCATCTCTACCAATAACAGGATCTAACTTATTGTCTTGTGCTAATTGATTTAAGTTTTTAGCATATTTACTTAAAGCATTATACGTTTCTTCTTGAGATTGTGAAGTTACTCGTTCTCCTTTTCTTAAATCATCTATAGCTGCTTTTAAATCTTTTTCTGTTACACCTTGGTCTTTTAAAACCTGTGCAATATTAGATTTCGATTTAAAAATGGCCAGTATTAAATGTTCTATAGAAACGAAATCATCTTTCATGTCTTTAGCAATAATAGATGCTTCATTTAACGTTTTACCAGCTTCTCTAGAAAGCATTAGTTCTGCACCAGAAACTTTAGCAAAACTTTGTAATTGTTTTTCTAATATCTGGTTTACAACATCAATATTGATGTTAAGTTTCTTTAATAAAAAAGGCAACACATTTTGGTCTACTTCTGTTAAAGCTTTAAAAATATGTTCGTTTTCTATTTGATTATGACCAAAACCTTGCGCAATTTGTTGCGCCATTTGTATGGTCTCTTGTGATTTTGTTGTATAGTTATTAAAATTCATTTTTATTTTTTTTCTTTTTTCATAAACAAATTAGCAATTATAATACCATCAAAATATCAGTTTTAAAACAAGTCATTTTGTCTTAAAAACATGAATTATAATGACTTTTTGACTGATTTAAAGACTATTAAGCACGAGCCTTTGAAAAATCACTTGGAGAAATACCAAACCTATTTTTAAACAGTTTGGAAAAATAAGAGTTGTGTAAAAAACCCACTTCTAGAGATAATTGTTTCAATGAAATAGTATAATCTCTTTCCAACAAATTTCTTGCTTTTTGCAATTTAATTTCTGTAATAAATTCTTTAGGTGTTAAACCTGTTTCCAGCTTTATTTTTCGATATAAAGAACTCTTTGACAAGTTAAATTGTGCTGCAATATCTTCTTGGGTTAGGTGAGTGTTATCCGCATTTTTATAAATATAATCCTTTACTTTCAAGCTCCAATTATCAGTAGATTGTTCGCTTTCAATAACATTTTCGGTTTTTCTATAATGTGCTCTGGTTTTATAATTTGCAAGAGAATTATTTACCCTTACTAGCAATTCTTCTTTGATAAAAGGTTTTTCTAAATAATCATCTATACCCAATTGTAATACATCTAATTTACTTTTAGAATCTGCTCTTGCAGTGAGCATAACAATAGGGAGGGTTGGAAATTTAGATTTTACAGCTTTTACGAATTCCAGACCATTCATCTTAGGCATCATGTAGTCTGTAATAATGTAATCTATTTTGGTGTTCTCTAAAATTTCTAGAGCCTCCAAACCATTTTCAGCTTCATAACATTGGTGATTCGCAAATATTTCTTTCAGATAGGAGCGCATTTCTCTGTTATCGTCAACAATTAAAAACTGATAAGCAATTGTAGATAAATTTAGGTTTATATGTTGATAATCAATTATTTTTAGTTCTTCAAAATCTTCTGTTTCAGTTACTATTTCTTCGGATTTTGGAAGAAAAATACTAAACACACTACCTTCATTCAATGTGCTTTCTACAGTTACATTTCCATGATGAAGTTCTATAATTTCTTTACTAAAAGCTAGACCAACACCACTTCCACCAGATTTGTTTATAGAATTATCTGCTTGAAAAAAACGTTCAAAAATTTTACTGCTATCTTTCTTGGATAAACCAATTCCAGTGTCCTTAACTTTGATAACTGCATTGTCTGATTCGCTTTCTACAATCACACTCACAATACCTTCTTTTTCTGTATACTTTAAGGCATTTAAAATAATGTTGTTAATTGCTCTTTCCAGATAAATAACATCAGATTTCACATATAATTCTGATGCAGTGACTACTTTAAAATCGATATTCTTTTCCTTAAATAAAGGCTCAAAGTTTAGACAAATTCTTTTTATCAGCTCATTTAAATTAATGGTTTTTAAGTTCAATGAAAAGTCTGAAGATTCCATTTTAGCTAAATCTAAAACATCATCTACCATCTTTTTTATGTTGTTTACTTGCGTATTTACACCATTTTCAATGTTATGAAGCTCTTTGGATGATAGATTTTTGTCTTTTAATTTATCAATTTGACCACGAATTAAAGTTAATGGTGTTCTAATTTCATGAGAAATATTGATGAAAAATTGCGACTGGAATTCATTTATTTTCTCTAAATCATTCTTTTTAGATTCTAATTCAGCTTCATTTGATGCATTCAAATTTTTAAAATAACTGATAATTACAAATATGGTAAAGAATAAAAAAGCGATAGAAACATCGTTAAATTGTGCTCTTGGATAGTGATTGTAAAAGAAATTAGGAATAAAGAACAATCCAAAAGCAAAAAATAAGATGATGAGATTTATCTTCTTAGAATCGATAAAAATTAAACTTTTACTAAACACTAAAAAGAAATAAAACTCCAACAAGTTTTCTGCAAATAAGTAATTAGAAAACCAGAAAGTAAGGGCAGAGAGTAGGAGTAAATACAAAATTCTTCCCAATAAAAAGTATTGCCTGTAATGTATAAATTGTATAAACGCCAGAACTGAACTCATGACGATTCCTAACAGAATTACTGAGAAAGAAGTGTGTTCTTTGTACTCATCAATCATCATAATAATTGATAAAATTTGCCAACCAAAACAAAAAACATTGAATAGAATAATCTTTTTCAATTCTGTTTTGTTGGTTATTCCTTTAGAACCAAGTCGCATATAATTTTTAAAGAAAGTGTTGATTTTCATGTAATTAACAAATCGAAAACTAAAATACTATTTTTTTTGAATTGTTTGTGATATGAGTTGACACAAAATTGATACTTCACTTTTCTAGTTTTGGAACGTAATTAAAACCTAATCTTATGAAAACGAAATTATCACTAATTTTTTCTTGGCTCTTTATTGCCAACTTTTTGGCAAATGATAAGTTACCTAACAAAATTACAAGTGCATTTACAGATTATAATTTAGAGCAACTCATTATAAGCACATATCCAACTATTGATGCTAATAATGATGGCACTATAGAAACTGGAGAAATGAATGGCACTTTAGTATCAGGTAATGTTCCATCAACAATAACCTTAAATTTCGATTATGCCACTTTTGGACCAAGTGGAATTGATTTTTCTGGTATTGAGCATTTTGAAATCAGAAGTTTTAGATTTATTGGAAACACGCATCAAGGAAATTATATTCGAGCTGTAAATTTAGATTTATCAAAACTAGGAGGAGTTTTATCTGGAAACGTAAACAGAATTCTTGATGAATTTTACTTAAATGGCTTAGAATTTCTATCCTTAAATTTACAAAACGCTAGACCTATTAAAAATCTGCATTTTATTAATTGTGGTGCTGGTTCTAATTTAGAACAACTTCCTAATATGCCAGATTCTACAACCTTAGAAGTAATAGAAATAAATAATACAAGTTTGTTTGCTACTTTAAATTTAGGCAGCAGAATTGGTTTAAAGTCATTCTTTTTTAGAAACACTTACATAGAAGGCTTAAACATTTCTGGATGCTCTACATTAGAAACCTTGTTTGTAGAAGGAGTAGGTGAGTTGCAAACAGTTACTTTACCAAATACAAGTTCTATTTTAAAAAATCTCACTATAAATGGAATGCCAAAACTGAACAGTTTAGATATTGCAAACTACAGCAATCTAGAAAGACTTGTAATGAGAACTGGGTCAGGTTTTCCTAATAATGGAGTTGCTACTTTAGATTTTCAAACGAAGACAAAGCTCAAAGTTTTAGAACTAGAAAATTTAAAATCTCTTGCTAGTGCAAGTTTGATACAAAACACTGCCTTAACAGATTTATTGCTGATAGGCATTAACAACAACATTTCATTATTAGATATTTCTAATCTTACACAATTAAAAAATTTGACTTTAAGTGCTAATGCCATACCAAACTTAGATCTATCAAGTAATGCTGCTTTAGAAAAGTTTGATGGTTTTGGAAGTGATTTTGTAAGTGTGAATTTTGGTAACATCTCTGCATTAAAAGAATTGTATTTGAGTAGTAATCAATTGACCAAAATTGACACAAAAAATATGACGAATTTAGAACGATTAGAATTAGATGATAATAATCTAGTTGCGTTAAACGTAACAGCAAATGCCAAATTAGAATGGATTAGATGCCAAAGAAATAACAACTTAAGAATTGCCAATATTGCTAATGGGAATAATGCTAATATGAATGTTTGGGATATGAAAGCAGCTTATTTAGATCAAAATCCGTTGTTGACTTGTATTTTGGTTGATGCTAACGTACAAAATAACATTCCTGTTCAATGGCAAAAAGATGCTACAGCCTCTTATGCTTTAGATGATGAAATTGGCTACACAGATACAAATCTTAAAAACGAATTACTAAATTATACAGAAACTATAGATTTAGATGCTAATGGAAAAATTGGAACTTGTGAAGCCGAAAACTATATAAATACACTAGTTTTAAATAATAAAGGAATACAAAATCCTGCAGGTTTAGAAGCATTTAAAAATATTACTGGATTAAATTTAAACGACAATGATTTTCCCACATTGAACGTAACTAATAATACCAAATTAATTTATTTATATGCAAGCAACTGTAAAATGGTAAATGTTAGTATTACAGATTTAGGTATGTTAGACGATTTAAATGTATCTAAGAATAATTTATCGAGCATCAGTTTTAGTAATAACTTTAATCTGACAAAAGTAGATGTAAGCGAAAACAGTTTGACAGGTATAAATTTACAATCACTAAATAAATTAGTACTGTTTGACGCCACTTCTAATAATATCAATTCATTAAATGTTCTCTCCAATCCAAACTTGGAAATATTATATTTTGCGAACAATAGTTTGGTAGGTTTGGCTAATCAACCAATAATGATTGATTTAGCAAGCAACACCAAATTGAAACAGCTAAACGTTAAAAATACAGCAATGTCTTTTTTAGAATTAGGTGCGAATTCCAATTTAATAGAGGTAATAGCTTCAGACAATGTCCTAGAATATTTTAATATGGCAAATGCCAATAATGCAGCAATATCTAATTTCGATGCAAGTGGAAATACTACTTTAGGCTGTATTCAAGTCGATAGTGGTTTTACGCCTCCAACAAGTTGGATTAAAGATGGAAACACCAGTTATAGTGATAATTGTTCCACAGCATCTGTTGATGATAATTTACTCAAAAACAAAATAAGTTTGTATCCTAACCCATTTAGCAATCTTATTACAATCTCAAATTCATCATCACAAAAAATTGAAAAGATAGAAATTTACAACAGTCTTGGGAAAAGATTGCTATTCACAAAGGAAACAACTATTGATGGATATCAACTAACTACAGGCGTTTATTACGCTAAAATTTATGTAGATAATTCCTCTTTTGTTAAAAAATTGATTAAGAAATAGAAAAGTAGGTTTTTTACATTAAGAAGTTGTTTCTGTAAAATTTTAAGATTTTATTTGGGCAGCTTCTTTTCTTTAAAGGCCAAAGTTTCATAATTTTATAGTAAAATTAAAACATGGGATTATTTGACTTTGGCAAAAAAAGAAATGACAATATTTTTATTAATTGGACACCTTTAACTTCTTTAGAACAGTTAGAAACTATTAAAGAGCAATCTAAAACTGAATCTATTTTTATTTTTAAACATTCTACAAGATGTGGTATTAGTAGTATGGTTATAAAACAATTCGAAAAATTATTTACAGAAGAGCATCAACGATTAAAAGTATATTATCTAGACCTTTTATCTTACAGAAATGTCTCTGATGAAGTGGGATATACTTTTCAAGTTCAACACCAATCACCACAATTACTCATCATTAAAAACGGCGTTTGTGTCTATCATGCCTCACATTATGATATCACTCAAACAGATTTAACAAGATTTCTATAAGATAAACTTGCATTAAACCTGGTTTAAGTCTTATTTTTGTTACTTAAATTTTTAAAATTTTGACAGAAACAAAAATTTCAGAAGCAAATACAGGAAAAGAGTTATATGGATATCAGAAAGATGCACTAGAAGAAATTTTTAAAAGATTCGAAACTGCTCCAGAAGATTATCACTTACTTTATCAATTACCAACTGGAGGAGGAAAAACAGTTATCTTTTCTGAAATTACAAGACGTTACTTAAAAACTTTCAAAAAGAAAGTACTTGTTTTAACCCATAGAATTGAGTTAAGCAAACAAACTTCTAAAATGTTAAAGGAGTTTGGTGTTACTAATAAAACCGTAAATTCAACTGCAAAATTAGATGATCAGCATGAGTTTGATTGTTTTGTAGCAATGGTAGAAACTCTAAACAATCGTTTAAATGATGATAAATTTGACATTTCTGATATAGGTTTAGTAATTGTTGATGAGGCTCACTACAACTCATTTACTAAAATATTTAAATTTTTTAATAAATCATTTATTCTTGGTGTTACTGCAACTCCATTAAGTTCTAACATAAAATTACCTATGTATGAGAACTATCAAGAATTGGTGGTTGGTGAATCTATTAAAGATTTAATTAGTAATGATTATTTAGCAAGTGCAAATATGTACTCTTATAATGTTGGTTTAACCTCATTAGAAGTGGGTGCAAATGGAGATTATACAGTAAAATCTTCAGAAGATTTATACATGAATGTAGACATGCTTTCTAAATTAGTTTCTGCTTACGAAGAAACCATTAAAGGCAAAAAAACATTAATATTTAATAATGGTATAAATACTTCTATTCAAGTGTTTTATGCTTTTAAGAAAGCTGGATACCCAATTGCACACCTAGATAACACAAACACTAAAAAAGAGCGTGAATTAATCTTAAAATGGTTTCATAAAACACCTGGAGCAATTATAACATCTGTTAGTATTTTAACAACAGGATTTGATGAACCTAGTATAGAGGCTATAGTACTAAACAGAGCTACAAAATCACTAACCTTATATTATCAAATGATTGGTCGTGGTTCTCGTATTTATGGAGATAAAAAAGAGTTTGACGTCTTAGATTTAGGTAATAATTTCTACAGATTTGGACCTTGGGGAGCAGATTTAGATTGGCAAAAAATGTTTAGAGCTCCAGATTATTATTTAAATGCTATACTTTCTGATGAAGAAATAGAAAGTAATTTTAAATATGAATTACCTGCAGACATTAAAAAAGAATTTGCGAATTCTAAAGACATGTATTTTGACATGAAGCAAGTGTATATAGATACAATTAGAGCAGGGGAGTCTTCTAAAAGAGTTTTAGAAAAGTCTATTGTACACCATGCAAAAATGTGTATCGAAAATAGTGAAGACGTTTTTGATGCTTTAATTTTGGCTAAAAAGCTAGGAGAGGAGATAGATGATAGAATTAATAGATATGCAAAATGTATTTCTAAAAGTACCCACAACTTTGTAACTTGGTTAAAAGACGATTACAGGAAGAAATTAAATGCTTATTTACGTGCTAACTTTGATGAAGACTTCGAAAAAATTCATGGTTATCCACCTGAAGACTAGTATTTAAAAGAAATAGTAAAAGTGAAATTTTTTTTCACTTTTTTTTTGTTTTTGTTTTTTGTATTAAAAAATAATTTACTTTTGATTCGCTTATTATAAGTTAAATGTTAAGTTTTTCTTATTTCGATAGTAAGTTATTTTTGGAGAAAAAGACTTACAACGCATTTTGGAAATGTAACGAAAAAATTAAGGTATCTCCATCTTCTTTTCTAGAAGATTTGCAACTTTACTTTAAATTGCACGTAGTTTACTTACAAATAATACAGTGATAATAATCTCTTGTTTAAGAGTTTTATTTTCTAGCTAAAACAAGTTGTTTTAAAGCTTAGAAGTCAATTATCATTATATTATTAATTAAACAAAGTGAACACAAAATATATCGATTTAGTCGAACAAACGTTCGATTTTCCTCAAGAGGAATTTAAAACAGAAAATAACAAACTGTTTTGGCATGGAATTAATTTAATGGAATTAGCTCAAGAATATGGAGCTCCATTAAAGTTTACCTATTTGCCAAAAATCTCAGAAAACATAAATAGAGCCAAAGGTTGGTTTAAACAGAGTATTGAAAAGCATAATTATAAAGGCAAATACTTTTATAGTTATTGTACTAAAAGCTCTCATTTTAAACATGTACTTAATGAGGCTTTAAAAAACGAAATCCACATAGAAACATCGTCTGCTTTTGACATAGATATTGTTAATAATCTAAAAAAAGCAGGTAAAATTAAACCATCTACTTATGTGATTTGTAATGGTTTTAAACGTGATCAATACGTTAAAAACATTGGAGGTCTAATTAATTCTGGTCATCAAAATTGTATACCAATTATAGATAATTACGAAGAATTAGCGCTTTTACAAAAAGAGACCGACAAAAAGTTTAAAGTGGGTATTAGAATCGCTTCAGAAGAAGAACCAAAATTTGAGTTTTATACTTCTAGATTAGGTATTGGCTATAAAAATATTGTGTCTTTTTATGAACGTGAAATTGCAAAAAACGAGCAAGTAGATTTAAAGATGTTACATTTCTTTATCAATACTGGTATTAAAGACAATGCTTACTATTGGAACGAATTAATGAAATGTCTTAACGTTTATATTAATCTTAAAAAAACCTGTCCTACTTTAGATAGCTTAAATATTGGTGGTGGTTTCCCAATAAAAAATTCATTGGCTTTTGAATATGATTATGCCTATATGATAGATGAAATCATTGGTCAAATAAAACAAGCTTGTGATGAAGCAGAAGTAGATGTGCCTCATATTTTTACAGAATTTGGTAGCTTTACAGTGGGTGAATCTGGTGCAGCTATTTATGAAGTTTTATATCAGAAAAAACAAAATGATAGAGAACGTTGGAATATGATTAACTCATCATTCATTACTACTTTACCAGATTCTTGGGCAATTAATAAACGTTTTATAATGTTGCCAATTAATAAATGGAACCATAAATACGAACGTGTTTTATTAGGTGGTTTAACATGTGATAGTGATGATTATTACAATTCTGAACAACATATAAATGGTATTTATTTACCTGTTTACGAAAAAGATAAACCCTTATACATTGGTTTCTTTAATACAGGGGCATACCAAGAGTCTATAGGTGGTTTTGGTGGTTTACAACACTGTTTAATTCCACATCCAAAACATTTAATCATAGACAGAAATGAAGATGGTAAATTATCCATTACCGTATTTAAAGAACAACAACAAAGCAAAGAGTTATTATCTATTCTAGGATATTAAAATATTAAAATTAAAATGAAAACAAATCAAACATATGCAGGAATTCCACAAGAATATGGAAACCTAGCAACGTCAAAAATTGTAATTATACCTGTTCCTTATGATGGAACTAGTACTTGGCAAAAAGGAGCAGACAAAGGGCCTCAAGCCTTTTTAGATGCTTCAGAAAACATGGAACTATATGACATAGAAACAGATTCTGAAGTATACAAAGAAGGTGTTTTCTTAGCTGATCCTATCACAGAAAATGAGTCTCCAGAAGCTGTTGTAGAAGCTGTTCATCAAACCACAAAAAAATACATCAATAGAAATAAATTTGTAACTGTTTTTGGTGGAGAACATTCTATTTCTATAGGTACAATTAGAGCTTTTAATGAGTGTTTTCCTAACTTAACTGTATTACATATAGATGCGCATGCAGACTTAAGAAAAGAATACGAAGGTTCTAGTTGCAATCATGCTTGTGCTGTTTATGAAGCAAATCAAACTACAAATTTGGTACAAGTTGGTATTAGAAGTATGGATATTTCTGAGAAAAGAGAAATGAACTTAGACAAAGTTTTCTTTGCTCATGACATGGCTGTTAATGAAGATTGGATGGATGATGTAATAGACCAATTAACTAGTAATGTGTTTATTACATTCGATTTAGATGCTTTAGATCCATCAATTTTACCATCAACTGGAACTCCAGAACCAGGAGGATTATTTTATTATGAAACGCTAGAATTTTTACAAAGAGTTTTTGATGAAAAAAATGTGGTAGGTTTTGATATGGTAGAATTATGCCCTAATGAAAATGAAAAATCATCAGACTTTTTAGCAGCTAAATTATTCTATAAAATGTTGAGTTATAAGTTTGCTTCTAATGATGATACTTATGATAATGGAGATGATTTAGAAGATAATAATCCTTTTAGCAAATTGTCTAAATTTAAAAATGATGACGACGATTATTAGTCATAAATCATGATAAAAAACATAGAAAATATAGAATTGCAATATTTAACGCTTGATGATTATCAGGCGTTAAAACAAGCAATGATTGAAGTTTACGCTAATATGACAAATTCTTATTGGCAAGAACCTCAAATAAAATCATTAATTCAAAAATTTCCAGAAGGTCAAGTCATTATTAAAATTAATGGCAAACTTGCAGGTTGTGCATTATCTATTATGGTAGATTATGATAAGTTTGATGACACTCATACCTATGAAGACATTACTGGTAATTACACCTTTAGCACACATGATGAAGATGGTGATGTTTTATACGGAATTGATGTTTTTATTAAAAAAGAATATCGTGGTTTACGCTTAGGCAGACGTTTGTATGATTACAGAAAAGAACTTGCAGAAAAATTAAACTTAAGAGGAATTGTTTTTGGAGGCAGAATGCCTAATTATCATAAATATGCCAAAGACATATCACCTAAAGAATATTTAGAAAAGGTTAAACGTAAAGAAATACATGATCCTGTTTTAAACTTTCAAATTTCGAACGATTTTCATCCATCAAAAATTTTAAAAGGATATTTAGAAGGAGATAGTAGTTCTGGTGATTATGCAGTTTTATTAGAATGGGATAATATCTATTATCAAAAGCAAACTAAAAAAGCTGCAACCAAAAAAAGAGTGGTGCGTTTAGGGCTTATTCAATGGCAAATGCGTTTGTATAAAGATTTAGAAGAATTAATGCAACAAGCAGAGTATTTTATTGATGCTGTTTCTGCATATAGAGCAGATTTTGCGTTATTCCCTGAATTTTTTAATGCGCCTTTAATGGCAGATCATAACCATTTACCAGAATCTGAGGCGATTCGTGAATTGGCAAAATTTACACCTATTATCGTTCAAAAGTTTTCTGAGTTAGCAATAACGTATAACATCAATATCATTACTGGTAGTATGCCAGAGATTAAAGATGAATTACTTTACAATGTAGGTTATATCTGTAAAAGAGATGGTTCTAAAGACAGATATGAAAAACTACATGTAACTCCTGATGAGGCTAAAGTTTGGGGAATGCAAGGAGGTAATGAGCTTAAAACTTTTGATACAGATTGTGGTAAAGTAGGCGTGCTAATTTGTTACGATTCTGAGTTTCCAGAATTAAGTAGAATTTTAGCAGAAGAAGGTATGGATATTTTATTTGTTCCTTTTTTAACTGATACACAAAATGGCTATTCTAGAGTAAGACATTGTGCACAAGCTAGAGCTATAGAAAACGAATGTTATGTAGCCATTGCTGGTAGTGTAGGTAATTTACCAAAAGTAAATAATATGGATATTCAATTTGCACAATCTATGGTATTTACGCCTTGTGATTTTTCGTTTCCTGCAAACGGAATTAAAGCAGAAGCTACAACCAATACAGAAATGATTGTTATTGCAGACGTAGATTTAGACCTACTTAAAGATTTAAATCAATTTGGTAGTGTACGTAATTTAAAAGATAGAAGAACAGATTTATTTAAACTAGAAAAAATTAAGAAATAGTGAACAAACCTATTACAAACTTTATAGAAAAATACTTTTTGCATTTTAACGCTGCTGCTTTAGTAGATGCTGCAAAAGGGTATGAAGATCAACTAAAAGATGGCTCTAAAATGCTAGTTTCTTTAGCAGGAGCTATGAGTACAGCAGAATTAGGTAAAATATTTGCAGAAATAATTCGTAAAGATAAAGTACATATTGTGTCTTGTACAGGTGCAAATTTAGAAGAAGATGTGATGAATTTAGTAGCACATTCTCATTACAAAAGAGTACCTAATTATAGAGACTTAACTCCACAACAAGAGTGGGATTTATTAGAAAAAGGCTTAAATAGAGTTACAGATACTTGTATCCCAGAAGAAGAAGCTTTTAGAAGAATACAAGAGCATATTGTAAAAATTTGGAAAGATGCAGAAGCTAAAGGAGAACGTTTTTTTCCACATGAGTTTATGTACAAATTGTTATTATCTGGAGTTTTAGAAGAGTATTATGAAATAGATATTAAAGACTCTTGGATGTATGCTGCTGCAGAAAAAAACTTACCAATGGTAGTTCCTGGTTGGGAAGACTCTACAATGGGTAATATTTTTGCTTCTTATGTGTTAAAAGGTGAGTTAAAAGCAAGTACTATGAAATCTGGTATTGAGTACATGACCTTTTTAGCAGATTGGTATACAGACAATTCAGACAATGGTATTGGTTTCTTTCAAATAGGAGGAGGTATTGCAGGCGATTTCCCAATCTGTGTAGTACCCATGTTATACCAAGATATGGAAAGAACAGATACACCTTTTTGGAGCTATTTCTGTCAAATCTCAGACTCTACAACAAGTTATGGTTCGTATTCTGGTGCAGTACCCAATGAAAAAATTACTTGGGGTAAATTAGATATAAATACACCAAAATTTATCATAGAAAGTGATGCTACTATTGTTGCACCTCTTATATTTGCTTATTTATTAGAAATGTAAATCTTATGAGAAGAGTAATTGTTGAATACGCAAAGTTAACAAGAGACATATTAGATATGTTAATTGACAAATATCCTGATGGATATGACTATGAAGATATTATCTCTTTTAAAAACGCTAAAGGAGAAACTGTAAAAGCGGTAGAGCTAAGAACAGAAGACACTGTATATTTGGTAAAAGTAAGTTCTAAGTTAGAAAATGCTATGGAAGAATATGCAGAAGACGAAGATTATTTTGATGATAATGACGACTTTGATGTAAATGTACCTGATGACGAAGACGAAAACTAAATAAACTAAAAAAGCCCAGAATTTTCTGGGTTTTTTTTTATAATTTGTATAGATTAGTTAAGTGTTTAAGTCCTAAATTTGTCCAAAACAAATCGAATAGAAAGTCTTATAGAATTTTCATAAATAAGCTAAAAAACTATGACTTTTAATAGTTTTTAGCTACTGTACTTAATATTTAATTGTTGAAATAAATATTCTGTAAAATCTTTTGATTTAGCTATGTTTATTAAATTAGTTCCTTCGTGTTCCTGTAAGTATTGATCAATGCTTAAACTTAAAAAATTGATTGATTCGTTAAAATGCTCTTGAGTTATACTATTTAAATTTATTTCAGAAATTTCGTTAAATGTAACATTTACTTTATTGAAATGATCTTTTGTAAGTAAGCATCCAATATGCAATTTAAAATTTGAAGTTTTATTCTTAACATTCGTGTCTTGATGTTTTAACCAAAAATTATGACCTTTTTTGTAAATAAGACAACAATTTAAAAATCCTTTAAAATCTTTATTAGGATTAAATATTTTATTGTAGGTGTTTTCTGATTTTAATAAAGATGTTGGCCTAGACCTTGCTGTATGGGGATCATCATAGGCTATTGCTTGAATTGCTTGTGCTGTTAATTGTATACTGAAAATTTTTGTAGCAGGCTTACCTTGGTTTTTGTAATAATTTTTACGTCTGTCATAGTAATAACCCTCATTAAGAAAAAATAATTCAAGATTTCTTTGTACTGGTTCTGTTGCTCTTAATAATGTTGCAGATACTGGATTTTGACTATTTGTTGAAGCAATAATATTATCTGTTGTATCTTTATTTTTGTTTATTATTACTTTCACAAGAACAGATCTTTGATCTTCCTGATCTTCATTGTGACTATTGAAAATAGAATATGATGTCTGTAGTCCATTTACAATTTGAATATTTTCAATAGATAGTTTTTTTCCAACTTCTTTAGGTTCTTCAGCAATAATTGTAATACCATTATTTAACCACCAAAAATCTTCATTATTTGGATTTTCAATAGTGTTTTTTATTTTCTTATTTACATCAACTAAACCTTGAAAATGTCTAATATTACTTTCAAAAAGGTCATCTCTTATATCTCCATTTTCAGATTTAAGAAACGCCTTATAATTAGCCAACTTAACTGTTCCAATATATCCGATTCCATAATCTTCAAAGTCTGTTGATAATGGTCTATCTTTAAATTCTATAGAAAGTCTATTGGATTTCTGTTTTTGATAAAACTCCAAGAGTTCATTACAGCTATAAGCTGAAAAGGAAACATCACTTGTTGATAAACAATTTTTTGAAATTTCTAAAAGTTGATTGGTTTTCTGTTCGAAAACATTATTAACTAAAATTTCAGAAGCTTTACAAGTATAAATATATTCTAACGCTATTTTTCCGCCACTAATAGCTGTATTCTTCCATACTTGTATTAATAAAAGTGCTAGATCTACTAAATCAGAATTAAATCTACTTAAAAGTGCTAATTCATTTTTTTCAAGATCAAATAAAACAGGTATAGTTGTTATTAGTTTATCTAATGGACCTTCTTTAAAAGAATTTTCTTTCTTGCACTGACTAATAATAAATTTTGAATTTGTTTTATTAGTAAAGTTGAAGTTTTCTAAATCATCTATACTTTCTACAAATTCTTCATCGATAAAAACCATTATAGAATCAATTCCCCCATCATTACCACCATCTACAATTGATGAAATTATATTTTCGTAAGTTATATTACGATCTTTATGTATTTGACTTAAAGAAAAGATTTCAAAAATTTCGCTTTCTGTTAAATCAATTTCATTTTTTTCTTTGAAGGTTTTTATGCAGCCTTCTAATATTATTTTATTATTACTCATATTTTTTTGGGTATAAAAGCTAACTTTTAATTTTTTTTTAAAGTCGTTTTAATGGCTAATAATCATTTTAGTCAAACAAGTTCAGCATGTGAAGCGAAGTTCGGTTTTTAAAAACATTTAAGAAAGAGGAAAAACCCCTTTTTTAAACACAAAATATTAACAAAAATTAAAATTTTGATAAATAACCCAGCTTTAACATAATTTTTTAATTTTTATTTGGAACATATTTCTAAAAAGTAAGATATTTGCAATAAGAAATAATAAACATGAAATTTACTAACAATCATCACCATCATTTTTTTAATTGCACTCAAGCGATTTAAAAATGTATTGATGATTATCAAAATATTTATAAACCCGTTTGAGAAATTCAAACGGGTTTTTTATTGAGCTTACAAAACCTATTGAATTCTCAAAACCAAACAAAGAAAAAAGTGAATAAATTAAGAATTGCAGTACAGAAATCAGGTAGATTAAACGAAGATTCTATGAGAATCTTAAAAGATGTAGGTATTTCTATAGATAATGGAAAAGATCAATTAAAAGCAGCAGCTAGAGACTTTCCTGTAGAAGTATTTTACCTAAGAAATGGAGATATACCTCAGTATTTAAAAGATGGTGTTGTAGATGCAGCTATTATTGGAGAGAATGTTTTAATAGAAAAAGGAGAAGGTATTAATTTTGTAGAGCGTTTAGGTTTTTCTAAATGTAAAGTGTCTATAGCTGTACCAAAAGATGCCAAAGAAAACTCTTTAAAAGACTTAGCAGGTAAAAGAATTGCTACTTCATATCCAAAAACTGTAGAAAAGTTTTTAGCAGCACAAAATATTGAAGCGCAATTGCATATCATTAATGGTTCTGTAGAAATTGCCCCAAACATTGGGTTAGCAGATGCTATTTGTGATATTGTTTCAAGTGGAAGTACTTTATTCAAAAACGGATTAAAAGAAATAGAAGTTTTATTAAAATCGGAAGCTGTTTTAGCTGTCTCACCAAAAATCGATGCAGAAAGACAAGCTATTTTAGAGAAAATTCAATTTAGAATCCAGTCAGTTTTAAAAGGACGTCAATCTAAATATGTGCTATTAAATGCACCAAATGATAAGTTAGAAGCTATTATTAATATTTTGCCAGGTATGAGAAGTCCAACTGTATTGCCATTAGCACAAGAAGGATGGAGCTCTGTACATTCTGTAATTCCTAAAAATCAATTTTGGGAGATTATAGATGAATTAAAAAAGAATGGGGCAGAAGGTATATTAGTATGTCCAATTGAAAAAATGGTAGTTTAATAATTAAATTAAATCTTGTCATTACGAATGAGGCACGAATGAAGTAATCTTTTTTAAATAAGATTGCTTCGCTAACTCGCAATGACAGAACAAACTAATTATGAGAGTAATTAAATATCCAATAAAAGAAAACTGGTCATCAATTTTACAAAGACCTACAAAAACAGTAGACGATATAGAAGCTACTGTAAACCAAGTTTTTGGTGATGTTCAAAAAAATGGAGATACAGCTGTCAATAAATATACACAACTTTTTGATGGTGTTACTTTAGCAAATAATTTAGTTTCTTCATCAGAAATTGAAGAAGCAAAAAAACTAATTTCCTCTGAATTAAAAGAGGCAATTATTACAGCACAAAAAAACATTACTGCTTTTCATTTAGCGCAAAAAACAACAAAAGTTTTTGTAGAAACTACAAATGGAGTAGAATGTTGGCAAGAAAAGAGACCCATTCAAAAAGTAGGTTTATACATTCCTGGTGGCACAGCTCCTTTATTTTCAACAGTTTTAATGTTGGCTATACCAGCTCAAATTGCAGGTTGTAAAGAAATCGTACTATGTTCGCCACCTAACAAAGAAGGTAAAATTCATCCAGCAATTTTATTTGCTGCAAATCTTTGTGGTGTTACTAAAATTATAAAAGTAGGTGGTATACAAGCTGTTGCTGGTTTAACATTTGGCACAAAAGCAATACCTCAAGTATATAAAATATTTGGCCCTGGAAATCAATTTGTTACTGTTGCAAAGCAGTTAGCTACTAAATATGGAGTAGCTATTGATATGCCTGCAGGACCAAGTGAATTGTTAGTGGTTGCAGATGATAGTGCAAAAGCTAATTATGTAGCTTCAGACTTATTAAGTCAAGCAGAACATGGTGCAGATAGTCAGGTAATTTTGGTATCAACTTCTCAAAAGTTAATTGATGAAGTTGCTGTTGAAATAGATAAACAACTTTTAGCTTTACCTAGAATTGAAATTGCTAAAAAAGCCATTGAAAATTCTAAATCAATATTAGTAGCTAATGATGAAATTGCTTTAGCATTGATTAATGAATATGGTCCTGAACACTTTATTGTTTGTACAAATAACAATGACTATTATATAGATAATATAGCAAATGCTGGTTCTGTTTTTATTGGTAATTACACACCTGAAAGTGCAGGAGATTATGCATCAGGCACAAACCATACTTTACCAACTAATGGGTTTAGTAAAGCCTATTCAGGAGTAAATTTAGATAGTTTTACAAAGAGTATTACATTTCAAAAAATATCTAAAGAAGGAATACAAAATATAGGTAATGCTATAGAAATTATGGCAGAAGCAGAAGGATTACAAGCACATAAAAATGCTGTTTCTATTCGTTTAAAAGATCTAAAGTAAAATTGTAACGAAAATCATAGACTTACAGTCTTTAAACTATGAAAACAGACTTTAACATTAACAGCATCATTAGAGATAATATTAAAAAACTGAAGCCATATTCATCTGCCAGAGATGAGTATAAAGATGCTTCAGCATTTAATATGATCTTTTTAGATGCTAACGAAAATCCTTTTGAAAACGGAGTAAATCGTTATCCAGATCCACAACAAAATTTGGTAAAAGATGAGCTTTCTAAAATTAAAGAAATTCCTAAAGAAAATATTTTATTAGGTAATGGAAGTGATGAAGTTCTCGATTTAATTTTTAGAGCTTTCTGTGAGCCATATAAAGATAATATTATCACTTTACCACCCACTTATGGTATGTATGGTGTATTAGCAGATTTAAATGCTATAGAAAATAGACAAGTTTTACTTTCTAATCAATTTCAGCCTAAGACAGATGAAATTTTAGCCAAAGTAGATAGTAACAGTAAAATATTGTTTTTGTGCTCTCCTAATAATCCCTCTGGAAACTCATTTTCTAAAGAAAAAGTAGAATACCTATTAGATCGTTTTAATGGGTTAGTAGTTTTAGACGAGGCTTACATAGATTTTTCAACTCAGAAAAGTTGGCTAGCTAAATTAGAAAAATATCCAAATCTAATTATTACTCAAACTTTATCTAAAGCTTATGGTATGGCTGGTATTCGCCTAGGAATATGCTATGCCTCTAAAGAAATTATTCAAATATTAAACAATATTAAACCTCCTTACAATATTAATAGTTTAACACAACAAAAAGCGTTAAATCGTTTACAAAACTATAGTGAGATTAGTAACGAAATTTCTCAAATCATAAGTGAACGTAAACGTCTAAAAAAAGAGTTAGAATGTTGTGTAAATTATATTGAAAAAGTATACGAATCTGATGCTAATTTTCTATTAATTAAAGTAGATGATGCTAATAAACGTTATCAAGAATTAATAGAATATGGAGTAGTAATTAGAAACAGAACTACACAACCTTTATGCGAAAACTGCTTAAGAATAAGTGTAGGGATTTGTGAAGAAAATCAAGTATTAATTAGAGCTTTAAAAGCAATACAATAATGAAAAAAGTATTATTTATAGATAGAGATGGCACTTTGGTTTTAGAACCACCTGTTGATTATCAATTAGATAGTTTAGAAAAATTAGAATTTTATCCAAAGGTATTTCAATACATGGCTAAAATTGCTAGTGAACTAGATTATGAATTGGTTATGGTAACCAATCAAGATGGTTTAGGCACAGATTCTTTTCCTGAAGATACTTTTTGGCCTGCACAAAACAAAGTTATTTCTGCTTTTGAAAAAGAAGGTGTTGTTTTTTCTGAAATTTGCATAGACAAAACTTTTCCTCATGAAAATGCTGAAACACGAAAACCAAGAACGGGTTTATTAACTAAATACTTTTCAGAAGATTATGATTTAGCAAATTCTTTTGTTTTGGGTGATAGAATTACTGACATGGAATTGGCTAAAAACCTTGGAGCTAAAGGAATCTACTTAGCTGAAAACCCAGAATTAGGTGCAGATGAAATTGAAGCTGACAAACAAGAAATTTTAGATTGTATTGCATTAACATCTACAGATTGGCAGAGTATCTACGAATTTTTAAAACTAAAAGATAGAGTAGCTGAAATTACTAGAAACACTAATGAAACAAAGATTTATATCAAGTTAAATTTAGATGGTTCAGGTAAAAATGATATAGATACTGGTTTAAAATTCTTCGATCATATGTTAGATCAAATTGGTAGACATGGAGCAATGGATTTAACGATTAAAGTTGATGGTGATTTAGAAGTTGATGAACACCATACTATAGAAGACACCATGATTGCTTTTGGAGAACTGTTCAACAAAGCTTTAGGTAACAAATTAGGGATTGAAAGATATGGATTCTGTTTACCTATGGACGATTGCCTAGCTCAAGTTGCTGTGGATTTTGGAGGTAGAAATTGGTTAGAATGGGATGCAGAATTTAAACGTGAAAAAATTGGTGATATGCCAACTGAAATGTTTTTTCATTTATTTAAATCGTTTACAGATGGTGCAAAATGTAATTTAAATATTAAAGCAGAAGGCGTAAACGAGCATCATAAAATCGAAGGTATTTTTAAAGCATTTGCAAAAGCTATGAAAATGGCAGTTAAAAGAGATGCAAATAAGATGTTTTTACCATCTACAAAAGGAATGTTATAATTTAGCAATTAGCTTTTGGTAATTGGCTTTTAGCTAATTGCTAAAGGCAAAAAGCAAAAAGCTATAAAATGAAATTAGTAATTATTAATTACGGAGCAGGAAACATTAAAAGTATTCAATTTGCTTTTAAAAGACTTGGTGTAGAAGCTACTTTATCAGATAATGTTGATGAAATTAAAGCTGCAGACAAGGTAATATTTCCTGGAGTTGGTGAAGCAAGTTCTGCTATGAGAATGTTACAAGAGAGTGGTTTAGATAAAGTAATACCAACATTAACTCAGCCAGTTTTAGGTATTTGTTTAGGAATGCAATTAATGTGCAATTCATCAGAAGAAGGTAATACTAAAGGCCTAGGCATTTTTAATGTTGATGTAAAACGTTTTTCAAATACTGTTAAAGTACCTCAAATGGGTTGGAATGTAATAGCTGATTTAAAATCAGATTTATTTAAAGATATTAAAGAAAAAGAGTTTATGTACTTGGTACATAGTTATTATGCTCCAACTTGTAATGAAATGATTGCCAAAACAGATTATGAAGTTGCCTATGCATCTGCATTACAAAAAGACAATTTTTATGGAGTTCAATTTCATCCTGAGAAAAGTGGCATCAAAGGTTCAAAAATATTAGAAAATTTTTTGAAACTAAAAACTAACAACTAAAAACCAAACACTATTTTGAGAATTATACCAGCCATAGATATTATAGAAGGTAAGTGCGTTCGTTTAACAAAAGGAGACTACAACACTAAAAAAATATATAATGAGAACCCTCTTGAAATTGCTAAGGAATTTGAAGCTGCAGGAATCGAATATTTGCATGTTGTAGATTTAGATGGTGCTAAAGCAAGTCAGATTATCAACTATAAAGTGTTAGAGCAAATTGCTACTAAAACCAGTTTAAAAATTGATTTTGGAGGTGGTTTAAAATCAGACAAAGATTTAGAAATTGCTTTTAATTCAGGTGCAAATCAAATCACAGGAGGAAGTATTGCTGTAAAAAACAAACCTGTATTTGAAAGTTGGATTACTAAATTTGGTGCTGAGAAAATTATTTTAGGAGCCGACTTTTATCCAGATAATTCTGGAGGCAAAATTGCAACTAATGGTTGGCAAGAAGAAAGTACTTTAGAATTAATTCCGTTTATTGCTGGTTATCAGCAAAAAGGAATACAATACGTAATTTGTACAGATATTTCTAAAGATGGTATGTTGCAAGGACCAAGTTTTGAAGTTTATAAAAATATTTTAGCAGAAGTAAAACCTTTAAAATTAATAGCTTCAGGAGGAATATCAACTTTTGATGAAATTCCAAAATTAGCAGAATTAGGTTGTGAAGGCGTTATTATTGGCAAAGCTATTTACGAAAATAAAATCAGTTTAAAACAATTAGAAAATTTTATAATTAGTCAATAAGATGCTAACAAAAAGAATAGTACCTTGTTTAGATATTAAAAACGGAAGAACTGTAAAAGGTGTCAATTTTGTAAATTTAATTGATGCTGGAGATCCAGTAGTTTTAGCTAAACAATATGCAGAATTAGGTGCAGATGAATTAGTTTTTTTAGATATAGCTGCTACTTTAGAAAATAGAGGCACTACTTTAGATATGGTTTTAAAGGTTGCAGAACAAGTAAACATTCCTTTTACAGTAGGTGGTGGAATTTCTTCTGTAGAACACGTAGATGCCTTGTTAAAATGTGGTGCAGATAAAGTTTCTATCAATTCATCAGCAGTAAAAAGACCTGATTTAATAAACGAATTATCACAGAAGTTTGGAAGTCAGTGTGTGGTAGTCGCTATTGATGCAAAAGAAATAGATGGTGAATGGTTTGTGCATTTGGCAGGAGGAACTATTCCTACAGACATAAAACTATTTGAATGGGCTAAAGAAGTTGAAGAACGAGGAGCAGGAGAAATTTTGTTTACTTCAATGAATCATGATGGCACAAAAGCAGGTTTTGCCAATGAAGCTTTAGCTTACTTATCAGATTTAGTAAACATTCCAATAATCGCTTCAGGTGGTGCAGGTAATGTTCAACATTTTATAGATACATTTACATTAGGAAAATCTGATGCTGCTTTAGCAGCCAGTGTTTTTCATTTTGGAGAAATTCCGATTTTAGAATTAAAACAAAAATTAAAGGAAAATAATATTCCTGTAAGAATATAAGTTATGAATATCGATTTCAATAAAAATAACGATGGTTTAGTGCCAGCAATAATTCAAGATGCTACTACAAAAAATGTATTGATGTTGGGTTATATGAATGAAGAAGCTTTTGCGAAAACACAAGAAACAAAGCTAGTTACTTTTTATAGCAGAACTAAAAACAGACTTTGGACCAAAGGTGAAGAAAGTGGTAATGTGTTACATTTAGTTGATATGAAATTAGATTGTGACAACGATACTTTATTGATACAAGTAAACCCAAAAGGACCTACTTGTCATAAAGGTTCAGATACGTGTTGGAATGAAGAAAATTCTCCTAATTATAGTTTCTTTACTACATTAGAAAATGTTATTAAAGAAAGAGTTGCTAATAAAGACACTAAAAAATCTTACGTAGCAAGTTTATTTGATAAAGGGATAAATAAAGTAGCTCAAAAAGTAGGAGAGGAGGCAGTAGAAACTGTAATAGAGGCTATGGATACTAATGATGAGTTATTCTTATATGAATCAGCTGATTTACTTTTCCATTATTTAATGTTGCTACAAGCGAAAGGATTTACCTTAAAAGATATAGAAGCAGAATTAAAAAGTAGACATAAATAAAACAAACCCTCACAAATTGCGAGGGTTTTCTAATATATAGTATTCTTAGAAAGTTTAATACTCATTCATTAGAATTACTTTTAAATTTGGATAGTTTTCTTTAAGTTCTTTTTCTAAACCTATTACATGTGCAGCACCTATCATCACAATATTTTTTGTTTTTTTAGTAGCTAAAATTTGTTCTGCTATATTTTTAGCAATTCGCATATTTCGTTGATTAAAATAGTCTCTACCTTCTGCACAACCTTTTGTATCTTTTACAACATAAGAAAATGAAGCCATATCATGTAATTGCTGTAAAGATTTTCTCTTATTAGTATGTTTCCCTAATTTTCTAAAAATTGCTGGTAAAATGGCACTATTATAATTCTTTTTATTTAATTTTTGATTAGCAGCATTGTTTCCATTATTAATGCCTTCTTTTACACACTTTCTCCAAGCTTCATGATATTCACCATTTGTTTGTTGGTCATCTACATTTAAAACCTTCATGTTCTTATACAATGCTAATTTGTAGGTTAAATCTCCATCTTCATGTCTTGTAGGTTTATTTGCGCCTTTAATTCCGTATTTCTTTAAATACGTTAATAGTTCGTAGTTTCCATTATCTCTTAAATATAAATATGATTTTATCAAATAATCTATTTCTATTGGTGATAAATTAGCATACTTTTTTGCTGCAAAAAATTTAAAAGTTGTTTCATTAAAATCGAATACTTTTTTAATGGAATCAGATTTCGCATAAAATTTTTGATATCCTTTAGACCAACCTTTTTTTAAATACTCCCAAGAAATTGTATCATTTGGCATAGGCGATTCAACAAATATATTTTCTGGATTGTATTTTTTTGCAAATCGTAACATCGGTTTATAACTATGTTTTACAATTTTGGGTACTGTATGCATTGTGCCTATAATTACTATTTCTTGTTGTGTTTTTTGTGCAGATAACGTAAAAAATGTTGCTAATAAAATTATTAATAAAGTGATTTTAGTTTTCATAATTCTAAATATTGTGATTAAACTTTCTGAGACAAAACTAGAAATGAAAAGCTAATAAACTTAATTATAATAAGGGTTTGGGGCGAAATGCAATTATTCTGTGGTAGAATTTAAAACTGATTTTACTTCAGTTTTGTAAGTGTTAGATATTGGGATGAAAATAGAACTAGATAATTCTGCAAACAGTTTACCTTTTTCGGTTTTCCACTGTTTAAAGTGATAAGGATTAATAATAAAAGAACGATGTGTTCTTAACAATTCTGGAAAATCATCAGCTATTTTAGAAAGTTTATTTCGTATTAAAGTTTTCTTTACATCATTCCCAGAAATGCAAAATACTTCTATATAATTATCTGAAGATTGAATACAAATTAAATCATTTAATAAAATTCGTAATCCTTCATAATTACCTTCTCCTTTAATCTCTATTTTTTGATCTTGTATTTTTTTATTCTTGTATTTTCCAAAAGCAAAACGTCCAAAAATAACAATAGGCAAAATAGTAAGTAATGCTGGAAAAATAACAGATGTTAAATGATACCAAAGTGTATAAGGATATGGTTCACCAGGTACAATAACATAAAGATAGAAAAGTCTAGCTGCAACAATACTTACGATAATAAATATGAGGAAAAACAATAGTTCTGTTTTAACAAACCAGTGTTGATCATTTTTTTGATATAAATAATTTTGAATGGGTAAAAAAAGTAAATAACAAAATGCACCTAATAAGCCATATAAAGGCATGTAAATTAATTTTTCTGTATCTCCAAATTCATTTACATCTAAAGGTTCTGTAAAATATAGAAAAATAAAAATCCATAATGCTAAACCTAAAGCAATAATAATATGATGCTTAATTGACGAATCAAAAGGATATTTATGCTGTAACATATTTACGATTAATTTTCTTCTACATTTGGTAATTGATAACTTCTATACGCACCAAAAACGCCAAATAAAGAAAGTAGTAAAAGTACAGCTTCTACAGAAAAAATTGAAGCCAAAGCACTTAATCCTCCTGTAATTAAAAGGATAAGCCCAATAATTGTATTGCTTATTGCTACAAAATCTGTTCGTTTATTACCTTCTGCCATATCAACAATGTAGGTTTTTCTACCTAATCTAACTCCACTATGTGCAATACCTAAAATAAAAAATGCTACAGGATAAATCCAATACAAACTAGAAATCTCTTTAAAAATTACCAAAATAACCACCATTAGTATCCCTAAAAAAGAAGCCACTAATGAGGCTATAGACATTACATTTTTACTTGATTTATCTGCCATTTTACCCCAAATTGGAGCACTAATAACAGAGGCAATACCATTTACCAGAATAAATAAACCTAATAAATATGCATCTTTACCAATATTTCTTTGTGCTAATAACACATAAAAAGGTGCTGATAAAGAAGAGCATAACAATAAAGATCTAGCTATAATAAATTTTCTAAAATGTTTATTACTTTTTAAAAGGGTTAATTTACAAAATGAATTTTTTAATGAAATTCTAGTTTTCTCTACTTCACTTTTTGGTTCTTTGATGCTTGAATAAAAAAGAGCTGCCAATAACCACATAGAACTTGCAAAAATTAAAAGTAAACTATAAAAAAGAATGGTGGTGTCTTCTTTAGATTTATAAATTAAAAATAGCCCTGCAATTAATACTAAAACTCCAGAGACAGATGAAGTATACCCTTTTAATTTTCCTCTACTTTGTTTAGGAATCACTTTACCCAAAACATCTTTAGAACTTAAAGAGCACAAGCTTCTAGATAAACTAAATATTATTAAGAAAAATACAATAATAAAACCACCTAAAACACCTTCAAAATTATAAGCAGTTAAACCCATAGCAAAGATTGCAACACATTGTAGTAGTGCTCCAAAAATGTAAATTCTTTTTCTTTTTTCTTTTGTTTTTACATAGTTCCCCAAAACAATTTGAGGTAACATAGAACCAGATTCTCTAATTGGAACTATTAAACTAATTAAATAAACTGGAGCATTCATAATTGTCATTACCCAAGTTAAAACAGTTTTAGGGTTACTTAAAGTATCTCCTAATTTTGTAAAAGTGCTACTTAATAAGAGTAAAAAATAATTCTTAGGTAAATCGTCTTTAATTTCATCTTCATTGTCATGTAACCACTTGTATAATTTAATAAAGAAAGTACTATTCATATTTATAAAAATACAATTTTAATCTATATTTTAATTAAGCTAACCATAGTTTAAATCTTATTTTATATCAGTATTTTTGATACTTATTTTAATATATGAAACTAACCAAGAAAGAAATTCTTATAGGTGTCGCATTTTTAGCCATTTATGTAGTTTGGGGTTCTACTTATTTATTTAATAAAATAGCTGTAACTCAGTTGTCTCCTTTTTATTTAGCTTCTATTCGTTTTTTTGTAGCAGGTGTTTTAATGTTTGTATTGGCTTTTATCTTAAAACAACCTTTAAAAATTTCAAGAAAACAACTCATAAATTCTATAATAGCTAGTTTCTTCTTTTTAATATATGGTAATGGCGTGTTTGTTTGGGCTTTAAAATATGTAGATAGTGGTTTTGGTGCGTTAATAGCTTCTACACAACCCCTATTTGTTTTGCTTTTATTAAGATTAATAGATAGAAAACCATTTCAAAAAAAGTCTATAATAGGGGTGATTTTAGGGATTTCTGGAATGTATTTGCTAATTTCTCAGAAAGAACTTATAACATCAGAAGATATGTTATTAGGTATTTTTATGATGCTTTCTTGTGTGCTGAGTTGGAGTTATGGAAGTGTATTTGTTGCTAAAGCTGACTTACCAAAAAGCTTTATGGTAACTACAGGATACCAAATGTTGGTATCTGGTTTTGTTTTACTAGGCATGAGTTTAAGTTTTCATGAAACATGGTTGCCTATAACAGATTGGAGTAGAGAAGTAATATTTTCAATTCTGTTTCTAATTGTTTTTGGAGGTATTGTAGCCTTTACAGCATTTAACTTTTTACTAAAGAATGTATCACCAGAAAAAGTATCAACTTCTGCATATGTAAACCCAGTGATTGCATTGTTTTTAGGTTGGATGTTTCTAAATGAAAAATTATCTACTCAATCAATTATTGCCTCATTAGTACTATTAACAGGTGTGTATTTTATAACGTCTAGAAAAAGGAAATGAATCCTTGTATTTTTTATAGTAGATACCAACAATAAATTATACTGGCAATCTATACAATCTATGCCTTTTGGGAGACCTAATTTTAAAGATATTTTAAACGGAATCGATTATATTTTAAAAGAAAAATATCCTGCAAGAGGATAATTGTAACATCATTTGTAGTTAATTTATATGAAGATAAAGTAATTATTTAAAAAAATAATATATATTTGTTTTAAACAAATTAGTATAATTAAACTTTCTACCCCTATGAAAACAACAAATCTTAATGATTTGGAACAGTCCGTTTTAAACGCTGTACAAAAAGAACACCTAACTAGTTACGAAATTTTACAAAGAGTTGAAGATGTTTCTATGCTTTTATCTTTGTATAATATTTTAGACAAACTAAGTAATAAAGGTATTTTAAAATCTTATGTAAAACAAGATACTAAGTATCATTATGTAGCTTAATAAAGGCAACAAAACATTTTAAAAACGCTGTTTATATCATAAAAAACATGATAAAACAGCGTTTTTTTCGTTTATCTTCAAATTAGTACCATTCATATTAAAAGACTTTCCATTTATCTAATATTTTACAAACAAGCGTAGTTTAGTAGTAATTTTACAGTGTAATTAAAAAATCATTGTCATGAATCATCAAAATTTTACACCAGAACAGTTGTCAGTTTTAAACGAAATTAAAAATCAACCGTTAACAAGTTTTGAAATTCTAAGGCGTGTTGAAAATGTATCTATGATTTTATCCTTGTATAATATAATGGATGAATTAAATGATAAAGGTGTAGTTAAAAGCTACATGAATAATGATGTTAAATATCATATTGCTTGTTAAAAAATACCCTAAAAATAAATACTGACCCCTATAATACTATCAAACACCCCTAAGTCCCTAGAAAAAGTTTACATTGTAAATTTGGTTTGATTATTAAAACTCTAAAAAAGCTCAGCCCTAAATGAACTTTCTTAGAGTTTTTTTTATGGTTATTAAGTAGCCAATTATATATATTTTGATTTTTAAAAATTAAAATCGTATTTTTAAATATGCTAGTAAAGCAAAATAGACTAATTATTATATTATTTTCTATTGCTTTTCTTTGTTTATATAGTTGTAAAAATTCTGATAAAACAGCTTTAAAAACAAAAGAGGCCTATAATGCTATTGTTGCTAATTCTTCTCCAAGAGACTTACCAGAAATTAAAGAAGAAGGAGTTTTAAGAGCTTTGGTAGTTTATAGTAGTACCAGTTATTTTTTATATAAAGGGCAACCCATGGGTTTTGAGTATGAAATGTTACAAAGACTGGCTAAAGACTTAAACTTAAAGTTAGAAATAATAGTTTCAGACGATTTAGATTCACAATTTGAAGTATTAAATAGTGGAGAGGTAGATATTATTGCACATGGTATGACCATTACCAATCAAAGAAAGTGGGAGGTAGACTTTACGGATTATTTGTATTTAACAAAGCAGGTTTTAGTTCAAAAAAAACCAGATAATTTTAGAAAATTATCTTGGAGTACCCTACAAAAGCATTTAATAGACGATCCATTAGACTTAATTGGCGATACTGTTTCTATCAGAAAAAACTCATCATATTATGAACGAATTGTTAGTTTATCTAATGAAATGGGAGGTGAAATACATATTAATTATTTAGATAGTAAGCTTTCTACTGGCGAAATAATAGATATGGTTGCAGAGGGTAAAATAAAATACACTATTGCAGACGAAAATTTAGCTAGAATTAATGCTGCTAGTAATCCTATTTTAAAAGTAGATGTACCTATTTCTTTTTCTCAAAGAATTGCGTGGGTTACTCGTAAAAAATCAGTAAAATTTAAAGAAGAAGTAAATAAATGGATTCGTAAACAGCGCAAAAAAACAAGTTACTTTGTTATTTACAATAAGTATTTTAAAAATAAACGTTTTTATAGAAGAAGAGTTAAAAGTGATTATTACAGCTTAAATAACAATCAAATTAGTCAATATGATGATTTAATTAAGCGTTTTACTAAAAAACTAGGCTGGGATTGGCGTTTATTAGCTGCACAAGTATATCAAGAGTCTAAATTTGATCCATCAGCAGAATCTTGGGCAGGTGCAAGAGGCTTAATGCAAGTTATGCCAGCAACCGCAAAAGAATTAGGTATTAAAGACGTTTCTGATCCTATAGAAAGTTTACGAGGAGGCACTAATTATTTAAATATTTTGTACAATAGATTTGAAGATATAGAAGATGATGAAACGCGAATTAAATTTACATTAGCTTCTTTTAACTGTGGCTATGAACATGTTAGAGATGCTCAACGTCTTGCAGATTTTAATAATTTAGATCCTATAGTTTGGGAAAATAATGTAGCAGAGATGCTTCTTGAATTGCGTTTTCCTAAAAACTATAATAAAGATTTTATAAAATATGGGTATGTTAGAGGAACAGAACCTGTAAACTACGTAAGACAAATCTTTGAACGTTACCATCAATACAAGCAATTTATTACTGATGAAGAAGAAGATAAACTAGAATTTACTTCAAAATAGGCGCTAATACTTCCCAAACGTTTTTTGCTAATATTTTATGTCCTTTTACAGTTGGATGTATACCATCTGACTGATTTAAACTTGGTATTCCACCAACATTTTCTAACAAAAACGGAATTAAAGCAACTTGATTTTTTTGTGCTAAAGCAGGAAAAATATTTTTAAACTCATTAGTATAGTCTTGACCAAAATTAGGAGGAATTTGCATGCCTGCCAATACAATCTTAGTGGAAGGGTATTTGGTTTTTACAGCATCTATAATATATTGTAAATTCATTTTTGTTTCAGTTAAAGGGACACCTCTTAAACCATCATTTGCGCCTAATTCTAAAATAAAAACACTTGGTTTTTGATTTAAAACCCAATCAATTCTATTTTTACCTCCTGCAGTAGTTTCTCCACTTATACCAGAGTTTATTACAGTATACCCTAATTGTAAGCTATCTATTTTTTGTTGTAATAATCCAGGGTAGGCATCTTCTACATCTTCTAATCCATAGCCAGCAGTTAAACTATCACCAAAAACAACAATACGTTTCTTGTTGGTAGTTTTTTCTGTTTTAGTAGATACTACATTTGTAGTAACCTCTTTTTTAGTAGTTGTTTTTTGGGCATCTGATTTACAAGAAAATAGTAGTATAATTAAAGAAAAATAACAGAATTTTAAGAAAATTGAATGCGATATTATGTGTGTATTCTTCATCAAATGATTATTTTTCAATATTATTTAAAATGCCACTTTTTGTGTGCTTTTTTCAAGCTAAAAGTATCTGTAAGTTTAATATAATTAAGGTACTTACTAACTAAAAATAGTTTCATGTCAAAGATATTAAAGATTAATGATTTAGAGAAAACTTATACAAGTGGTTCTAAACAATTAACAGTAATTAGTAATATTTCATTTGAAGTAGAGAAGGGGAGTATCTTTTCTATTGTTGGACCTTCAGGTAGTGGTAAAACCACATTGTTAGGTTTATGTGCTGGTCTAGATTATCCTACTTCAGGTACAATAGAATTATGTGGTACTGCTTTACAAAATTTAAACGAAGATGAAAGAGCAGCATTACGTAACAAAGAAGTGGGTTTTATTTTTCAGAATTTTCAGTTACTACCCACATTAACAGCTTTAGAAAATGTTATAGTACCCTTAGAATTACAAGGCGATAAAAATGCTGCTTCTGCTGGTAAAGCTCTTTTAACAAAGGTAGGCCTAGCAGATCGTATGCATCATTACCCAACACAATTATCTGGAGGAGAACAACAACGTGTTGCTTTGGCAAGAGCTTTTGTAAATAAACCTTCTATTTTATTTGCAGATGAACCAACTGGGAATTTAGATGAAGAAACTGGAGAAAAAGTAATTCAGCTTCTTTTTGAATTAAATAAAGAAGCAGGAACAACCTTAGTGATTATTACGCATGATTTAGATTTAGCCAATAGAACACAACAAATATTACGTTTAAAAGGTGGTAAAATTATAGCTAATGATAAAACAGCATTGGTGTAATGAACAAACAAACTAAAGCGGGTTTTAATTGGTTGCTAAAAATGGCTTGGAGAGATGGTAAAGCTAGTCTTTCTAGACTCTTTTTATTTATGGCGTCTATTATTTTAGGAATCGCTGCAGTTGTAGCAATACAACTATTTAGTACTAATTTAAAAGACAATATTCAAAAGCAATCGAAATCTTTAATGGGGGCAGACTTTATTATAGATAGTCGAAAAAAACCATCAGAAAAAGTTCAAAAAATCATAGATTCTTTAGGCGCAGATGCTTCTGAAGTAAACTTTGTATCTATGGCTGCTTTCCCAAAGAACGAAGGTACCAAATTAGTAAAAGTTAGAGCTATGAAAGGGGCTTTCCCTTTTTATGGTAAACTAAGCACTTTGCCCGAAAATGCAAGTGCTAGCTATCAAGAATTAGGAGGTGCATTAGTAGATGCCACATTATTATTACAATACAATATTAAACAAGGCGATTCTATAAAACTTGGCAAGGTTACTTTTCCAATTATTGGAGCATTAAAATCTATACCTGGTAGTACAGCCATA
Source organism: Polaribacter marinivivus (assembly GCF_042651285.1). Classification (NCBI taxonomy): domain Bacteria; kingdom Pseudomonadati; phylum Bacteroidota; class Flavobacteriia; order Flavobacteriales; family Flavobacteriaceae; genus Polaribacter; species Polaribacter marinivivus. Next base: position 496,357 of record NZ_JBHSCY010000002.1, on the reverse strand, counting down.
TCTTCTTCTGTTGCACCAACAGTGATAATTCCGTTTCGATATTTAGAAAAAACAGCGTTATTACAATTAGGGAGTAGAACAGAATATCAATATTTTTTTAAAGCTCCAGAAATGGATTTAGAGCTTTTAGACAAAAAAATAGATCCTATTTTAGATAATGAAAATGCAGACTTAGATACCCATACCAATACCAGTAGAAACTTAGGTAGAAGGTATGATAATGTAGGACGCTTCTTAAACCTAGTGGCTTTTATAGCTTTATTATTAGGTTGTATTGGTATAGCTAGTTCTGTACATATTTATATTAAAGAAAAATTAAAAAATGTAGCTGTTTTAAAGTGCTTAGGTGCCTCAAGAAAACAATCTTTTTACATCTACCTTATACAAATTGTAAGTATTGGTGCTATAGGGGGTATTGTAGGAGCTGCTATAGGTACAAGCTTACAATATGCTTTTCCTTATATATTAAAAGAGTTTTTACCTTTTAGTGTAGAAATATCTATTACGTGGCCACCTATTGTTATGGGGATAACCTTAGGTATTTTTATGTCGGTTTTATTTGCCTTATTACCTTTATTAGGTACTTGGTATGTATCGCCTTTAGAAGTTTTAAGAGGACAAGAAGAAAATCAACAAAAACCAAAAGCAGCAAAGCTAATTGTAGGGCTAACCATATTGTTTTTTATTTTTTTATTTTCATTTTGGATGCTAAAAAGCGTAATAAATGGTTTAGTATTTACAATTGGTATTTTTATCACATTTGCAATAGTAGCAGGTATTTCTAGCTTGTTTATAAAACTAATAAAAAAGTTTTTTCCAACTTCTTGGGGTTTTACCAGCCGTCAAAGCTTACTCAATCTATTTAGACCCAATAATCAAACCATGGTATTAGTATTAGCTATTGGCTTGGGTACATTTTTAATAAGTACGCTGTATTTTACCAAAGATATTTTACTATCTAAAACTACGTTAGACAATAAAAAAACAGATGCCAATATTATTTTAATGGATGTTCAAAGCAGCCAAGAACAAGCCTTAATTGATAATTTTAAAACTCAGGGTATAGAAATTATAGATAATATACCCATTATTACCATGCGTATGCATAGTCTAAAAGGTAAGTTGGCTAATGACATTAGAAAAGACACCACTGTTAGAATGCGTAGATGGATGCTTAACAGAGAATTTAGAGTAACCTATAGAGACAAACTATCAGAAACAGAAGAGCTGGTTGCAGGTGAATTTATAGGGAATGCAAATGGTGAGCAACCAATACCCATATCAATCTCAGAAAGTATTGCTAGAGATGCTAATTTAAGTATTGGTGATAAAGTAACCTTTAACATACAAGGTGTACTCATGGATACTAAAGTTAGTAGTATTCGAAAAGTAGACTGGGGGAGTATGCAGGTTAACTTTTTAATTTTGTTTCCAAAAGGCGTTTTAGAAAATGCACCACAGTTTAATGTAATTACAAGTTATGTGCCTACAGAAGAAAGTTCTGCAGCATTGCAACGCTATTTGGTTAAAAACTTTCCTAATATAACAATATTAGATTTACGCCAAGTATTTACCATTGTAGAAGATATACTTAACAAAGTTTCTTGGATTATTAATTTTATGGCCTTCTTTAGCATTATTACAGGCTTTATTGTTTTAATTGGTTCTGTAAGAAACAGCAAATATCAACGAATTAAAGAAAGTGTATTATTAAGAACATTAGGTGCAAAAAGCAAACAAATACTTCATATAACAGCATTAGAATATATTTATCTAGGCGTTTTAGGAAGCTTAACAGGTATTTTATTGTCTTTGGTTGGCAGCCAATTGTTAGCCACTTTATTATTTAAAGAACCATTTATACCTTCTGGCATTCCATTTTTAGTGTTTTTGCCAAGTATAACTATATTAGTTGTTGTTATTGGCTTAAGCAATATAAAAACGGTACTACAAAGCCCACCATTAGAAGTATTACGTAAAGAAGTTTAGTTTAAAAAAAGAAAAAAGTCTTAAAACTAGAGCTTTAAGACTTTTTAAAACGGTAACACTGTAAACAGTGTATAGTTTTTGTTTGAGATTTTAAATTTACAACACATCTAATAATTTACCAAAACAATTACTATTTTTTTTAAAGCAGTAACTATTGAACAAAATATTGAATATTAAAAAGAAATATAGCTTATGAATGCTAAAGAACTTTTGATCGTAAAATAATTATAATATAATTGTTGACGATATAAATCACTAAGTGTTCATTATCTACAATTATATTAAATATGCTGTAATCATCATATAATAAATCAAATACATTTGTACTATAATTTATAATATAGTAAAATAAAAACTCAATATTTATAGGGTTTTAGAAAAAAAAGTTAAAAGCTGGCAGAAAAATACTAATAAAACAAGCATAACTTTTTTTAGCATATATATTAAGCACAGTAATTGTTTAAGACTGTGCGAAAAAAAATTAAACTTCAATTAGGTGATAAACGTGATTCCTTTAATGGAAACATTAAGAAGCCTTACTATCTATTTTTAGAAATGGGAGAGAAGCAGTTTGTTTTTTCAAACAAGGTGAAAGCAAAAAAATGGTTAGTTACTTTTGAAAATAAATTAAACTCACTCACTAAAGAATTAATACATTCAGTTCCTAAACTTTACGAATACAATGTAAAATTGTCTTTATATATGACTTTTCCAGAACAGAAAAGATTTAGAAACAATTTAGATTATTCAATAGAGAGATATTGGTTATTGTATAATTCAGATTATATAAGTTCTATTTCTAGAGAAATTTATAATATAATTTCAGAGATTGAATTTCAATTAAAATTCTACGACAAGCTATTATCAAAAAATAGCAGAAATCAAAATATGCTTAATGAAGTTAAGGTTGAAATAAAACACTTAAAATATCTAAAAAACGATTTCGATGCTTTGTTTGATGTTGACAAAAATTTAATTTCATTGGCTGATAAACAAAGTAAAAAAATATACACTTCAGATTCATCAGAAAAATATTTACGTATCGCCTAATTTTTTCTCAAAAAGTATAGAGAAGTATAACAATTCTCTAACTCTCCCAATATAATTTTTATCCCAAAAAAGACTTCTTTTTATTATCAATTTAATTTGTTTATTGCCTTATTTAATTTTTGCGAGATATCTGCAAAATTTTAAGCGTTTAAATCTAGTTTTTCATCATTTATGAACTCCTAGTTCAGAAATGATAGAAAATCTCTTTAAGGGGCTTAAAATTAGCTTATCGAGTAAAAATTATTTATTTGCACTAAACTAAATAAAATATAATCCATTTAAAGTATCATATTTTAAAATAATAAATTTTTAAATATCAAAGTAGTTGTTAGGGGGTCTATAGTAACACCCCTTGCCAAGTTACGAAATCGGAAAAAAAAACAAGCTTTCTCTCTGAATAACAGTATTTTAGCTCAAATGTTAAAAAAAAGTTAAAGAAATTTACAACTTATTGAAAATCAATACATTATGTAATATGTTGATAATCAGCAGATTAATAGATTTATATTAATAAAAATATGCATTTGTATTTCTTTATAATTTTATTAATTTTAGAAACACAAATTGCTATTTATTATAAACCCCTTTTCATATCTAATTACCAACATTTAAATGTCAGAAAACCAATTACAATTGCATCAAACTTTATGGAATATTGCTAACGATTTACGTGGAAATATGGATGCTGATGATTTTAGAGATTACATTTTAGGCTTTATTTTCTATAAATATCTAAGTAAAAAAATGAGTTTGCATGCAAATGCAATTTTAAAACCAGATGGTTTAACTTATGATGATGTATTAGGTCATGAACAAGAAGAATTGTTATTACAAGAAATAAAATTTTCTTCTTTAGATGCTTTAGGATATTTCTTACATCCTACAGAATTGTTTGATGAAATCGCCAAAAGAGGAAACTCTGGTGGTGTGAATAAGTTCATTTTAGAAGATTTACAAAAAGTGTTGACTAACATTGAGCAAAGTACAATGGGTAGTGAATCTGAAGAAGATTTTGGAAACCTTTTTGAAGATTTAGACTTAACAAGTAGTAAACTAGGTAAAACAGAAGAAGCCAAAAACGAATTGATTGTTAAAGTGTTAACGCATTTACAAGGTATTGATTTTGACTTAGAAAATGATGAAAATGATTTGTTGGGTGATGCTTACGAGTATTTAATTGGTCAGTTTGCCTCTGGAGCAGGGAAGAAGGCAGGTGAGTTTTATACGCCACAACAAGTTTCAAAAATTTTAGCACAATTGGTAACTACCAATAAAGAGCGATTAAAATCTGTGTACGACCCAACTTGTGGTTCTGGTTCTTTACTATTAAGAGTTGCTAAAGAAGTAAAAGAAGTAGGTAGTTTTTACGGACAAGAAAGCAACCCAACCACCTACAACTTGTGTAGAATGAATATGATTATGCACGATGTACATTATAAAAAGTTCGATATTTATAATGAAGATACATTGGTAAATCCATCTCCAAAACATATAGACAAACGTTTTGAAGCCATTGTTGCGAATCCTCCTTTTTCTGCGAAATGGAATCCAGATAGTATTATTAGCGACGAACGTTTTTCGCCTTATGGAAAAATGGCACCCAAAAGTAAAGCCGATTTTGCCTTTGTACAACATATGATTCATCAATTAGATGATACTGGAACCATGGCTTGTGTATTACCTCATGGAGTATTGTTTAGAGGTTCAGCAGAAGGCCATATTCGTAAATATTTAATTGAAGATAAAAACCAATTAGATGCTGTAATTGGTTTGCCATCTAATATTTTTTATGGTACAAGTATACCTACTTGTATTTTGGTATTACAAAAAAACAAACCTACAACTGACATTTTATTTATTGATGCCAGTAACGATTTTGATAAAGTAAAAACGCAAAATGTGCTGACAGACCAACATTTGGCAAACATTGTAGCAACCTACAGAGCAAGAGAAACCAAAGACAAATACAGTTATGTGGCCAGTTTAGAAGAAGTACAAGAAAACGACTACAATTTAAACATACCACGTTATGTAGATACGTTTGAAGAAGAAGAACCTATAGATATAACTGTAGTTGCTAAAGATTTAAAAGCCTTAGAACAAGAAATGGCAACTACAGACAAAACCATTGCAGATTTCTGCCAACAATTAAATATTGAAACACCATTTTAGACAACTTGTTGTCATCCTGAACTTGTTTCAGGATTTTATACTAATTACAAAATGACCAACAGCACACCCACAAAGCCTAAATTGATACCTAAACTTCGTTTTAAAGAGTTTGAGGGTGAATGGCATAAAAAAAAATTAAGGAATATCTCTAGTTTTTTAGATTCAAAAAGAATTCCCTTGAGTCAAACAGAAAGAAAAACTAAAAAGGGTAAGTATCCTTATTATGGTGCATCTGGTATAATAGATTATGTACAAGATTTTATTTTTGATGGAGAATATGTTTTATTAGGTGAAGACGGTGCAAATATATTAATGAGAAATTCGCCTTTAGCTTTTATAGTTTCAGGTAAATTTTGGGTTAATAATCATGCACATGTAATTAAAGCAAATGATTCAAATAAGTTTTTATCAGAAAGTTTAGAAAGAATTAAATACGATAAATATAATACAGGTACTGCTCAACCAAAATTAAATGCTGAAGTTTGTAAAAATATTATAATTCCAATTCCAACCCTCCAAGAACAACAAAAAATAGCATCTTTTTTAACAGCAGTAGATACCAAAATACAACAACTCAAAAAGAAAAAAGAGTTGTTAGAAAACTATAAAAAAGGAGTAAAGCAACAATTGTTTTCTCAGCAATTGCGTTTTAAAAATGATGATGGTTTAGATTTTCCAGATTGGGAAAAAACAAAACTGAAGGAGTTAAGTGAACCAATAACTAAAGGAACTACACCTAAAAAGTTTATTAAAAAAGGTGTAACTTTTATAAAAATTGAAGGCATCAGAGGGTTAAGATTTAATAAAGAAAAATGTTTATTTATTAAAGAGGAAACTCATTTTAAGGAATTAAAAAGGTCAATTCTAAAAGTTAACGATATATTATTTGCAATTGCTGGTTCTGTAGGTAAACTTGGAATAGTAACAAAAGATTTATTGCCTGCAAATACCAACCAAGCTTTTGCTATTATTAGGTTAAAAGACTTACGATATTTAGAATTTATAATACAAGTGTTAAATTCTAGAATGATGAAAAAGTATATTTATCAAAGTATTAGTGTTGGTGCTCAACCAAATTTAAATTTAGAACAAATGGGGAATTTTAAATTTCTTCTTCCATCCCTAAAAGAACAACAAAAAATAGCCAATTATTTAAGTGCACTCGATGAAAAAATTACGAATGTAGAATTACAAATTACGAATACACAAACGTTTAAAAAAGGCTTGTTACAGCAGATGTTTGTTTAGAAAATTAGAAATGGGAAAGAAATTAATACAAAACGAAAAAGATTTTTTAAATATTTTAGAAAGTTATCCTAACGAATATATACCAGCGCATATATTTAGTGCGATAAGTGGAACGGGTTTTAAGATAAAAAATTTAGATTTTGCTTACATTCTAAATCCAATCATTAAAGAAGGCAAAAGTGAACTTATTTCAGATTTTGTATTAAAAACAATATCAAGTATAGCGTATAAAAATGAAGAAGATAAGGACAAAATTATTAAAACAATATATTTTACGAACTGTACATTTAATGATAGTATCCTGCTTTTTAATCAATCTTTAAATTTAAATTTTGTAAACTGTATCTTCAATAGTGCGTTGATCATCCCAAAATATAGTCAAAGTATTAATTTTTCTCATAATTGTACTTTTAAAGGAAATGTTACCTTTAATACAACAGATTCTTTAATTAGATTTTCAGATTGTTTTTTTAAAAAAAAATTAAATATGGATAACGTTGTTTTCGAAAATAAAATTCGTTTTCATAAATGTAATTTTGAAAAAACACTTATTTTAAATAACACCTCTTTTAAAGATCTTGCTGATTTTTGGGGTTCTACATTCCATGAAAGAGTTATTTTTTACAAAGTCAATTTTAATGAAACTACTGTTCTTTCATCGGTTACTTTTATAAAAAATGTATTATTTACATATAGTAAAATTAAAACACTATTAATTTTAAGAGGTACAAATTTTAAAAGAGGTTTAGATTTATCACTAGCAATAATTGAAGGAGATTTATCCTTGTTTGATATAAGTTTAAATACTTTTAAATCAATAAATGGTCCTTTTAAAGAAGATAAATGGTTAGAGTCTTATGATGGAATAGTAGCTGAAATTGGAGATATACCAGTAATTAATAAAAGAGAAACATACAGAATTATAAAAAATCAATTGATTGATCAAAAGAACGGTTTTGAAGCATTAAAGTATTCTTATTTAGAAAATAGAACTTATAGAAAAGAGGTTTTTTATAAAATGTTTCCATTTTCTATAAATAATCTAAAAGAAAAAATTAAAAATCACTTTTCAAGAGAAAATAAAATATCTCAATTTTTGAGAAAGCTCAAAAACAATGTTTTACAGTTTTTAAAATCTTTTTATAATTGGTTCAATTTATTCTTTAATTATGTTTTATTAACTCTAAATAGGATATCAAACAGACATGGAACTTCTTATTTTTTTGGTATAATTTTCACTTTATTAGTTGGTGCTTTATTTTATTACCTTTCAGTTTTAAACACTAGTAAATATGAATTTTCAACAAGCATAGATTGGAATATATTTAGTGAAAATATTGCAACTTATGTACAGTTTTTAATTCCTACACATAGATTTATATATATTGATGATTTAATAGATAAATCTCAACTAACTGCTGGATTTTTTATTTGGGATATAGTTGGTAGAATTTTTGTAGGTTATGGAATTTATCAAACTATTCAAGCATTTAGAAAGTTTAAATAAATATGAATGAAGAATTAAACATAAAGCGTGGTGTTTTGGGTGATTTTCCACTACCAAAAACTGTATATAAATATAGAGATTGGGAAGATGATTATCATAAAAGATTTATAACAGAACGTGAAGTGTTTATGGCTTCTGCAAGTTCCTTTCTAGATGAATTAGATTGTAATAATCCAACTAGGTTTGATTTACTATCAGAAAAACAAATCTATGATTATTTTTTGTTTGACTCAAAAGAAAGACACCCAAACTATACAAGACAACAGCATAAAACTTTTGCAAGATATTGGGCAAAAAAATCTCCTGTAAGAGATAAAAAATATGTTGAAGAGCAAATGAAAAAAAATGTTCAATCATATTATGACCATGAAGGAATCTTAAGTTTGACTGAAAATTGTGATAAAGATGAAATGTGGGAAAAATATGCAAATAAAGAAACAGGTTTTTGTATAGGATATAATACATTAGAAATGTTTAAATATTTGGGAGGTGGAGGAGAGGTAGAATACGTTGACAAACTTCCAGAAATTTATCCTTTTCCTTTTATGCAACATGAAGTAGCAATGAGAAATAGAACTTTTTTTAAATTAAAAGAATGGAGTTTTGAAGAGGAATATAGAACAAAAAAGTTTTGGCCTCATATCGCAACAATACAAGACAGACAAATAAAACTTCCAAAAGAAGCTTTTAAACAAATAATATTAGGAAATAAAATTTCAAAAGAAAATGAAAAAGAAATAATTAGATTAGTAAAAAAACATATTGGAGAAATTGAAATAATAAAACGTAACGATTTAAAAAAGTAAAATAATAAACTCCTAAATCCAATCTATAAAACAATAAATTTAAAAATTATAAAAATGAAAAAGAAAATTAATTTTTTAGTTATATCTCTTCTTATTTCAGTACACTTATGTTCACAAGATAAGACTGAGTTAGAAAAATTAGCAAAAAGAAATCAGATTAATCACATTTCTAATTCTTTCCAAGACCTAAAAGACGGATTATTTTATTATTATCAAAATGATATAGATTCATTAGGTGAAAATAAAATTTACAATAATGCACTTTTAAATATATATTTTAAAAATATTATATCTTCATATGCTACCAGTACAGGCGATTTATCTTTTAATAATTACTTCGCAAATATAAATTCTTCTGATGGTACTCTTACCCTTGGAAAATCCTTTAGACTAGACAACTTTTATATATCTTCAGAAAAAAGAAAAGCAAACAAACTTTTGAAACCAATAAAAAAAATAGGAAATTTATTAACTATTTATACTAAAGCTAATTACAGTAATGGTTTTGCTGACATCTATTCTGAAAAAGAGATCGATGATGTAAAAACATTTAAACTAAAAAGTGATTTAGGTATAGGTTTTAAGTATACACACATTTTTAATGGTAGTACAACAACTTTAAATAAGAAAAAGATAAAAGATTTTCGAGAAACTTTTGTTAAATCTGCTATTAGTTCAAAAATTTCTAGTTATGAAAAAAATGAATTGAATAGTGAACTAGCTATATTAAATTATAATGTTACAGACGAAAATATAAAGAAAAAGAACAAACAAAAATTGGTGCAAAGTAAATATTTTGATTTTTATAGACAGGTCTTAGAAGAAGAATTAAAATACGCAGCATCACAGGGTTTTATATCTTCTTCAACTGTTAGTTGGCTTTCCTTTTCTGCTTACATTCCAATTACAAATAGAATAATTTCTTACACTTTAAATAATGAAGATATATTAGAACAAGAATATAAAGATTATAATTTCACTTTAACATATAACATTCTTTTTAATAAAAATAATTTTGGTTTTCTTAAAAACACATCTTCTAAAATAACATTTGAAACTTCATATTTTAAAACAAATAATTTTATAGCAAATAATGATAGTCCTGTTAAATTTCAAGAAATTATAAAAGATAATTCTGGCACATTAGTAGAGGGAACTTCTACTAATGTATTTAGTGGAGATTATAATCCTTTTTGGGGTAAATCTCTTAAAGGAGAAATAGCTTTTCTATTTTTAAATAATTCAATAGGTTTAAGTGCTGCAGGTGAACTAACTTATGGTGATATCGAAAATCAAAATTGGAAACTAGGTATTCCTTTTAGCTTAAAAGATAAAGATGGAGAAAATACAGTTAATTTTGAACTTCAATTACGTGAAATAAATAAATTTCGTTTTGTTGGAATTAGTGTAGGTTATAATTTTGGTAAATTCGTTAAGTAAGCTATAGCTATGACCAAACAATCAGAACTTCAACTAGAAAACAAACTCATAAAACAATTAATGGGTTTGGGCTATCAAAACATAACTATTTTAGATGGAGTTTCTTTGGTTGCTAATTTAAAAAGTCAGTTAGAAGAGTTTAACCAACTTAATTTTTCAGATAAAGAATTTAAAAAAATACTAAATCATTTAGAAAAAGGAAATGTTTTTGAGAAATCTAAAACGTTAAGAGGTCGTTTTCAGTTTGAAAATGATAGAGGAGAAGCTACTTATATACGTTTTTTTAATAGCGAAAATTGGAATGACAACTTATTTCAAGTTACTAATCAAATCATACAAGAAGGTACTTACAAAAATAGATATGATGTTACATTGTTAGTCAATGGTTTGCCTTTAGTTCAAATAGAACTTAAAAGACGTGGTTTAGAAATAAAAGAAGCGTTTAATCAAATAAATCGCTATCAAAGACATTCTTTTTGGTCTAATCATGGATTATTTCAGTATGTACAACTGTTTATTATTAGTAATGGAGTAAATACTAAATATTTAGCAAACAATGCTTTACAATCTGTAAAACAAACCTTCTATTGGTCTGATATTAATAATAAAAACATCAAAGAATTACCTGATTTTACTAATACTTTTTTAAATCCAGATCATTTGGGTAAAATGATTGCTAAGTATATAGTAAGAAATGAAACGCATAAAATTTTAATGGTATTAAGACCTTATCAATATTATGCTGTAGAAAAATTAGTAGCTCAAGTAGAAAACACTACAGAAAACGCTTACATATGGCACACCACAGGTTCAGGTAAAACCTTGACATCCTTTAAAGCAAGTCAGATTATTATGGACTTACCAGAAGTGGATAAAGTTTTATTTGTGGTTGACAGAAAAGATTTAGACTATCAGACCATGAAAGAATTCAATTCTTTTAAAAAAGATAGTGTAGATGTTACCAACAATACAAGCAGTTTGGTTAAACAATTGGCAGATGAATCTAAATTAGTGTTAACTACCATTCAAAAATTGAATAATGCGATTTCTAAAAATCATTATGAAAAGCAATTATCTAGCTTAAAGAATAGGAGAGTGGTACTTATTTTTGATGAATGTCATAGAAGTCAATTTGGAGATACTCATCAAAAAATAACAGATTATTTTACAAATTCTCAATTATTTGGATTTACAGGAACTCCCATTTTTGCTGACAATGCCTCTAAAAATGATTTAGGCAAAAGAACTACTAAGGATTTATTTGGTGAATGTTTACATAAGTATGTCATTACAGATGCAATAGCAGATGAAAATGTACTAAAATTTGGTGTTGAATATATAGGAAGATATAAACAAAAAGGAAGAACATTATTAGACATAGAAGTTGAAGATATTGACAAAGCCGCTGTTTTTAAAGATGAAAGAAGGTTACGTAAAATTGTAGATTATATTATTTCTTATCATAACACTAAAACTTTTGACAAAGAATATTCTGCATTATTTGCAGTCAGTGATATTAAAACCTTGATAAAATATTATGATATTTTTCAAGAAAAGAAAAGGGTAGGTGAACACAATTTAAGAATTGCAACTATCTATTCTTATGGAGCCAATGAAGCCAATGAAGATGCACAAGATTACATTCCAGACAATGAAATATCAAAAGCTGCAGAATCTGATTTTGGTTATTCAACTTCAAGCCATTCTAGAGAAAAACTAGATGTTTTTATTGAAGACTATAACAAAATGTACAATACTAGTTTTTCTACAAAAGATAGTGTACAATTTGAAAATTACTTTAAAGATATTAGTAAACGATTAAAAGACAGGGAAAAGAAAACTTTTAATGATGCAAAAGATAGATTGGACATTGTAATAGTGGTTAACATGATGTTAACTGGTTTTGATGCAAAGAAAGTAAACACTTTGTATGTAGATAAAAACTTAAAACATCATGGATTAATTCAAGCGTATTCAAGGACTAACAGAATATTGGGAGAAAAAAAATCACAAGGAAACATCTTATGTTTTAGAAACTTAAAAAAGGCTACAGATGAAGCCATTACTTTATTTTCTAACAAAAATGCTAGTGAAACAATTTTTACTCCACCATATGAAAAAATTGCAGAAAAATTTGATGAAGCTCTAGAAAATCTTTTAAAAATAACGCCTACACATCAAAGTGTAGATGATTTAATTGGAGAAGAGCAAGAATTAGCTTTTGTAAAAGCATTTAGAAAAATATTAAGAGTAAAAAATGTTCTTGAATCTTATGTAGATTTTAATTGGGAAAATTTAGGAATTGATGAGCAAACTTTTGAAAATTATCAAAGCGAATATTGGGATTTGTATGATAAAGTAAAAAACGAAAATCAAACTAACAAAGCATCTATTTTAGATGATATAGATTTTGAACTAGAATTAATTCATAGAGATAAAATCAATGTAGTTTATATTTTACAATTATTATCAAAATTAAAAACTGCTGATAAAAATGAAACAGCAAAACAGAAAAAAGCGATTATAGATTTATTAGGAGGTGATGTCAAATTAAGAAGTAAAAGAGAACTCATAGAAAAATTTATAGAAGAAAACTTACCTAAAATTTCTGATACTGATACAATTACAGATGAATTTGAAAATTATTGGCAACAAGAAAAAGTAAAAGCATTATCTAAGATTTGTGATGAAGAAAACTTAGACCAAGAACAGTTTAATGCTTTAATTCAAAGTTACACCTATAATGGTCAAGAACCCATTAGACAAGACATTTTTAAATGCTTAGACAATAGACCCAGTATTTTAAAAGCACGTGAAATTGGTGACAGAATCATTTCTAAAATGAAAAAATTTGTAGATATCTTTATTACAGGAATGACTGGGTAAAAACTAAAACAATAATAAATTAAAAAATAACTTAAATATTACATATTATTCTTATGAATGGAATTTCAAAAATAATTATTGATTTATCAAAAACAACTATGTTTAGTGGTATTGAATCATTAGATTTTAAATCAAAAAGTAAAGATCATATTGGAGAGCTATTAGTTACATTTAATAATCAAAAAATAAATGTTGATGTATTTAATAATGATGATTATGAATCTGTTGCTAAGAGAATAATAAATAAAGCTAAATTTTAAAATTTTCATTATTTTATAATTATTTGTATTATTGCACAACTGTGCTATAATTTATATTATGTTAAATAGAATATTTAAAAACCCTTACTCTACATGTGTTGGGTATAATAATTATAATCTTTTAAAACTATAGAAATAAAGTCTTTATCGCTCTTATGTACAGATTTTATTTGTGTAACTTCTAAAATCTTAGAACGTAATTTAATGAGCGTTTTATAATCATTAAATTTAGATGCTGTTTTAAATGTTTCTTTAATAATACGAATATCGTTGTCAGATAATTTAATCACACTTGGATACGTGGGCACATAATCGTTAGTAATGTTTTCTAATATGGTATGAGAAAAACTAACTTCATCTTTTAAATACACAACTATGGTATTGGCAATAAGATCCCCAAAACGTTGGTTTTTATTAGTGAACAGAATTAAAAAAAATCCTATTCCTTTACCAATTAAAAATAAAACCATTATTAATGCATATTGATCTGATAATCCCATAGATGCAACATAAATAAACAACAACATAAAAAAGTTAAAATCTACAATTCGTAAAAACCAACGAATTACATAATCTGTAATAGAAGGTTTAAAACCATCTACATTCATTACTTTTAAATGCATTATTTTTTTACCTAAAGTTTGTCCGTCTAATAAAATCTCTGTGTATAAAGAATAAAAAGTTACAGGTAAAAAAAACAAAACGTCAATGGCTTTAACTGTCCAAGCATCTGTACCTACACCTTCTTGAAACAAATTAAAATCGAAAACTAAGGTGCCAAAATAGAGATAGGCAAACTTTACAACGTTATCTAAAATAAAGGCCAATAATCTTTGAAATACACTTGCTAAGGTAAATGAGATATTTACATTTTGTGCTGTTTTTATTTGGAGTGTTTTCATGCAATCGTTAAATTCGCTCTATATGAGAGAGGTCGCTTTTATTAAGCAAAATAAAGAAAAATGGCTTGAATTTGAACAAAGTTTTCTAAATAAAGAAAAAAAAAGTCCAGATGATATTGCCAATTTGCACATAAAAATAATGAACGATTTAGTTTATGCGCAAACTTATTATCCTAAAAGCAAGGTTACCAAGTATTTAAACAAGTTAGCCAAAAAAAGCTTCGATTATGTTTACGATGCAAAAAGAAGAGATAAAAATGTAATTTTATATTTCTTTTTTGATAAAGTACCACTCCTCTCCTACAAATACAGAAAATATTTTTACTTATCGTTTATTGTATTCTTTATTTGTTTTTTTATCGGCTTAATTTCTACCTTTAATGATGAAACTTTTGCTAGACAAATTCTAGGAAACGAATATGTAGATCAAACCTTGCAAAATATAGAAAGTGGTGATGCTATGGCTATTTATAAAGGAGGTAGTAATTGGGGTACTTTTATAGGTATTTATGACAATAACCAAAGAGTGGGTTTAAATATGTTTTTATCTGGCCTCTTTATTGGTATAGGTACAGGTGTTTATGTAGTGTATAATGCAATAATGGTTGCTGTTTTTCAAGCTTTTTTTTACCAACAAAACACTTTATTTGATAGTTTAAAAGGCATTTGGATTCATGGTACTTATGAAATTTTTGCACTTATTATAGAAGCTGGAGCTGGATATATTATTGGAGCAAGCATCTTGTTTCCAGGGACTTTAAAACGATTAGAATCTTTTACAAAAGGCATAAGAAATGCGTTTTATATTTTTATAAGCACTATTCCATTTACTTTAATTGCAGCTTTTTTAGAAGGATATATTACTAGATATGCGAATACTATGCCTGTATTATTGTCTTTTTCAATTATATTATTTTCGTTAGTGAGTATTAGTTATTATTACTTGGTACTTCCTTTTCAAGTAGCCAATAAATACCAACTACGATAAATGAGAAAGTATTTAGCTTCCCTCCTTTTCATATTAACTCTATACACTTCTTATTCACAAGAAGTTACAAAAGATAGTACTCAAACTATTAAGTCAGCAGAAGTTAGTAAAGAGAGGGTTTTTAAAGAAAATTTAAAAGAAAAATATTCAGGTAAAGATTTTCAATACAAAGAAGAAAAAGTAAAGGTTAATAAAAACACTTCGTCTAGTAGTGGTTTACTTGAATTTTTCGTTTTTTTTATGAGTAAAATCTTTCCCTTTTTGTTAGGCGGATTTGTTTTGTTTTTACTACTAAAAGTGATTTTTGGTTTAGAGTTTAATTTTTGGCAAAAAAGCAATGCAAACCAAAAAACAACTCCTTTAATTTATGAAGATGAAGATGTTAACGAAATAAATATTGCTAAATTATTACAACAAGCCTTGCAAAATAAAGATTTTAGATTGGCTGTACGTTATTATTATTTACAGGTGTTAAAAGACTTATCAAATAAAAAAATCATAGATTATCATAAAGACAAAACCAACTCTGAATACTTGTTTGAAATTGATAATAAAGCACTTAGAGATCAGTTTTCGCATCTGTCTTATATTTATGCATATGTTTGGTATGGTGAATTTTTACTAGATGAAAATAGCTTTAAAAAAGCTCAAAACAAATATCAATCGTTTTTAAATCAATGGAATTAATGCAGACTAAACACTTCATAAAATACATTGTTTGCTCCTTTTTGTTTTTACAAATTATAGGATGTAAAAAAACGAATTGGACAGAAAATTATAGAGAAAAAGAAAAAAGTCCTTTTGGTACATTTATCATAAAAAATGAAGCGAATACACTATTTGAAGGTGAAGATTTTGTATTCTTAAATACACATATCTACGATTATCTTTTTGAAAATTATGAAACTACATCAGCAGATTTTGGCAACTACATACTCATTAAAAGAAATGCAATAAAATTAAATGAAGAAAGTATTAGAGATGTTTTGTCTTTTGTTGCAGATGGTAATAATGCCTTTTTATCTTTAAATTATTTTTCTGATGAATTACAAAAATCTTTAGAATTTACAAGTAACAATTTAGATAAAAATTTATTAAGTATAGCTACTTTAAAAGAGCGTAAAGGCACTTTTAAAATAAAAGATGCTACTAAAAATAAGGTTTCTTTTTATTTTGATAGAAACATTAAACGCCACTATTTTATAACATATAATGATACAACTACTACAGTCTTGGGTACACATAAAATAGGTGAAGAAGAATTACCAAACTTTTTAAAAATACAATATGGTAAAGGAGCTGTTTTTGTGCATACTAATCCTGTTGTGTTTACCAATTACTTTTTATTAAAAGATACTTATTCTTATACAGAACAGGTTTTTTCATATCTCCCCTCTTCTACTATACTTTGGGATCCTCATACTGCTAATAGCAAGTATTTAAGAAATATAGAGGAAGATAAGGGGTCTGTGTTTAGCTTTTTTTTAAGACACCAATCGTTAACATGGTTTTTATTTACTACCCTAATTGGTTTATTTTTATTTTTATTCTTTAATGCAAAAAGAAAACAAAGAGCTATACCTGTAATTCCTAAACCAGAAAATACTACAGTTGCTTTTACACAAACCATTTCTAGTTTGTATTTAAAAGAACAAAATCATAAGAATTTAGTCGATAAAAAAATTACTTATTTTTTAGAAAAAGTAAGAACAAAATACCTTTTACAAACACATAATTTAAATCAAGAATTTATAGAAAAATTAGCACTAAAATCTGATAATGATTTTTCTAAAACCAAATATTTAGTAAATACAATTATTACTTTAAATAAGAAACAAGAATGTTCTAAAGAAGAACTACTTGTATTACACAAAATGATAGATAATTTCTTTAAAAATAAACGAAATGGAGACACCAAATAACGAAACAAACGAAGAGGCATTAGCATTTACAAATCGTATAGATTTAAGCCAATTACAAGAGAGTGTTTTTAACATTAAAAAACAACTACAAAAAGTAATTGTTGGTCAAAAAGAAATGATAGATCTATTGTTAGTAGCTCTACTTTCTGATGGGCATGTATTAATAGAAGGTGTACCTGGTGTTGCAAAAACCATCACAGCTAAATTATTGTCTAAAACTATTGCTGTAGATTTTAGTAGAATACAATTTACACCAGATTTAATGCCTTCAGATATTTTAGGAACTTCTGTTTTTAATGCTAAGATTAGTGATTTTGAATTTAAAAAAGGACCTATTTTCTCTAACATGGTATTAATTGATGAAATAAATAGAGCTCCTGCAAAAACACAAGCTGCACTATTTGAAGTTATGGAAGAAAAACAAATTACTATGGATGGTGTGCGTTACGAAATGAATGCTCCTTTTATGGTATTAGCCACACAAAACCCTATAGAGCAAGAAGGTACATATCGTTTACCTGAAGCTCAATTAGACCGTTTTTTATTTAAGATAGTTGTAGATTATCCAACAGCAGAAGACGAACTAGAAATTGTAATTAGAGAACAAGCTTTAAAAAACACTACAAAAGATGAAAAAATAGAGACTATTATTAAAGGTGAAGAAATCATCAACTTTAGAAAGCTAATTC
Organism: Polaribacter marinivivus; assembly: GCF_042651285.1. Taxonomy (NCBI): domain Bacteria; kingdom Pseudomonadati; phylum Bacteroidota; class Flavobacteriia; order Flavobacteriales; family Flavobacteriaceae; genus Polaribacter; species Polaribacter marinivivus. The sequence goes on along the minus strand of NZ_JBHSCY010000002.1, from coordinate 478,498 downwards.
ATGAAGTTAATATTGAAGAAAATTTATTAAAATACATTACCAATGTTGTGGTAAATACTAGATCTAATGCACAATTGTATTTAGGGGCTTCACCTAGAGCAACTATTGCCATTTTAAATGCATCTAAAACATTTGCAGCTATAGAAGGACGTGATTTTGTCACTCCAGAAGATATTAAAAAAGCTGCTATTCCTGTTTTACAACATAGAGTTATTGTTACTCCAGAAAGAGAAATGGAAGGCGTAACAAGTAAACAAATTATTGAACAGATTATAGAATCTGTTGAAATACCAAGGTAAACTAAGAACAATTTAAACACCAATATACAAGAGAAATTGATAAAACTATTTCGTACATTATTTTTAACCAATAGGTTTTTTTATGCTTTAGGAAGCATTGCTACTTTATTTGTAGTAGGCTTTTTTGCTCCTTTTGTATTTACAGTTGCTCAAGTACTACTATTAATGTTAGCTATTTTAACCTTAATAGAAATTGTGGTTTTAAATGGTCAAAAAAATGGTGTTGAATTACTTCGTATATTACCTGAAAGATTATCTAATGGAGATGAAAATAAAATTTCACTACAATTAAAAAACAAATACAGTTTTGATGTTTTTTTAAATATGATAGAAGAACTCCCCTACCAATTTCAAAAAAGGGATTTCTATTTCACACAAACACTTACTAAGCAAGAAGATAAAACACTCCATTATTTCTTAACTCCCAAAGAAAGAGGAGTATATACATTTGGAAAAGTAAATGTATATACAAGTTCTAAACTTAAATTAACCTCAAGAAAATATCAATTAGCAGAAGAAAAAGAATTAAAATGCTATCCTTCTTTTTTACAGTTAAATGAATTTGATGTAAACATAGCTAACAAATCTTCTTTGTCTTATGGCACTAAAAAAGTAAGACGAATTGGAAATTCACTCGAATTTGAACAGATAAAAGAATACATTTCTGGAGATGATATAAGAACCTTAAACTGGAAAGCTACAGCTAAAAGAGGTCAGTTAATGGTAAATCAATATGTAGAAGAAAAATCGCAATCTGTATACGCTATTATAGATAAAGGGAGAGCCATGCAAATGACTTTTGAAGGGGTAACCTTATTAGATTATGCCATTAATGCATCTTTAGCAATTAGCAAAATAGTACTTAAGAAGCAAGACAAAGCAGGTATGCTTACTTTTTCTAAAAATATCGAAGATTGGGTTGTTGCAGAACGTAGAAATTCTCAAATGACTTTAATTTCTGAGGCTTTACATTATGTAAAAACAGATTTTAGCGAATCTGATTTTAGTGCCTTGTACAGTAACATTAAAAGAAAAATAACCCATAGAAGTTTACTTATTTTATTTTCTAATTTCGAAACTATGGATGGTTTACAAAGACAACTCCCCTATTTAAGAGCGTTAGCAAAAAATCACTTGGTATTGGTTGTCTTTTTTAAAAATACAGAATTAGATATTTTAATGCATAAAAAGGCAAATAATATACAAGAAGTTTATGATACCATTATTGCTGAAAAGTTTATGTATGAGAAGAAAAGAATTGTAAATGAACTTGCTAAATATGGTATTGCTTCTGTATTAACAGAACCTAAAAACTTAACAGGCAACACAATTGAAAAATATTTAAATCTTAAAGCAAGAGGATTATTTTAATTTTTTACATTCGCACTTTAAAAAATTTATTTTATGGATTGGTATTTAAAAGTTTTAAGAAATTATGTAACGTTCACAGGTAGAGCAAGAAGAAAAGAGTTCTGGATGTTTACGCTTTTTCATTTTTTATTCCTTTTTCTATTAATCTTTTTACTAATCTATTCTACAGATAATTTCTTTAATGACGATTATTACAGTGAGTCTGAAGAGCCTAATTTAATTATAGCCTTATTATTAATTTTTTATGTTTTAGGTACTTTTTTACCCTCTGTAGCAGTTACAGTTAGAAGATTACATGATATAGGAAAAAGTGGTTTTTGGTACTTTATTTCTTTAGTACCCTATATTGGTTCTTTTGTTTTATTAATTCTAACATGTATGGATAGTCAGCCTAGACCAAATCAATGGGGAGAAAATCCTAAAGGAATTGGTAATGATCGATTAATAGATCAAATAGGTAGAGAGTAATCTACTCTATAGGTTTCCATTTTCCATAATAAAAAATAGATGTTCTATGACTACTATTTACATCTAATTTTGCACTTCTATTAGGAAATAGTGTTAGCACCATTTTTAAACTTTCACCCTCAGTTCTAACATCAAATACAAGCTCTTGCTTTTGTTTTTTCTTATTAAATTTTGATGTAGATTTTTTAGGAATTCCTTCAAACTGAATACCTGAATTACTTGAATTATATCCTATAGAAAGTTGTTGCTCACCAAAATAAGGCAAACTTATATATAAAGAATCATTTCTAACTCTTAGATAGTTAGGGTTATTTACTAAATTTATGCTTGCTGTATTGCTACCTGGAGGTAATAAATTTTCAATTCCCCTAACATTAGCAAAAGCAACAGGATTAGCAGAATTAGCTTCAAACATAAAATATCCTTTATCTAATGTACTATTTAAATCTGACAGTTCTTTCTCTGTAGCCAATTTAGTTGAAGAACAGCTATATAAAATTACAATAACGAAAATGTATAAAATCTGCTTCATATGTCTTAGTTTTACTTAAAAACTCATCAAATTTAGTACCAAACCTAAATATTGAAATTATATTTGTTTATAATTTAAGTAAAATTAATGAGTTTAGAAATTATTTTTGAGGATGAATACATTCTTTGTGTAAATAAACCTAATAATGTATTAGTACATCATGCACATTTATCTAGAAACGTGGCTGATGAAGATTCTTTATTACAATTGATAGAAGCCCAAAAAGCACTTAAAGTTTATCCAATACATAGATTAGACAGAAAAACATCTGGAATTATTTTATTGGCAAAACATAAAGAATATATTGCAGATTTTCAGTCATTATTTACCAATAACACCATTCAGAAAACTTATTATGGAGTTGTTCGTGGTTTTTCTCCTGAATCAAAAATAATTGATTCTCCTGTAAAAGGTAGAGATGCAAAAGTACATAAAGATGCACTTACAGAATTAAAGACATTAGCAAAAGTAACTTTAAACATACCAGTAAAACCCTATGACTCCTCTAGATATAGTTTAGTTGAATTATTACCAAAAACAGGGAGAATGCACCAATTAAGAGTACATATGAATAAAATTAGTCATCCATTAATTGGAGATGCAAAATATGGTGACAAAAACCACGATTTGATGTATGAGAATCAATTTGGGTTTAACAATTTATTCTTACATGCAGGTCAATTAGAATTTACACATCCTTTTACTAATGAAAAATTGGTTTTAAAAGCTACTTTTCCAAAAGACTGGCTATCTTTATTTGAAAAATTTGATTGGAGTAATCCTTTATCATAAAAAAAATCCTGCAATTTGCAGGATTTTTATTTATTGTTCTATAGATTGTGCAGTAAAACTGACCAATTCATTATTCTCAAAACTAGGAGAAACTTCTATAGGATTACAACAAACTTCACAATCTTCTATATAAGTTTGATGATATACACTAGTATCTAACAACATCGAAATTTCTTCCCAACAATAAGGACATTGAAAAAAATGCTCCACTACTCTTCTATTACTTTTAAAACTAGCTTACCTTTTTTCTTACCAGTAAATAAACGATTATACGTTTCATGAAAGTTTTCTATACCTTCGTAAATATCTTCTTTAGATTTTAATTTACCTTCTTGCATCCAAACTCCCATTTGTTTTGCTGCTTCTCCGAATTTTTTAGTGTAATCCATAACCACCATTCCTTGCATTGTAGAACGTGTAACTAATAACGATAAATAATTACTTGGACCATCAATTTTTGATTTTTGATTGTATTGAGAAATTGCACCACAAATAACCACTCTAGCATGCATTCTTAACTTACTTAAAGCTGCATCTAAAATTTTACCTCCAACATTATCAAAGTACACATCAACACCCTTAGGACATTTCTTTTTTAAAGCTGTGTAAATATTCTCAGATTTATAATCTATAGCATCATCAAAACCTAATTCGTTAATGATATAATCACATTTTTCTTGACCACCAGCAATACCAATAACAGTACATCCTTTTATTTTAGCTATTTGCCCAACAACACTTCCGACAGCACCTGCTGCTCCTGAAACCAAGACAATATCACCTTCTTTAATTTTTCCTACTTCAGTAATTCCGAAATAAGCAGTCATACCTGGCATACCCAAAATACCAATATATTTTGGCATTGGCGCTAAACGAGTGTCTACTTTATACCAGCCATCTCCATTTGTAATGGCATATTGCTGAACACCTCCCCAACTTGTCACTACATCTCCAATTTCGAATTTTGGGTTTCCATTATTTTTAATCACTTTACCTATAGAACCAGCTCTCATAACATCATCTATAGCAACAGGTGGAATATATGATTTGGTATCATTCATCCAACCACGCATTGCAGGATCTAATGAAATATAATGATGTTCTACCAAAATTTCACCTTCCTCTAATTCTGGAACAGGATTCGTTTCTAATTGCCAAGTATCTGCATCTGGCACTCCAACAGGCCTCTTTTTAAATATAATTTGTTTATTGTGCATAGTTATTCTTTAAAAAACTAAAGATATAGATTTTATGGGAAAATAATTAAAAACAACAGTGGGAAAATTAACCCTAGTAATGCTAATTTCCATCCTCTTTTGCTAAAACCGTTTTTACCAGCAGGAATTAAAATTCCAGTAATTGCAATTAATAACATTGCTGCTCCAAAAATATCAGAATACCAAATCCAGAATTTATTTGTTGTTTTGTGTAAATACATAGTATGCCCAATAATTGGTACTTTTCTTTTAAATTCAAGCTCTCCAGAAGTATCAGACAATTTCATATCTAATATACCATTATCTTTAAAATATACTCTTAATGAGCCATTTCTAATACGATGACTATCATAAGTTGCATCAAAATGCTTTGTAGCTTCAATTAAAAAATTCTTCGTAATTTCTTTTTCATTTTTAGGCAGTTCTAAGTTCACTTTCTTACTTTCAAAAGTATAATTCATTGGATACCAATCTTGCCTATGGTTTAAAATAATTCCTGAAAAGGAAAAAGCAATAATTAAACCTACATAAAAGTAGGCAAAATCTCTGTGTAAATTTCTATTTGTAATCTTCATTATTATTCATAATTAAATCACAAATATATTTAGAATTAATCTAAATAAAAATTAAAAATTCACTAAATCAAGAATATTTTTTTCTAAATATTGTTTACCTAAATATTGCTTTTCTAAATCTGATTGAAAAGGAATTGGTGTTTCTAAACTAGCTAATCTTTTAACAGGAGCATCTAAAAATTGAAAGCAATTTTCTGTTATTAAAGCAGATAAATCACTTGCTAATCCTCCAAATAAAGAATCTTCTTGAACAATTAATACTTTACTTGTTTTTTTTACAGAGTTGTAAATGGTTTCTGTATCTAATGGTTGTAGTGTTCTTAAATCAATAACATCAGCAGCTATATGAGTTAGATGTTCCAAAGCTTTTAAAATCCAATGAACTGTAGCTCCATAACCAATAATAGTTATTTCATTTCCTTTTTTAAGAAGATTAGCTTTACCTATTTCACAAGTAAATTCACCTTCTGAAACATCTTGATAAACAGACCTATATAGTGCTTTATGTTCAAAAAATAAAACAGGGTTAGGATCATTAATCGATTCAATTAATAAGCCTTTTGCATCTTGAGGAAAAGCAGGATAAACCACTTTTAGCCCAGGCGTTTTTGTAAACCATGCTTCATTTGTCTGACTATGAAAAGGGCCTGCTCCAACTCCTGCACCACAAGGCATTCTAACAACAACATCTGCATTTTGTGACCATCTATAATGAGATTTTGCCAACAAATTAACAATTGGGTTAAAACCAGAGGAAACAAAATCTGCAAATTGCATTTCTACAACTGCTTTCATACCATTTACAGATAAACCATAAGCAGCAGATACTATGGCTGATTCACAAATAGGTGTATTTCTAACACGATCTTTACCAAATTTTTCTATAAAACCATCTGTTATCTTAAATACACCCCCATATTCAGCAACATCTTGCCCCATAATAACTAAATCATTATGCTTATGCATAGACAATTCTAATGCCTCAGAAATAGCATCTACAAAACGTATGTTCTTTTTTGTTGATGACGCATCAATTTCTTGATAATCATAAGCTTTGTAAACATCGTTTAATTCAGTTTCTAAATCTGGTATTATTTTTTCTTCGTCAAAAGCTATTTGAAGATGCTTATTGATTTCTTCAGTGATTTCTTCTTTATATTCAGTTTCAATTGATGAATTTAGTATGTTTTCGGACTTTAGATAAGCCACAAAATTGTCAATTGGATCTTTTAAAGCCCAATCATTCATTAAATCTTCAGGCACATATTTTGTTCCACTAGCTTCTTCATGACCACGCATTCTAAAGGTTTTAAACTCTAATAAAACTGGCCTAGGATTTTTGCGTATACTTTTTGCTAATTCATCTACTTTAGAGTAAACTTCTAATATGTTATTACCATCAATTACATAACTTTCCATTCCATAACCAATACCTCTATCAGCTAAATCTTTACAATTAAATTGCTCTGATGTGGGAGTAGATAATCCATATCCATTATTTTCAATACAAAATAGTACAGGTAAACTCCAAACAGAAGCTACATTTAAAGCCTCATGAAAATCTCCTTCACTAGTACCTCCTTCACCTGTAAAAACAGCACAAACCTTATTATTTTGCTTTAATTTATTTGCTAAAGAAATACCATCTGCTATGCCTAATTGTGGTCCTAAATGAGAAATCATACCCACTAAATGATATTCTTGCGTTCCAAAATGAAAACTACGATCTCTACCTTTTGTAAAACCATTCATTTTTCCTTGCCATTGAGAAAATAAACGATACAAAGGAATTTCTCTTGTGGTAAATACGCCTAAATTTCTATGCATGGGTAAAATGTATTCATCATTTTCTAGAGCCATTGTAACTCCCACTGCTATTGCCTCTTGCCCAATACCTGAAAACCACTTAGATATTTTACCTTGTCTTAATAAGACCAACATCTTCTCCTCAATTAAACGAGGCATTAACATGTTTTTATATAAATGTAATAATGTTGCTTTATCTATAGAATACTTTGAGGTATATTCAATATTTGTAGACATAAATTATAAATTTCTCAATTTAAAACAAACATAAAGAAATTTATTGCATAAAAAAATCCTTATCTTTTATTGATAAGGATTTTTTTTATTAAAATATTTTAATAAATACTATAATTCAGCAAATATAGCATGCATCATTCTCTTTTTATCATTGATGCTTTCTTCTAAAGCAATCATTGTTTCTGTTCTGTTAACTCCTGGTATATCATCTATTTTATAGATAATATCTTTAGCATCGTTAGTACCTTTAGCTCTTACTTTACAGAAAATATTGTATTTACCTGCAGTTACATAAGCTACAGTAACATTAGGAATTTTTCTTAAATTCTCAATAACACTTTGTGTCATAGATGTCTTTTCTAAAAATACACCTACATGAGCAATAAAAGAATATCCCATTTTTTCGTAATTCAACGTTAATGTTGAACCTTGAATAATACCTTCATCTTCCATTTTCTTAACACGAACATGAATTGTTCCTGCAGAAACCAATAATTGTTTTGCAATATCTGTAAAAGGCGTTCTAGCATTTTCAATTAAGATATCTAAAATTTGGTGATCTATTTCGTCTAATATAAATTTCTTCATTTTGTATATTATTCAATTTATATTGCAAATTTATGAATTAAATTTAATACAAACCAAGTTAAAATGAGAAAAATCTAATTTTTTGGCCTATCGAAAACGATTTCGTGATGTCCAATTTTACCATTTAAGATTTCTTCTTCTACTTTTTCTAATTTTGAAACAAGTTTATCTTCGATAATTAGGTCTTTATATTGAAAAGCTTCATCATTATCTGAGTTTGGATATCTATGAATTATATCGTAGAAAATTTTATCATTATTTGGGATGTTAAAATAACCCTCTTCATTAGAAAAATTATTTTCTGTAGTAATGTGATATAGACCTTGTAAAATACTATAAAATGTATACTCTCTAGAAACCTCTCTATTATAATCATTGGGATAATGACCAGATTCTATTAAAATGGTATTGTAACCCAATTTCTGAAAATTATCTCCTGTTGCTGTTGGATAAAATTCATCTGAATACCTACCTATATGATTAGGAATCATGGTTTGTAATGAAGAATTCATAGCTACAATTACATTCATAGTTTCTTTTCTACCTTTTGTGATAGCTCTTGACAATTCTTCTGAAGGAGCTAAGAAAGAGATTGTTGCTGGGTTTTTAGTACCCTCTACTCCAAATATGGTTCTTTGATCGTGTAAATTAAAACAGAATTGAGGTTTAAAATCATCTAAAACAGTTCTTAAAATTTTACTTTCTTTTGCTTTTATATCAACTGCATCTCTATTTAAATCTATACTATTTGCATTAACTCTTGTGTAAGCTTTTGCTCCATCTGGATTTAACATTGGGATAAAAATTAAAGTACATTCGTCTAAAATCGAATTTACTTTATCATTAACATTATTAGAAAAACAATTAAATAAGTCAAAAAGTGCTTTTGTACCTGTACTTTCATTTCCATGCATTTGAGACCAAAGCAAAATTTTCTTTTTACCTGAACCTATTTTAAACTGATAAATTGGATTGTTATTTTCTGATTCACCAATTTTTGAAATCTCAAATTTTTCTTGATGTTTTTCAAATAATTTCTGAATATCTGAAAACACAATCCATTTGCCAAAAAGATTATTTTCTTTTTGACTATTGTAAATACTTTTTATTATCTCTGATTTTAAAATTCCCAAAATTCAGTTTGATTTTAATAAAACAAATTTACAGTATTGATTTTCTACTTGCAATGAAATTGTTACAAATGTAAAACTAGAGAATTTTACATTTGTAAATAGATGAAATGATTCTAAAGTTTATTTATGTAAACAGTGAATTTTTGCTATTTACAAAAGTCACATTATAAATTACGAAAAATTAAAATAAAATAATAAAACCAAATTAAATAACTAATATTCATATTATTATACATTTTAATTAAACCTTTTAATTAACTAAAAAAACTATTACTTAAACTCTTTTCAAAAAAATTAAGGTAGTTTAAAAAAGATGATTTACTTTTGTGATATAGTTATAATTTACAATGATAAACAGCTTAGAATTTACTTCAAGAATAAAAAAAGTAATGGATTTTCATGGTTTTTCTGCATCTTCATTTGCAGATAAAATCGGTGTTCAGCGTTCAAGTATTTCTCACATATTATCTGGTAGAAATAAGCCGAGTTTAGATTTTATTTTAAAAGTAACTAGCGTTTTTAAAGATGTAGATATACATTGGTTATTAAATGGAAAAGGTACTTTTCCTAAAAACATAGTTAATCAATCTACTACTTCTACTCCAACTGAGTTAATCGAATCTGATTCAAATATTACAAAACAAATTCAAAGAATTGTTGTCTTTTATAATGACGGAACATTTGATGAGTTTAAGAAATAAAAAAACCAGCTTAAAGCTGGTTTTCTTATTTTTATCTAAAATCTATTTTTCGCATTCTTAAACTTGCAGGAGTCACTTCTAAGTACTCATCATCTCTAATATACTCCATACATTCTTCTAAAGAAAAATCAATTTTTGGAGCAATCTTAACACCATCATCAGAACCAGAAGCACGAACGTTTGTTAATTTTTTACCTTTTATTAAGTTTACAGCCATATCTGTATCCTTACTATTTTCACCAACAACTTGTCCCTTGTAGATTTCTTGATTAGGATCTATAAAGAAACGCCCTCTATCTTGTAATCTATCTATAGCATAAGCAGTAGCTTTACCAGTTTCTGAAGAAACAATAGCTCCTTTAGTATCTTCTGAAAAATCTCCTTTGTAAGGTCCATATTCAGAAAAACGATGATTTATGATTGCTTGACCAGCAGTTGCTGTTAATATTTTATTACGTAAACCTATTAATCCTCTAGAAGGAATTGTAAATTCTAAGTGCTGTAAATCTCCTTTTGGTTCCATTACTAATAAATCACCTTTACGTAAAGAAACTAAATTAATTGCTTTAGATGCCACATCTTCTGGTACATCTATAGATAATGTTTCATAAGGTTCAGATTTTACACCATCTATTTCTTTAACAATTACTTGTGGTCTTCCCACTTGTAACTCATAACCTTCTCTACGCATGGTTTCGATTAATACTGACAAGTGTAACACTCCACGTCCAAAAACGTTGAATTTATCTTCTGTATCTGTTTCATCTACACGTAAAGCTAAGTTCTTTTCCATTTCTTTGAAAAGTCTATCACGTAAATGACGAGATGTAACAAATTTACCTTCTTTACCAAAGAAAGGTGAGTTGTTAATTGTAAATAACATACTCATTGTTGGTTGATCTACCTCAATTCTAGGTAAGGCATCTGGGTTTTCTAGATCTGCAATAGTATCACCAATTTCAAAATCTTCTATACCTGTAATTGCACAAATATCTCCAGAACGAACTTTAGATACTTTTGCTTTACCCATTCCTTCAAAAACATGTAGTTCTTTGATTCTAACTTTTTTGGTAGAACCATCTGCTTTACACAACATGTAATCTTTGTTTTCTTCTAAGTCTCCTCTATATACTCTACCAATAGCTATTCTACCTGTAAATGCAGAAAAGTCTAAAGAAGTAATTTGCATTTGTGGAGTTCCTTCTCTATAAGGCGCTTCAGGAATAGATTCTATTACTGCATCTAATAAAGAGATAATGTTATCTGTTGGTTCTTGCCAATCTGTACTCATCCATCCATTTTTAGCAGAACCATAAATAGTAGTAAAATCTAATTGATCTTCTGTAGCATCTAAAGCAAACATTAAATCAAAAACCTTTTCATGAACTAAATCTGGTGTACAGTTTTCTTTATCTACTTTATTAACTACAACTATTGGAGTTAAACCTAACTCAATTGCTTTACCTAATACAAAACGAGTTTGTGGCATTGGACCTTCGAAAGCATCTACCAATAATAATACTCCATCAGCCATTTTTAATACACGCTCTACTTCTCCTCCAAAATCTGCGTGACCAGGTGTATCAATTACATTGATTTTTACATCTTTATAATTTACAGATACGTTTTTAGAAAGAATAGTAATTCCTCTTTCACGCTCTAAATCATTATTATCTAATAATAAATCTGTACGTTCTTTTCTATCATCTAAAATTTTTGCTTGATCTATAATTTTATCAACCAAAGTAGTTTTACCATGATCTACGTGTGCTATAATAGCTATGTTTCTAATGGATTGCATAATGCCTTCTTAAATTTCGTGCAAAAGTAGTTTATTATACACGAAATAAAGAGATTAAATTAAAGTTTTTTAAGTAGCTCTATTTTGCTGAAGGATTTTCATCATCTCTGAATGCAGATGGTAATATATCTGGAATTAATTTTATTAGTAATGGTAACAATAAGGCACCACCAGGTAATAAGAAAACAGCAAGTGCAGGTATAGATTTGCAGATATCTATTAATTGTATTTTTATCTTTTCTTTTTCTTCTGGTGTTAATTTTGCATGAGTAGACTTTCGAATTAAATGCATTGCCTCTTTACTTTGAGATAATTCTTGATATAATCTCAACTTATTTCTATGCAATAATTCTTTTATTTCTTCTACGGTTTGCATTATAGCTTTCTGCGCTTACGCTCTGTTTTTAGTAGATTTAATTCTCTACTTGTTTGTCCTGCAACAGAGGTGTTTTCTTCTGCTCTTCTAATTAAATAAGGCATTACATCTCTTACAGGTCCAAAAGGCAGATATTTAGCAACATTATATCCTTCGTTTGCTAAATTGTAACTAATGTGATCGCTCATACCAAATAATTGACCAAACCAAAGGCGTTTGTCATCATTTTTAATACCATATTGTTTTGCTAATTCCATTAACAAATAAGAGCTTTCTTCATTATGAGTACCTGCAAATAAAGCCATGTTTTTATGCTCCATCATATACCTGATGGCATTATCATAATTTTCGTCTGTAGCTAATTTATTCTCACAAATTGGAGAAGGGTAACCTTTTTCTTTTGCTCTCTCTCGCTCTTTTTCCATGTAAGCACCTCTAACTACTTTCATACCAATATGAAAACCTTCTTGATGTGCTTTTTGATGCAACTGTTTTAAATACTCCATTCTATCATGTCTGTACATTTGAAGCGTATTAAAAACTATAGCTTTTTCTTTGTTGTAAGTTGCCATTAATTCTTCTATTAAATCATCAGCAGCCTTTTGCATCCAACTTTCTTCTGCATCAATTAAAAGAGGTACATCTTTTTCTAAAGCAGATTTACATACTTTATGAAAACGAGCTTCTACTCTACTCCATTCTTGTTTTTCTGATTCAGATAACTCTTTTCCTTCAGAAATTTTCTGATATAAGGCAAAACGTCCAAATCCTGTTGGTTTAAATACAGCATAAGGAATTGATTTTTTCTCTTCACAAAAGTTTAAAATTTTTAAAATCTTTTCTAATGCACCATCAAAACTTGCTTCTTCATCTTTACCTTCTACAGAATAATCTAAAACACTATGTACATTACCATTATTGTACATATTATCTATGATTGGCAAACAATCTTCTTCTGTTACACCACCACAAAAGTGATCGAATACAGTAGAACGAATTAAACCTTCTATAGGTAAATGAGCTTTTAAAGCAAAGTTGGTAACAGCACTACCAATTCTAACCATTGGTTCGTTTTGAATCATTCGAAACAAAAAATAAGCGCGTTCTAATTGTGAGTCAGATTTTAAAGCAAATGCTACTTCTGTATTATCAAATAGTTTCATGTATAGAAAATTACTACAACAAAGATAGTTTTTGAGCGTAAATAATTCAATTATTTCTGTTTAATTTGTAGTCTAAATATTTTTTTTGATGAAAACCATACAAGCAGTTTCTTATCCAGTTCATTTTCAAGAAGAAAGTTATGCTGCTCTTACCAATTTAATAGCTAAAAATGATTACTCTACCATTTTTGTTTTGGTCGATGAAAATACATTTGAAGCTTGTTATCCGAGATTTTTAGAGAAATTAAATACAAGTAGAGATTTAAAATTAATAGAAATTGCATCTGGTGAAATAAATAAAAACCTAAATACTTGTATTAAAGTCTGGAATGCAATTACAGATTTAGGAGGAGATAGAAAAAGTTTACTTATCACTTTAGGAGGAGGAGTAATTACAGATTTAGGTGGTTTTGTTGCTTCTTGTTTTAAAAGAGGTATAGATTTTGTAAACATACCAACTACACTTCTTTCTATGGTTGATGCATCTGTAGGAGGAAAAACTGGGATTGATTTAGGAGTATTAAAAAATCAAATTGGATTATTTGCTAATCCACAAATGGTTATTGTTGATGATGTTTATTTAAATACACTGGATGAACGTGAAATACAATCTGGAACTGCAGAAATTATTAAATATGGTTTAACTTACGATTACAGCCTTTTTGAACAAATAAAGAAGGATAAATACAACAATATCAACAAATTAATATTTAGATCTGTTGAAATTAAAAATGAAGTTGTTTTAGAAGATCCAAGAGAAAAATATTTACGAAAAATTCTAAATTTCGGACATACTTTAGGGCATGCTATTGAATCTTTTTACTTAGAATCTGAAGACAAAAAAAGCTTAACTCATGGTGAAGCTATTGCAATAGGCATGATTTGCGAAAGTTATATGTCTTCAATTCTTTTAAATCTATCTATAGAAAAAGTAGCTGAAATAAAAGAAACCATTTTATCTATATATAATAAAATTGAAATACAAAAAGAAGATTTTAGTGCTATTTTAGATTACCTTAAACATGATAAGAAAAACGTTAATGGTCAAATTAACTTTGTTCTACTAAATGATTTTGAAGACTACAAAATAGATTGTATAGTGCCAGAAGAATTAATCATACAGAGTTTGGAGTACTATAATTCATAAAAAAATCCTATCAAAATTTTGATAGGATTTTTTTTATGATAGTTTATTAAGTTTTAAATTTTAGTAACTTTTACAGCATTCATTCCTCTCATACCTTGTTCTAACTCAAAAGAAACTTTATCGTTTTCTACAATAGTATCTATTAAACCACTTACATGCGTAAAATATTTTTCTCCATTTTCTGAATCTATAATAAACCCAAATCCTTTAGATGAATCAAAAAAGTTTACTTTTCCTTTTCTTACAGGATCTTCTTCTGGTAAATCTTCTTTTTTAGTTGTAGAAATTTGAATGTCTTCTATTTCATATTCTACTTTTAAAGTTGGATCTGGTGGAGTATCTACCAAATTTCCATTATGATCTACATAAGCAAACTGTATTCCAGAAGCACCATTAGCTTCTTTGTCTGCTTTTCTTGCCTCCATTTTTTTACGTTTATCTTCTCTCTTTTTTAAACGTTTTTTTTCTTTTTCACTTTTACTAAATGTCTGTTGCGATTTTGCCATTAAATATTATATAGGATTTTAAATTAATAAATTAAGCTGTAAACAGCAAACAAAAAGGATAACAAGGATATGCTTACTTAAATGGAAGTGCTTTAACTCAATGCTACAAAGATAATAATAAATATATAAATTGTTTAGTAGAATGCTATATGTTAAAAAAAATATAAATTAATAGTGTTTGTTATTTAAAATAATAGTATTACTATTATATTTGCAAACAAACAATTTTATATGAAGAATTTATTATCTGTTTTAAAGATTACTGTTCCTGATAAAATTTATATTAAAGATCCTGAAACTTCAGATTTAGGAAAGAGAATTATAGAGAATAGTATTATTCTTATCAATGAAATAGGTTTTGAAAGTTTTACTTTTAAAAAATTAGGAAAAAAAATTGGTTCTAACGAAAGCTCTATTTACAGATATTTCGAAAGTAAACATAAACTTTTATTGTATTTATCTTCTTGGTATTGGGCATGGCTAGAATACCAATTAGTACTTGAAACTTTTAGTATTTCTGATAAGAAAGAGAAATTAGAAAAAGCAATAACCATAACTACAAGAACCGTAGAAGAAGATTCTAATTTTTCTCATATAAATGAAACATTATTATACAGAATTATTGTGAATGAAAGCTCTAAATCTTTTTTAACAAAAGAAGTAGATAAAGATAATAAAGAAGGTTATTTTGAAATTTACAAAAGATTAATCACTAGGCTTGAAGCCATGATTATTGATGTGAATCCTTCTTATGAATTCCCATTAAGTTTAGCAAGTACAATTGTAGAAGGAGGTCTTCATCAACATTTTTTAAATGAACACTTTCCAACAATAACAAATTGTAAAAACGGACAAACACCCACAAACTTTTATCAACAACTAGTTAAAACTACATTAAGTTAATACTATGGAAAATATTAAACTAACTCCTTGGCAACGTTTTGTTAGGTTGTTAAAATTGGAGAAAAAAGATATATTTCAAATATTTTATTACGCCATATTTGGAGGTTTTGTATCACTAACCTTACCTCTTGGTATTCAAGCTATTATAAACTTAATACAAGGAGCACAAGTTTCTACCTCATGGATTGTACTGGTTGTTTTAGTAACTATAGGAGTTGTATTTTCTGGTGCTCTACAATTAATGCAATTAAGAATAATAGAAACCATTCAGCAAAGAATTTTTACGAGATCTTCTTTTGAATTAAGTTATCGTTTTCCAAAAATTAAAATGAATGAATTACGTAATTATTATCCACCAGAATTAGCTAATCGTTTTTTTGATACATTAACTATTCAAAAAGGATTGTCTAAAATATTAATTGATGTACCTACTGCAGTTCTACAAATTTTATTTGCATTAATTCTCTTATCATTTTACCATCCATTCTTTATCATATTTGGTCTTTTGTTACTAGTATTAATTATTATCGTATTTAAATTTACTGCTCAAAGAGGTTTAGAAACAAGTTTACAAGAATCTAAAATAAAATATAAAGTAGCTCATTGGATACAAGAAGTAGCAAGAGCAGTAGTAAGTTTTAAACTATCTGGAAACACTAATTTGGCTTTATCTAAAAATGATGCTTTAGTAACAAAATACCTAGAAGCAAGAGAAAATCACTTTAAAATTTTAATATTACAATTTTCTCAAATGATTGGTTTTAAAGTGGTTGTAACTGCCAGTTTATTACTTATTGGTGGTGCTTTAGTATTAAGCCAAGAAATGAATATTGGGCAATTTGTTGCTGCAGAAATCATTATTTTATTGGTAATACAATCTGTAGAAAAATTAATTGTTGGTTTAGAATCTTTTTATGATGTGCTAACGTCTATTGAAAAAATTGGTCAAGTTGTAGATAAAGAATTAGAATCTCAAGAAGGAGAAAAACCATTATTTAAAGACGGTTTAAACTTAGAACTAGATGATGTTTCTTATGAAGTAGGAAACAGAAAAAAACCAATTCTTAAAAACGTCTCATTAAATATTAGTCCTAAAAGTAGAATTTTAGTAATGGGTGAAAGTGGTGCAGGTAAATCTACATTATTACGTTTATTAGCAGGTGTTATTGAGCCAACATCAGGTAATATTTATGTAAATAATTTATCTTTAAGTAGCTTAAATTTAAATCATTTTAGATCTCAATTAGGATTATCATTATCAGATGAAACTCCTTTTGAAGGTACAATAAGAGAAAATTTAATTTTTGGAAACGAAAGAATAAAAGATGCTACCATTTTTGAAATTATGGAAGTAGTAGGTTTAACTCAATTCTTAAAAGAACAACCAAATGGATTAGACACAGAGATAAATCCAGAAGGAAAACAAATGTCTTATACATTAGCTAAAAAAATAATTTTAGCAAGAGCTATCATTAAGCAACCTAAGATTATGATTTTAGAAGACCCATTAGATCAGTTTAATCTAGAAGAGACCAAACAAATTATATCTTATTTAACTGATACAAAAAGACCATGGGCATTAATTGTGGTGAGTAGTAAAAAAAGTTGGAGAACAAAATGTTCTACAACAATAACCTTAGATAAAGGAGAAATTAAAAACGTTAACCAATAGCTATGTTAAATATATCTCAGAATCAAATTCATAAAAAAGTAGATATTACAAAGTTTACTTCTGGAGAAAAAATATTTACTAAAGAGTATTATAAAGCCTTAAATAAATTTTTATTAGGTTTTGCTATTATTCTATTAATTATCTTGTTTTTACCTTGGACTCAAAATATAACAGGTAGAGGTTTGGTAACTACCTTAACACCAGATCAAAGACCACAAACAATACAATCTCAAATTCCTGGTAGAATTGAACAGTGGTTTGTAAGAGAAGGAGATTATGTAGAAAAAGGAGATACTATACTTAGAATTTCTGAAGTTAAAAGTGACTATTTTGATGATCGATTAATAGAAAGAACAAATCAGCAAATAAATTCTAAAGTAGCTGCTGTTAATTCTTATAAAGGTAAAGTCGATGCTTTAGAAAGACAAATCAAAGCTCTAAATGAAGAGCTAGATTTAAAACTAGAAATGGCTAGAAACAAGCTTTTACAATCTAAACTAAAAGTACAAAGTGATAGTATTGAATTTGAAGCAGCTAAAACTAACATTAATATTGCTCAAAGACAGTTTGAACGTACTCAAACTTTAGAAAAAGAAGGTTTAAAAGCAGTTAAAGATGTTGAAGAGAAAAGGCTTAAATTACAAGAAACACAAGCTAAATTAATTCAAAAAGAAAATAAATTACTAGCAGCAAGAAATGAAGTTCTTAACGCAAAAGTAGAAATTGGAAGAATTAAGGCTCAATATGTAGATAAGATTTCTAAAGCACAAAGCGATCAATTTACTGCTCAATCTAAACTATTTGATACAGAAGTACAAGTATCAAAATTAGAAAACAGTAATAGTAATTATAGAGTTAGAAGTAATTTATTATACATAAAAGCTCCACAAAATGGATTTATAAACAGAGCTATTAAAGGTGGTATTGGAGAAACTTTTAAAGAAGGAGAAGAATTAGTGGGCATTATGCCTTCTAATATAGATTTAGCTGTAGAAACTTATGTAAGACCTATAGATTTACCATTAATTCACGTAGGTGAAAAAGTACGTGTACAATTTGATGGTTGGCCAGCAATTGTATTTAGTGGTTGGCCTAATGTTTCTTATGGTACTTATGGTGCTAAAGTTGTTGCCATAGAAAGATTTATTAGTGAAAACGGAAAATATAGAATTTTATTAGCTCCAGATGAAACAGACCATGAATGGCCTAAAGATATTAGAGCTGGTTCTGGTGCTAAAACAATTGCATTACTAGAAGATGTGCCAATTTGGTTTGAATTATGGAGACAGTTAAATAGCTTTCCTCCTAATTATTATCAACCAGATGGAGATGCAAAAGGTAAATCTTCTGCAAAAAAGAAAAAATAAAATAGTAGTTCATTTTTAAGATTTTTAAATCGATGAAAAAATACTTATTAATATTGTTCTTACTGATACTTAATCAACTTTCTGCTCAAGAAAAAGTTGAATCTGTAATGACCTTGTCTGAATATTTAGGGTATGTAAAAGCTTATCATCCTATTGTAAAACAAGCTAATTTAGTAATTAACGAAAGTGAAGCTAAATTATTAAAAGCAAGGGGTGCCTTTGATCCAAAAATTGAAGTTGACTTTGACAAAAAACAATTTAAGGAAAAAGAATACTACAATAAACTAAATGGTACATTTAAAATACCTACCTATTATGGATTAGAGTTTAAAGCTAACTTTGAAAATAATGACGGTTTATTTTTAAATCCAGAAGCAAATGTACCAACAGATGGATTATATGCAGCTGGTGTATCTGCTTCTTTATTAAATGGTTTATTAACTAACAAAAGAATGGCTTCATTAAAAAGAGCTAAATTCTTTGTTAATCAAGCAAAAGAAGATCAGCAAATATTAGTCAATAATATTTTATATGATGCATCATTATCTTACTTTAAATGGTTGATGTACTATAAAGAAAAAGAAGTTTATCAGAACTTTTTACAAAATGCTGAGTTTCGATTTAAAAGTACTAAAAGAGCTTTTATGGAAGGTGACAAACCAGCCATAGATACTTTAGAAGCTGGTATTAATCTAAATAACAGAAAGTTAAATTTAGAAAAAGCACGTATAAAACTAGTAAAAGCATCACTAGAATTATCTAATTTTTTATGGTTGAATGATAATACTCCTGTAGAGTTACAAGATAACATTATACCAGATGTAGCAACATTAAATAATGTAGACACTACTTTAAATATTGCTTTATTTAATAATGCAGATTTTGATATCGAAAATCATCCTAAAATAAAATCTTTAGAATTTAAAATTAAAAGTCTTAATATAGATAGAAAGTTAAAAATGAATAACTTACTACCTAAACTAGATGTACAATATAATTTTTTAACACAGACACCAAGACAAGGTAATTCTTTTAATGTAGATAACTTTAAAGCAGGTATCAATTTTAAATTACCACTATTTTTAAGAAAAGAACGAGGTGATTTAAAACTTGCTAAAATTAAATTACAAGATGCTAAGTTTGAGAATGAAGCAACTAAAGTTACAATTAAAAATAAGGTAAATGCAACTCAGCAAGAAATTGCTTCTTTTCAAATACAAAACAATTACATTACAAGTATTGTTGATGATTATGGTGTGCTTTTAAAAGCAGAAGAGCGTAAGTTTTTTCTTGGAGAAAGTTCTTTATTTCTTGTAAATTATAGAGAAGCTAAACTTATTGAAACCAAAATTAAAGCAATTGAATTAGAAAATAAATTCTTTACTTCTAAAGCAGATTTATTTAAAGCTGCAGTATTTACGATAGCCAATTAAAAAGTAACATTAATAACTTAGAAAAATAAATTATAATTACTATAAATAATTTAATCATCTTCATCTAGTGTAAAAAAATCATTTACTGGTATATTAAATATTGCTGATAACTTTAAAGCTAACACTGTTGATGGTACATATCTATTTTTCTCTATAGAATTTATTGTTTGTCTAGACACTCCTATCTTTTTTGCCAAATCATCTTGAGTCAAATCTAAAATTGCACGTTGAACTTTTAGTGTATTTTTCATGATTCTTTAGCTATTAAAACGTTTCATCTGAGTAAAAAACATAATTTGAACTACTAACATAAAAAAGAGTACTTGAAAATAACTAAAATCATAAAACTCTTTAGGCTCTTCATTTAATAAAACATCTACGAAATAATTAATTAAAGGCTGAATTAATGAATAAACAACAGACAAAATAAATGCTAACCTATAAGATTGTGCTCTAAGACTATCTATATATTCATCTTCTATTTTATCTTTAGATATTGAGATAATTAAAAAACCAATCAATAAAAAATTAGATAAAATAGGTTTTACCCATTCTGGTTCGTCCACAAATTTCTTTGCAATCATAAGTGCAAAAGCTACAACAGCAATTACTACTCCTACTTTCTTGTATTTATAAGCGAGTTGAAATTTATTCATTTTTTCAATTCTACTTCTTTCTTTATCACAAATCGATTGTTTTGACATCTTATTTATTTTACAATTAGACAAATATATTTTATATAATGACAAATATACTTTACATTTTTAAATTGAACAAATATTTTAACTATATTTATATAATCAATTAAAAAACTAACTATTATGACAAATCAATCAAAACCAAAGGCTCCTTTTTGGATTATTAGCATTCTTGCTCTTATTTGGAATTTAATGGGTGTAGCTGCCTATTTATTTATGGCATTTATAACTGAAGACCAAATTGCTGCTTTACCAGAAGAACAACAAGCAGAATTTTTAATAGAACATCCAGCTTGGTATACAGCACTATTTGCTTTAGCTGTTTTTGGTGGTGCTTTAGCTTGTATATTAATGTTATTTAGGAAAAAAACTGCTTATTATTTCTTTTTGATTTCTGGAGTTTGTGCTATAATTCAACAAGGATATTTATTAGCAACAATAGAATTGTCTAGTGTAATAATGCCAATTATGGTTATTATTTTCTGTATCTTTTTAATATGGTATTCAAAAAAATGTACAGAAGATGGAATTTTAAATTAAAAAATCTTAAATCTTAAAAAAGCTGCTTACTTAGCAGCTTTTTTTTACAATTCAAAAATTAATAATCTCTCTAACTCAATAAACTATGCAACTAAAATTAAAAAAATATTCTTTAGTAAATCTTGGTTTTATTCCAATACTGTGTTTAGTCTTATTTTCTATAAATACTTTTTCACAAAAAAAGGATTCTTTATCAGGACAAGAAAAATTTAAAGACTTGCCATTAGAAAGTGGCAGAATGATAAAGTTTAATACTACTGAAGGTACTTGGCTTTCTTTAGATATAAATCCAAATGACAAAACAATAATCTTTAGTATGCTAGGTGATTTGTATACCATTCCATTTTCTGGTGGCAAAGCAACAAGAATTACAGATGGTTTGGCTTTAGATACAAAACCTGCATATAGTCCAGATGGAAAAAGCATTGCATTTGCTTCAGATAGAAGTGGTAATGACAATATTTGGATTATGAATCTAGAAACCAAAGAAACAAGGCAGGTTACTAAAGACAGAAGAGGTGCTGTAGAATCTATAGCTTGGTCTCCAGATGGAGAATATCTAGTGGCTGCAAAAGGGAAAAGAAATCTAAAATTACATTTATATCATAAAGATGCAGGAAGTGGAACACAATTAATAAAATCTCCTGCAAGCTTAAAAACTATAGAGCCAGTATTTAGTCCTGATAATAAATACATTTATTATTCAACTAGAAATGGAGGTTGGAATTACAATGCACAATTACCTCAATATCAAATTTCAAGATACGATTTAGAAACAGGAGAATCAACAAGAGTTACTTCAAGATATGGTTCTGCATTTACTCCTACTCTTTCAAGCGATGGAAAATACATGGTTTATGGTTCTAGATATGAAGAAAAAACAGGTTTAGTTTTAAGAGATTTACAATCTGGTGACGAAAAATGGTTAGCATATCCTGTTCAGAGAGATGAACAAGAATCTGTTGCGTCTTTAGGAGTATTACCAGCAATGGCATTTACTCCAGATAATCAAGAAATATTAGCTTCTTATGGAGGTAAAATATATAGAATTCCTATTTCTGGTGAATCTGCCATAGAAATTCCTTTTGAAGTTAATGTAGAATTAGCTATCGGACCAAAATTAGATTTTAAATATCCTATATCTGATGACCCAAATATGTTTGCAAACCAGATTAGAAATGCTAAACCTTCTCCAGATGGAAAACAAATTGTATTTAATGCATTAAATAAACTTTATGTAATGAAACTTCCAGATGGTAAACCAAAAAGGTTAACTAAAATGGATATTGTAGAAACACAACCTAATTGGTCACCAGATGGAAAAGAAATTGTGTATACTACTTGGTCAGATGAAGATGGAGGCCATTTATATAAAGTAAGTTCAAAAGGAGGAAAACCTACTAAATTAACTAATGCTTCTGCTATTTATAATACGCCTGTTTGGGATGCAAAAACCAATAGAATTGTTTTTACTAAAGGAAGTGCCCAAAGTTTTAAAAACGCCTATTTAAGAGGTGCTTTTTCAGGTGAGGAAGATTTAGCTTGGATTTCTAGTGATGGTGGAGCTATAAACTTTATTACGAAAACCAATAGAAGAAGAAATCCACATTTTGTAAAAAATGACAATAGAATTTATTTAAGTAATGGCTCTGGATTAAGCTCAATTCGTTGGGATGGAACAGATGAAAAGAAAATTGTAAGTGTTACAGGTATTGTTACTTTTGGAAACTCTCATAAAGATAATGTAGACTTTGGACATGTAGATGATGATATTGTAGAAGAAAGAAATAATGCATCAAGACCTGTAGAAGTTTACATGGCTCCTGAAGGAGATAAAGCTATGGCTTTAATTACAAATGATGTATATGTAGTTACTGTGCCTAAATACGGCCAAACTCCTACAATTTCTGTATCTAATCCAAATTCAGCTTCTTTTCCATCTTGGAAACTAACCACTTTTGGTGGTGAGTTCCCTACTTGGTCTAATGATGGTAAAACAGTACATTGGTCTTTAGGAAAAGCTTTTTTTAGTTATAATTTAGAAGATGCTAAAAAATTAGAAAAAGAAGTAGAAGACAAAAAGAAAGCAAGAAAAGAAGAACTTGCTAAAATGCCTGATGATAAAAGAAAAGAAGAAGAAAAGAAAGATAAAGAAGCAGCTAAAAAAAATAAAGATGCAGAAACGTATTTACCAATAGAGTTAGATATAAACGTTGCTATTAAAAGAGATATTCCAGAAGGTACAGCTTTGTTAAAAGGAGCTAGAATTATTACAATGAATGGTGATGAAGTTATAGAAAATGGTGACATCTTAGTTATAAATAATAGAATAAAAGCCATTGGTAAATCAGGTAGTTTAGAAGTTCCTAAAAAAGCTGAAGTAATAGATGTAAATGGAAAAACAATTATTCCTGGTTTTATAGATACACATTCACATTTAAGAACATTTGCTGGCATACATAAAAAACAAGTTTTTTCTTATGCTGCAAATTTAGCTTATGGTGTTACTGCTTCTAGAGATCCACAAACAGGTACAACAGATGTTTTAACATATTTTGATTTAGTAAAAACAGGTGAAATGTTAGGACCTAGAGCTTACTCAACAGGTCCTGGATTAGGTTATTGGGCTTATAATTTAAAAAGTTTAGAAGACACTAAAGAAGCTATTAAAAAGTACAGTAAATACTACAATACGAATACTATAAAAATGTACATTGTTGGTAATAGACAACATAGACAGTGGGTAATACAAGCTTCTAAAGAGCAAAAATTAATGCCAACAACAGAAGGTGCATTAGATTTTAAATTAAACATCACAGAAATTTTAGACGGTTATCCTGGACATGAACATTCTTATCCAATAACTCCTTTGTATAAAGATATTATTAAATCTGTTGCAGAATCTCAAATAGCTTATACTCCTACTCTATTAGTTTCTTATGGTGGTCCTTGGGCAGAGAATTATTTCTATTCTAGAGAAAATCCTTATCATGACAAAAAGCTACAATACTTTACTCCATATACAGATTTAGCAAGTAAATCTAGAAGAAGACCAGGTTGGTTTATGGATGAAGAACATGTTTTTACCAAACATGCAGAATTTGTAGAAGATTTAATTAATGCTGGTGGTTTAACTGGTGTAGGAAGTCATGGACAATTACAAGGCTTAGGATATCATTGGGAATTGTGGGCAACTGCATCTGGAACAAGTGAAATGAACGCCTTAAAAGCTGCAACAATTTTAGGAGCAAAATCACTTGGTTTAGATGGAGATATTGGTTCTTTAGAAGTTGGTAAACTTGCAGATTTTATAATTCTTGATAAAAATCCTTTAGATAATATTAGAAACACGAATACCATTTTACATGTTATGAAAAACGGACGTTTGTATGATGCTAATAATTTAGATGAAGTATATCCAAGAAAAAAGAAAGCTAGTAAGTTTTGGTGGCATCAAGAAAAGCCAGATGGTTTGCCAGGTATTAAAAAGTAAAAGCAAAAAACTCTCATAAATTATGAGAGTTTTTTTATGCTTAAAAAATTTATTCAAATAATGCTGCTAAAAATTCTGCGACACATGCAGGTTTTTCTTGTCCTTTTATCTCTATAGTACAAGAAAATGTAATCTTAATTCCGTTATTATTAATATCTTCTATATCTTTTACAGAAGTATGCATTCTTAACTCACTGTTTACAGGAACAGGACTTGGAAATCTAACTTTATTTAATCCATAATTTAAACCCATTTTTACACTTTTAACAACAAACATTTCTTCTAACATTCTAGAAATCATTGCAACAGACATAAAACCATGAGCAACAGTACTTTTAAAAGGACTCTCTTTTGCAGCTCTTTCTTCATCAACATGAATCCATTGTTTGTCTAAAGTAGCATTTGCAAAATCATTTATCATTTGTTGTGTTACTGTATACCATTCTCCAGTTGGTAAATCCTTACCTTTTATAGATCTAAACTCTTCTAAATTTTTAAAAATTAACATATTTATATTTTACTGTGTTTATATTTTTTATAGATAATTGCTAAAGTTAATTTAGCAAATGTGTAAATTAGAAAAAAATTTAAACAATGAAAAAATTTACCTTACTCTTAACATTGATTTGTTTGTCAATGTATGGCCAAGAAAATCCTAATTGGATGAGACATTCATCAATTTCACCTGATGGATCTCAAATTGCTTTTACCTATAAAGGCGATATTTATAAAGTTAATGCAAATGGAGGAAAAGCTCAGCAATTAACTTTTCATAGTGCTCATGATTACAAGGCTGTATGGAGTAATGATGGAAGTAAAATTGCTTTTGCTTCTAATAGATATGGAAATTTTGATATTTATGTGATGAATGCTGAAGGTGGTAAAGCTACAAGACTAACTTTTCATTCAAATGACGAAAACCCATACACATTTACAAATAATGACAAAGAAGTTGTTTTTGGAGCTTTAAGACAAGATGATGTAAACCACAGGCAATACCCACATAGATCACAATCAGAATTATATAGTGTTCCTGTAAATGCTGGAAGAGTGCAGCAAATTTTTACAATCCCAGCAGAATCTGTACAATTTTCTAAAGATGGCAAAATCATGTTATATCATGATGTAAAAGGAGGAGAAAATGAGTGGAGAAAACACCATACTTCTGCAATTACAAGAGATATTTGGATGTACAATTCAAAAACTAATGAACATAAAATGATTACTACTCATACTGCTGAAGACAGACAACCTGTTTTTTCATCAGATGAGAAAAGTGCTTACTTTTTAAGTGAAAGAAGTGGCACATTTAATGTTCATAAAATGGATATAAATAATCCTAAAAATGTTGAACAAGTTACTTCTTTTAAATTACATCCTGTTCGTTTTTTAAGCATTGGCAATGGTATACTCTCTTTTGGCTTTGATGGTGAATTATACACAATGAAAGAAGGAGAAAAACCAAAAAAAGTTAAGGTAACAATAGTTACGCAAGATAAAGACAATACAGATAAATTTATCTCTGTTAATGGTGGTATAAATGAAATGTCTATTTCACCAAATGGAAAAGAAATTGCATTTATTGCTAGAGGTGAAGTTTTTGTAACTTCTGTAGATAAATCATTTACAAAAAGATTGACTAATACTCCAGAAAACGAACGTTTTGTTTCTTGGGGTCCAAAAGGAGAATCTGTAATATATAGCAGTGAAAGAAATGGAAAATGGTCTGTTTATAAAACTGAAAAAGTTAGAAAAGAAGAACCTTTTTTCTACGCATCAACATTAATAAAAGAAGAACCTTTAATAGAAAATAAATTAGATAATTATTTAGCACAATATTCACCTGATGGAAAAAAAATAGCTTTTATTGAAGGAAGAAGAACACTAAAAATTAAAGATATCGACTCTAAAAAAGAAGTTACTTTACTTACACCAAAAGATTTATTTCATATGAGAGATGGAGATAAATACTTTACTTGGAGTCCTGATAGCAAATGGTTATTGGTAGATTGGAGCAAAACCTTAAGTAACAGTGAAGTATTACTTATGGCTGCAGATGGTTCAAAAAGAATTAATTTAAATGAGAGTGGATATTATGACTATTCTCCAAAATGGGTTAATGGAGGTAAGCAAATGTTATGGTTTAGTAACAGAAATGGTTTAAAATCGTATGCAACAAGTGGTCGTTCTCAAAGTGACGTTTATAGTATGTTTTTTACTCAAGATGCTTGGGATGAATTTAATTTAAGTGATGAAGACTACAAATTAATGCAAGCCATAAAAGAAGAAGAAAAAAAGAAAAAAGCGAAAGAAAAGAAAGACGACAAGAAAAAGTCTGATAAAAAAAGTGATGCTAAAAAGAAGGATTCTGTAAAAACAGAAAAATTACTCATTTTCGATTGGGATAATATGAAAGATAGAACCAAAAGATTGACTATTCATTCTTCTAGTTTGGGTGATGCTGTGCTTTCTAAAAAAGGAGATTATCTTTATTACCTATCAAGTTTCGAAGGTCGTTCTAATCTATGGAGTACTAACTTAAGAACTCGCGAAACTAAAATGCTAATGAAATTAAATGTTGGTGGTGGAAGTTTAGAATGGGATAAAGAAATGAAAAACTTATACCTTTTAAGTGGTGGTAGAATTTCTAAATTAAATCCTGAAGCTAAAAAAAGAGAATCTGTTAATATTAAAGGTGAAATTCTTTTTGATGAAGTAGCTGAAAGAGAAGCCATGTTTAATCATGTTTGGATTCGTACAAATGCAATTTTTTACGAACCAACTTTTCATGGAATTGATTGGAATAAAATGAAAAAAGAGTATAGCAAATACTTACCTCATATTGGTAATGCATATGAATTTTCAGAAATGCTTTCAGAAATGTTAGGCGAACTTAATGTTTCTCATTCAGGTGCAGGATTTAGAGGCGGTTCTGTGTCTAATCCAGATGCAACAGCTTCTTTAGGAATTTTTATGAATTATAATCATAAAGATGATGGTATTTTGATAGATGAAATTATAAAAGGAGGTCCTTTAGATAAAGCCAAGTTTACAATTTCTGCAGGAATGATTATCAAAAAAATTGATGGTGTTACAGTTGATAAAAATCAGGATATCGCAAAATATTTAAATAGAAAAGTGGGTGATTTTACTTTGTTAGAAATTTATGATCCAAAAACAAAAAACACTAATACTATTACTGTTAAGCCAATTTCTCTTGGAGCAGAAAATAGATTATTGTATGATAGGTGGGTTAAAATAAATGAGAAAGAAGTGGCAAAAGAAAGTAATAGTCAATTAGGGTATGTACATATCCCTGGTATGAGTGATGGTCCTTATAGAAGCATCTATCAAGATATGATGGGTAAATATTTTGACAAAAAAGGTGTTATTGTTGATACACGCTTTAACAGTGGTGGAGATTTAGTTGCAGATTTAGCTATGTTTTTTACAGGTGAACCTTTTATAACCTATGCAACTGCTACAAAAGTTGTTGGTGGAGAACCAACTTCTAGATGGACAAAACCAACGTTAACAATGTTTAATGAAAGTAATTATTCTGATGGTCATTGTTATGCACAAGGATATACAGATTTAAAAATTGGTAAAACAGTTGGAATGCCAGTACCTGGAACTTGTAGTTTTGCAGGTTGGGAAGGTCTACCTAATGGAGGTTATTGGGGTGTTGTTCCTGTAAGTGCTAAAAACAAAGCAGGTGAATGGATGGAAAACAACCAAACAGAACCAACTATTAAAGTAAAAAATATGCCTGGTAAAATAGATAATGGAATAGATCAGCAATTATTACGTTCTATCAGAGAATTACTCAAAGACGTAAATTAATAGCTTTAGAATAGCAAGCTAAAAGGAGAAGTTTATCACTTCTCCTTTTTTTATTTTCCAAATATATCGTCTTTAACTTTAGGTAATTCTAAATTAAACTTTACAGCTATTAATCGAATTGTAATAATTACAGAAGCAGAAACAATAAAATTTAAATTATCTGTTATTGGTGTTTTCTTCAGTAATAAATAAGTAATACCCCCTGCTAAACATGCAGAAGCATAAATTTCTTTTTCAAAAATTAAAGGAATTTTATTCGTTAAAACATCTCTTAAAACTCCACCAAATACAGCTGAAATCATTCCCATAATTAAAGCAATTAATGGATGTAAATCAAAATTTAAACCTTTTTGTAAACCTAACAAAGTAAATACAGAAATACCAACAGTATCAAATAAAAACAACGTTTTACTTAAGGGCAAAATTTTACTTTTAAAAAGAAAGGTTAGCAAAACTGCTATAAAAATTACGTATAAATAGTTTAAATCACCAATCCAATTAATTGGGTGAGCATTAATTAAAACATCACGTAACATACCACCACCAACAGCTGTTACAAAAGCAATAATAATAACCCCAAATAAATCTAATTTTTGGTCAGAAGCTACTAAAGCACCACTTATAGCAAATGCTAAAGTTCCTAAAATATCTAAAATATAAACTAATTCCACTAGACTGTAACTTCTGTAAATTTAATTTGTAACTCTTTTTGTATTTGATGAATTTTCTCAATTTCACTAGGCAAAATAAAGGCTAAAGAAGTACCAGATTTTCCTGCTCTTGCAGTTCTACCACTTCTATGGGTATAATATTCTAATTGCTCTGGTAATTGATGATGAATTACAAACTCTAACTCTTTTACATCTATTCCTCTTGCAGAAACATCTGTAGAAATTAAATATTGTAAACTTTCGTTTTTAAAAGCACGCATTACTTTATCTCTTTCTTTTTGTTGCATATCTCCTTCTAAGGCAGCTGCAGAAAAACCTTCTTCAATTAATTGTTTAGCCAAATTTTGAGCACCTGCTTTTGTTCTGCAAAAAATAATACCTCTTTGAGATTGTCTTTTTTCTAAAAAAGTAACAATATCATCTACCTTAGTTTTTAAAGTTGTTCTTGTAAATTGATGTCTAATATTTGCGTTTACTAATGTGTTTTTATTAATTTCAATCCTTGGTGCATTTGCATCCATATAGGTTTTTACAATACGTTTAATTTCTTCTGGCATTGTCGCAGAAAACAACCAAGTTTTTCGATCAGATTTTGTTGTGAATTTTAAAATTCGATTTAAATCTTGCTTAAAACCCATACTCAGCATTTCATCAGCTTCATCAAGAATAACTGTTTTAACATGACTTATATCTACTGCTCCTCTTTCAATTAAATCTATTAATCTACCAGGAGTTGCAATAACAATATGAGTCGTTCTTTTTAAGTTATTCATTTGTCTATCAATCTTTTCTCCACCAAAAACAGCTTCTAAAAAGATACGTTCGTCTACGTATTTTGTAAACTTAAATAGTTGTTTTTTAATTTGTTGCACCAACTCTCTTGTAGGTGATAAAATTAGCGCTTGAATATTTTCTGATTTTGCGTCTATTTGATGTAAAACAGGCAAGCCAAATGCAGCAGTTTTTCCTGTACCAGTTTGTGCTAAACCAATAAAGTCTGTTTTAGATTTTAATAAAATAGGTATTGCTTTTTCTTGAATTTCTGAAGGTTTAGAAATTCCAATCTCTTTAATTGATTTTATATAATCTTTACGAACACCTAAGGCTGCAAATGTTGACATAGTATCTTAATTTTTTGCAAAGATACTTTTATTTGAATGGTTCTAATACTTTTAGAATGTTTTCTCTAATTCTTACAGGTCTAAATGATTTAGCATCTAATAAAACCCAAATGGTTTTTGCTTTTGCTAATAAAACTTCGTTTTTATAAAACTCTATAAAACGCTCTGATGTTACTCCTCTAGTTTCTCCAACCCAAGTTTTAGCAGTGATTTTATCTCCAAAAAAGGCTTCACTTTTATAGTCAATTTCATGTCTACTAACTACCCAAATATAATCATCTAAATCATGATTTTTTGATAACAATGTCCAATGAGTTTTGGCAACATCATTCATCCATTTAACGTAAACAGCATTGTTTACATGATTTAAATCATCTATATCTTCTTTTTGTATTGTAAGTTCTAATGAAAATTTTTGCATCATTACAATATACTTTCACCATTTAAATTGGTAGTTAAAATATCACTAAATAAATTAAAAAATGGTCTTAAAGCTTTAAAACTCTCATCTACTTTATCAATAAAATCTTCAGATAATACTTCTTTATCTGTAAAGCTTTTAGTTGCTATAAACCCTTTTTTGCGTAACAAATCTACATCTGGATGAGCTGCATCAAAACCTCTTGGAGCAGTTTTTAATTCAGAAAAACTCTCGAATTTACCTCCAAAATGTTTTATGTAGTTTTTATCTTTTAAAATTTCTCGAATTTCTGAAGCATCTTGTTCTATTTCTTTTCGTATTCTAAATAAGTCTTCTTTATTAGGCTCCCAAAAACCACCAGCTAAAAAAGATTCTCCAGGTCTAATTCTTAAAAAATAACCTCCTCTTAATTCTTTACCCAATCTAGAATACGAATTTGCAAAATGAGGTTTATAAGGAGTTTTATCATTAGAAAAACGAACGTCTCTGTAAATACGCATCATTTTAGATTTCTCTATTTGATCATGCATTTGCAATTTTTTATGTATTTCTGCAAATACTTGTTTTGCGTTCTTTTGAGCTTTTGTATATATTGGTTTATGATCTGCAAACCAATCTCTATTGTTATTTTTCTTTAAATCTTTTAAAAACTGAAAAGTAGAATTTTCTATTTGCATGAATAATTTCTTTAAATGTTCAATTTACAAAATTGATTTGTAAATTAGATTTTTAGATGCATCAAAAAAATAAAGATTTACAAAAAAGATATGATGGTTTTTTGCAAACACAAAGTTTGTGGAAAAATGATATCGCATATGATTTAAAGCAATTTTATATAACAGCAAAATCAAAAAAAATTGATACTATTATTGATGAAAAGTTACGTTTAGGGAAATATATAGAACGTTTTGTTTCATTTCAAATATCAAAAGAAAAAGATTGTACTATTTTATTAGAAAACATTCAAATTCAAAAAGATAAAAGAACTTTAGGCGAACTAGATTGTATTTTAAAAAGAAATGATTCTACCATACATTTAGAAATAGTATATAAGTTTTATTTGTATGATAAAACTATTGGAAACAATGAAATTGAACATTTTATTGGACCCAACAGAAAAGACAGCCTTATTGAAAAATTAACAAAATTGAAAGAGAAACAGCTTCCACTTCTCTACTCTAATACTTGTTTAACTTATTTAAAAAATCAAAAAATAGACACAAATAATATAAAACAACAAGTTTATTTTAAAGCACAATTGTTTTTACCTTTTAACAATAAAAATATCAAATTAACTACTCTAAATAATGATTGTATTGTCGGATTTTATTTAAATACAAAAGAGCTACAAGATTTTATAAATTGTAAATTCTACATCCCAAATAAAAAAGATTGGTTAATAAAACCTCATGAAAATGTAGAATGGTTAAATTATAATGATTTTAAATCATCATCAAAAAACTACCTAGAAAGAAAATTTTCTCCACTTTTCTGGGTTAAACAGCAAAATGGAGAAATTTTAAAATGTTTTTTAGTTTGGTGGTAAACAAAAAAAGAGCTCTAAAATAGAGCTCCTTTTGTTTTGTATAATTAATAACTACTAGTTATTGTTTTTCTTATCATCTTTAGATGTTTTGTTCCAAACTTTAATTTCATCATCTTTAGTAACACCCTCTAAAACTTCTACGTTTACACCATCTGAAGTACCTAGCTTAAGTTCTCTTTTTTCAAAAGTACCATCAGCTAATTTTACCTCTACATAAGGCTCTTCAGTTTTTTTGTCAAATTTTAAAAGAGCTTCTTTAATAGCTAAAACACTATCTTTCTTTTCTAATACAATATCTGCATTAGCACTATAACCAGCTCTAATAAAATATTTTTCATCTAATGACATATCTGCTTTAATCTTAAACTGAACTGCTCCTGATTCTTCTGTTCCTTTAGGTGCAATAAAGTTTAATTTTGCAGGAAATTTTACACCTTCTATAGCTCCAATTGATACATCTATATCTGTACCTTTAATTAGTTTACCAACTTCAGACTCGTCTACTTTTCCTTCAAAAATCATTTTACTCATATCTGCAATAGATGCAATAGTAGTACCTGCATTAAAGTTATTAGATTGTATAACTTGATCACCTTCTTTTACAGGAATTTCTAAAATTGTTCCAGAAATCTGTGCTATAATATTTGTATTAGCAGCACCTCCAGAACCTGCAGAACCTTTTTTAATGATTAAAAGATCGTTCTGTGCATTTTGTAAATCTTGTTTTGAAGAATTATAAGTTAATTCAAAACGCTCAAAATCTGCTCTAGAAATTACCCCTTTATCAAAAAGTTTTTTATTTCTTTCGTAAGCTACTTTAGCGTTATTTAAATTAATTTTAATGTTATTAACTCTACCTTGAGCGCTAATTAAAGCTTGCTCATTAGGTACAACTCTTACAGTTGCTATAAGATCTCCTTTTTTAACTTTAGAGCCTTCTAATAACATTATTTTATCTATAATACCTGTAATTTGAGGTTTAATCTCAATTTCTTCTAATGGTGTTACAATACCTGTAGCAACAGTTTTCTTAACAATTGTTGTTTTAAAAGGCTTCTCAGTTTCATATTCTATAACTGCGGATTTATTCTTTTTTCCGAACCAAATTAATGCAGCTATAAATAATACTGCTATAACAATTAAAATAATTTTTGCTCTTTTACTCATGATTTGTTAATTGATTTTTTATTCTTCTCTTAATGCTTCTATTGGTTTTACTACTGTTGCCATGTGTGCAGGAATTAATCCTATTAATGTTCCTAAAAATATTAATGTGGCAAATGCTATAAAAATTATTGGAATGTTAACTGTTGGGTTTACTAAAGCTGCATCTTCTCCAGAACCTACTGTTGAGTCTATAATAAATAATATAAAACTACCAAAAACAATCCCTAACATACCTGCAACTGTGGTTAAAAAGACCGATTCTAAAATAATCTGTTGTCTTATACTTTTTGGAGTTGCGCCTAAAGCTCTTCGTATTCCAATTTCTTTTGTTCTTTCTTTGACTGTAATTAATAAGATATTACCAATGGCAAATACACCTGCAATTAAAGTACCTATACCTACAAACCAAACTAGAAATTGCATACCCGTTAAAAAGCCCATAAATTTTGCTATTTGCGTACCTAAGTTAAAGGAGCCAAATGCTCTTTCATCTTCTGGATGTACTTTATGTAAACTTTTAAGCGTGAGTAACACATCACTTTCTAATTGTTCAATATCAACCCCTTCTGCTGCTGTAATAACCATCCAATCTATTTTGTTGGCTCTATTATATACTTTTTTAAAGGTTGAAAAAGGAATATATGCTGTATCTCCATCTAAATCAATACCATTACTTGGGCCATAGACACCTACTATCTTGTAATTGATTCCGTTAATTTTTATATAAACCCCAATGGCTTCTTCATCTTTATCAAACAACTGTTTATACATATCTTCTGATATAACAGTTACCTTTGCATAGGATAAAATATCATTCTGATTTATAAATCGACCACTGATTAATTTTTTCTTTTGAATTTGATCTAAAACAGGATAATCTCCACTTACTTGAAAATTTCCAGATTTAAAATCGTGTATTATTAAATTATTGGTTTGATTTCTTGGAGCTAGTAACTTTATTTCATCTTTGTATTCAGATTGTAAAGCATTAATATCATTCATATCCAATCTAAATCTTCTACCTTTTTGAAATCCTTTAAAAGGAGTATCTGTTCTTTGTGTCCAAACAAATACACTGTTTGTAGCAAAATCACCAAACACTTTTTTAAAGCCATTTTCCATTCCTCTAGCTGCCCCCAATAAAACCACTAACAAGAAGATACCCCAAAGTACCCCTATAATTGTAATTATAGTTCTTACTTTGTTTTTACGAATACTTCCGTAAATCTCTTGCCATGTATCTGAATCAAATAGAAATTTCATAATTAATCTGCATTTAAGGCTTCAATTGGTTTAATATTTGCAGCTCTTTTTGCTGGAACATAACTTGCTATTAATCCTGATAAGACTAAAACTATTGTTGCTCCAATCACTACTCCTTGACTAACACTTGGGTCTTTGATAAAGTATTCTTCTAAAACTTCTCTTAAACTCTCTGAACTTAAAATAAATGTAGCTAATGTTAAACCTACATAACCAGCAAGTGTAGTAATTAAAACGGTTTCTTGTACTACCATACTTATAATAGAAGCAGGTTTAGCACCTAATGCTTTTCGTATACCAAATTCTTTTGTACGTTCTTTTATAACAAAAATCATTATGTTAGAAATCCCAATAATTCCTGCAACTAAAGTACCTGAACCAACAATAATTGCAATAAAGTATAAGATAAACATAAACTGACCTACATTCTTATTAGCTTCTGCCATATTTCGAACAGATAATGCACTTTGATCATCTGGATGAATGTTAAGTTGTTTACGCATATCTCTTTCTAACTTATTACCAAAAGCTACAGCTGCGTCTAAACTTAAACTTGGGTCATATCCTAAATTAATTTGACTGATATAATCATTATTACCATATAACATTTGAGCTGTAGTTACAGGTATATAGGCCATTCTTTCTTCATTATCTCCTCCATCATCAGAAAAAATACCGATAATCATGTAAGAAATTCCATTTACATTAACTCTTTTCATTAATGCTGGTTTTTCACCAAATAAATCTCTTTTAATTAATCTACCAATTACAATAACTTTAGACTTTTCTTTTAAATCTCTTGCATTTAAATATCTACCCTCATCAATTATAGTTTTTTCTAAAAATTGATGATCTGGATGCACAGCTCTTACATTGTAAGCATCTGCATTATTCTTATACTTAATAGTAAAGTTTTTATATATTCTTGCAGATTGATATTGTATTTTATTAGAATATTCTCCTGTTACATAATCATAATCCGTATTTCTTAACTGAATTCTTCTTCCTAATTGAAGACCTTTATAAGGTTTTGTAGTTTTCCAAACTCTAATAAACATGGAGTTCTGAGCATCATCTGCAAAGGCTTCTTTAAAAAAATTAGTTAATCCGTTAACAATCCCAAAAAGTAGCGTAAAGAGTAAAATTGCAAAAGCAACTGTTAAAGCTGATAATATAGAACGTAATTTGTTCTTATTAATACTTTGAAAAATTTCTCTCCAACGATCTAAATCGAACATAATTAAACTGCTTTAGAAGCTTTAGTTAATTCATCACTAATTATAACACCATCTTTAAGACGTACAATTCTTTTGGTTTGTTCTGCAACTTCTTCTTCGTGAGTAATTACAAAAACAGTCATACCTTCATCATTAATGGCTTTAAGCAAATCCATTACAGAATCTGTTGTTGTAGAGTCTAATGCACCTGTAGGCTCATCTGCTAAAACAACTTTAGGTTTTGTAACTAATGCTCTTGCTATTGCAACACGTTGTTTTTGACCACCAGAAAGTTCATTTGGTAAATGGTTAGCCCAATCTTTTAAGCCTACCTTTTCTAAATATTCTAAGGCTATTTCTAAACGCTCTTTTCTATTAATTCCTTTATAATAAAGAGGTAAAGCAACGTTTTCTACAGCAGTTTTGTAAGAAATTAAGTTGAAAGATTGAAAAACAAATCCTAAAAATTTATTTCTTAAGATTGCTGCTTTTTTTTCGTTCATATCTTTGATAACCTGACCATTTAAATAGTAGTTACCTTCATCATGAACGTCTAACAAACCAACGATATTTAACAAAGTAGATTTTCCTGAACCAGAAGAACCCATAATAGAAACAAATTCTCCTTCTTTTATGTGTAAATCTATACCTTTTAATACATGAAGTGAATCTTTACCAATTGGATAAGATTTGTGTAGTTTTTCTATTTTAATCATTTGTTGGTTAATTTTTTACGAAAGTATTGAATGCTTATTATTGCTGATATTAATATTATGTTAAAAGCTTTTAATAATATTCGATACACTAAATAGACGTTTGATTTATAATTATGTTACAAGAATTCATAAAAAAAACTCAAAAATTTAATTTTGAGTTTTCTTTATCTTTTTTTAAAAAAAATTATTTAGTAAGAATCGATTTATTTCTTTTTGTTATAAATTCTTTCTTAGTTATTATTTTATTATCAACTTTCATTTTAATCACCAAAGATTCTTTTTTAGATATTCTAGTTATATCTTCTAATTTAAAGTGAAAAGAATAATTCCCTTTTATAAATGGACTTAACATTTGATATGATGATAGACCTGTTTTTAAATCTTTGTAATAATAATTCAGTTTTCTATCATCATCTTCAATAAATAAATCTTCTATATAAAAATCTTTTTCAGAAGAAACAGAAATATTATATTCTATATAATCTGAACCCATAGGGTTTCCTTTTTTTATAAGTGTTTTATTTACTTCTGATATGTGTATAGATTTACAACCTACTAAAACAAATAAGATTAATACAATTGTATATTTCATTAATTATTTGCTTTTATAAATTTAGTAGAATAGTTTTCTTTTGAGTTAAAAACTCTTAATATGTATATGTTTTTAGCTAAATTAGAAACATCTATAGTTGATGAAGAGTCTAATTTTCCACTTTTAACCACACCTCCAACAACATTATAAATTGAATAATTATAATCATTGGCGTTTTTAATATTTATGTTTAAGATTCCATTAGTTGTAGGGTTTGGAAAAATAGAAAGTAAATCTTTATCCTCATTAAAACTATCTGAAGACAATGTAGAATTTTTAATACTTATTTCCCATAAACCTCTTCCAAAAGTAGCTGCTACTAATTTATCATTTGTATAGTGTATATCTATATCTCTTACATCAACATTTGGTAAACCAGAACCTAATCTAGTCCAATTCACACCACCATTTATAGAATAATAAACTCCTATTTCTGTTGCAGCAAATAATATTTCTGATGCTTCATTTTGTTTTAAAAGAATTTCTTTAATAACAACATTTGGTAAATCTCCAGAAATGTTAGAAAAACTGGTACCTCCATCAGAAGATTTATAAATTTTACTACCAGCATTATAACCTGAAACACTTACGTATAAAATATCGTTATTCGTTCCATCAAAATCTACTGAATTTATTGTACCTGAGTTAAAATTTTTTGTTACCCAATTAGTACCTCCATCTGAAGAAAATCTTAATCCATTAACACCTGCTACAAAAATTGAATTACCATGAGTGGCAATATCAGTTATTGCACTATCCTCACCAACATTTCCAGCACCTGAATTTAGACTGGTCATGAATAAAACAAAATCGTCTTCAATTTTATATACTTCATCACCACCAGCATAAAGAATATTTGGGTTTACTGTATTAATTTCTAATGGATAATAAAAACTTACTCCTGGTATAGTTACTCTTTTTCCATTGCCTTGTAATTGGCCTTCGAAACCAGTATCTGTTTGCACAAAAAATCCGTTTTGATTACCTGTGTATCTAATATTAGAATTATTGTAATTTATTGCAGACTGAATACCATCTCCCATTGCAACAGAGTACCAAGTACCATTAACCTTACTGTAAGTATCATTATCTTGATTTGCAATAACATAAGCATCATCATTTGCAGATGGGTTAATTGCTACAGAATAAGATTGTGTTACAATAACATCTTCTGATTTATAAGTAATTGTTGGTCTTTGTGTAGATGGGCTATTACCATAATCTATATAAATTAGTCCTCCATCATTAACACTCCAAAATTCATAATCATTATCTAATGGTCCAATTCCATGAATATCTGGATGAATGTTAGATCCATCTGAAGAATTATTTTCCCAATATCCATTTAACGATTTATACCAATTTGCTCCATTATTTACAGATGAGCTACCATTTACAGCTCCTGAAATTATCATATCATTTTTAACTAATAGTGCTTGATTAAAACCACCTTGAGGGTTATAACCAGGTACTGGAGAGCCTAAATTAGAAATTTGCTGTGTTGTAGAATTGAACTTTTTAACTTGACCATCTTTATTTTGCACATAGAAACTACCATCTTCTCCAACAGTTACAGCTTGTCTATTATTTGAAGAATTTTCTAGCTCAATTGTTGTCCAAATACCTAAATTATAATCATTTGTATAAGCAAGTTCAAAATAACCAGATACCATAATTTCTGTTCCTTTTACAGCCATTCTTCCAAAACCTCTTCCAATAGGTGAATTATAATTTGGCACGTAACTATCTATCCAAGTTGCTCCACCATCAGTAGTTCTCATAACAGCAAATTTACCAGCAACAAAAACATTGTTTTCATCAATTACATGTAAGTCTCCCAATAATTGTTGTTGATTTAAGCCATAACTTAAGCCTGTTGAAACAAAAGTTTCTCCTCCATCAGTCGATTTTAAAACTCCAATTGAATTTGCTTGTCTACCATCATAATCTCCAGTAGAAACATAAATAGGCTTAGTTGTATAATTAGCAAACGTTGCATCTGGAGTTGTTTTTATATCTGAAACTCCAATTCCTGCTAAAAAATCTAATTTTGGAGACCAAGAAGTACCACCATCAGTAGACTTCCAAACACCTCCATTTGGTGCACCAACAAACAAAATATCTTGATTTCTATCTGTAGGATGTTTAATTCTTAATAAAGTATTTAGTCTACCCATTTGTGGACGACTCGAATATCCATTTGCCTCTGGTAATTTTTGAGGCCCTACATTTAGCCAAGATTCTGTATTAAATTTAGATTTTTGATATTGTAAATCTCTTGCTTTTATTTTACCATTTACATCTAAAATATCAGCATTAAAATAGCCTAAGTTAGCAGATGGAAAATTACCTAATTCATCTACTCTATCTTTCCAATAATAAGCCCATCTATTAAATTGTTTTATTGCTTTTCTATTAGAAATTTTAGACAAATCATAGCTTTTAATTTCTTCTTTTTTCTTTTTTACAATTTCAAAATAATTTAAATCTCCCTTTGCTGCTTCATCTATATAGTCAAGTTTTACATTGTTTTGTGAAAAAAGAACAGAAAAAGAAAAAAGAAATAATAATGTAGTCTTAAATTTCATAGTTTAATTTATTAATTTGTAGGTTTAAAGATAATTATATTTTAATTAAATTTGAGAAAAAGTAATTGTGGTTGATTTACCTAAAGGAAAAAAAATAATTTTATTTGACGGAGTTTGTAACCTATGTAACAATTTCGTGAATATGATTATTAAAAAAGATAAAAACAACTGTTTTGTTTTTACAGCTTTAGAATCTAATCACGGACAAAAAATCACAAATCATTTAAAAATAGATACATCTAAAATTGAGTCGATTATTTTATATGAACCAGGAGTATCTTATGATTTTAAATCTACAGCTGCATTAAAAATAATGAGAGAGTTTAAAGGCTTTTGGTGGTTTTTTCAATTAGGCTACATTTTACCTGAACCTATAAGGGATGGTATTTATGATATTGTCGCCAAAAACCGATATAAATGGTTTGGTAAAAAAGACAGCTGTATGATCCCTACACCCGAACTTAAAGAAAAATTTTTAGATTAATTAAAACCCTTCCCCCATGAAAAAAATTAACTTTAAAACAGATTTCAAAGTCAAGTTACCAATTGTTACTATAGCAATTCTTGTTTTTATTGGTATTCTAAGTTATCAATTTACAGATAAAAACTTTTATTTAATATCTACTATAATTGGTGTTCTTATTTTATTTGCAATTATATTGTCTATAATTGGCCTTTTACGTTCAATAAAAAAATTAAAAGGCCCCAAAACTAAAAGAAGAATGTTTAGCCTTTTTACAGGAGGTTTTTTAATTTGTGTATTATTGTACTTAATTATAGACAATATAGTTAATGCAATAAAATACTTAACTTAATTAATGAATTTACCAAAGAATATTAAGTGTGCAATTTTTGATATGGATGGAGTTATAATAGACTCTGAAGAAATTCATAAAAAAGCTTATTATGAGACTTTTGAATCTATCAAAGTCAAAGTTTCTGATGAATTATACAAAACATTAACTGGTTCTTCTACTTTAAATGCTTTTCAAAAATTAGTTGAATATTTTAATTTAGAATTAAATCCTGAAGATTTAGTTTTAGCTAAAAGAAAGCGTTATGTAAATTATTTTGAAAATGACCCAAATTTACATTTAGTAGATGGTGTAGAAGAAATTATAAAATATTTTTATCAAAAAGGATTAATATTAATTTTGGCATCTTCTTCTGCTATGGTTAACATAAATCGTGTATTTGATAGATTTAACTTACACCAATACTTTACAGCGAAAATAAGTGGTGCAGATTTAAAAGAATCTAAACCCAACCCAGAAATATTTTTAAAAGCTGCCAAACTTGCAAGCACACCCAAAGAAAATTGTTTTGTTATAGAAGATTCAGACAATGGTGTTAAAGCAGCAAATGATGCAGGTATTTATGTCTTTGGTTATCAAAACCCTTTAGCAGCAGATCAAACTTTAAAAAATGCCAATAAGAGAATAAAAAGCTTTAAAGAACTTAAAGAATTTATTTAATAAGTACTTTTAGATTTTTTATGTGATTATTTTTTTATATTTTTAGTTTAAAATAAAAAATGACGACTAAAGTAATTTTACTTTTTGTATTATTTTTTGTTAACCTATTTGGTTTTTTTTCTTTGACATCTACATTAATAAACAGCCCCTTTAGAGTTTTTTTTGGAGGAAAAAATCACAAATCAGGGAGCAAAAAAATTTATTGGATAGGACACATAGTGTTAGTTCTATTGATTTTTTATGCTTGGGAAGAAATCACTGAAACTCCACCAACATTTGTACTTATAATAACTTTATTGCTTTCTTCTTTATTATCATTTTTATATCCTGTAATTGATAAAAAGTTTTACAATAAATATAGATTGTATCTAATTTCTGACACTGTTAAACTAGCTTTTGTATATAACCTTGTAATTTTATATATATTAGGTTTAATATTTAATAAATTTTTACTGATTTGGTATTAGATAATTTGAAATTTCTAATTACAGTAGTTTAGCCATAGCAGCTTTTATTATAGCAATATTTTTTTCTCTATTTGGTTTATCTGCTTTCTTTTGATCATTTACCATATTACGCATTAAATTAATGGCTACCTTATCAAAATTAAATCCTTTGTATTGTTTTCCTTTAACAACCATATCATCAACTACATTTTGTATGGCTTCTGTATTATTACTTTCAGAAATCTGTTTAAATGCACTTTTAAATAAAATTTTAGTTGGCTCATCATTAGATAAAAACATTCCAGAAACAACACTTTTTGCTATAAAAGGTAGTTCAGAATCATCTTTTTCTTCTATAAAAATTCGAGTTAATGGAGTAGCTAATATTTTACGAACTTCATCTGGTAAAGTTTTAGACTTTTTTAAGGCTTTTTCTTTATCTACATAATACATAGACACTAAAGCTCTTCCTAACACTGAATATGATTTTGTTTCTAAAGCTTTTTCAAAAATAGGAATCAACTCAACATCTATTAATTTGCCTAATGTACCAATTGCAGATGCTTGTACTAATGTTTTCTTATCATTATTAGCCATATTTATAATCTTATTTATGGCATCTCTTTTAGAAAATTTGTTAATTAAGTCTATATTTTCTAAGGCTAAGATTCTAATTTTGTATGATTCATCATTTAAAGCTTCTACAACTGCATTAAATGCGTCTTTTTCTTCTTGTTTTTTTACTACTTCTAACAAAGCTTCTCTCCTATGCACAAAATTATCTGCATGTTTTAATTGAAAAATATAGTCGCTTAATATTTTGTTTTCATTTAAATCACAAATTAAATTATTATCAGAATTAATTTGAATTAAGTTTGGTTGACTATTGTAAGGAAATGTAAAAGAAGCATCTTTAGCATCTACAAAAACGGTATGTCTTGTTTTTTTAGAACCTTCAAAAACATCAATAGATATTGGAAATTGAAAGTATCCTGCTTGTAATTGAAATAAATTAACAGTTACTGTTTTTCTTAATGTATTGTAATCGTAAGATACTTGTATATCTGGGTGTCCTGCACCATAAAACCATTGGTTAAAAAACCAATTTAAATCTTTACCAGTTAATTCTTCAAAAACTAATCTTAATTGATGAACTTCTGCAGACTGGTA
This sequence comes from Polaribacter marinivivus, assembly GCF_042651285.1. Classification (NCBI taxonomy): domain Bacteria; kingdom Pseudomonadati; phylum Bacteroidota; class Flavobacteriia; order Flavobacteriales; family Flavobacteriaceae; genus Polaribacter; species Polaribacter marinivivus. Next base: position 435,444 of record NZ_JBHSCY010000002.1, on the reverse strand, counting down.
TTGATACTTAGTTAAATATTGTTTTAACCCTTCAAAAAAAGCTTTGTCGCCAACAACTTTTCTAAGCATATGCAAAATGGCTCCTCCTTTATTGTAACTAACCAAATCAAATAAATCTTCTCTATCATCGTAAGTAAATCTTACTAAAGATTTGTTTTTAGCATCTTGTGCGTTTTTATAAGCTTCAACTTGATCAAATAAATGCATCTCAGCATTTACTTTACCATATTTATATTCTCTCCATAAGTACTCACTATAATTTGCAAAAGATTCATTTAATGCCAAATTAGACCAGCTTTCTGAAGTTACTAAATTTCCAAACCAATGATGAAAAATTTCATGAGCAATAGTATTTTCTTGAATATTATTATCTATTAATTGACCTGGTTTTTGATAAGCTTGTTCACCATGAACTACAGCTGTAGTATTTTCCATTGCTCCAGAAACATAATCTCTTACTACAATTTGACTGTACTTATTCCAAGGGAAATCTACACCTAATTTAGTTTCAAAAAAACCAATCATTTCTGGAGTTAAACCAAATATTTCTTTGGCATAAGGTGCGTATTCTTTCTCTACATAATAATCAACAGGAATGTTTTTGTAGTTGTCTTTTATGATTTCAAACTCACCTACTCCAATAAATGCTAGATATGGGGCGTGTTTTTTTTCTAATTTCCAATAATCTGTTCTATTTTTTCCTTTTTTTATTTGATTGATTAATGCTCCATTAGAAAGTGTAACATATTTATTAGGTACTGTAATTTCTATTTCTTGCGTCATTTTTTGATTAGGAGCATCTATTGTAGGAAACCATGCACTATTAGCTTGTGTTTCTCCTTGTGTCCAAATTTGTGCAGTCTTATTTTTATCAAAGCCATCTGTATTAATAAAATAAAGTCCTTTAGCATCTGTTATTGCTTTACTACCTCTATCTTTTACTTTTTCTGGTTGAGATAGGTATTTTATATAAAGGGTAAATTCTTGGTTTTTGGTGTATGTTTTTGGTAAAACTATTTCTAAATCAAAATCGTTGTATGTAAAGTTTAGGTTTTTCTCATTTAGCTTAACTTCACTAATTATCATTGTATTAGCATCTAAAACTACTTTATTAGCATCGTAATAATGTGGTTTTAGTGTAACCCAAGCTTCACCATTCATAGTTTTATCAGAAAAATTAAAATCTACTTTTAATTTTGTGTGTACTAAATCAAAAATTTTTTCTCTTTCTGGTTTATAATTATCAGGAGTTTGTGAAAAAATACTGCTGTAAAGCAGTGTGAAAAATATAATTACTAAATGTTGTAACTTCATAAATGTCTCTTTCTTGAGGCTCAAAAATAATAAATAAGCTTATAGATGTTGTTAATGCATGGTTAAATTCAAAAAACGTACCAAAAAGAAATAAAAAAAGCTGTAATTCTAAGAAAGAATTACAGCTTATAAATTACTTGTAATAGTAATTATTGGTTAAATAGATTTGCGAAATTTTTAAATGAATCGTTATTAGCATCCATTTTTACACTATTCATCATTTCAATAATTTGTGCAGGATTCATATTATCTCCTAATAAACGAGCAACACCAACACCTTGTTGATCACCATAGCCAAAAGCAATTACTTCATCTATAGCATCTGTTTTACCTGAGTAATAAATACTAACATTCATTCCTTTCATTTTCATAGACATCAAACTTTTATAATCGTTATTGTCTTTAAAAATGTTTTTTAGCTTAGACTTTTCAGTTTCGTAAGTTGCTGTGTTATCTTCTGTTTTAGGTAAAAATACAATGTTAATTTTTTTAATGCTTTCCATTGTCTTTTTCACGTCTTCAGAAACGTCAGCATTTGCAGTTAACACAGAACTTACAGGTAGATCTCCAGTATAAAAACCGTCTTTACCACTTGTGTCTACTAAATAACTTTGTAATGATTTCTCATTTTTACAAGAGCTAAGTAATGCTACAAAAAGTAATAAAGTACAACTTGTGATTATTTTTTTCATTTGATTTTGTTTTAGTAAAGTCTAGGTTATTACACCTAGACTTTTATTTTTTTACTTATTGCTTTCTTTTACCATCTTATCTGTAAACTCAGACATCTTATTGATGTCTATATTACCAGTTAAAGACATAACCATAGCTTCAGACATTCCTTTTGTCTTTTTATCTATACCTTTTACAAACATTAAAACTTCACTAACATAATCTTTATTGCCTGTAGCTTTAACATAAATTTTTACACGAGAGTCATCTTCTTTAATTCTAATTAACTCTGTTAATTTTGATGATTTAATTGCATTATTTACCATTTTCTCCATTTTAGAAGCAATTTCTAAATTATCTGTAGAGAACATTTTAAATTCATTTAAATCATTTATCATTTCAAAAGCTTGCATTACCTCATTATCATCTGACTTAACATTTTTGGGTTGAAACTTTTTTAATAATTGAAAAGCATCTTTGGTAACAACTACCATATCTACTCCATCTAAATCTTCTAAACTATCAAAGATTGACTGTGCATTTGATAACAATGGTGTCATCATTAACGCTATAATTACTATTATTTTTTTCATGATTTCTATTCTTAAACTTGGTTTTACTAATTTTTACTTGGTTTTTATTTTAATACTTGGTTTACTTTACTTTCATAAGTATGTAATTGAGCTACAGCTTGTTCTCCTTTTTTTAGATTGTTTGATAAAAGTTGTAATCCTTTACTTACTTGTGCATAAATTTTCTCTGCTTTTTTGCGCTCTTTATATTCATCATATTGTGGCTTACCAATAAATACTGTGAATAAAAGTGCTATTGATGCTGCTACTGATAACCATTTAAAGTTTCTCTTTTTAGATTTCTTAGGTTCTAACTGAATGGTTTTTGTAAACTTTTCATCTTTTATGGTAGCAAAATAATTAAACATATATTCATATTCTTGCAAATGTGGTGCAACATTACCTCCTGTAAAATAGTTTTTTAAGGTAGTTTCTTCTTGCAAAGAAGTTTCTGCGTTTAAATATTTTTCTACTAATTTTTCTATGTTAGCTAACTCCATAGTTGTGTTTTTTAATGAGTTCTTCTCTTATTGTTTTTCTTGCTCTAGATAATGCTACTCTAACTGCTGTTGGTTTCATATCAACCATTTTACAGATTTCATCAAAATCATATTGTTCAATATCTCTTAATTGAATAATTATTTTTTGATTTTCTGGTAAAGCTTCTATCAATTGGTGTACTTGGTTTACACTGTCTTGATATTCTACTTTCTTATCTAGAGACGTTTCTTTTTCTTTATAATTACTGTGTACTAATGTTAAATTACTTGCTTGCTTGCTTTTTAAACGATCATAACAATAATTCTTTGTCATGGTCATTGCAAATGCTTCAACATTTTTATAATCAGCAATTTTTTCTTTGCTCCTCCATAATTTAAAGTATAGTTCTTGAGTAGCATCCTCAGCTTCTTCAGTAGAAACTAATAATCTTTTTGCTAATCTAAAGACCTTGTCTTTAAAGGGTAAAACAACTTTTAAAAAGTCTGATTGATTCATTTTATCTCTTTGTTATACTGATATTTTTTCATCTCTTATATCAGGTTTACATAATTACGACGAACAAGTATTTTATTTGTTACAAGAAAATTAAAAAAATACTAATTATGCTTAAATTGCGTTAAAAATAATAAATCGTTTATTTATAATTTATGAGGATAAATCTAAAGTTTTATTTATTAATTCTAGTTTTTAGTTCAATTGTTAGTTGCTCTAAAGATTATGAAGTTCCACAAGATATAATTGTTCACGATTTTGTTTGGAAAGGTTTAAACGCATATTACTTATATCAAGATCAAATAGAAGATTTATCTGATAGAAGATTTAATTCTGATGAAGAACTAAATACTTTTTTAAGATCCTTCCCAGATTATAATACATTATTTAGTAGTTTACTATTAAGCACTGATAATAGATCTTTACTTTTAGAGGATTATAACACGATTACAACATCAGAAATTAGAACTTCATTTACAAATGGTATGGAGTTTGGCATAATTGCAGACCCCAACAGTACAGAAAACGTAATTGGGTATGTTACTCATATTTTATCAAATTCTAATGCATCTAGCCAAAATATAGAAAGAGGTGAATTTTTTAATGCTGTTGATGGTGTTCTACTTACTAGAACAAATTACGAATCAATTTTAATAACAGGAAGTAATGATTTTACACTTTCTATGGTAAATTTTGATGGTAATATTGCTACCCCAAATGGAAAAACTGTTTCTTTACAAAAAGAAGCTTATACTTATCCTGCAACATTTTTAGAAAAAACAATTCCTTTAAATGGAGAAGATATTGGATATTTAATTTACAATAATGATTTCTCAAAAAATTATCTAGAAAACTTAAATAATACTGCTTTAAACTTTAAAAATCAAGGAGTTAAAAAATTAGTTTTAGATTTACGTTATAATATTGCTTCAGGTGCATTTGCCAGTAATATTGAAAAGTTAGGCAGTATTTTATTAGGTCAGTTTTCTGATGAAGTATTTATTAAAGAACAATGGAATACAAAGGCTCAAACTTGGTTTTTAGCCAACCAACCAGACTCTTTATTAAATCGTTTTTCTACTTTACTTAATCAAAATACAGCTATAAATCATCTTGAACTTACAGACATTTACATCATTTTAAATGGTAATTCATTTACTGGCTCTTCAGCAATTGAATTACTGATAAATAGTTTAGACGCATATATGAATGTACATGTAATTGGTAATCAAACTGCTGGTAATAATACTGGAAGCATTACTCTTTACGACTCAGAAGATTACGATTTTGGTCTTAAAGATGAAAGTCATACAGTTGCGTTACAACCTTTAGTGTTAAGTTTTCTAAATAATAACGACCAAACTTATGATAACGGATTTTCACCAAGAATTCAATTATGTAATAATGAAGCTCCTTTAAATTTAGGTGTTTTAGGCGAAAATTCAGACCCAATATTAAACAGTGTTTTAAATTATATTACAAACGGAAACACAACTTTTCCTGCTTGTAATCAAAATAATTTTGAATTTATTTTTAACAGTATTAATCAACAAAGAACTATAGACAGAGGAGTATTTATTAAACAAGATTTACCAAATACATATTAAAATGCATAAAAAACCCTTTTTTATAATAAGTCTAATTTTCTTATTCTTCTCTTGTGAAAAAACAGATTTAAATTTAAATGACTCTTCAACTAATGATCAAGTTAATTTCTTTGTTTGGAGAGGATTAAACACCTATTATCTTTGGCAAAAAGAGGTTCCAGATTTAGCAGATGATCGTTTTTCTAACCTAAATGATTTGTATAGTTATTTCAGAAATTACAATACACCTAATGATGTTTTTTATGACCTACTTTATCAATACCCAACAATAGATCGTTTTTCTTGGATTGTAGACGACTATGTAGCTCTTGAAAACTCTTTCTTAGGAGTTAATGTTACAAATGGAATGGAGTTTGGCTTAGTTAGGTATTTAGATGATAGGTCTAAATTATTTGGTTATGTAAGATATGTGGTTCCTAATTCTGATGCAGAAGATAAAGGTGTACTTAGAGGTATGATTTTTAATAAAGTAGATGGTTTACAACTTACAGAAAGCAACTACCAAGGATTGCTTTTTGGTTCTGTAACAAATTATACCATCGAACTTGCAGACTATAATTCAGGTAATCCAGTTAGTAATACAACTACAATAAATCTAACAAAATCTGAAATTGAAGAAAACCCTATAAAAATTCAAAAGGTATTTAAAGAAGGTAATAAGAACATAGGATATTTAATGTATAACCAATTTGCAAGAAATTATAATAGTCAACTAAATGCTGCTTTTGATAACTTTAAATCAGAAAATATTGATGAATTAATTGTTGATTTACGCTATAATTCTGGAGGTTCTACAAATACTGCAACGTATTTAGGAAGCATGATTACTGGGCAGTTTAATAATCAATTATATTCTAAAGAACAATGGAATGCTAAAGTAACCAATGCTTTACCTAATGATAGGTTTATTAATAATTTTACATCAGAAATTAGAAGCTTTGATAATTCAGGAAATCTTATTGCCCAAGAGTCTATTGAGAGTTTAGGCTTAAGTAAAGTCTACTTTATTGTTACAGGCAGTTCTGCTTCTGCTTCAGAATTAGTAATTAATAGTTTAAGTGCCTATATAGACGTTAAATTAGTGGGTACTAAAACAGTAGGTAAACAAGTAGGTTCTGTGACACTTTACGATGCAGATAATTGGGCAAAAAACGGAACAAACTTTAATAACAATCATACTTATGCTTTACAGCCAATTGTTTTTGAAATTTTTAATAAAGACAATCAAAATTATCCAAATGGAATAATACCAGGTACAACTTTACCAGGTATACAAATTGGTGAAGATTTTGGAAATTTAGGAGTTTTAGGTGACAGAAATGAACCATTATTAAGCAGAACAATTGAATATATTTTAACAGGTAGTAAAACATTACCTAGAAAAAATTATTCTAATTTTGAAGAAATTTATAATTCTAAATTAGCAAGTCCTGCTTCAGATAAATTATATATAGATTTTAATTCTAGAAAACTAAAAATTAAGTAAATCATTTTTTTATTTCTAAGTTTTCTACATCATCTAAACCTTCATCTATTTCTTTATCTGTTAATACATCTGGTCTAAATTCACTCATTAATTCTTCTTGTTTAGATTTAGCATATTTATAACCAGATTTCCACCATTTACTCATTTTCTTTTCATCAAAAACTAATGAGTTTGTTGTTAAAACAGTTGGTGTATAATATAAATTAAGTTTTACATCTTTATTGTTTGCAGCTAATTTTCCAATAGTAATGTTATGTCTTTCTACATGAGTTAGCATAAAATTAAAAACATCAAATAATAGAGAAAACGGATTTTTAGCAGGTAACCTATTCATTGCATTTACTTCAGTTTCAAGAATAATTGCATCAATTTCTGTTGCTCCTCTTAAAATAGCTTCTCTAATTGGCACTAGAGAACCAAAACCACCATCTGCATATTGTTGTTTATTTTTCTCTAACAAACTCATAAAAGGCACATAATTACAAGAGCCCCAAATCCAATCACAAAAATCTTCGTAAGTACATTCTTTATTGGATTTATACTCAATTTGATTCGCAGTTAAATTAGAAACTGTAACAACAATTTCTTTATCAACTTTTAAAATTTGTTCATACATTTCTTTGGTAATTTTTTCCTTAATTAAACTTCTTAAGTTTTTACTTTCACCAAAAGTCTTTCTTCCGTTTAAAAAATTCCAAAGTGTATTAAAATGGTTTATGCTTACTATTTTTTCTCCAGCTACTTTTTTAATATTAAAAGGGTTATTACTAAAAATTGTTTCTTGATTTACATTAGTATATAAATCTTTTAATTCATCTAACATACCTAATGCTAAATGAGAAACCATTAAACTACCAGTAGAAGTGCCTAAAAATAGATCATAAGTTCTATTTTCTTTCTTCATTAAATATTGTGCAACACCACCTGCAAAAGCACCTTTGCTTCCTCCACCAGAAATAACTAAAGCTTTTTTCATTAACTGGAAATCATTTTTTATTTTCGTAGTATAAAAATAGTTAAAATGAGGGGATTATTGATTTTATTTTGTTTGATGTTGATTCTAGGTTGTACAAAAAAATATGAACCAAGAATTATTGATAACATTGAAATCCAAGAATTTAAAATAGACTCAACAAGTATAAGGGCTATTAAGGTAGTAGATGAACAGACTGTTTACTTTGCAGGTGCTAATGGTATAATTGGTTACACAAAAGATGGAGGCAATTCATGGAATACAAAACAAATTACATATAAAGATTCTATCAAACCCCATTTTAGAAGTATTGCTATGCAAAACAATACCATTTTTGCACTTTCTATAGCAAACCCTGCACTTTTATATAAAATTACAGACAAAGACACTACTATAGTTTATAAAGAAGAGCATCCAAAAGTTTTTTATGATGCCATGCAATTCTTTGATGATGGTGAACATGGAATTGCTGTTGGTGACCCAACAGAAGATTGCATGTCTTTATTATTAACCAATGATTTTGGAGAAACTTGGAAAAAAGTTTCTTGTGATAAACTACCAAAAATTACTGAAGGTGAGGCTTTTTTTGCAGCAAGTAATACCAATATAAAAACATTAGGTAGTTCAGTTTGGATAGCTTCTGGTGGTAAAAGAGCCAGAGTTTTTAGGTCTGACAACTATGGAAAAACATGGAAAGTTTTTGAAACACCAATGATACAAGGTAATGGACCACAAGGAATTTACTCTATAGATGTAGCTAATTTTAAAAGAGGAATTATAATGGGTGGTGATTTCTCAAAACCAAATAAAAACAAAGCCAATAAAGCTATAACAACAAATGGTGGTAAAACATGGTCTATTGTAGCAGATAAACAAAATCCGTCTTATAAAAGTTGTGTACAATATGTTCCTGAAACTACAGGAAAAGAAGTTTTTGCTGTTGGTAAAACAGGTGTTTCATTTTCAAACGATGGAGGCCAAAATTGGAAAGAAGTATCTAAAGAAGCTTATTATGCTATACAATTTGTAGATAAGTATACAGCTTGGTTAGCAGGAGATAAAAAAATTGGAAAATTGATTTTGAAATAAATACAATGATTGATAAAAAAAAGATTACTGAGAGATTTATTAATTACGTAACTATAAATACAGAATCAGACCCCAATAACCCAGCATTTCCAAGTACAGAGAATCAATGGAATTTAGCAAAAATTCTTGAAAAAGAACTTATAGAAATTGGTATGCAAGATGTAGAACTTGATGATAATTGTTACATCATGGCTACTTTACCAAGCAATTTAGATTATAAAGTGCCAACTATTGGTTTTGTTGCACATATAGACACTAGCCCAGATTTTTCAGGTGCAAATGTAAAACCTAAAATTGTCGAAAATTATCAAGGGAATGATATTGTTTTAAACGAAGAACAACAAATTATCCTCTCTCCTAATGATTTTGATGATTTATTACTCTACAAAAGACAAACTCTAATTACCACAGATGGTACTACATTATTAGGCGCAGATGACAAAGCTGGTGTTACAGAAATTGTTTCTGCTATGGAGTATCTAATTCAACACCCAGAAATAAAACATGGTAAAATAAGAATATGTTTTACACCAGATGAAGAAGTTGGTAAAGGAGCTCATTTATTTAATGTAGAAAAATTTGATGCTGAATGGGCTTATACAATGGATGGTAGTCAAATAGGTGAATTAGAATATGAAAATTTTAATGCTGCAAGTGCAAAGATTACCATAAATGGTAAAATAGTTCATCCAGGATATGCAAAAGGTAAGATGATAAATTCAATGCTTATTGCTAATGAATATATTAGTGCAGTTCCATCAGATGAAGTTCCAGAAAAAACAGAAGGCTATGAAGGTTTCTTTCATTTGCATGATTTAAAAGGTGATGTAGAGCAAACAGTTTTAGAATATATTATTAGAGATCATGATTTTGATGTATTCGAAAAACGTAAATACTTGATGCAAAAAATTGCTTTTGATATGAATAAGCAATTAGGTAAAGAATTAATTCATGTTGAAATAAAAAATCAATATTTTAATATGAAAGAAAAAGTGTTACCAGTAAAACATATAGTAGATATTGCAGAAGAAGTTATGAAAGATTTAGATATAAAACCTTTAATTAAACCCATTAGAGGTGGTACAGATGGTTCTCAATTGTCTTTTAAAGGTTTACCATGTCCAAATATTTTTGCAGGAGGACATAATTTTCATGGTCGTTTTGAGTATGTTCCTGTAGAATCTATGATTAAAGCCACAGAAGTAATTATTGGCATTTCAGAAAAAGTAGCAGAAAAATATAGCTAAAAAAAATCTCCTGAAATAAATCTCAGGAGAAAAAGTTATTATATAAAAACTTAATTCTGTTATTCAAGAATTTTAACCCCTACATTAAATTCTGAATAAGTTAAATCAAAATTACAAATAATAAGGTCTATTTAAAATTACATTAAGATAATTCAGGGTTTTTCCCCTTAACATTCTGGAAAAACCCCCTAAAATGTTCAAAATCTTTATCTTTATTATCTGTAGTGTAATAAGGTTCAGAAATTTTTATTTGTTTGTTTTCAAAATCTAAAGTAGCCATAACAATAGGTACTTCTGCTCCTTTAGCTATATAATAAAAGCCAGTTTTCCAGTGCTCTACTTTTTTACGAGTTCCTTCAGGTGAAAGACCTAATCTAAACTCTTCTCTTGAATTAAAAATATCTACAATAGCATCTACAAGTCTGTTATTCTTGCTTCTATCTACAGGGGTACCTCCTAAAGCTCTAAAGAAAAAACCAAAGGGACCTTTAAACAAAGAATCTTTACCTATATAATTAATCATAATACCAGATGCCATCCTTGCTAAAATAGCAATAGGAAAATCTATCCAGCTTGTATGTGGTGCTGCAATAACAACATATTTTTTTTGAGTTGGAAATTCACCAACTAACTTCCATCTTAATACCGTAAACAAAATAAATCTTGCAAATACTTTCATAAATCTTGTATTGTTTACAAATTCATTAATATTGATTAAAAAATTATACTTAAAAGTGATAAATTTAAGGACTTAATTTGATATGATGACAGAATTTGTGGCATACTTTTTTATTGCATTGGTTTTTAGTTTAATAGGTTTTTTTATTGCTAAACTTATACTGAGAGTAAAACTTGAAAAAGAGAAAACTTCTTTAGAAAAAGAAAATTCAACTTTAGAAGAAAGAGTTGTTTTATTACAACAATCTAAAGACATTGTAGAAAATAATTTTATAGAACATCAAAAAGAGTTTAAAGGTTTATTACAAGAGAAAGAAAATCTTATCGTTAAAAATGCGAACCTAAATTCAGATATTATAAATCTTCAAGAAAAACTAGCAGATAATAAAACTGAAGTCAATAAACTTCAAGAAAAATTTAAAAATGATTTTGAAGTTTTAGCCAATAAAATCTTAGAAGATAAATCAAATAAGTTTACTGAGCAGAATAAAGAAAATTTAAAAACAATTCTTAGTCCACTTCAAGAAAAAATTAAAACATTTGAAGATAAAGTAGAAAAAACACATAAAGAAAGTATCGATTATCATGCAGCTTTAAGACAACAAATATTAGGTTTAAAAGAACTAAATCAGCAAATGAGCAAGGATACATTAAATTTAACTAAAGCACTAAAAGGTGATAGTAAACTACAAGGAAATTGGGGTGAATTAGTTTTAGAAAGAGTTTTAGAAAAATCTGGCTTAGAAAAAGATAGAGAATATTTTATTCAGCAAAGTTTTACAAATGATGAAGGCAAAAGAATTTTGCCTGATGTTGTAATTCATTTACCTGATAATAAAAAAATGATTGTAGACTCTAAAGTGTCTTTAACTGCTTATGAGCAATATGTAAATGCAGATGACGAAAGTTTAAAAGAACAATATTTAAAAAACCATGTGGTTTCTTTAAAACGTCATATAGAGCAATTATCAGAAAAAAAATATGAAGATATTTATAAAATAGAATCACCAGATTTTGTTTTACTTTTTATACCTATTGAGCCTGCATTTGCAATTGCTTTAAATGCAGATGATCAATTATACAATAAAGCTTTTGAAAAAAATATTGTAATCGTTACTCCAACCACTTTATTAGCCACTTTAAGAACCATTGATTCTATGTGGAATAATGAAAAACAACAAAGAAATGCACTTGAAATTGCTAGACAAGCAGGTGCTTTATACGATAAATTTCAAGGATTACTTTCAGATTTAATTGGAATTGGCAAACGAATAGATGATAGTAAAAAAGAATATTCTAATGCTATGAATAAGCTTTTTGAAGGTAGAGGAAATCTTATTACAAGTGTTGAAAAGCTTAAAAAGATGGGAGCAAAAGCAAAAAAATCTTTACCACAAAATATTATTGATAGAGCCAATGATGATGATTAGATAATCAAAAAAAATCACTTTCAATTTTAACGCTACACTACCTTTAATTCTCAAGATAATATCTTTTGAGTTAGTAATTACTTCATTTACGTCAATATATACTGAACTTGTATGTTAACTTGCGACTGATAGTTAATTAATATTATTAATCTTTTAAAAGTGCATAAAAATGGGGGAAACAAAAACAAATCAAGAAAAACTATACAAGAATGTAGAAACAGATGGTACTACAGATAACAGAATAATGAAACCAACTATTTCTTCAGAAGAATCTGAAATACTTAAGAAAAACAATAAAGAGGTTTTGATTGGAAAAAATTTAGATGAAATAGATAAATTAAAAGAAGATTTTAATTCTAGTAAAAGAAAATTATTAAATAAATTAATGAGATAAAAATATGGCAGAAAATAGAAAAAGAGCTAGTGCCGAAAATATTACAAAAGGTAATTCAGGAGACAAACAAGAAAAAGGTTTGCATCCTTTAAAAGGCACAGTAAAAGAAAATAATTATAAAGATAATGATAGCAGTAATAATAGATTAGAAGGTTTACATAAAGAAAAATTAGAAAACCAATTACAAACTGCTACTAATAAATCTAATAAAAGAATTGCTGATAACATTCAGAATTCAGAACATAAAGAACAATAAATAATAACTAAAAATAAAAATTATGAATAAGGATACACACGAAGGTAAATGGAAACAAATTAAAGGCGAATTCAAAGAAAAATTTGGAGAAGCAACCAATGATGAATCAATTTCTAATAGAGGGAAAGTAGATAAATTTGTTGGAGAAATGCAAGAAAAATATGGAAAAACCAAAGATGAAATTGCTGAAAAAATTAAAAATTGGTAAAAGAAATAGTACCCCTAATTAAAAAGCATCTACAAAAGTGGATGCTTTTTCTTATTATATTATTACAAAATCCTTTCTTTTCTATCTCTCCTAAAAAAATAAAGCAAATTCTCTTTTTTTATTTTTTTTCTGTAACCCAATAAGTGAAATATTTCTGTTGCTAAAAATTTTGCAATCTTTGGGTTTACCATTAAAGTATATTCATTCTCTTTGTGTTTTCTAACTCCAGGAAGTAATGTTAATACGCTATAAAATTTGAATTTTCTTAAAAGTTTAGATAATTCTAACCAAAAAACTGAAAGTTTAGAGATTATAAAAAAACCGTCATTTCCTCTTGATTGATAAAGAGGCATAAATATTTTACCTGATCTATCTGAATAAATTTTTGTGTCATTTGACAATGCTATCTCTTGATTCTTATTTATGAATTGAAAATTTTCAAAACCAGGATTCATTTTAAAATTTTCATTAGACTTAATATTGTATTTGTAATCTATTTGAAAAAATTGATGTTGTATTTTAAATGTAGAAAAAAGTGCTTTACTTTTTTTATAATAACTATCTATTTCATGCTGAGAAACACAATTAGAAACTTTAAGAGCTTGCCAAATAAAAGCCTCACAATTACTTACTGATAATTTATCATAATGTTGACCCGCTTCAAAACCTAAAGCCACATGTCCATATTCATTAATAAAAGTTAGTAAAGGTCCATCTAAAAATTCTTCAATTCCAAGTATTGTTGGAATAGTAAATTCAGAGCAAAATTCTCTATTATTTAATGAATCACTAATTGTTATGAAAGGTTGAGTATTTGAAGAAGTTGTGTGTAAATCTAAAAAGTAAAAAGGCCATTTATGCTTTTTAAAAATTACTTTTAGTGTTTTATAAATTTCAAATTGTTCTTTATGCTCATTAGTTTTATAATCAAGAAGCTTAATTAAGTTTAGATTTTCTTCTGTCCAAATTCTATTTAAATCAACAGACTCAAACCTTATATTTTTTTCTATTGCATTTAAATTGCCTGAAATTCCATAAAAATTACCATTAAAAGAGAGGTTTTCTTTATTTATTTTTTCAAAAACATTTTGTAATGCATGTATTCCTGCTCTTTCATTACCATGAATACCTGCAAAAGCGATAACTGTTGGTGAATTTATTTCTCCTATTTTTTTCCCTATAATTCTTTGAAAAGAAATTGTTTCACCAAAAGAAGTTATTTTGATATCATCTTTCATATTGATTGTTTCAATATTTCAATTTTGGCTAAGTCTGTTTTTGTAAATAATCCTACTAATTTTTCATTTTCAATCACAGCTAAACAACTATTATCAGTATCATTTAAAATATTCTTTGCTTTATGATATGGTGTTTCTGGAGTAACTTTTATATAATTAGTATTCATCACTTTTTTTACAGTTTTATTTAAAGAGGTTTTGTCTTTATCACTAATAGATAAAACTGTTTGTTTGTCTATTATACCAACTATCATATTATTTTTATTTACTACTGGTAAATGATGAATATCTTTCCAATCCATAATTTTTAAAGCGAGATGTAATAAATCATTTTCATGAACTACAAAAAGACTAGATGTCATTACTTTATAAACTTTATCGTACTTCTTTTTTATAGTTGTGCCTTTTGCTTTTATAGGTTTCCATTCATCAACAGAAATATTTTGTTGCTGGTTTTTATAAATTTGTTGAGTTAAAATAGCATTAGTTTCATATTTGGAAAATTCTTTTCTTAGAGTTCTTTTGTTATCTATTAACCATTGACTGCCAGTATTACTAGTTTCTAATCTTTTAATAATTATATCTAAATAATAATCTATCTCTTTTGGGTCTATATTAGATTTTAAAAGCCCTTTTTTAGCTATAGGTAATAAAGTTTTTTTAATTAATTTTTTTGCTGAAATACCTTTACCAAACCAATTAAAATATGTGTTTATACCAGTTCTAGAAGCATTAATAAAATTTCCTTTAGCTTCTTCAAATGGTATTTTATCCCAAATATCTTCATATTTTTTTGGCATTCCTTGTATTACACCAACCCATAAAAGCGCATTAGCAATTTCATCTTTAACACTGGGTCCAGAAGGTATATATCTATTCTCAATTCTTAAATGAGCCACATTTTTAGCAACACCATAACATAATCTATTCCATTTATAAAGAGTACCATTGTGTAGGTTTAAGGCCATTAATTTAGGCATGATTCCTTTTTTTACAGCATGTAGGGAGTTTTCTTTAAATGTAGAAGTTACAATGGGTGGATATCTAGAAATATCGTCTGTAAATAGTTCTAAAATAGAGTCTTTAACCCAATCAGAACCAAAAGAAACTCTTGGTTTTTGTTCTCTAGAAAAATGAGAAACATTTCTTAAGTCTATACTTTGCTGAAAAAGAGCTATTCTGGTTTCGCTCCATAATTCTCTACCTAGTAATAATGGCGAATTTGTCATTACAGACAATAATGGACCAGCTATTGCTTGAGACCAATTGTATTTGTCTATTGCTTCTGATGGGTTTATTTGAAGATGAACTTGAAAACTAGTATTACAAGCTTCAAAAAGTATTGAATTGTGTTTTAAAATAAGTTCATCTACACCTTGTATATGCAATTTAAAATCTCCTCCTCTAATTTTTTTAATGACATTATTTATTGTCTTATAACGTTTATAAGGAGTTACATTTTTAAATACTAAATCTTTTTTTCTTAGAGTTGGTAAAATACCTGTTAAAATAATTTTATTATTCTCTGTTTCTTCTGCAATCTTTTGTCCTTTTTCTAATAATAAAAGAAGTTCTTTTTCTAATTCTGAAAAACAATTATTTTCTAATTTTTGAGGATCTAAATTTATTTCTAAATTAAATAATGCTAACTCTGTAGTATAATGTTCGTCATTTATCTTTTCAAGAATTTTTAAAGCATTTGTTGAGGGTCTAAAATCTTCATCAACTATACATAACTCTTGCTCAGCACCAATTCTTTGAATTCCAGATTCAAATAAATTATTAACAAGCATGTAGTTAAATGCCTCTATATCATTTAATAAATGACTTAAAAATTCTTTTCTATCTTTTTGAGATTTTATTGCAGTAACAGATTGTGAACCCATAATTATTAAATATATCAATTACGAATTTCGCAATTTTTAATAAGAATAAATATGATAAATATCATTAGAAAGTGTAAGGTAATTCTTTCTAATTTTTTATCTAAAAAAGTACTACTCTTTTTTATGGGCTAGTTTTTTAACCAGTTTACCAACAGTTAAACCTTGCACAATAATAGAAAAAACTACAACAATATATGTGATAACAAGAAATAATTCACGATTCATATCATTTGCTAAACCTAAAGCAAGAGCTATTGAAATTCCTCCACGTAATCCACCCCAAGTCATTATAAAGTCTGTTCTTCTAACAAATTCTAACTTATCTTTAAATACTATTATTGGAAATAATAAAGAAACATATCTACAAAGTAACACAATTGGAATTGCTAATAATCCTGCAATGACATACTTACCATCAAACACTAAAACTAGCATTTCCATTCCTATTAAAACAAAAAGAATAGCATTTAAAAGAATATCTATTAGTTCCCAAAACTTATCTACATATTTTTCTGTAATTTCTGACATAGAAGTAGCTCTAACAGTATCATTACCAACAATTAATCCTGCAGTTACCATTGCTAATGGTGCAGATAAGTGGAGTTTATGCGCAATTACTGTACCACCCATAACTGCTGCTAAAGTTATCATAACTTCTATATGATAATCGTCAATAGCTTTCATTAATTTATAACAAGCATAACCTAAAATAGCACCCAATAAAACACCTCCTATGACTTCTTGTCCAAAAAGCTTAAATACATCAAAAGTAGTATCTTCATCTATACCAGATTTAGCTATTTGATAAATGGTTAAAAAAACAACAACTCCTACTCCATCATTAAATAATGATTCACCTACAATTTTTGTTTCCAATTTTTTTGGAACTCCTGCTTGTTTTAAAATCCCTAAAACAGCTATAGGATCTGTAGGAGAAATTAATGCTCCAAAAAGTAGACAGTAAATAAAATTAACAGGTAAATTTAAAAACTGTAATAAGAAATAAATAGCACCACCTACCAAAAAAGTTGATGTTAATACTCCTAATGTAGAAAACATTAATATAGGCCACCTTTGTACTTTAAGTTGATCAAAATTAGTATGTAATGCTCCTGCAAACAGTAAAAAACTTAGCATTTCATCTAATAGAACAGTTTTAAAATCTATACTAGATATAATTGATTTTTCTGCATTTAATAAAGTAGGATCAAAATAACTTAATAACAAAACACCTAAAGTAAAAACTATAGTAATAATCATTAAACCAATGGTGTTTGGTAATTTTAAAAAACGAGTATTTATAAAACCAAAAACAGCTGATAAAAAAATTAAAACTGTTGCAATAAAATAAGCATCCATATGTATTATTTTTTGAGATTGAAAGATATAAAAAAGCATCAAGAATAACTTGATGCTTTTTCGTGATATATTAGTTTGTAAATAAATTTACATTACAAATAATCTTCTAGAGCTCATCATTTCTGCAACTCTATCAGCAATATCATGTAAAGCCTCATCATTATCTGTATTTTGTATAGCTTCATCTATAAAATTAACAACAGATACCATATCATCTTCTTTTAAACCTCTAGTAGTAATAGCAGGTGTTCCTACACGTATACCAGAAGTTACAAAAGGGCTTTTATCATCAAAAGGTACCATGTTTTTATTAACTGTAATATCTGCTTTTCCTAAAGCGATTTCTGCATCTTTTCCAGAAATATTTTTATTTCGTAAATCAATTAACATACAGTGATTGTCTGTACCACCAGAAATTAAATGATAACCTTTCTTAACAAATTCTTCAGCCATTTTAGCAGCATTTAACTTCACCTGAATTTGATATTCTAAAAACTCATCTGTTAAAGCTTCTCCAAAAGCAACAGCTTTAGCAGCAATTACATGTTCTAAAGGACCTCCTTGGTTTCCAGGAAAAACAGCTGAGTTAAGTAACATAGACATTTTCTTTGGACTACCTGATTTTAAAGTTTCTCCAAAAGGATTGTCAAAATCTTGTCCCATCATAATAATTCCTCCTCTTGGACCACGTAATGTTTTATGAGTTGTAGAAGTTACAATATGACAATGTGGTAATGGATCATTTAAAATACCTTTTGCTATTAAACCTGCTGGATGTGAAATGTCTGCCATTAATAATGCACCAACACTATCTGCAATTTCTCTAAATCTTTTAAAATCGATATCTCTAGAATAGGCAGATGCACCTGCAATTATTAAATTAGGCTTTTCTTTGGTAGCAGTTTCTTGTATTTTATCGTAATTTAAAACACCTGTTTCTTCCTCTACACCATAAAAAGACGTTTTATATAATTTTCCAGAAAAATTAACAGGAGAACCATGAGTTAAATGACCTCCATGAGATAAATCAAATCCTAAAATTTTATCACCTGGTTTTAAACAAGCTGAAAATACAGCTGTATTTGCCTGAGAACCAGAATGTGGCTGAACATTTACATATGCTGCACCAAATAATTCTTTACATCTATCTATAGCAATTTGCTCTACTACATCTACTACTTCACAACCTCCATAATATCTTTTACCTGGGTAACCTTCTGCATATTTATTGGTTAATATAGAGCCTTGTGCTTTCATTACTTGCTCACTAGCATAGTTTTCTGAAGCTATAAGTTCTAAACCATTAATTTGTCTTTCTCTTTCTTCTTCAATTAAGTCAAAAATTTGATGATCTATTTGCATGTTATTTTATTTTATAGAAACACCAAAAATAACTAAAATACAATGGCTTAAAGACTAGTTTTAATGATGTTTTCAACATTTTATTAAGATTAATTATACATTGCTAAAACTTTATTAAAAATTCAATTTTTACTATATTTTTATTTTAAAATGATAAAAAAAGAATGTAGATTTGAGAAAAATAAATATTTTTAAAAATGATTATAACTGCCAACAATCCTAAGCGTAAATCTTGGCTTAAAGTAGAAGAAGATTCAGACTTTCCAATTCAAAACATACCTTTTGGAGTATTTATCACTAGAGATGATATCATTACAATTGGTAGTAGAATTGGTGATTATGCTATAGATTTAGGGGCTTTTCATCAATTAGGGTATTTTGAAGGCATACCATTAACTGATGATATGTTTTTACAAGATAATTTAAATGATTTTATTGCTGATGGTCGTAAAACATGGAGATTAGTGCGTAATAGAATTGCAGAAGTTTTTGATGTTAAAAATGGTAAATTAAGAGATAATGCAGATCATAAAGATAAAATTATCTTTAGAATGGATGAAGTAGAAATGCTTTTACCAGTTGCAGTTGGCGATTATACAGATTTTTATGCGAGTAAAGAGCATGCTACAAATGTAGGTTCTTTATTTAGAGATCCAGAAAATGCTTTATTACCAAATTGGTTACATATACCTATTGGTTATCATGGTCGTAGTTCTTCTATTGTTCCATCAGGAACACCAATTAGAAGACCTTATGGACAAACTAAACCTGCAGAAGGTAGTAATACACCTGGTTTTGGCCCAAGTAAATTATTAGATTTTGAGCTAGAAATGGCTTTTATTACAACAGATGCAAATGTTTTAGGAGAAAGAATACCTATTGAAGAAGCAGAAGAATATATTTTTGGCTTAGTACAATTTAATGATTGGTCTGCTAGAGATATTCAAGCTTGGGAATATGTTCCACTTGGACCATTTTTAGGAAAAAACTTTGCTTCAACTATATCTCCTTGGATTGTTACTTTAGATGCTTTAGAACCTTTTAGAACAGATAACCCTAAACAAGTACATGAACCATTACCATACTTAAAACAAGAAGGTAAAGGTAGTTATGATATTCATTTACAAGTGGGTATACAACCAGAAGGTGGTGAAGAAACTATTGTAGCAAATTCTAATTTTAAATATATGTATTGGACTATGGCTCAGCAATTGGCACATCATACTGTAAATGGATGTCCTGTAGAAAGTGGAGATATGATGGGTTCTGGAACCATTTCTGGCCCTACAAAAGATAGTTATGGTTCTATGCTAGAATTAACTTGGAAAGGACAAAAACCAATTCAATTAAAAGATGGTACTA
This sequence comes from Polaribacter marinivivus, assembly GCF_042651285.1. Taxonomy (NCBI): domain Bacteria; kingdom Pseudomonadati; phylum Bacteroidota; class Flavobacteriia; order Flavobacteriales; family Flavobacteriaceae; genus Polaribacter; species Polaribacter marinivivus. Next base: position 415,318 of record NZ_JBHSCY010000002.1, on the reverse strand, counting down.
AACGAAAATTTATAAATGATAATGATACAGTTATAATGCGTGCGCATTGTAAAAATGATAAAGTAAGAATTGGATTTGGCGAATGTATAGGTAAAGTACTACCAGCAAAGTAAGATTCGAAATTTATAAAATAAAAAACTCCACATTCTGTGGAGTTTTTTTATAAACAATAAGTATTTATTTTAAGTTTCTTAAAATAAAATCAACAGTTTTATTCGTATTCTTATTAGTTGCATAAGAATCTGTTATGTGTTTAGAAGCTGAAGCATATTTATTATCTATCATATAGCTGATATCATCAACAAATTCTAAAGATACTTTTCCTGTTAGCAACAAACTTAAATCTTTACCTTCTGAATGATAATTATAGATTTTTTTTAGGCCAGTTAAATACAAGTAATCTTTTGTAAATCCTCCTCCTCTATGTGCCCTAACAGTAATGTAAAAAGCTTGTTCTCTATCTAAATCGTAACCATTATGTAATAATCTAAATGTTCTAGAGAAATCATATCCTTTAGCTAAACTATCTACAGCTAACACTCTATAAGCCAATTCTTTTAATCGTTTAATTGTTAGATTACCAGACATATATTCACTAAAAACAGCTAAGCCTTCTTGAGTTTCTTCATTATTAGGAAATCCATGAGAAAATATTTTAAGAGGATGTAACATACCATTCATAGTAGTTACCATATGAACACCTATTTCATGATTTGTTAAAATATTAATTTCATTTTGAGAAAACGTATGATTTTCATTAAGCACTAAAGCTTGTGCAGTATTAGAAACCATAGCAATTGCTCCCATTGTAGATGAGTTTTTAATCTCGTAACTAAAGTCATAGTTTTTAGAATATTCTCTAAAAAATTGATGAGATTCTGAAGCAGAATATTTTGGCTGAAAAAGTGAATCGTTTTCATCTTCACTATCAAAATGCAAAATAAATTTTGCGTTTTCTACATCATTTTCAGTTGGTGTACCAAAAGAACGTAAACTATTGTAGTAGAACCTCTTACCTTTACCAATAGTTTCTATACATTGAATTAAACCTGAATAAAAATAGATGATATCTTCATAGAAATCTCTTAAACGCTCATCTTCTATGTCATCTATTTTTAATGCAAAAAATTCTTTATGCAAGGAAAATTTATCAAAATCTCTTTTTGGGTAAGTAAACTTTGGATCCGTTAAATATTTAGAATTAAAAAACTTTGCTTTTTCAGTTTCTATATTATTTGGATTTACATAATTGAGCATCTCAATCTTCTTGACTAACTCATCAATTTTATGGTCTATCTCAAATAGTTTTTGATTTTTTATAGATACAGCATCACTCATAACTCAATTCTCTAAATTTCAGGCTGTAAATTTACGATTTATGCTTCGCATAAAAAGTATTAGCGTGTTTTTTTAACTCTAATTTTAAATATTTTTCTACTGCTGTAACAACTTCTGGATACATAATTTGTTTTAATTCATCACAATAAACTTTTGCAATTTCTGTAGCTAAAACCAATGTATTATTGAAGTTTTGAGTTATGTATTTTAAAAAATATCCATTTCCTTGAAAAGTATCATTTATTTTCGAAGTTGATTTTATTCCATTAGGTAAAGGTGTTTTCTCTAAAATTGCTCTCCAAGATTCTATTTCTTCTCCAAATCTTTGATTGTCTACATTAGACGTACCTAAGTTCCAAGTGGGTACTTCTCTTGTCCAACGTTTCCAGTTATAAGAATGCATGTCATAAACAATACAAACTCCAAACTTTTCTTCTAATTTAGAAATTAAAGCATGTACAACTTTATAAAAATTTGCATGTTTTTGTAAACTCTTTTCATGCATTTCTATAGGTAAAGGTTGCTTCCACAATTTTTTACCCCAAGCATCTTCATAAATTGCAGTTTCAGGAGCTCTATTTAAATCATATTCGAAACGAGAATCACAACCAGCTATTACTATTGGATGACTTTTAACCATTTCTTTTGTCTCTGGATCTTCTTCAAACCAACGTTCATATTCTGTATGCAAGCAATTGTCCCATAACTCTTGTCTAAATTGATGTCCATTATGAACAGCACCACAAGCATAATATACGTATTCCTCTATTTTTATGGTAAAAGAATAATCTTCTGAAACAGCTTCAAAAGTTTCTTCATTTTTAATTTTAGCTATAATATCTTCAACTGAAAGCTTTACCATTTTAATCTATAATTTTCTTTAGTAAATTAAATACTTTTTTTTCTATAACGTCAACAGATCCATCTGCAAAGAATACATTTTTAATGTCTCTAATTAAATTTTCTTTTTCAGATTGAGAAAACTTATTTTCAGAAATATATTTTTGAATTTTATTTAATCCTTCTTCTTCAGAATCTATAACAACTTCTGTATGAATTTTATGAAATGTAGCATCATCAACCCTAGCTAAAATGTAAGCCTCTTCTTCTTTACTTTCAAAATGATTACAATGTGCAGCATATAATAATACGTATGCCTCAAACTCTCTTTTTGTCCAATCTATTTTATTCATTATTTTTCTATTGGTAAATGATTTGTACTACCCCATTCTGTCCAAGAACCATCATAAACAGCATATTTTTTAACACCTGCTATTTCTGCTCCTAAAGCTAAAACAGAAGCTGTTATTCCTGAGCCACAACTAAAAATAATTGGCTTGTTAAGCTTGTTTAAATCTTGATATATTGTTTTTAATTCTTCATCTGATTTTAAATACTGATGGTCTAAAATTTCTGAATAGGGTAAACTTACTGAACCTGGAATATGACCACCTCTTATATCATTTCTTGGTTCTGGTTCTATTGCATAAAAACGACCTTTTGATCTTGCATCTACAACTATACTTCCTTTATTTTTAATATTTTCTAAAACATCTTTTGTGAATTTTATTTTATCAGGTTGATAAAAAGACTTAAAATCACCTTTACTTAAATTTATTAAATGTTTTTGTTCAACAGGATAATCTTTTGATTTCCAAGCTGGAAAACCACCATCTAAAACTGCAATATTAGTAAAACCCATTAGCTGAAACATCCACCAAACTCTAGCAGAAGAATAAATACCTATTTCATCATAAACTACAATACAACTATTAATATTTACTCCAATTTCTTGAGCTTTATCTTGAAATTTTTCAGTGGATAAAATTGTGTTTGGAAAAGCAGCCTCTTTATCTGAAAAAGTATTTTTTATATCAAAAAAAACAGCACCTTTTATTTTGTAATTTTCTTTTAATGAAAGATTTTCTTTATCTGTAACTTTAGGTATTGTAGCATTAAAAATAATTAAATTCTCATCTTCTAAATGACGATACAGCCATTTAGCTTTTACTTTAGGTGATGGAATTTTTAAAGACATTATTAATTTTAATTAATAAAATAATTAAGCATCGTCTACTACTTTTTTAAGTTTAGACTTTCTTAAAAATGCTGCATCTCTTTCTAAAACTTTACTTTCCATAAAGTTAACAACTTTTTCTTGTATGCGTGTTTTGTAAACCTTATTCATGTAGGTTATTCCTCCTGGAGACATCACATTAACCTCAACAAGTTTTCCTCCAATCACATCAATACCAACAAAATAAAGACCATCTTTTACTAATTTTGGACCAATTTTATCACATAAAATCTTTTCTTGTTTTGTTAGTTTGTGTTTAGCAACTCTACCTCCTGCTGAAACATTAGACCTATGATCTTTTTCACCAGGAATTCTACGCATTGCACCAATAGGTAAACCATTTAATAATAAAACTCTAACATCTCCCTGATCTGCTCCTTCAATATATTCTTGTAATATTACATAATCTGAACCTCCATCACCTTTGCTAATGTAAAAATCTAATAATGAGTTGATATTGCCCATTGCAGATTTTTCAATTAAAATTACTCCAGATCCTCCAAAACCATTTAAAGGTTTTAATATCATTTTATCAGAAGAAGATTCTTCTATCATTTTAATTAAATAATCTTTATTTTTTGATACATGTGTAACAGGAATTATCTCATTATTCGGATCTTCGAAAACAGCTGTATATAATTTATTATTTGCTTCACGCATTCCTTGTACAGAATTAATGATAAAAACATCATCTTTTACTGAGTCTAAAAAATTTAGCATTAAAGGATCTAAAGGTGGCTCTGCACGCATAAAAATAACATCAAACCCTGCAAGAGGTAACATTTCTTCTCTTGTTGTAGTTTTATTATAGAAAGTTTTAATATTTGGTGGTATTTTTTCAAGTCTATTTAAAATTGTGCAAAAGGCATTTGTTACACTATTTCTAATAGTAAGATTAGAAGGTGTGCAAATAGCCACTCCATGACCTCTTTTAGCACATTCATGTATTAAAGTTAAAGATGTATCATTTTCTGGAGATTTTATAGTTTCCCAAGGATACATTAAAAAGCAAACATTCATATTTTTAGTATTATGTTTTTTAATTCTATTTTATAATTATAATTGAGACTATTTTACTTCATCGTAATTATCGTCCCAATTTTTAGCAACAGGGTTATCATGTAATTTACCTACAGACTTTGCAACTAAAGCAGATACAGTTGCATCTCCTGTTACATTTACAACAGTTCTACACATATCCAAAGGTCTATCAACTGCAAAAATTAAAGCTAAACCTATAGCTAACTTATCTGCTGGAAAATTAACTGCTTCTAAAACTATTACTAACATAACCATACCTGCACCAGGCACAGCTGCAGAACCAATAGATGCTAATAAAGCTGTTAAAACTATCATCAGTTGATCTATAAATGATAATTCAAAACCTAATGCTTGAGCTATAAAAACAGCAGCAACTGCTTGGTATAAAGATGTTCCATCCATATTTATTGTAGCTCCAACAGGTAAAACAAAACTAGATACTTCTTTATCTACACCTATATGTTCTTCAACCCTTTCCATAGTTACAGGTAAAGTAGCAGCACTAGAACTCGTTGAAAAAGCTAATAATTGAGCTGGACTTAATTGTTTTAAAAACCATAATGGATTCTTCTTTGTAAAAATACTTACAAATATCATGTAGATTGTAATCATTAATAACAACCCACCAACAACTGTCATAGCATATTTTAAGAGTGCAACTAATAAATCTGGATCATTAGATGAGACTACAACATTTGCTAATAAAGCAAAAACTGCATATGGAGCAAAAAGCATAATTAAATCAACCATTTTTAAAACAACTTCGTTTAAAGAATCGAAGAAGTCTTTTAAAGGTTTTGCTCTTTTTTCTCCTATCAATAACATTGAAATTCCTAAAAATATGGTAAAGAAAATTACTTGAAGCATAGATTTATTTTCACTCATTGCTTTTAGAGCGTTATCAGGGACCATATCAACTAAAAATTGCAATGGCCCACTGCTTTTTTGTTTAGAAGCTTCTGCTATTTTAGACTGTACACCTCCACTATTTGCATAAGTATCTGTTAGTTTAGTTATTGTTTCTTCAGAAATACCATTTCCTGGTTGTACAATGTTTACTAGTAATAAACCTATAGAAATAGCTATAACTGTTGTTACAATATAAATACCAATTGTTCTTAATCCTATATTTTTAAATTTAGAAATATCTTTTAAATCAGATATTCCTTTTACTAACGAAGCAATAATTAATGGAACTGCGATTAACTTAAGCAGTTTAACGAAAATTGTTCCAAAAGGGTTAATCCAATTCGCAATAAATTGTGCTCCTCCATTTATGGTAGTCATTCCTAATCCAAAAAGGATTCCTAATACCATACCAATCAAAATTTTCCAGTGTAAAGCGAGATTTTTCATCAAAAAGTTTAAAAATTTAAGAATTTGAAAGATAAAAAAATTATTAAAAACTGAAGTGACTTTATTTGTATATTGTGTGATATTTTTACAAAAAAAGTATATTAATTATTAAAAACATAATATGGAAGGTATTTTAGATTTATTAAATAGTGATTTGGGAAAACAAATTGTATCTGGTGTAGCAGGATCTACAGGCACAGATACAAATAAAACAAGTAGTGTTTTAACTATGGCTTTACCTGTTTTAATGAAAGGAATGGAAAGAAATGCTTCTTCTCCTGAAGGTGCAGCTGGTTTATTAAATGCTTTAAACAATAAACATGATGGAAGTATTTTAGATAATTTAAGCGGATTATTTAATGGTGGTGTAGATGATAGAGTAAAACAAGATGGAGCAGGAATTTTAGGGCATATTTTAGGAGGAAAACAAAATGGTGTTCAGCAAGTTATTGGACAAAAATCTGGTTTAGACGCAGATACTGTTGGTAATATATTAAAAATAGCTGCACCATTAGTAATGGGATATTTGGGTAAACAAAAAAATAATCAAAACATAGCAAATTCAGGAGATTTAACTGGGTTATTAGGTGGTTTACTTGGTGGTAATAGTGCTAAAAGTGAACAAAACTTTTTAGAACAAATCTTAGATGCAGATGGTGATGGAAGTGTTGTAGATGACGTTGCAGGAATGCTTTTAGGTGGTAACAAAAAGTCTGGAGGTGGACTTGGTGGTATGTTAGGTGGTTTGTTTGGAAAATAAAATTAAAATAAATTAATCATAGAAAAGCTCAAACTTTAAAGTTTGAGCTTTTCTATGATTACACTTTACTTTTGTAACAAGATTTGTAAATATCTTCGTAAACAGGTAAAATATTTTGTAGAGAAAACTTTTTTGTATGCTCTTTAGCTCTTTGTTTAAATTGTTCTAAAACAACATCATCTTTTAGAATAGATATTGCATTCATAGCCATATCTTTAACATCTCCTAAATTACTTAAAAAACCTGTTTCACCATGTATATTAACTTCTGGTAAACCCCCAGTATTAGTAGATATAACAGGAGTTTTAGCTGCCATTGCCTCTAATGCTGCCAAACCAAAACTTTCTGTTTTAGAAGGTAATAAAAACACATCTGTATAACAGAGTATTTTATCTATTTCTGTACTATTTCCTAAAAAGAATACTTTGTTTTTTATACCTAGCTTTTTTGTCAATTTTTCTGCTAAAACTCTATCAGGTCCTTCACCAATTAATAACAGTTTTGATGGAATTTCTTTTTGAACTTCATAAAAAACTCGAACTACATCTTCTACTCTTTTTACAGGTCTAAAATTACTGATATGGGTTAAAATACGTTCGTTACTTTTTGCAAGAGCTCCTCTTTTACATTCCTCATCTTGAGCTCTATCATATTTTTTTATGTCTATAAAATTATAAACAACTTGTATGGCTTTATCAATTTTAAATAATTGATTTGTAGTTTCTTTTAAATTATTTGATACAGCTGTAACTACATCAGAATTATTAATACTAAATTCAACTGCTGCTTTGTAAGTTGGATGACTACCCACAAGTGTAATATCTGTACCATGTAAAGTAGTAACCACTTTTATTTTGATACCTTTTTCTAACAGCATTTGTTTAGCCATATATGCAGCATATGCGTGTGGAATTGCATAATGAACATGTAAAACTTCTAATTGATATCTTTCTACAACATCAACCATTCTTGTAGAGAGTGCTAACTCATAGGGTTGATATTGAAAAAGCGGATATTCTTCTATCAATACTTGATGAAAATGCAATTTATGTGATAAAAAATCTAAACGAACAGGCTGATTGTAAGTAATAAAATGTACTTCATGACCATTATCTGCAAGTGCCATTCCTAACTCTGTAGCTACTACTCCACTTCCTCCAAAAGTAGGATAACAAACAATTCCGATTTTCATATATTGTGAAAGAATTTACATTTTCTTAGTTGTAAAGATAAAAGGATTCTTACAAATCCATCTAAATGAAATCATAAAAAAGGTCTGCAAATAAAAATACAGACCTTTTTTGAAACAGATTATAAGCGTTTATTTTTTTATTATTTTTTTAGAGTAGCCACTATTGGTAGAAAAAATATAAATCCCTTTTGATAAATTAGAAAAGTCAATTAATAAATCTGAATTATTTTTGTATTTCCCAGATTTGACAGTTTCACCTAAAATTGAAAATAAATTCCAGTAAAAATCTTCTGTACTTTTTACTTTCAATTGATGTTGAACTGGATTTGGAGATAAAACTACTGAAATGTTATTTCTAAACGATTCTGTATTGAGGGATTGATTATCCATAGAATATAAATCATTATAATGATTTATGTAAATTGAATCATCAATACTAAAAGAAACGTTAGCAAAAGCAAAAGTATTATTCACTAAACCAGAAGTATCTCCAAGTACAAAGTTAGGGTTTTCTGTATCTGAAAATAGATATAAAACTGGTGAATTAAATCCTGTATTATAAGTTATAATTACCTTATTATCAACTGCAAAAATATCAACGATATATCTGTTATTTTCAAAAGGAACAAGTGTTTCTGCATTGGTATTCTGCCAAGTTTTACCATTATCATCTGAATAAAATACGGCAGTTTTATTAGTTATACTAGATATGGATGCTCCTAAAAATAATCTACCAGTTCCATTACTAGCCAATATACTACCGTACATTGTGTTAGGTAAGCCAGTTGTTTCAATTGGTTGCCATGTAGTACCATTATCCGTACTTTTTGTAATATATTCATTACTTGATGCTAAATAACTTGGATTAAGAGAAACCCACGTATTATTTACAGATACAATACCATAATTAACTTTACTTGACGATGTTACTAATGGCTTCCACGAATTATCATCTATTTTCTTATAATAAGCAGCATTAACTGTTAAACTATTATAAGCCACTATGTAGTCATTACCAAGTTTTTTTAAGATAAAAGCATCTTTCTGTCTACTTTTAATGCCATAAAAGTGCGGTAAACCAATCGTGTCTAACACCCATGAATTTCCATTGTCTTTAGAATAATAATATAGGTAATCTGATGTTGGCAATTTAAGAGATGCATATACCCTATCTTTAACACCAACATATTGAGCTATAGAGCCATAATCATTTGTTAAAATACCTTTGGGTTCGCTCCAAGTACTACCTTTATCTTTTGAATAAATAAAGCTGTTAAATAGTGAGCTTCCATTATTTCCAGAAGCATAAATAGTGTCGTTTAAGTTGCCAATTACCATAGATCCTACAATTTTTCCTTTTTCGTTTACTTGATAATTCTTCCAGTTTTGTGAATAGGTAAGCATGGCAACCAAGAATGATATAATAAATAGTTTTAGTTTCATTTTTAATAATTAAATTTTGATAAATCAAAAGAAAAATTATTGCAAACAAAAAAAAATACGACATATGTCGTATTTTTTTTGTTTAATATTATTGAAAAATTTAATAATCTCCTAAAGTTTCTGGATTTTGAGCTAAAGCATTTTCTAATTGTTCATCATTTGGAGCTTTACCATGCCAAGCGTGAGTGTGCATCATAAAATCTACTCCATTACCCATTTCTGTATATAACAAAATACATACTGGTTTTCCTTTACCTGTTAACGATTTTGCTTCTGATAAACCAGCTAATATTGCTTCAATATCATTACCTTCTTTTACTTCTAAAACATACCAACCAAAAGCTTCAAATTTTGCTTTAATGCTTCCCATTGGTAAAACATCATCTGTAGCTCCATCAATTTGCTTTCCATTTAAATCAATAGTACAAATAATATTGTCTACCTTTTTTGCTGATGCATACATGATTGCTTCCCAGTTTTGACCCTCTTGCAATTCTCCATCTCCATGTAAAGAATATACTAGTTTATCATCACCATTTAATTTTTTAGCTTCAGCTGCTCCAAGAGCTACAGACATACCTTGACCTAAAGATCCTGATGCAATTCTTACACCTGGTAAACCTTCGTGAGTAGTTGGGTGCCCTTGTAAACGAGAATCTATATGTCTAAATGTTGCTAATTCTGATACTGGAAAAAATCCACTATGAGCTAATACACTATAATAAACAGGAGAAATATGTCCATTAGAAAGGAAAAATAAATCTTCGTTTTTACCATCCATGGTAAAATCTGTAGAATAATCCATTACTTCTTGATATAAACAAGTAAAAAATTCGGCACATCCTAAAGAACCTCCTGGATGTCCTGAATTTACAGCATGCACCATTCTTAAAATATCTCTACGAACTTGTTGTGTAAAGTCTTGTAATTGTTGTGTAGTAGGCATTGTAAATTGTAATTATTTAGACAACAAAAATACAAAAGTGTTTGAATAACAAATCGATTTAAAAATTATTTATTTCAGATTTATTAACAACATAACTAAACGTCATTACAAAGGATGAAAGACTGAAGTAATCTACTGAAAGATTGCTTCGTAAACTCGCAATGACAGCACTACTAAGTTTTCTGTTTCTTCTTTTTAGCAGCTGGAAACAACACATTGTTTAAAATTAATCTGTAACCAGGTGAAGTAGGATGCAAATCTAATTCTGTTTTTGGATCTCCTACTCTATGTGTATAATCTTCTGGATCATGACCACCATAAAAAGTAAACATACCTTTACCTTTGGTTCCATGAATATATCTGGCTTCTCTATTTGTTTTATTTTCACCCAAAACCAAAACATTAGATTTTACAGTGTTTCTATCAAATGAAGTGGTTTGCCCCATAAATCCTTTAACTAAAATGGTATGATTTTGAGTAAGCATAGTTGGGACTGGATCCCATTTTGCAGAGAATTCTACCAAAGAAAAATAATCTGAGGTTTTTGGAATTCTACGTTTTCTTGTCATATCAATAGAAGAAAACTCATAAGTTGTTGGACTTCTTACCAAGTCAAAATTTGTAAAAGCAAACGTTTTATTATAATCTATTTTTGATTGATAATTAGGCTCAGATGCATCACCATCAAACATAGCTTCTGCAATATCTACACCTTCTGCAGCTAAGGCTATATCAAAACTGTCTGTAGCTGAACACATTGCAAACATAAATCCGCCTCCAATAACGTAATCTCTAATTTTTTTTGAAACCGCTAATTTTTCTTCAGACACTTTATTAAAACCTAATTCTTTTGCCAGTTTTTCAGCATCTTTTTTCCCTTGAATGTACCAAGGAGCAGTTCTAAAAGAGCCATAAAATTTTCCATATTGGCCAGTAAAATCTTCATGATGTAAGTGCAACCATTCATATAATAATAATTTATCTGCTAACACTTCTTTGTCATAAATAACATCAAAAGGGATTTCTGCATAGGTTAACACCATAGTTACTGCATCATCCCAAGGCATTTTATCTTTTGGAGAATAGACTGCTATTTTTGGAGCTTTTTCTAAGGTTACAGCTTCTTGATTAGATGAGGGTGATGAAATTTCTTGTAAAATAATTTGCGATTTAGCATCCGAAATTACTTGATAAGACACGCCTCTAATTCTACATTCGTTTTCTACAGCTTTATTATTTTCTATTAAAAAAGCACCTCCATCATAATTTAATAACCATTTAGATTTTAAACCTACTTCAAGAGAATAGTAGACAATACCATATGCTTTTAAATGATTTTTTTGATTATCATGATCCATTGGGATATAAATAAAAGATGCCCATGAACAGAATGATGACAATAAAAATAGTAAAAATAAAAACGGTTTCTTCATAATCAAAAACTAAAATACACAATTACTTTTGAGCAATTGTGTATTTGATAATATTTTAGTTTTTATTTAAGAATTTACAATAACCTCTGTGAATTCTACAATAATATTATTGATATCTATTTGTTGTTCTTTTATCATTTTAAATTTAATTTTTGGTTAATTTTTAGAATGGTACATCATCATCATCTCCAAAAGCATCTTTAGGTTCTATTCTTTGGTTTGGTGAAAAATCATCATCATCAAAAGGATTATTCATAGACGATTGGAATTCTGAACTAAAACCTTCTTCTAAATCAGAGAATTTAGCTAAATGCCCTGTAAACTTTAAACGTATGTTATCTAAACCACCATTTCTGTGCTTAGCTACTATAAATTCTCCTTGACCTTCACAAGGTGTATGATCATCATCATCCCATTCTGTCATACCATAATATTCTGGTCTAAAAATAAAGCTTACAATATCTGCATCTTGCTCAATAGCACCAGATTCACGTAAATCTGATAATAAAGGTCTTTTAGATCCTCCACGTGTTTCTACAGCTCTCGATAATTGAGATAATGCAATTACAGGTACATTTAATTCTTTGGCTAATGCCTTTAAGTTTCTTGAAATGGTAGAAATTTCTTGTTCTCTGTTTCCTCCTCCTTTTCCATTTCCTCCAGCTGTCATTAATTGTAAATAATCAATAACAATAATTCTTACATTATGCTGAGAAACCAAACGTCTTGCTTTTGCACGTAAATCAAATATAGAAAGTGATGGAGTATCATCTATAAAAATAGGTGCATCAGATAATTTTTTAACCTTAACATTTAGTTGTTCCCATTCATGTGGTTCTAAATTACCTTTTCTTAATTTTTCTGATGTTAATCCTGTTTCAGAAGAAATCATCCTAGTTATTAATTGTACAGATGACATCTCTAAAGAAAATACAGCAACTGCATGATTAAAATCGATAGCCATATTTTTAGCCATAGAAATCACAAAGGCAGTTTTACCCATACCTGGTCTTGCTGCTATAATAATTAAATCTGAAGGTTGCCAACCAGAAGTTAGTTGATCTAATTTGGTGAAACCTGTTGCCAAACCAGACATACCTTCTTGATTACCAATTTCTTGTATCTTTTTTAAGGCTTGTTTTACAAGTGAACCTGCATCTTCTGAACTCTTTTTTAAGTTACCTTGAGTAACTTCGAACAACTTACCTTCTGCTTCATCTAACAAATCGAAAACGTCTGTAGATTCATCATAAGAACTTTCTATGATTTCTGATGAAATTGAAATTAATCTTCTTTGAATATATTTTTGTAAAATAATTCTTGCATGAAATTCAATATGAGCTGAAGAAGCTACTTTTTGTGTTAAACGAATTAAATAAAAATCACCACCAACCAAATCTAATTTTCCCTTCTTTCTCAACAAGTTAGATACTGTTAATAAGTCTATAGGTTCAGAATTTTGGAATAATTCATAAATGGCAGCATATACTTCTTGATGCTTAACATCATAAAAAGCATCTGAATGCAAAATATCAATTACATCATCAATACCTTTCTTGTCAATCATCATTGCACCTAACACAGCTTCCTCTAAATCAACTGCTTGTGGTGGAATTTTCCCTTTCTCAAGAGAAATAATTCTTGATTTATCTATTTTAGTCCCAGCTATGGCATTCGTTTTCTCCATGACACAAATGTATATTTTTAGCTTTAATTTGCTAACATTAAATTAACATTTATTTGTACACAATTATTGTAAATAAAATTGTTATTATGTTGTTAATAACCTGTTCACTTTTTCAACCTTGATTTTCATATTTTTACGATAATGAAATGGCATAAAACACAAATTTTACTAGCGCTTTTTTTACCAATACAAATGTTATTGATGCGATTGGCAGAAAATAACCCTAGTTTTATTGAAGCATATTACTCTAATGGAATTTATCCTTACATATCAAAATTTTTAAGATTACTTTTTGGGTGGATACCTTTTTCAATCGGTGATATGCTAATAAGTTTATTACTGTTTTATTTATTACGTTTTGTTGTTTTAGTGGTTAAAAATAAGTTTAAAAACTTCATTCCAAAAATGATTAAACTTATTGCTTCTTTTTCAATTTTATATTTCTGTTTTTACCTTTTCTGGGGTCTTAATTATTACAGAGAACCTTTATCAGAAAATCTAGGACATACACAATCAAAATACACAACAGAAGAACTTGAAAAAGTTACTAATTATATAATTAATAACCTAAACCATTATCAATTAGAAATTACTAAGAATGATACAGTAACTGTTATAAACCCTTATTCAGATGTTAAAATTTATGATTTAGCAATAAATGGATATGAAAATCTAGCTAAAGATTTTCCTCAACTTTCTTATAAATATGCATCAGTAAAAAGCTCTTTAATGAGTACTTTACAAACTTATAATGGTACTTCTGGATATTTAAACCCATTAACAGGAGAAGCTCAGGTAAATAGTTTAGTTCCAAAAACGAGCTATCCAACTACTACTTGTCATGAAATGGCACATCAAATAGGATTTGCAGCAGAAAATGAAGCCAATTTTGTAGGGTTTTTAGCTGCAAATTATAATACTGATGTTTATTTTAAATATTCTAGTTATAGAATGGCTTTTAGTTACTGCATATCAGAAGTTAGAAAACGTGACCCTAACTTATCTCAAAAGCTTTGGAAAAAAGTACATAAAGGAGTTATTAAAGATTTTAATAAAAGTTATCAATTTTGGAAAGAATATGAAAATCCTTTTGAACCACTTATGAAAAAAGGATATAATGCTTATTTAAAAAGTAATAAACAAACAAAAGGCACTGATTCTTATAATTATGTTGTTGACTTATTTATTTCTCATTTTAATAAGTATAATCAGTTTTAAATTCTTAAAATTTTGTTAAAAGCCTTAAATAGAAGTATTAAATGAGTGCTTCTATCTAAATTTATAAACTATTCAATAAATTCAAACTACATGAGAAAACTATTTTTCTTACTCTTTTTTCTGTCGTTTTCAATCGTGAAAGCACAAGATTATTTTCCTACAGACAAGGGGGTAAAAACTTCAGAGAAAAAAATGTTTGCACTTACTAATGCAACCATTTATGTAACCCCAACAGAAGTTATAAAAAAGGGGACATTATTAATTAAAGATGGTAAAGTTGTAGAAGTTGGTAAATCTGTTAAAATTCCTAAAGGAACGATTACAACAGATTTAGATGGTAAAAGCATATACCCATCTTTTATAGATATTTACACAGAATTTGGTTTACCAAAACCAAAGAGAACTCCAAGAGGACGTGTTACACAATATGAACCTTCACGTGAAGGATACTATTGGAATGACCATATTAGACCAGATACAAACCCTATTGAGAATTTTAAATTCGATAATAGAAAAGCAAAAGATATGATAAATGCTGGTTTTGGAGTTGTAAATACTCATTTACATGATGGTATCATTAGAGGTAATGGATTAATTGTTGCCCTAAGTCCAAACTCTTCAAATGCATATAGAATTTTAGATCAAAAATCTGCACAGTTCTTATCATTTAATAAAAGTAGAAAATCTAATCAAGCTTACCCTTCTTCTAGAATGGGTGCTATGGCTTTATTACGCCAAACATATTTAGATGCAGATTGGTATGCTAAAGGAAATATGGAAAACAAAGATTTAGCACTAGAAGCTTTAAATAGAAATAAAGATCTAGTTCAAATTTTTGAAACTGATAACTGGTTAGATGCAACTAGAGCTGATAAAGTTGGAGATGAATTTAACATTCAATATACCATAGTTGGTTCTGGAGATGAATATGAAAGAATTGCAGATATTAAAGCTTTAAATGCTAACTTTATTATTCCTATTAATTTTAGTAATGCTTACGATGTTTCTAATCCGCTTTTAGCGCAACAAATTTCTTTAAGAGATATGCGTAAATGGAATCAAGAACCTTCTAATTTAAGTGTGCTTTCTAAAAATGGAGTAAATTTTGCGTTAACTACACGTAGTTTAAAATCTGTAAAATATTTTCACAAAAATTTACAAAAAGCTATTAAATATGGTTTTGATAAAGAAAAAGCATTAGCTTCTTTAACAACTATTCCTGCATCTATTTTAGGAAAAACAGATATTGGAAATCTTAAAAAAGGAAGTTATGCTAACTTTTTAATTACTTCTGGAGATATTTTTGATGCTAAAACTACAATGTATGAAAATTGGGTTTTAGGTGATAAAAATGTTATCAATGATATGAATATTAAAGATATCACTGGTGATTATATGTTATCTGTCAATAATAAAAATTATGACTTATCTATAACTGGTAAAGGAGCAAAACAAACTGGTTCTATAAAACTAAATGATAAAAAAGTTAAGTCTAAATTTTCTTTTAAAGATGATTGGATTTCTATCATATTAAATGAAGAAGATGGTTATACTAGATTAACAGGAAAAGTTATTAATGCTGCTAATGTAATGCAAGGAACTGCTTACGATACAGAAGGGAACGAATCTTCTTGGTCTGCAAGTCAAAAAATGCAAAAAGGAGCTAATAAGAAAGAAGCTTCTAAAAACAAAAAGAAATCAGATGATATTATTGTTGTCCCTGTAAGTTATCCAAACTTAGGTTTTGGTAACTACACACAACCAAAAACTGAAACTATTTTAATAAAAAATGTAACAGTTTGGACAAGTGAAGATGCTGGCATTTTAGAAAATACTGATGTTTTATTAGAAGATGGTAAAATCTCAAAAATTGGTAAAGATTTAAAATCTAGAAGAGCCACTGTAATAGATGGTACAGGTAAACATTTAACTGCTGGTATTGTTGATGAACATTCACATATTGCTGCTTCTTCTATAAATGAAGGTGCACAAAACTCTTCTGCAGAAGTTACCATTGAAGACGTTGTAGACCCAACAGATATTAATATTTACAGAAATATTTCTGGAGGTACTACATCTGCTCAAATATTACATGGTTCTGCAAATCCTATTGGAGGTCGATCTGCAATTATTAAATTAAAATGGGGAGAAAATGCTGAAGGCATGATTTATAAAAACACTCCTAAATTTATAAAATTTGCATTAGGTGAAAACGTAAAACAATCTAGAAGTGCAAATGGTGTGAGATTTCCACAAACAAGAATGGGTGTAGAACAATTATTTGTAGATTATTTTACTAGAGCTAAAGAATATGATGCTTTAAAGAAAA
The DNA here is from genome assembly GCF_042651285.1 of Polaribacter marinivivus. Lineage (NCBI taxonomy): Bacteria > Pseudomonadati > Bacteroidota > Flavobacteriia > Flavobacteriales > Flavobacteriaceae > Polaribacter > Polaribacter marinivivus. The sequence goes on along the minus strand of NZ_JBHSCY010000002.1, from coordinate 398,498 downwards.
GTGGTAAGCCTTATAGAAAAGATATTGAAATGGAAGTAATTGCTGAGATTTTAAACAAAGAGCGTTTTATTTCTTGTCACTCTTATGTACAGTCAGAAATAAATATGTTGATGAAAGTTACAGAGAGATTTAATTTTAATGTAAATACATTCACACATATTTTAGAAGGTTATAAAGTAGCAGATAAAATGGCTGAACATGGAGTTGGTGGGTCTACTTTTTCTGATTGGTGGGCATACAAATACGAAGTAAATGATGCAATTCCTTTTAACGCAGCAATAATGCATAATGCTGGTGTAACTGTAGCAATAAATTCTGATGACAGAGAAATGTCTAGACGTTTAAATCAAGAAGCTGCTAAAACTATTAAATATGGTGGTTTATCTGAGTTAGAAGCTTGGAAAACAGTAACTATAAACCCTGCTAAATTATTACATATAGATGATAGAGTTGGTAGTATTAAAGAGGGTAAAGACGCAGATGTAGTGCTTTGGTCTAATCATCCAATGTCTATTTATGCTAAAGTAGAAAAAACAATTATAGAAGGTAAAGTATATTTTGACAGAGAAAAAGATAAGAAAAAACGTAAAGCAATTGCAGAAGAAAAAAGTCAACTTATAACTATGATGTTAAACGAAAAATTAGGAGGTGGAAAAACAAGAGTTCCTATGAAAAGAAAAGATAGAAACTTTGAGTGTGACACTTTAGAAGAACTTAAAAACTAAGAAAGATGAAAAAAATAATATACAGTTTGATGTTTTTCTTTTTAATGATTAACATAAACGCTCAACAAACACCAGCAGCTAAACAATCTAATCCTATATCTATAGAAGGTGCAACAGCACATCTTGGAAATGGACAGGTTATAGAGAATTCATTAATAATGTTTAGTGATGGTAAAATTACCTTTGTAGGCTCTGCAATGATGAGAATTGCAAGAATAGGAACAGTTATTAATGCAAAAGGTAAACACATTTACCCAGGGTTAATTGCTACAAATGCCTCTTTAGGATTAGCAGAAATTGACGCTGTTAAAGCAACAAGAGATTTTGATGAAGTAGGTACTATGAATCCTCATATTAGAAGTTTAATCGCTTATAATGCTGAGAGTAAAGTAGTAGAATCTATGAGACCAAATGGAGTCTTAATGGCTCAAATAACACCAAGAGGTGGTTTAATTTCTGGTACATCATCAATAGTTCAATTAGATGCTTGGAATTGGGAAGATGCTTCTATAAAAACAGATGATGCCATTCATATGAATTGGCCAGGTAGCTTTACTTCTGGTAGATGGTGGTTAGGAGAAGATCCTGCATTAAAAGCAGATCCAAATTATGGAAAAAATATTGATGAAATAAAACAATACTTTTTAAATGCTAAAAATTATTTGGCAAGTAATAGTGATACAAAACATATTCCTTACGAATCTACAAAAGGCTTATTTGATGGTTCTACTAAACTATTTATACATGCAAGTGGTGCAAAAGAAATTACAGATGCCATAACAATTTGTAAAGAATTAGGAATAAACAATTTAGCATTAGTTCATGGTGAAGGTGCAGATAGTGTTGCAGACTTACTTGTAAAAAATAATGTTGGAGTTGTTTTAGACAGACCACATAGAAACCCAAATAGTGAAGATGATGCTTACGACTACACATATACTATTGCTAAAACTTTAGTAGATAAAGGAGTTTTAGTATGTTTAGGCATGGAAGGTCAAATGGAAAGAATGAATACAAGAAACTTACCATTTTATGCAGGTACATTTGCTGCTCATGGCTTAGACAAAGAAGTTGCTTTACAATTACTTACTTCTAATTCTGCAAAAATTTTAGGGATTGATGATAAAGTAGGTACTTTAGAAGTTGGTAAAGATGCTACTCTTTTTATTTCTGATGGAGATGCTTTAGATATGAGAGGTAATGTTTTATCAAAAGCCTTTATTCAAGGAAGAGATATCAGTTTAGAAACTCATCAAACTAAATTGTGGAAACGTTATTCTAATAAATACAGGTCTAAATAATTTTTAAGACTTACAAAATTAAAGCTCTGATTTTATCAGAGCTTTTTTTATGACAAAAATCTTAATTTAAATTATCTTTGTCTGTAATGAAAGAAATAACAAGCATACAAAATGCTTACATAAAGAATTTACTGAAACTTCAAGAAAAATCTAGAGAACGTAAAAAACAAGGGCTATTTTTAATTGAAGGTAAACGTGAAATATCTTTAGCTATTGAAGCTAATTATGAATTTGATACTATTTTATTTGATAGTGATTTAATCTCAGAACAAAAGGTTTTAACTTTATTTGATTCAACTATTAATTATATAAAAATATCAAGAGAAGTTTATCAAAAACTAGCTTACAGAGATTCTACTGAAGGACTTATTGCTGTAGCTAAATCAAAAGATTTCTCTTTAAAAAACATTCAGTTTTCTAATAATTATCCTTTAATACTTATAGCAGAAAGTATTGAAAAACCTGGTAATATTGGTGCTTTACTTAGAACTGCAGATGCTGCAAAACTAGATGCTGTTTTTATTGCTAATCCTAAAGGAGACTTATACAATACAAATATAATTCGTTCTAGTGTGGGTTGTTTATTTACTAACCAAGTTGCTACTGGTTCATCAAAAGAAATTATCGATTTTTTAAGAGAAAAATCAATAGATATTTATTCAGCTACATTACAAAACTCAAACGAATATTATAAAGAAGATTATAAAAAAGCTACTGCTATTGTTGTAGGGACAGAAGCTACTGGCTTATCAGAAATTTGGAGAACAGAAGCTACGCAAAATATAAACATACCAATGCAGGGCAAAATTGATTCTATGAATGTTTCTGTTGCAGCTGCAATTGTTATCTTTGAAGCTAAGAGACAAAGAGGATTTAAAATATAGAAAATGAAAATATTAGGAATCGATATTGGAGGTTCAGGCATTAAAGCTGCCATTGTTAACACAAAAACAGGAGAGTTATTAACAGAAAGACACAGAATAGCAACTCCAAAACCAGCTACACCTAATGCTGTTGCAAAAGTAGTAAAAGAAATGGTTGAGCATTTCGATTGGAAAGATGCTGTTGGTTGTAGTTTTCCTACAACTATTGTAGATGGTAAATGTATTCATTCAGGAAACTTAAGTAAAAAATGGCTAAATATTAAGGTAGACAAACTTTTTAGAAAAGAATGCCATATTCCTTTTTATGTAAGTAATGATGCTGATTTAGCAGGTGTTGCAGAAGTAAATTTAGGAGCTGGAAAAAAAGAAAAAGGAGTAACCATTGTAATAACAATTGGTACAGGAATAGGTTCTGGCCTTTTTTATAATAAAAAATTAATTCCAAATTTAGAATTAGGTAAAATGCTACATTCTAATGGAAAAATCATTGAGTATTATACAGCAGATTCTATTAGAAAAAAAGAAGATTTAAGTTTAAAACAGTGGGCTTTACGTTTTGATGAATTATTAGAATATACAAGAATTGTTTTTTCGCCAAGTTTAATAATTTTAGGTGGTGGTATTAGTAAAAAATACGATCAATTTAAAGAATATTTAACTACAGATGTTAAAGTAAAAGTCGCTGAGTTTAGAAATAATGCAGGTATAATTGGAGCTGCAATGTATGCACATAAAAGATTAAAAGATTAATGCAACCTACAACAGTATTTTATATTCTAATTGCTATAATTATTATCAGTTTTCTAATTGATAAAATATTAGATGTTTTAAACACGAAGCATTTTGATGATAAAATACCCGAAAAATTAGCTGATGTTTATGATGAAGAAGAATACAAAAAATCACAAGAATACAAAAAAACAAATGCAAAGTTTTCTAATATAACATCAACATTTTCAATAGTTTTAACAGTAAGCTTTTTCTTTTTTGATGGTTTTAAATATGTAGACAATTTTGCAAAAAGTTTTACAAATCACCCAATTTTAGTAGCTCTAATTTTCTTTGGAGTTATTTTAATTGGTTCAGATATATTAACCACGCCTTTTTCATATTATAAAACTTTTGTAATAGAAGAAAAATTTGGTTTTAATAAATCTACAAAAACTACTTTTTGGTTAGATAAACTAAAAGGTTGGTTTATGACAATTGTTTTAGGTGGTACAATACTATCTTTAATTATTTTGTTTTATGAATTTGCAGGTAAAGATTTTTGGATTTATGCTTGGATTTTAGTTGCTTTTTTCTCTTTGTTTATAAATATGTTTTATGCAAAATTATTTGTGCCATTATTTAATAAACAAACACCATTAGAAGATGGAGAATTAAAATGGGCAATAGAAAAATATGCAAAAAAAGTAGGCTTTACCATTAACAATATTTTTGTAATTGATGGTTCTAAACGTTCTACAAAAGCAAATGCCTATTTTTCTGGATTTGGTTCTCAAAAAAGAATTACACTTTTTGACACTTTAATAAACGATTTAGAAACAGAAGAAATTGTGGCAGTTTTAGCTCATGAAGTAGGTCATTATAAAAGAAAACACATTATTTTTAATATAACTACCTCTATTCTATTAACAGGCTTAACACTATACATACTATCAATATTTATAAATACACCTGTATTATCTGAAGCTTTAGGAGTTTCCATTCCTAGTTTTCATATTGGCTTAATTGCTTTTGGTATTTTATATTCTCCAATATCTGAAATTACAGGTTTATTTATGAACTATATGTCTCGTAAATTTGAATATCAAGCAGATAATTATGCCAAAGAAACCTTTGCTGCAAATCCTTTAATTACATCACTAAAAAAACTATCAAAAAATAGTTTAAGTAATTTAACTCCTCATCCAGCATATGTTTTTATGCATTATTCACATCCTACTTTATTAGAAAGAGTTAAAAACTTAGAAAAATAAATACTTGCCAATTAAAATAGTTATTCATAAATTCACTTAAGATTTAAAAAGTCTGATGAATTGTTTATGGAATATACAGCAACCATAGAAGAAGAAAACAAAGAAATTGCAAATCGTTACAAAGATTTGTTAAAAGGTACTTATGAAGTCTTATCAAAAGAAGATAAAGAACTCATTAGAAAAGCCTTTGAAATTGCTGTTGATGCACATTCATCACAAAGAAGAAAAACAGGTGAACCTTATATTTTTCATCCTATAGCTGTTGCAAAAATAGTAGCTAATGAAATCGGTTTAGGTGCAACTTCTATAGCTGCTGCCTTACTTCATGATGTTGTAGAAGATACAGAATATACCATAGATGATATGGAACATCTTTTTGGTGAAACTATTGCAAAAATTGTTAATGGATTAACTAAAATTTCTCGCTTAAACAAAGAACAAGACTCTTCTATACAAGCAGAAAATTTTAGAAAAATGCTACTTACATTACATGATGATGTTCGTGTAATTTTAATAAAAATTGCAGATAGATTGCATAACATGCAAACTATGGATGCTATGCCAGCTCATAAACAAGTAAAAATTGCATCTGAAACCTTATATATTTATGCACCTCTAGCTCATAGACTTGGTCTTTATAATATTAAAACAGAACTTGAAGATTTAGGGTTAAAATACACAGAGCCAGAAGTTTATAACAGTATTGTTGCTAAAATAAAAGAAAGTAAAGAAGAACAACAAGATTATTTAAATAGATTCTCTAAAACTATTGAAGAAGGTTTAAGTAAAGAGAAATTTAAATATGAAATAAAAGGTCGTTTTAAATCTATTTTTTCTATTCGTAGAAAAATGTTGAAACAGAATGTAACTTTCGAAGAAGTTTTTGATAAATATGCTATTAGAATCATATTTAAGCCAATTTCTAAGGATGAAAAACATGATGCTTGGAAAATTTACTCAATTGTAACTGATAATTTTAGGCCTAACCCAGCTCGTTTAAGAGATTGGATTTCTCAACCAAAATCTACAGGATATGAAGCATTACATATTACAGTTGTTGGACCAGATGCTCAATGGGTAGAAGTACAAATTCGTTCTAATAGAATGAATGAAATAGCAGAAAAAGGTTATGCTGCTCATTTTAAATACAAACAAGGTGATGATAATGAAAGTGGTTTAGAAGCTTGGTTAAATAAACTCAAAGAAACATTAGAAAATCAAAATATAAACGCAGTAGATTTTGTAGAAGACTTTAAATTAAACCTTTATGCAAAAGAAATTTATGTTTTTACTCCAAAAGGAGATTTAAAATCCTTACCAAAAGATGCGTCAGCCTTAGATTTTGCATTTTCTATTCATACAGATGTAGGATTAAAATGTAGAGGAGCTAAAGTAAATGGTAAATTAGTTCCTTTAAGTCATACACTAAAAAGTGGAGATCAAATAGAAGTAATTACTAGTTCTACGAATAAACCAAATTCACGTTGGCTAGATTTTGTGATTACTGCTAGAGCAAGAACAAAAATTAGAGCTGCTTTAAAAGATGAAGAAAAGAAGATTGCTGAAGAAGGCAAAGCTATTTTAACACGTAAGCTTCGTCATTTAAAAATACCTTTTAACGAAAAAACAATTAATGATTTAGTTAACTTTTTTAAACTTAGAACAAGTTTCGATTTGTTTTATAGAATAGGAAATGGTGCAATAGACAATACACAATTAAAAGCTTTTGTATCTCAAAGAAATAGTACTATTCTAAACTTCTTTAAAACAAAATTAAGAAGAGGACCTTCTGTAAAAACTCAACAAGAGACTGATGAAGAAGAAGTAACATATAAATATGATGCCCTTGTTTTTGGTAAAGAAGAAGAAAAGTTAGATTATAAATTATCTAAATGTTGTAATCCTATACCTGGAGATAAAGTTTTTGGGTTTTTAACCATTAATGATGGTATTAAAGTGCATAAAAAGAATTGTCCTAATGCAATTTCTTTACAATCTAATTATGCATATAGAATTATGCCTGCAAAATGGATAGATTCTACCAAACAAGACTTTAAAGCTGTTTTGCATATTAGTGGAGTTGATAATACAGGTATTGTAAATAATGTAACCAGAATAATTTCTAATAATATGGGTGTTTTTATTCATAGTATAAATATATCTGGAGACGAAGGTGTTTTTGATGGTAAAATATCTTTAAGTGTAAAAAACATAGGGCAGCTAAACAAACTCATCAATAATATTCAAAAAGTTGAAGGAGTTAAAAATGTAGAGCGTGTTAATAGAATGTAAATATCATTCTAACAAAAGTGTTTTTTTATAAAGAAATAAACGTAAATTTGTTGCTTCGTAAAAGTAAAACTGATGAGTAATTCTACTGAAAATCAAGAAATAGTTAAAAAAGTATTCACTTCATATTTAGAAGAAAATAAACATAGAAAAACTCCAGAACGCTATGCTATTCTTCAAGAAATTTATGATGCTGATGAACATTTTGATATAGAATCTTTATATATTAAAATGAAAAATAAAAATTATAGAGTTAGTAGAGCTACTCTATATAACACTATAGATTTACTTTTAGATTGTAATTTGGTGAGAAAACATCAATTTGATGGACAAACTATGGCTCGTTATGAAAAAAGTTATTTCGATAAAAATCATGATCATGTTATTTTTACTGATTCTGGTGAAGTAAAAGAATTTTGCGACCCTAGAATTCAAATCATCAAAAAAACAATCGAAGATATTTTTGACATTAACATTCACAATCATTCACTTTATTTTTACGGAACAAAAAAAAATAAATAAATTTTTAATTAACAGTTTATAAAATAAACAATTACAAAATTATATAATGGCAGTAGATTTATTACTAGGCTTACAATGGGGAGATGAAGGAAAAGGTAAAATTGTAGACGTACTTACCAAAAATTATGACATCATAGCTCGTTTTCAAGGAGGACCAAATGCAGGTCATACTTTAATTTTTGATGGCGAAAAGCATGTATTACACACTATCCCTTCAGGTATTTTTCATGATAAAGCCTTAAATGTAGTTGGTAATGGAGTTGTAATAGATCCTGTAATATTTAAAAAAGAATTAGAAAATTTAGATAAACATAAAATAAATTATACCTCTAAATTATTAATTTCTAGAAAAGCACATTTAATTTTACCTACACACAGATTATTAGATGCTGCATCAGAAACCTCTAAAGGTAAAGCTAAAATTGGTTCTACATTAAAAGGTATTGGTCCTACTTACATGGATAAAACTGGTAGAAATGGAATGCGTGTTGGAGATTTAGAATTAGAAAACTGGAAAGATAAATATGATGCATTAACTGCAAAACATATTAAAATGTTAGAGTTTTTTGATGTTCAAATAGAATATGATTTAAAAGAATTAGAAACTGAATTTTGTAAAGGAATAGACAAATTAAGAACACTAAAATTTATTGATAGTGAAGAGTTTTTAAATCAAGCAATAAAAGATAAAAAAACTATATTAGCAGAAGGTGCTCAAGGTTCATTATTGGATATAGATTTTGGAACTTACCCTTTTGTAACGTCTTCAAACACAACAGCAGCTGGTGCTTGTACAGGTTTAGGTGTTGCACCTAATAAAATTGGTGATGTATTTGGAATTTTTAAAGCTTATACTACTAGAGTTGGTTCTGGACCTTTCCCAACTGAATTATTTGATGAAGATGGAGAAACAATGGGAAGAGTTGGTCATGAATTTGGTGCTACAACTGGTAGACCTAGAAGATGTGGTTGGTTAGATTTAGTTGCACTTAAATATGCTGTAGATGTTAATGGTGTTACTCAATTAATGATGATGAAAGGTGATGTACTTTCTGGTTTTGATACTTTAAAAGTATGTACTTCTTATAATTATAAAGGAGAAGAAATTACACATTTACCTTACAATATTGAGCCAGAGAATGTGTCTGTAAACTATACTGAGTTTAAAGGTTGGAGAGAAGATTTAACTAAAATGACTTCTGTTGACGAACTTCCAAAAAACTTAATGGATTACATTGCCTTCATAGAAAAAGAAACAGGAGTACCTGTAAAAATTGTTTCTGTAGGGCCAGATAGAAAACAAACTATTATTAGATAATAGATTTATCTTAATATTAAGAAGTTGAGATATTCTTTTCATTATTTTTGTCACAAAACAAATCTTTTGAAAAGAATATTTTTTTTGTTATTCATTTTAAATTCATTTTTTCTTTTAGCTCAAGAAAAAAAGAAAATCGAATATACTGCTGAAATTCAAGAAGTTGATGAGATAAAATATCCAGGAGCAACAATTCTATTGGGTAATGTAAAAATGAAGCATGAAGGTATAGATCTTACCTGTCAGCAAGCATTATATTATCAAAAGCAAAATTTCTTTAAAGCTATTGGTAATGTATTAATAAAACAAGGTGATACAATTACCCAAACTTCAAAATATGCAGATTATGATGCTAACTCTAAACAAGCACTTTCTTGGGGAGATGTAGTATTGAAAGATCCTACAATGACACTTACTACAGATACACTTCAGTTTGATAGGATTAATCAAAAACTATATTATAGAAGTTATGCTACTATAAGAGATAACACAAATACTTTAAAAAGTAAAAACGGTAATTACTATTTAGAAAACAAAAAATTTACTGCAACAACAAGAGTTACAGTGGTCAATCCTGAACATAATTTAAAATCTAATCATTTAGATTATTACACCAATTCTGGTTTAGCCTATTTGTATGGACCTTCTACAATTACAAATACTCAAAACAAAAATAAACTGTATGCAGAAAAAGGTTTTTATAATACTAAAACTGATATTTCACATTTTACTAAAAATGCAAAACTCTATTTAAAAGAAAGAACAGTTGAAGGAGATAGTTTGTATTATGACAAGAAAAAAGGATTTGCTTCTGCAACTAATAATATTAAAGTCATAGATACTGTTCAAAATTTTATTTCTAAAGGAAATTATGCAGAACTTTTTGAGAAAAAAGATTCTTTATTTATAATCAAAAGAGCTGTTGCAATATCAATTATAGATAAAGATTCTATGTTTATTCATGGTGATACTTTGTTAGTTACTGGTAAACCTAAAAAAAGAATAATTAGAACTTATCATAATGTAAAAATCTTTAAATCTGACTTGCAAGGTAAATGCGATTCTATTCATACAAACCAAGAAACTGGTTATACCAAAATGTATAGAAACCCAGTAATCTGGTCAGATAAAAATCAAATAACTGGTGATTCAATTTTTTTACAATCTAATTTAGAAACAGAAAAATTAGACTCATTAAAAGTGTTTAATAATGCCTTTATAAACTCTAAAGATTCACTATCTAAAGATAACTTTAATCAAATTAAAGGTAGAAATATGTTTGGTAAATTTTATGAAAATAAATTAAAGTATCTATTAGTTAAAGGTAATGCAGAATCTGTTTATTTTAATAGAAATGAGCAAACTAAAGTATTAGAAACCATTACCAAAGAAATTTCAAGTAACATTGAGTTTACCTTAGAAAAAGGAGAAGTACAATCTATAAAATATCTTACTCAATCAGATGGAAAAACTTATCCTCCATCTATGTTTCCAGAAGAAAGTAAAAAGTTAAAAGGTTTTATTTGGAGAGAAGATGAACAACCCAAAAAGAAAGAGGATATCTTTTTAAAAGATGGAGAAAAAGACAATACTCCTGTTAAGAAAATAGAACCTAAAATAGAACCAGCTATAATTCCAAAAAAAGATAAAAAGGCTAAGAAGAAAATAGAGGTAGAAATAGATCAATAATTTTGAAATCAGATTTTTTTACATATCAAGCACAAACTTCTCCTCACCCTTTAGCTTTAGAAATTTCTCATGCTAAAGGCAATTATATTTATGATATTTCAGGAAAAAAATATTTAGATTTTGTAGCAGGAGTTTCTGCAAATAGTTTGGGTCATAATCATCCAAAAGTATCAGAAGCTATTAAAAATCAGATAGATAAATATACTCATGTTATGGTGTATGGAGAATTTATACAAGAGCCTCAAGTAGATTTGTGTAAATTATTGGTTCAAAACTCACCTAAAACTTTAAACGCTGTCTATTTAACCAACTCTGGAACAGAAGCTACAGAAGGAGCAATAAAACTTGCGAAAAGAGCAACAAATAGATTTGAAATTATAGCCGCAAAAAATGCTTATCATGGAAATACTCAAGGTGCTATGAGTGTTTCTGGTGCAGAACAGCAAAATAGAGCTTTTAGACCTTTAATTCCTGGTACAAAATTTATCAGCTTTAATTGTGATTTTTGCTTACATCAAATTACAGAAAAAACAGCCGCAGTTATTTTTGAAACTATACAAGGTGGAGCAGGATTTATAGAACCACAAGGTAATTTTTTAGCTAAAGTAAAAGCAAAATGTGATGAAGTTGGTGCGCTTTTAATTTTAGATGAAATACAAACAGGAATTGGAAGAACTGGAAAATTCTGGGGATTTGAAAATTATAATGTTACTCCAGATATTATTATTACTGGAAAAGGTTTGGGTGGTGGAATGCCAATTGGAGCATTTATCGCTTCTAATAAACACATGAATTTGTTAAAAGAAAATCCAAAACTAGGTCATATTTCTACTTTTGCAGGTCACCCTGTAATAGCAGCAGCAGGAAAAGCAACTGTAAATGAAATTTTACAAACAAAACTTATTTCAGAAACATTAAAGAAAGAAAAATTAATACGTAAGTACTTACAACATAATTTAATTAAAGAAATAAGAGGAAAAGGACTAATGCTTGCAGCTATTGTTGAAACACCAGAATTAGCTGCAAAAATTATCTATAAATGTCTTGATAAAGGATTAATATTATTCTTTTTACTTTTTGAAGGAAGAGCTTTAAGAATTACTCCTCCACTAAATATTACTGATGAAGAAATAAAAAAAGGATGCTCTATTATTTTAGAAAGTATTAACGAAATAACAAAATAAAAAAAGACCTATCAAATCTTTTGATAGGTCTTTCATAAAATTTAACTAGTAATCTAAATATATTATAATACTTTAACGTTTACTGCGTTTAATCCTTTTCTACCTTCTTTTAAGTCAAACTCAACTTCGTCATTTTGACGAATTTCATCTACTAATCCAGAAATGTGTACAAAGTGTTCTTTGTTTGTTCCTTCTTCTGTGATAAATCCAAATCCTTTAGACTCATTGAAGAATTTTACGGTACCTTTACTCATATAAAAAATATTGTGCTGCAATTTATTTATAGCAGCGAATTGTTAAAGCACAAAGATACTTCTAAATATGTTAAGTTAATGTAAATTATTGATTTTCTTTAAATTAGAACCTTAAAGCTTGTTTATTAAGCCTTTAACTTCATTAAATTCATCAATAATTTCTTGCAAAACCATTTTTGCTGGTTTTATTTCATCAATTAAACCTGCAATTTGTCCTATTTCTAGTTCTCCTTCATCTAAATCACCTTCAAACATTCCTTTTTTTGCTCTTGCTCTTCCTAATAAATCCTTTAATTCTTCTTTAGTTGGATTGTTTTCATATAAACGCTGAACATCATTAAAAAACTTATTTTTTACCAAACGAACAGGAGCTAGTTCTTTTAAGGTTAAATGAGTATCACCATCTTTAACATTAACTATAGTTTGCTTAAAATTGGTGTGTGCAGAAGATTCTAAAGTAGCTGCAAACCTACTTCCAATTTGTACAGCATCTGCACCCAAAACCATTGCAGCAAGCATTCCTCTTCCTGTAGCAATACCTCCAGCAGCAATAACAGGAATATTTACAACCTCTTTAACCATTGGAATTAAAGTAAAGGTTGTGGTTTCTTCACGTCCATTATGTCCACCTGCTTCAAAACCTTCACAAACAACAGCATCCACTCCAGCTGCTTCTGCTTTTAAAGCAAACTTTACAGAACTGACTACATGAACAACTGTAATTCCTTTTTCTTTAAGAAAAGATGTCCAAGTTTTTGGATTTCCAGCAGAAGTAAATACAATTTTAACACCTTCTTCTACAATAATATTCATGATTTCCTCAATTTGAGGATATAACATAGGTACATTTACACCAAAAGGTTTATCTGTAGCTTTTTTACATTTTTGTATATGTTCTCTTAAAACATCAGGATACATAGATCCAGAGCCTATTAAACCTAAACCACCTGCATTAGAAACTGCTGAAGCAAGTTTCCACCCAGAAACCCAAATCATTCCTCCTTGAATTACTGGATACTCAATATTGAAAAGATTTTTGATTGCTTTTGACATACGTTTATTTAAAATTTAGTTTTATAAAATAATTAGAAGGTACTTTTCTCTTTAAATGAATAGCTGGCTCCCAACCTTTAATGTTTTTAAAAAAAGTAATTAATTCATGTTTTACATTATTTGGAGCATAACCATAAATTTCAACATCATCTATGTTACCATTTATATCTATAGAAAAATCTACATATAAATCTCCTATTAACTGGTAATTAATGGTTTTAGTAAATTTTTTAAGCTTATTTCTAAACTTATTTATACCTCCTTTAAATCTTTGTTCCCTAGTACAACAATCTTCATTTACCTTTATTGATTTTCCAAATTCATCAAAATAAAATTGTTTTATAAGTGTATCATTTTTAAAAAAACCTCTTGCTGCAATTTTACCATTAAAATGAAAAAATTTCCAAACCCCATTTCTTTTACCATTTTTATATGATCCTTCATAATTAACATTTCTGTTTGGAAACCAAGCTTTAGTTCTTCCATTTCTTAAACCTTTTTGATTATAATAGGTTATAGAAGAAATACTATCATTTTTATCAAAAGTTATAAATTGGCCAATTTTTTGCTGACTATCTTTTGTTTTTGAGTGCCAAAAACAAAAAAGATGACCATTTGCCTTGTACCTTTCAAATCTCCATAAAGTATCATTCTTTTTTATTAATACTTCAATGAATTTTAAATCATTTGGTTTTGATAAGGATTTCTGATTATTGAAATTATAGAAATTTATAATAGTATCTTTTTGTGAAAAAGTACACAAAGAAAAAAAAACCAATATTATAAAAAATGTTCTTTTCAAATAATGAATTTAAAATTAAGATATGACTCCAGAACCTAACAACTCTTCATTCTTATACCAAGCCACAAACTGACCTTCTTGTATTGCAGATTGCTTATTATCAAAACAAACATATAAACCTTCTTTAAATTGATATAAGGTTGCTTTTTCTAATTGCTGTCTATAACGTATTCTGGCCTCAACTTCCATAGTTTCTCCTACTTGTAAAGTTAAATCTTCACGAATCCAATGTATTTCTTCATTTGCAACAAATAAAACGTTTCTATACAATCCTGCATGGTTTTTTCCTTCACCTGTATAAATGATATTTTCATCAACATCAGTTTCAATAACAAATAAAGGCTCTTTTGTGCCACCAACTGCTAAGCCTTTTCTTTGACCTTTTGTAAAATAATGTGCTCCTTGATGTTTACCCACTACTTTACCATCTGTTTTGGTGTAAGAGAATTTTGTTGCCAAATATTTTAGCTCTGCTTCTTTATTCTCAAATCTGGGAATAGATTTGGTATATTGACTAAAATCACTTGGTATTTGAACAATTTCACCTTCTTTAGGTTGTAACTTTTGTTGTAAAAATTCAGGTAAACGTACTTTACCAATAAAACATAAACCTTGTGAGTCTTTCTTTTCTGCAGTAATTAAGTCTGCTTCTTTAGCAATTTCTCTTACTTCTGGCTTAGTTAACTCACCAATTGGAAATAAAGCTTTTGCTAATTGCTCTTGAGATAATTGACATAAAAAATAAGATTGATCTTTATTATTGTCTTTACCTGCCAATAATTTATACACCATTTCTCCATTTATCTCTTCTTCTGCTTTTCTACAATAATGTCCAGTAGCTACATAATCTGCACCTAATTTTAAAGCAATATCCATAAAGACATCAAACTTTATTTCACGGTTACATAGTACATCAGGGTTTGGTGTTCTTCCTTTTTCATACTCATCAAACATATAATCTACAATACGTTCTTTGTATTGCTCACTTAAATCTACTACCTGAAAAGGAATCCCTAATTTTTGAGCTACAATCATAGCATCGTTACTATCTTCTAACCAAGGGCATTCATTAGAAATCGTCACAGAATCATCATGCCAATTTTTCATAAAAAGGCCTATAACTTCATATCCTTGTTCTTTTAGTAAATATGCTGTAACACTAGAGTCTACTCCACCAGAAAGACCAACAACTACTCTTTTCATTCTTAACTTTTGAGTTTGCAAAGTTACACTTTTGAATACGATTTAGAAATTGATAGTTTTGATATAGCTATTTTAAAAATTGATTAATTCTAGTTAGTTTTATTTGTTTATCGCTGTTTGTAGAATTTAGCAACAAATTGTTTCCTTCTAACTTAAATTCGTAAAATTGATATTTTGGAATTTTACTGTAACTTACCATATCTATTTGAAGTCTATGAGCATGAGTTTTAAAAATGCCATATAACTCTCCTACAGGATAATTTCGTAACTCATAGGTGTTATCCCATCTTAAAAATAGCATTGCTTTTTTTGATGGATTAAGAGAATCTGAAATTTCTTTTCCGTTTTCAAAAATAGTTTCAAATTTCCATAAACCATACAATTTATTAGCTTCTGATGTTGGTATTTCATTAATTTTTTCTAGAGTAATTGTTACATCAAAATCTCCTTCTTTTCTTTTCCAAATCATATTTTTATTTGAAAAGTTTACTTTAAAAGGATCATTAAATTCATCAACAACGCCATTAAAATTTTCAACTTTTAATAATTGACTATCTAATTTGTAAGACCATGAACCAACAGAATGTTGCAACCAACCATTACCTGAGGTTTGTGTGGAGTCTTTATTAAAACGCATCCATCTTGCTATAGGTGTCATTTCTTGATTACCCATTTTTACTTTTTTCACAACCCAAAGTCCATTTATAGCATTTTCTTTTTGTGTCTGCTCATTTTTACATGAGGTTATTAGAAAAGTAGCTAAAATTAATAGTCCAATTCTTAATTTATTCATTTTTATTAAATTTTTTATTTTTTTCAACTTCTTTTTTATCAGCTACTTCTCCATCTAAATAAAACTCCCACTTCCCCACTCTTTTTCCATTTTTATAAACTCCTTTTTCTTTTAAATTCCCATTTAATTCAAAGTATTTGGCAAGTCCATTTGGCTTATCATTTTTATAAATAATCTCTTCAATTAAAATTCCATCACTTGAGTATTTTTTAGAAATACCATCTTTAAGACCATTTTTATAATACGTTTCTTCAGTAATTTTTCCATTAGGATAGTAATTAATTAATGTACCTTCTAACTTACCATTATTGTAGAATTCTTCTGACATTAATTTTCCGTTTTTAAAGAAATATTTCCAAGCTCCTACTCTAGTTTTATCAATAAAAAATCCTTTACTTTCTATTTTTCCTTTGATCGAATAAAATTCAACAGCCACAGAATCATTTGCTGTTTTGTATCTTTTGATGATTGAAGGATTTTTTGGAAAACCTTCTTTATAAAATTTAAAAACACCTATTTCTTTACCATTTTTAAAGGCTCCTTCATAACGAACTGTTCCATTTTTATAAAACTTTTTCCAGACACCTGTTCGTTTTTTATTAGCATCAAACTGATTTATTTTTTGGGCTTTCATAGTAGCACTTAAAAAAAAGCACCCAAAAAAAAGTAAAACAAAAACAAGTCTTTTTATATTTAACATCAATCTAGTATTTAGAGTAAATATACATTAATCGAACTAAAAATGAGCATCAATTATCTAACTCAAGAACTCAATAACATCGAAAATGCTAAAAGAGAAAACAGACAAAGAGTCGCAAATATTGTGTTAGATAATAAAGATTTAATGCAAGATTTAGTCGATATTACTTTTGATGTAAATAAGAAAGTTTCTATAAAAGCTGCTTGGATTTTAGAATGGATATGCACTCATCATACCAAAAATTGGATATTACCTTATTTAGATAAATTTACTTTTAATATCAAAAATTTACAATTTGATAGCGCTATTAGACCTTGTGCAAAAATTTGTGAGCAACTTGCTACAACATATCATAAAAAACAAAATTTTAAAGTTTTAGAAAAGCTAAACTCTAAACATATAGATGCTATTATAGAAACAGGATTTGATTGGTTAATTACACCACAAAAAATTGCAGTTAGAGCTTACACTATGCATACTTTATATTTATTTGGTTTACAAAAAAAATGGATTCATGTTGAGTTAAAACATTTAATTGAGACTAAAATTATACACGAAAGCAAAGGCACAAAAGCTAGAGGCAAACATATTCTAGCTTTAATAGAAAAACATCAAAAATCTCATATATAAATCTATACAAATGCCTATTTTTGCATTTTAGATTTAACAAATGAAATTAACTAAATTAAACGCTATTTCTCCTATTGATGGACGTTATAGAAACAAAATATCAAAATTAGCAGATTACTTTTCAGAAGAAGCTTTAATAAAATATCGTGTTCGAGTAGAAATCGAATATTTTATTGCACTTTGTGAAATACCATTGCCTCAATTAACAGACTTTAATACAGATTTATTTGACGATTTACGTAAAATTTATATTGATTTTACTGCAGAAGATGCTCAAAAAATTAAAGATATTGAGAAAGTAACCAATCATGATGTTAAGGCAGTTGAGTATTTTATTAAAGAAAAATTTGATGCTTTAGGTTTACAAAAAGATAAAGAATTTATTCACTTTGGGTTAACCTCTCAAGACATAAACAACACTGCTATTCCTTTATCTATAAAGGAAGCAATGAATGATGTTTTTGTACCAGCTTACTTTCAAGTTCTAAAAAAATTGCAAGAATTAGTTATTGAGTGGAAAGACATTTCTATGTTAGCAAGAACTCATGGTCAGCCAGCATCACCAACAAGATTAGGTAAAGAAGTAGATGTCTTTGTAACTCGTTTAAAAGAACAATTTAATTTACTAAATGATATACCAAGTGCTGCTAAATTTGGTGGAGCAACAGGTAATTACAATGCACACAAAGTAGCATATCCTAAAATTGATTGGAAAGCTTTTGGAACTGAGTTTGTTCAAGAAAAATTAGGTTTACAACACTCATTTCCTACAACACAAATAGAACATTATGATCACATGGCTGCTCTATTTGACACTTTAAAAAGAATAAATACCATAATTATAGATTTAGATAGAGATTTCTGGACTTATGTTTCTATGGATTATTTTAAACAAAAAATTAAAAAAGGTGAAGTAGGTTCTTCTGCAATGCCACATAAAGTAAATCCTATAGATTTTGAAAACTCAGAAGGAAATTTAGGAATTGCCAATGCAATTTTTGAACATTTATCTGCAAAATTACCAATATCTAGATTGCAGCGTGATTTAACAGATAGTACTGTTTTACGTAATGTTGGAGTACCTTTTGGACATACAATTATAGGTTTTACATCAACTTTAAAAGGATTAAACAAGCTTTTATTAAATAAAGAAAAGTTTGAACAAGATTTAGAAAATAATTGGGCTGTTGTTGCAGAAGCTATACAAACAATATTAAGAAGAGAAGCTTATCCTAATCCATATGAAGCTCTAAAAGGTTTAACAAGAACAAACGAAAAGATTAATCAAAAATCTATTGCTAACTTCATAGATACTTTAGAAGTTTCTGATGATATTAAAACAGAATTAAAAGCAATAACACCAAGTAATTACACAGGTATATAATGAGAAAACTATTTATTTTTCTTTTTGGAATATTAACTTTAACATCATGTAAATCTGAATTTGAAGATAATTCAGATAAATTTAAAACTGGTGTTTTTGAAATACCAGCTGGAGATGATTTTGTAAAAGAAACAATCATTAGAAAAGATAGTATCCAGATTAGTAAGTATGGAGATAATATTGATACTTTATCTATAAAATGGAAAAATAATTTTTTCTATACTTTAAGATATATCAATCCAAAAAACAGTTTACAAAAAGACCCTATGTTTGTACAAATTAATAAGATAAAAAAAGATTCTTATGATTTTACTGTAAAAATTGGCTTCTCTAAATTCACGAAAAAGGGTACAATTTACAAGATAAAATAAAATGGAAATTTTTCTTTATGCTGAAACCTGGATATCTTTATTAACCTTAACTTTTTTAGAAATAGTTTTAGGGATAGATAACATTATATTTATCTCAATATCAGCAAATAAACTTCCAAAAAAACATGTAAAAAAAGCAACTTTAGTTGGGCTTAGCTTAGCAATGATAACTCGTATTTTGTTATTATTTAGTGTGTCTTATTTAATTGCTTTAAAAGATCCGTTTTATAGTTTAGACATAGGTTGGTTTAAAACAGGATTAACAGGACAAAGTATAATACTTTTTTTAGGTGGAATTTTTCTTTTGTATAAGAGTACTAAAGAAATTCGTCAAAAAATGGAAGATACAAATCAAGAAGCAGTCGTAAAAACACCAAGAGTAGTTTCATTTACAAATGTTATTATTCAGATTATTTTAATAGATATTGTTTTTTCTTTTGATAGTATTTTAACAGCTGTTGGTATGACTAATGGTGTTGAAGGCGCTTTAACAATAATGGTTATTGCTGTTATTGTTTCTATTATTATAATGATGATTTTTTCTCAGCCTATAAATACTTTTGTAAACAATAATCCAACCATACAAATGTTGGCATTGTCCTTTTTAATTTTAATAGGTTTTATGCTAATAGCAGAAGGAGCTCATTTATCACATACTGAATTTTTTAACAATTCTGTTGGAGTAATTCCTAAAGGATATTTGTATTTTGCAATCGCTTTTTCTTTAGCAGTTGAATTATTAAATTTAAAGTCAAGAAAAAAAGAGTAATGTTTAAAAACAAGAGTTTTGCTAATTTTATTAGTGTTACACTACTGGTAATATTTTTTTTACCAATAGCGGTTCTTGCTTTTCATTCGTTAACAAATCATAAACATGAAATATGTTTTTCTAAAACAGAACAACATATACATGATAAAGATTTAGACTGTACTCTTCATTTATATAAACAAAGTAATTCGTTTTTAGTTGATTCAGATTATCAGTTTTTTAATAATTCTGAAATTCAATCATCTGAAACATTACAACAAAATTTCTTAAAAAATCATCAGCAATTATCGTTTTCTTTAAGAGGACCACCTCTTTATGTTCTAGCTTAAAAAACTTAAACAGAACATAGAAAAATAATATGCAAAAACTATTAATTTTTTGTGCTTTTTTATTGTGTTTTTATAATACAAAAGCTCAAAATTGCACATATTCACTTAAAGGTAAAGTAACTGATTTTCACGACAATACTTCTATTGTTGGTGCATCCATTCATATTGTTAACTTAAACAAGTTTGCCACTTCAAATTTTGATGGAGAATTTGTATTTAACAATTTATGTGAAGGAAAACTAACTATAGAAATTAAGCATATTGCTTGTGAAACTAAAAGAATTGTATTTACATTAACCAAAGATACTTTTAAAGAAATATCTCTAGAACATCATCTAGAAGAATTAAAAGAAGTTGTTGTAAAAACAAATACAAAAACAGAAGTTACAAGCATTGAGCAATCTTTAAAGAAAGAGGTGATCACAAATTTTACAGATAAATCTTTAGGAGATGCTTTAAATACAATAAGTGGAGTCTCATCTTTAAATACTGGTAATACTATAGTAAAACCAATGATTCATGGTTTACACAGTAGTAGATTATTAATAATAAATAATAATGTACGAATGTTTGATCAAGAATGGGGAGATGAACATGCACCTAATATAGATATTAATGCTAGTGATAGAATAGATGTTGTAAAAGGTGCTAATTCTTTAAAGTATGGAAGTGATGCTATTGGTGGTTTAATTCTTATAAAGCCTAAAAAATACGCAATTAAAGATAGCCTTTTTGGTAGTACAATAACATCTTTAAACTCAAATGGGTTTGGAGGTAGTATTAATTCTGAAATTGTTAAAACATACAATTCTGGTTGGTATAGTAAATTACAAGCTAATTATAGAAAATTTGGTGATTTTAGAGCTCCAGATTACTATTTAACTAATAGTGGTTTAGAAAATATAAACACCTCATTTAGAATAGGTTTTAATTCTTATGAAAAAGGTTTTGATGCATATTATAGCTATGTAAATAATAAGCTAGCTATTTTACAATCTTCACATATTGGTAATGTAAATGATTTAGTAGCAGCTATTAATAGCCAAACACCAAGAATAACAGATGATTTTTCTTATGATATAAATTATCCTAGACAAAGTATAGTTCATCATTTAGGAAAAGTTGAAGCTTACAAACGTTTTAAAAACTTTGGTAAGTTATCTGTACAATATGATTTTCAATTAAACAGAAGAAAAGAGTTTGATTCTAGAAGAGGAGATTTAAGTAATATACCTGTAATAGATTTAAGACTATTTACAACTAGTATTCAACCAGATTTACAAATAGATTATTTAGAAGATTTTAGAATAAACACAGGTCTTTTAGTGCGTTATCAGCAAAACGATGCTGTATCTGGTACAGGTGCAAGCCCATTAATTCCAGATTATGATAAATATGAAGCTGGCATTTATGCAATTGTAAATTATGATTTAAATGAAAGTACAGAGTTTAATGCAGGTTTACGTTATGATTATTCAAGAATAGATGCTAGAAAAAGATATAGTTTGTCAGATTGGAATGATAAAAATTATGATGTATTATTTCCTGAATTCGAAACAGGAGAAATTGATGGCTCTAGAATTGTAACTAGACCAACTTTTACATTTAATAACATATCTGCTAGCTTAGGTATCTCTAAACGTTTTAATACAGATTATGCTTTTTTGTTTAATTATGGATTAGCACAAAGAGTTCCAAATCCTTCTGAATTGTTTAGTGATGGTTTGCATCATAGTGCAGCAAGAATAGAAACAGGTTTATTAACAATTGGTAAAGAAACTGCCAATAAATTTGTAGCGTCTTTTGAAAGAACAAATGAAAATTTTGGTTTTTCTATTAGTCCCTACTACAAAAACATAAACAACTTTATTCAACTAATACCAACAGGAATTAGAACAACAATAAGAGGAGCTTTTCCAGTTTGGGAATACAACCAAGTAAATGCACAAATTTTTGGAGTTGATATTGATATCAATAAAAAAATAGCAAATCAATTCGATTACATTGGTAGTTTAAGTTTATTACAAGGAGATAATTTAACAGATGACATTGCTTTAATTCATATGCCATCTGCTAATTTTAGTAATAGAATAGTATATAAATATAATCAGTTTCATGAGCTAAAATTAAGTATTCATCAAAGAACTGTTTTTCAACAAAATAGATTTCCAGATTACAATTTTACCACATTTAACCCAACAACACAACAAGATGTTTTAGTAGATATAAGTTCTACTCCACCAAGCTATATACTGTTTGGTTTTAATTCATCTGCTGTTTTTTATCCATTTAAAAAAGGTAGTTTACAATTAGAATTTAATGTAGATAATCTTTTTAATGTAGCTTATAGAGAAAATTTAAACAGACTTCGTTATTTCGCTGATGAATTAGGAAGAAATGTTAACCTTAAAATTAAAATTAATTATTAAAAAATATTTAAAAATGAAAAAATTAAACACTTTAAAATCAATTAAATTATTAGCAATATTATTTGTATCAACTCTAGTGATGACAAGTTGTTCAGACGATCATGACCACGATCATGACCATGAAGGAGAACTAATAACTACAGTAAGTTATACTTTAACAAATGGTAATGATGTAGTTACATTAACTTTTCAAGATACAGATGGAGATGGACCAAATCTACCTACTACAACTATTTCTGGTCCATTAACTGCAAATACAACTTATACAGGTTTAGTGCAATTATTAAATGAAACTACATCTCCTGCTGAAAATATAACTAATGAAGTACAACAAGAAGGAGATGAACATGAGTTCTTTTATGTTTCTACAGTGAGTGGCTTAACAATTACTAAAACAGATACAGATGGTAATGGAAATCCTTTAGGAATTGCGACTTCTTTATCAACAGGAACAGCTGGATCTGGAAGTATAACAGTTATTTTAAAGCATGAGCCAACAAAACCAAATAATGGAACAGTTGCTGGGGCTGGAGGAAGTACAGATGTAGAAGTAACTTTTAATGTTACTGTACAATAGAATTATTAGTTAAGTTTTTATGAAAAACATAATTAAAGTTATTCTTTTTTCTCTGGTTATCATAAGCTGTGATCCAGTAGCAGATATGGAAGCAAACATCAAAAATTTAACAGATACATCTCTAAATATTGATTTTGTTTCTTCTGATGTAAACTTGAGAAAAATACTAACAATAGCACCAAATGAAGTTGTGCTATTTCAAGAAGGTTTTGATATTGGTAGCACTTATTTAGAGCCATCTCTTATAGATTATGACTCTGTAGTAATAAGGGATAATAATCAAAGTATATTAAAAATATACAAACCTAATGAGAGTGGTAAAAATATTTATAACATAAAAAATTGGATAGCAAAAGAGCCTTCTAAAAGATTTTTTGTGTATGATTATGAAGTTACTAATAATGATATTAAATAGCTTTTATTAAATATAGAATCTAAAATAGCAACTAAATTTAGTTGCTATTTTGTTTTTAAATTTGTTGATTTCTAAATGTAATATGAATAGAAGTAAAGTTTTAGAAGAGATTATAAAAGGTTACAGAAATGTAATACTAGAAAGATATCAATATAAAAGTTTAATTGAAGAATACCCTCTACCAACAACAATAAATAAAGATATAGTTAACGGATTAAGAAATTATTTTTTAACCTATGTTTACCCTGATTTAAAAAGAAGAGAAGAATTAAATGAAGCATTTAACACGTTAGATGTTTTTATAAAGCAACCAGAAAAGCTTTTTAATATTGTTTTAGAATCATTTAAATTATTATTTACTCATGGTAAACATCTTCCAAAAATTTTTACTTCAGGATTAAAAGCTATGAAATCTTTTAGAGGTGCTACAAAATTTGAAAATGCACTTGTAGACATTGCTTTACATAAAAAAATAGAACCACCTTATAAAACAGATAAAATAAACGAATTAATTAAACTACTTCCCTACTCAGAAATTGAGGAATTTGTATTAAGTACAGAAGCTTTTTTTAATATTGTGCATGATAAAATTCTTGTTGAAAAAATAAAAGAAATAATAGCATTTCTGATAAAGAAAATGAAAAACAAACCAAATGTATTTTCTAAAAAAGAAATAAATGGTTTACAATTAGCATTAACTACAATTTCTGAAGGAGAAAAAATGCTTAATAAGCTTACAGAAAAAGATCAAAAAATATTAATAGAATTTGTGGTTCAAATTGAAAATGACAACTTAAAAAATATTTTTAATAATTAATCTATTGCACATATTTTGTTCTTTTTAAAGTAGAAAGAATTATTAAAGATGCTAAAAAGAAAAGTGCTAAACATAAAACACTCCATTGCATAGAATCTGTAATTGCATACAATAAACCATAAACAAAAGTACCTAACACAATTGCTATTTTTTCTGTTACGTCATAAAAGCTAAAAAATGTTGCATGATCTTCTGTCTCTGGCAATAATTTAGAATAAGTAGATCTTGTAAGAGATTGTATTGCTCCTAAAACCAAACCTAAAACACCTCCTAAACTATAAAAATAAATAGAAACATTTGGCAAATCTTTATGTAATAAAAATGCACAAAAACAAACAATCATCCATATAATAATGGTTACTTTTAATGCAAAGAAATTTCCTTTTTTTTCAGATATTCTAGAAAATAAAAAGGCTCCTAAAATTGCAACTATCTGAATCAATAAAACTGTAATAATTAGGTCAATAGTTTCTAAACCTAATTCTGTTGACCCAAAAATAGTTGCTAATAAAATTATGGTTTGTACACCAACGCTTAATAGAAAAAAAGCAATTAAAAACTTTTTTAAAGTAGGGTATTCTATTACTTGTTTTGCTACAATTTTAAGTTCTCTAAAACCTCTCCAGATATAATCTGCTTTTGGTTTTTTATTATAAACGTTATTAGGTAATCTTTTAAAAGTTATTTGTGCAAAACCAATCCACCAAATACCAACTAAAACAAATGATATTCTTGAAGCCATACCAGATGTTAAACCAAATAAATCTGGTTTTTGTATTAATATTAAATTAATTACCAATAATATAACAGATCCTATATAACCATAAATAAATCCTTTTGCACTAGCTCTATCTTGTTGTTCTGGATGTGCCACTTCAGGTAAATATGCATTATAAAATACTAAGCTTGCCCAAAATCCAACACTTGCTAAAATGGTAAAAACAATACCAATCCAAACTGTATCTATTCCATCAAAAAAATATAAACTACAAACAGACAAACCTCCCATCCAACAGAAAAATTTCATAAATTTTTTCTTATTACCTGTGTAATCTGCAATACCAGAAAGAATTGGAGATATAAATGCAACTATTAAAAAAGAAAAAGATAATGCATAACTATATAAACTATCTGGATGATCCCAATCCATAAAAAGAAAAGAAACTGTTTTACCTTCTGTTACTGCACTATAGTATAATGGAAAAACAGCTGTACTAATTACTAAAGAATATACAGAGTTTGCCCAATCATAAAAAGCCCAACTATTAATTAATTTACTATCACCAATTTTTAACATATGCTTATTTATAAAAAAAACCGTCCAAAATTAATTTTTGAACGGTTACAAGATAGTAATTCTATTTATTCTTTGTTTTAACTTTTAAGTTGACTATTAAATTTAACTGCTAATTGTTTTGCAGTTGGTAAATAACTTCTTAAATCTTGAATTCTTGATTCGTTTGTTGGGTGTGTACTTAAAATTTCTGGTCCTTTACTACCTTTTGTTTTTTGACTCATTCTAACCCAAACTTCAGCAGCTTCTGTTCCTTCATAACCTGCCATAATCATAAAAACTAAACCTAATCTATCAGCTTCTCTTTCATGAGTTCTACTAAATTTTAGCATCCCTAAACCAGAACCTATACCAAAAGCAGTGTTCCAAATTTGTTGTGAACTTTCACTAGAGCCAGATGTACCTAATGCTACAGCTATACCTCCTATTTGTTGTAATTGTCCTTGAGACATTCTTTCTTGTCCATGTTTTGCAAAAGCGTGAGCAACCTCATGTCCCATAACAGCAGCAACTCCATCTTCATTTGCACAAATTGGCATGATACCAGTATAAAAAACAACTTTACCTCCTGGCATACACCAAGCATTTACAGTTTTGTCTTCAATTAAATTAAATTCCCACTTGTAAGCATTCGCTTCTTCTGTCATTCCATTAGCTCTCATAAAACGATCTACAGCTGCTGCAATGTTTTTTCCAACTTCTTTTACTTGGTTAGTCATTGCTCTATTATTAGATACTTTATTTTCTTTTAAAAAGTTACTGTATTGTGCAAAACTTGCAGGTAATACTTGTGCATCACTCACAAAATTAACTCTTTTTCTACCTGTAATTGGTACAGTACTACACTCTACAAATAGAAATATAGTCATACATAAAGCTATAAATTTTTTCATTTTTAGATTTTTTTTAATTTCTATAACGCAATTTATTAATTTAATCAATCATATTTGTGCTTTATTCATATTTAAAAGAACTTTTATAATTTTGAAAATGATTTTTTTTGAGGCAGATAAATTTAATTCTAGTTTACAAGTACCAAAATTTGTAAGCTTGTTTTTTAAAATAATACAACATATATCTTCAAAACTAACTATTATATTAGCTTCAAAAATCTTTGTAACTCCTATAAAGTTTAAAACTCCTAAAAGGGAGTTAGGCATGCTAAATACTTCACAAAAAAGTAAACTTTTTGTATCTAGAATAGATAAAGAAATAGAAGTTTTATCTTATGGTTTTTCAAATAAGAAAGTTTTATTAGCCCATGGTTGGGCAGGTAGAAGCACACAACTTTTTATGATTGCTAATACTTTACTAGAGAAAGGTTTTATGGTTATTTCTTTTGATATGCCTGCCCATGGAGAATCATCTGGAAAAAAAACAAATCTTTTAGAGTATATTGAAACTATAAAGGCTTTACATAATAATTATGGTCCCTTTTGTGCTGCTGTTGGTCATTCTTTTGGAGGTATGGCTCTTATGAACACTCAAAAAGAAGAAAATATTTTTAATTGTTTAATTACGGTTGGTTCTGGAGATAAAACATCTACTATATTAAATAATTTTTCAAATAACTTAGGTTTACAAAATAAATTTGGAAAAAAATTAAGAACATATTTTGAACAAAAATGGAAACAAAATGTTGATGATTTTGCTACTAGTAATGTAGCTAAAAATGTTACTATACCAGTTTTAATAGTTCATGATGTAAATGATGGTGATGTAGATGTAAGTTGTGGTATAAACATTCGTCAAAACTTGAGTAATGGAAAACTATTAATAACAAAAGGTTTAGGTCACACCAAAATTTTAAGAAATAAAAAAATAACAAATAGAATTGTAAAATTTATAATAGAAAACTCATGAAAAATATAATCGGACTTCTTTTTTTTAGTATTATGTTAAGCTGTAATAGTATTGCTCAAGAAAAATCAAAAGAAAAAAAAGAATATAAAGTTGAAAAATCAAATACTGAATGGAAAAAACTTTTATCTCCTATGGAATATTATGTACTTCGTGAAGCTGGAACTGAAAGAGCTTTTACAAGTCCATTAAATAAAAACTACAAAAAAGGAACATACGTTTGTGCAGCTTGCAAAACTCCACTTTATGCATCAGAACATAAGTTTGATTCAGGTACTGGCTGGCCTTCTTTTGACAGGGCTATTGAAGGTAGTGTAGAATTAGATGTAGATTATAAATTAGGCTATGCAAGAACAGAGTTAAAATGTAATACTTGTGGAGGTCATTTAGGACATTCTTTTAATGATGGACCTCAAAAAACTACAGGAAAACGTCATTGTATTAATGGAGTTGCTTTAGAATTTATCGCTAAAAAATAATTTTATTATATCTTTAGAATCTTACAATTTCTAAAGATGAAAAAGATAAAATTTCCAACAGCACAAACTGTTTTATTATTAATTGCAGTTTTTGTTGCATTATTGACCTGGGTAGTTCCTTCAGGTGAATATGATAGACTAGCTTACAATAAAGACGATAATACTTTTATTAGAAGTAATCATCTTGGAGCTATAAACTTAGAAGCAAATCAAAAAACTTTAGATGATTTACAAGTAAAAATTCCTATTGATAAATTTACCTCTGGGGCTATTTATAAACCAATTAGTATACCTGGCACTTATAAAAACATTGATGCTAAACCACAAGGTTTTAAAGAATTGGTTTTAGCACCATTAAAAGGTATTATTCAAGTTGCTGATATTATAATTTTAGTATTATTTATTGGTGGTTTGGTTGCCATTGTTAATTTTACAGGTGCATTTGAAGCTGGTATTTCTAAACTATCAGAATTACTTTTAGGAAAAGAATATATTCTTATTATAGCTGTTACTTCATTAATTGCTTTAGGAGGAACATCATTTGGATTTGCTGAAGAAACTATTGCCTTCTACCCTATTTTAATTCCTATTTTTTTAGCTGCAAAATACGATGCTATGGTTGCTTTAGCCTGTATTTTTGTTGGTAGTCAAATTGGCTGTATGATGTCCACTATAAATCCTTTTAGTACTATAATTGCATCAAATTCTGCAGGTATTAATTGGACAACAGGATTATATGAACGAATTATTTTATTTGTTGTTGGTTTATCTACCTGTATTTTTTACATTATTAGATATGCTACTAGAGTAAAAAATAATCCTAAAAAATCTATTATTTATGATCAAAAAATAGAAATAGAAAAACTGTTTTCTTTTAAAAATATATCAACTAAAATTGAATTTAATTCTAAATTAAAATTAGTGTTAACCATTTTTATTTTATGTTTTGTTGTAATGGTTTATGGTGTTTCTAATTTAGATTGGTGGTTTTTAGAGATGACTGGTGTTTTCTTTGTAGGTGCTATTTTAATAGGTTTCATATGTAAAATTAATGAAGCTACTTTTGTAGACACCTTTATGAAAGGCGCAGGAGATTTATTGGGAGTTGCTTTTATAATTGGTTTAGCAAGAGGTGTAACTGTTTTAATGGAAAATGGTTTAATTAGTGATACACTTTTGTTTTATGCTAGTTCATTTACAGATGGCATGCCAAAAGGGCTTTTTATTAATGCAATGCTTTTTGTGTATACAGGACTAACTTTTTTTATTCCTTCTTCTTCAGGAATGGCTGTTCTAACAATGCCAATTATGTCTCCTTTAGCAGATACAGTATCTTTAGGTAGAGAACATGTGGTAAACGCATATTTATTAGGTAATGGTTTATTTAATTTTATAAATCCTACTGCATTAATATTAGCTTCTTTAGCAGTAGTAAAAGTAGGTTATAATAAATGGTTAAAATTTATGATTCCTTTACTTATTATTTTAACCATTATTTCTATGCTTTTTTTAACTATAACAGTTTATTTATAGTGGGTTTGATGTAATATAATCATGATTACAAAAAATAAAAATTTACTTTAAAAAGTATAGACTGAAAATCTATTTTATTTTAGTATTTTTAGACAGATATTATTAGAATATGGATAAAAACGATATTGCAGATTTACTAGAAGAAAAACATCAAGATCTTTTTACTTGGTTAGAAAATCAACCAGATGAAAATTGGGAAAATGGTCCAAAAGACAAATGGTCAACTAGTCAACATATCCAACACTTAGTCAATAGTTTACAACTATTAAATAATGCTTTAAGTTATCCTAGGTTTATTTTAAAATATAAATTTGGTACTTGTAATAGAGAACCAAGAGACTATAAAACTGTTGCAAAAAAATATCAAGAAAAACTATTAGCAAATCAAGAAAGAGCAAAAAAGTTTAATAAAGATTTATATAAACCAACTTTAAAAGAAAAAGAAAGATTATTAACTCGATTTCAAATTCAGCAGAAAAAACTGCAATACAAAACCAGAAAAATTAGCGATAAAAATTTAGATACTTTAGTAATTCCACATCCATTAATGGGCAAAATGACTGTTAGAGAAATAATTATGTGGACAGCTCATCATACAGAGCATCACCTAGAAACACTTCAAAAATTTTATTAATTGAAAAAAATAATTCGAAAACCCCATTTATTTTTCTTTGGTTTAATTCCTGTTTTTTTAATTATTGGTTTTATCAATAGAAATATTCCTATAGATATTAATATTTCATTCATTTATTATTTAATTAATGTAGATTTTTGGTGTTATGTTTCTGCTGTTTATTTTGGTTTAATTGGCATTAATTACCTGTCTTTAAATATCATAAAAAAAGAACCAAAAAAGGGATTAACAATAACACATTTAGTACTTCAAGTCTTATGTTTATTACCTTATTTATATGCTGTCTTAAATCTTGATGAGAATGGTAATTTACCTAACTCAAGTTTTTTTAATAGTGTAGAATTTAATTATATTTTTATAGGAGGCTTTTTACTTTTTATTACTTCTATTTTTGTGCATCTTATCAACTTTTTTTCAAGTTTACTTTTAAAAAGAGATTAACACTTTATAATCTTTTATAAGCAAACTCTTATAATTATATTTGTAGTTCTTAAAAAGAATACAAATTATGTTTAATAATTTAAGCGATAAATTAGATAAAGCTCTACACACCCTAAAAGGTCATGGGCAAATTACAGAAATTAATGTTGCAGAAACTTTAAAAGAAGTTAGAAGAGCATTATTAGATGCCGATGTTAATTTTAAAATAGCAAAAGATTTTACTAAAAAAGTACAAACTAAAGCACTTGGTCAAAACGTATTAACTACCTTAAATCCAGGTCAGTTAATGGTAAAACTGGTAAAAGATGAACTAACTGAATTAATGGGCGGAGACACTGTTGGTATTAATTTAGGTGGCTCACCAACTGTAATTTTAATGTCTGGTTTACAAGGTTCAGGTAAAACTACTTTTTCTGGAAAACTTGCAAATTATTTAAAGACAAAAAAAACAAAACAAGTTCTTTTAGTAGGTTGTGATGTTTACAGACCTGCAGCCATAAACCAACTACAAGTTGTTGGAGAACAAATTGGTGTAGAAGTTTATGCTGAAGAAGGCAATAAAAATCCTGTAGAAATTTCTAAAAATGCAATTGCTCATGCAAAAGCAAATGGAAAAAATGTTGTAATTATTGATACTGCTGGACGTTTAGCTGTAGATCAAGAAATGATGACAGAGATTTCTAATATTCATAAAGCTATAAATCCTCAAGAGACTTTATTTGTTGTAGATTCTATGACTGGGCAAGATGCAGTAAACACTGCAAAAGCTTTTAATGATATTTTAAATTTTGATGGTGTTGTATTAACTAAATTAGATGGTGATACAAGAGGTGGTGCTGCATTAACCATAAAATCTGTTGTAGATAAACCAATTAAATTTATTGGTACAGGAGAAAAGATGGAGGCTATAGATGTCTTTCATCCAGATAGAATGGCAGATCGTATTTTGGGTATGGGTGATGTTATATCACTTGTAGAACGTGCTCAAGATCAATATGATGAAGAAGAAGCTAGAAAATTACAGAAAAAGATTGCTAAGAACCAGTTTGGTTTTGATGATTTCTTAAATCAGATACAACAAATCAAAAAAATGGGTAGCATGAAAGATTTAGTTGGTATGATACCTGGTGCTGGAAAAGCTATGAAAGACGTAGATATAGATGATGATGCTTTTAAAGGTATAGAAGCCATAATTCATTCTATGACACCATTAGAAAGAAGTACACCAACCACTATAAATGCTAGTAGAAAAAAGAGAATAGCAAAAGGTTCTGGAACATCTGTACAAGAAGTGAATCAATTAATGAAACAATTTACTCAAATGAGTAAAATGATGAAGATGATGCAAGGTGGTGGAGGCAGAAAGATGATGCAGATGATGAAAGGAATGAAATAAATAATATGAATAAGAAATTACGAATTATTGGTTCGTAATTCGTAAATAAAAATCTATGATACTTTTAGACGGAAAAAAAACTTCTGCAGACATTAAAGAAGAAATTGCTTTAGAGGTTGCAGAACTTAAAAGAAATGATAAAAAAACTCCTCATTTAGCAGCTATCATAGTTGGTAATGATGGCGCAAGTATAACCTATGTTAATGCAAAAGTTAAAGCTTGTGAACGAGTAGGTTTTGAATCTACTTTAATTAGATTACCAGAAGACATTTCTGAAAAAGAACTATTAAACGAAATCGAAATTCTAAATGTTGACAATGATATTGATGGCTTCATTGTGCAGTTACCATTGCCAGATCATATAGATGAGCAAAAAGTAATCATGGCTGTAGACCCAGACAAAGATGTAGATGGATTTCATCCTACAAATGTGGGTAAAATGGCTTTAAATTTACCAACATTTATTTCTGCTACACCTTTTGGTATTTTAGAATTACTTGATAGATATGAGGTTGAAACTTCTGGAAAACATGTAGTTGTCTTAGGAAGAAGTCATATTGTAGGTAGCCCAATGAGTATTCTATTATCTCAAAAAAGAAAAGTAGGTAATGCTACTGTAACTATGTGTCATAGTAGAACTAAAAACTTAAAAGAAATTACTTTACAAGCAGATATTATAGTTGCAGCAATTGGTATACCAGAGTTTCTAAAAGCAGATATGGTTAAAGATAATGTAACTGTAATTGATGTTGGCATAACTAGGGTTGCTGACTCAAGTAAAAAAAGAGGCTTTAGATTAATTGGTGATGTCGCTTTTGAAGAAGTATCAAAAAAATCAAATTTTATTACGCCAGTTCCTGGAGGAGTTGGACCAATGACTATAGCAATGTTGCTTAAAAATACTTTATTAGCTTGTAAAAGAAAAAACTTAGATGGATGCTAAAAAAACCACAAACTATATTTCTGAATACTTACAAATAGTAATCGGAATTATATTAACTAGTTTGGGTTTAAAAGCCTTTTTATTACCTAATGGTTTTTTAGATGGTGGTGTAACTGGCATAGCTCTTTTAGTAAGAACTCAAGTAGATATTAACATGTCATATCTACTTATATTATTTAGTATTCCTTTCTTAATTTTAGGATATTATACTGTTTCTAAAAGAATAGTAATAAAATCTATTATCAGTATTTTAGGAGTTGCTTTATTTATTCATTTCGAAAATTTTCAAACTATAACTAATGACAAACTTCTCATTTCAATTTTTGGTGGTTTACTAGTAGGTTCTGGAATTGGTATAGCCATTAGAAATGGTTCAGTCTTAGATGGCTCAGAAATATTAGGAGTTTACTTAAATGATAAATTCGGAGTTTCTATAGGGAAAGTTGTAATGTTTTTTAATGTTATTTTATTTAGTATTACAGCTTTTGTAGTATCAATAGAAATAGCCATGTACTCTATATTAACGTATATTATAGCTGCTAAAGTAACAGATACAGTTGTAGAGGGTTTTGAGGATTTTATTGGAGTTACTATTGTTTCTAAAAAAAATGATTTAATTAAAATTGCTATTATAGAAGAATTAGGTGTGGGTTTAACTATTTATAAAGGTACATCTGGATTTGGTAGTCAAGGAATAGCAAAAGATTTTGATATCATTCATTCTATCATCAACAGAATTGATATTAAAAAAATGTATAAAATTGTGCAAGAAATAGACCCAAATGCATTTATTGTAGAATTTGATGTAAATAGTGTTAAGGGTGGGGTTTTAAGACATTATCTAAATAAAAAGAAAAACTCTAAGTTTTTAAAACTTAAAGAATCTGTAAATAAAAAATACGCTTAAAGTACTTTTTTATCTTCCATAATTGCTCCAAATTCTTTCTTATAAATTTTTACTACTATTAAAAATAAACTTATTAATAGAGGGCCAAATATTAATCCTATAAATCCAAAAAGAGGCACACCAACAATAACACCAATTAAAGTTACTAATGGATGTACATTATCTAGTTTCTTTAAAACATAAAGTCTAATAATGTTATCTGTAGAGCCAACTACTACCAAACCATAAATTAAAATACCCCAAGCAGCAAAAGAGTTACCTGTTGAATATGTTAAAATAAATACAGGTAAAATACCTACTAAAGTTCCTACAAAAGGAATCATAGAGCCTACAGTTACCACAATAAACCAAAAGAAAGGATCATCTATATTAAAAATTAAAAAACCAATTAATGCAATAATACCTTGTGCAATTGCAACTAAAGGAATTCCTATAGCATTAGACCTAACCATATCTTGGGTTTCTGCACCAATAATTTTAAGGTTTTTTTGACTAATAGGTATGTATTCATATAAAGATTCTCTTAACATTTTTCTATTAGTAAGCATGTAATAAAGTGCAAAGTACATTAACCCAATAGATAAGAATATATCAAAAGTACTACCAGCAAAATTTTCTAAGTTATCAGAAATCCAGCCAGACATTTCAGAAGTATTTATTCTAGAACTTAAATTAAATCCATAATCGTGATCTATACTATCTATTTTACTTTTGATTAAATTGGCAATTTCTTCAGAGTTTTTTACAGCATCACTTACTTTATTTCCTAACATTATTAAAACTCCAGCAACAGGAACAAGAATACATAAAAATGAAAAAAGCATTAAAAAGCCTGCAGCAAGATCTACTTTCCAGCCTTTTTTTAATAAAAAAACCATAGGTTTTCTAAGCAATACATAAATAGTAATTGCACCTAGAATGCCTGATAAATAAGGTATTAACTCTTTAAATATTAAAATTGCAAAAAATATAATGAGAGATAGAACAAATATTTGTCTAATTGTTTTTGGAGCAATTGCGTTTTTCATTAATTATTTTTTTTATGCAATTTAGAAATCTAAATCAATTTAAAGGTGAACTATCAATACAATTATTTGCTCAAAAGAAATGGTAAAAAAGAAAAAATTATTCTTCTCTATTAACAAGATCTAAAGAAAAAGCAGGAGTACATATAGCTATATATTCGCATTCTTCATCAAAAGGATTTGAATATTGCACTCTAACATTCTTATTAATTTTTATAGATTCACCCGCTTTTAAAATAACTTCTTCTCCATCTATAATAAATTGTTTCTTACCTTTTATTATGTAGGTGAATTCATCAAATTCTGGAGTTTGAAAGGGCTCTTTCCATTTTGGTGGAGCAATCATATGAGCAATACTTATAGCATCATTACCATCTGTAGCTTTACCAAAATGTTCTTCAATTAGTTTACCATCTGTTGTAGGCACAACAAAAGGAGTTTTTTGAATTTTATAATTTTTCATATTAATCGAACCAAACTACAAAAGATTTTATTCTAGCTAAATCAGGTATTTGTTCTAAAGATACATTTTGAGTAGAAAAATCTCTTAACCCTAATTCTTCTTTATCAATTGCTATAGTTGCATTTATATCATCTAAAAATAAAGTAACAGACTGTAAAGTAGACTCAACTCTTAATTTACTGTATGCGTTAATATCTGAAAAATTAGAATTTAAATTAATATTATTTTTTGTGTGAAAACGACTATCATGAATTTCAACACTTTTTATCGTAGATGTAGAATCTAATTGTTCTTTTGGTACAATTGTTAATAAGTGCTTCCCTCCTTTTTCATAAATTTTATACTTATCATCATCTTGAAAATAATCGTCACCTAAAGCACCTTCACTTAAAGTTGAAACTATAGAGTCTTTTGCAAAAATTTGGTTTAAATCTTTAATTGTAGTTTCTGTTGTTATATCACCTACTTTTCCTTTTTCTATAACATATTTACTATGATTTGTACAGCTAGTTAAAAAAAGGATAACTAAAGATATATATAATAATTGATTGTTAATTTTTTTCATTTTTTTTAGTTGTTTAGCTTTAAACCAAACGTGTTTTTTATACGATTTATTATTTAATCACTTTTTTTAATATTCCAAAAACAGCTCTAATAAAAGTAGCACTTGTAAGTACTTTAACTAATGGATCTTGTCTTGTACTTCTTCTAGTATAGGTTCTAGAATTTCTTCTTTTTGCTTCTTCTTTGGCTAATCTTTCTTTTTCTTTTTGAGCTTCTTCATCAGCAATTGCTTTTTGTTCAGCCTCATTAATGGCATTTATTTTTTCATTTAATAACTCATATGCACTATCTCTATCTAAGTCTTTATTATACTTATAGTACAATCTAGAGTTGCTTATTACATTACTCAATTCTTTATCTGTTAAAACATCCATTCTACTCATTGGCGCTCTTAACATAGTTCTTGCTAGTGGAGTTGGAATTCCTTTTTCGTTTAAAACAGAAATAAAGGCTTCACCAATACCTAATTGAGTTAAAACTTCTTTTGTATCATAGTAATCTGATGTTGGATAGTTTTCAGCAGCCAATTTAATAGCTTTTCTATCTTTTGCTGTAAATGCTCTTAATGCGTGTTGCACTTTTAATCCTAATTGAGCCAAAATATCTTCTGGAACGTCTTTAGGGTTTTGAGTTACAAAATACAAGCCTATTCCTTTAGATCTAATTAGCTTAACAATGCTTTCTATTTGACTTAATAATGCTTTTGAGGCTTGTTCAAAAACCAAATGAGCTTCATCTATAAAAATGATAAGTTCTGGTCTTCCAGAATCTCCTTGTTCAGGAAAAGCTTCGTAAACCTCTGCTAATAATTGTAGCATAAAGGTTGAAAACAGTTTAGGTTTATCTTGAATATCTGTTAAACGTAAAACAGAAATTATTCCTCTACCATTTTCATCTATTCTTGTTAAATCTTCTACTTCAAAAGATTTTTCACCAAAAAACAAATCTCCACCTTGTTGTTCGATTTCTACAATTTTACGCAAAATTGCACCTGTAGAAGAAGATGAAATTCGACCATATTCAGCAGTAATTTCATCTTTACCTTCGTTAGTTACAAATTGTAAAACTTTTTTAAAATCTTTTATATCTAACAAAGGTAGCTTGTTATCATCACAATACTTAAAAATAATAGCTACAATACCACTTTGTGTTTCTGTTAAATCTAAAATTCTTGATAATAAAACAGGACCAAATTCAGAAATGGTTGCACGCATTCTAGTTCCATCTTGTTCTGAAATGGTTAAAACTTCGATTGGAAATTTTTTAGCTTCGAAAGGAAACCCAATTTTTGTATGACGTTCGTCTATTTTTGGATGACCAGGACTTGGTTCTGCTAAGCCAGATAAATCTCCTTTAATATCCATCAATAAAACAGGAATTCCATTCTCTGATAAATTTTCTGCAAGTACTTGTAAAGTTTTTGTTTTTCCTGTACCAGTTGCACCAGCTATTAAACCATGTCTATTTAAAGTTTTTAAAGGTACTTTTACTAAAGCATCTGTAATTGTTTCTTCACCTAACATAGCAGCTCCTAAAGTTAAAAATTCGCCTTTAGTTTTATAGCCTTCGGTTATGTAATCAAAGAATTCTTGTTGTTTTTGATTCATCAAAAAATTTATTTTTGATAAAAATAAGTAAAGTTTAAGATTTTGAAAATTATTTAATCAATTTGTTTAGTCAATCCAGTTTTTAAATTTTTTTACACGCTCTCTACTTACAATAATTTCTTGATCATTATAAGTTTCTAAAACTAATTTTAATCTTGAATTGGTATAAGAAATAATATCTTTTATTGCATTTATATGTACTATAAAAGTTCTATTTACTCTGAAAAAAAACTTAGGATTTAAATCGCTTTCTAAACTTGTTAATGATTGATTTATGATATAATTACCCTCTTTAGATTTTAAAAATGTTGCATTCTCAAAACTATAAAATAATTCAACATCATCAGCAGCTATAATTTTTATTTTGTTTCCAACTTTTACAGTAAAAGAAGTTTTATAAACTTCAGTTTCAAAGTCTTGTAAAGCTTTCTTTAATTGTTCATAGCTTTTATCTTTTTGATGCAATTGCTTTGCTTTCTCTATGGCTAATTTTAGTTTTTCTTCATTAATTGGCTTCAGCAAATAGGAAATCCCATCAAAATCAAAAGCTTTAATGCTGTATTTTGGAAAAGCAGTTGTGAATATAATTTTTGATGAGATATTAATTATTTCCAAAATTTCGAAACACAAACCGTCTGCAAGTTGAATGTCTAAAAATAAAATATCTGTTTGTTGATTGTTTTGAAACCAAGAAATTGATGCTTTGATTGAAGTTAAATTTCCCAAAACCTGAATATCAAAACCATTCAATAATCGCTCTAATCTTCTGGCTGAAGGTAATTCGTCTTCTATGATTAATGCAGTCATTTTATATAGTTTCTAAAATTGGCAACTTTATACAATATGTCTCATTTGTATCTTCGATTATCACTTTTTCTTCTGTAAAAAAAGCATTACGTTGTTTTATATTTTCAATTCCTTTATTGCTTGTTAGTTGCTTATTTCTTTTCAAATTCTTGTTATTAGATACTATTAAGTAATTTTCTTTTGATGATATATTGATATGTATAAGCGATGTTTTATCGATAATATTATGTTTGATGACATTTTCCAAAACCTGTTGTAAAATGGTAGCTACTATAAATTTTTGTTTGGTTTCAGAATCAATACTAATTGTATAATCCAAACCTTCTTCAAATCGATCTTTTAATAATTGTAGATATTTTTCTGCAAAGTTAATTTCATCAACTACTTTAACAACATCTTGTTTTTCTTGTTCCAAGAAATAATGATAAATATCTGCTAAATTATTTGCATAAGAAACGGCTTTTTGCGGATTTTCTTCAATAAAACTTGACAATACATTGATG
Source organism: Polaribacter marinivivus (assembly GCF_042651285.1). Lineage (NCBI taxonomy): Bacteria > Pseudomonadati > Bacteroidota > Flavobacteriia > Flavobacteriales > Flavobacteriaceae > Polaribacter > Polaribacter marinivivus. The sequence goes on along the minus strand of NZ_JBHSCY010000002.1, from coordinate 359,622 downwards.
TTATTAAACAAAAAATGTGGTGATAATTGGTTTTTTAGTTGTTGATAATTCAATTGAGTTTCTAATGTTTCTTGTTTTAGTATTTGTGCTTTTTGTTTATTAATTAATTGTAAAAAATAAAAATGAGTTATAATTAAAACAAAAAGAAAAAAAGGAGTGTATAATAAAATAGTAGGAATTAAAAAAGCTCTATCTAAAGAAGGACCAAGACCATTTTTTACAATTCTAAAATTATTAAAGGATAATATTATCCAAAACACTAAAAATGAAATAGATAAAATGTAATAGCTTAAAATATAAAGTTTTTGTTTAATTAATGAAAATTGACTGTATACATAATTAAAGAAATGAATACTCAATACAGAGAAAATAAATCCTAGTGGTAAAAAAGTATAAATAATTTTTATTGATTCTTCAAAATAAAAAGTATCTATTGCTGCTAGAAATACATATAAAAATGTACCTGTTAAAGAAATTGAAAAAGTTTTAAAGTAAGAAAATTCTATTTTTTTTGAATTATTTTTTAATTGTGTAATTTCTGTTGAATTAATTTTTTGGTAAAATGTAATAAAGAAACTTATAAAAGAAGAAATAATAGCAATAATAAAGTTTATAAAACTAAAAATTGAGTGTTCTAAATTTTCATTAATGAACCTAAAATTTATATAAACTATAATAAATATTAAGATAAAGTTTAAAGAAAAAACTTTAGTAATAATTTTTTTGAAAACAAGATTTTTTTCAAATATGTAAAATGATAAAAATGCTGGAATTAATAAAAATGGAATAGTTAAACCAATTATTTCTAAAATTTCGTCTAGATCAAAAGCATTTAAAAAAAATTGAATAGCAAATACAACTGAATGTATGATTAAGGTAAACCCAAATGCTTTAACTAAAGAATTAAAAAATCTATTCATAATTTCTATTTTTCACCAAAAATGAATTAAATCATAATTAAGAAAAAAAGAAATATAGTGAATTGTAGTATTTTATTAGTGAATTGTATTAAAAAGTATTGAAAATCATTATACTTATTTAAAAAAATGATTTTAGTCAATCCAGTTTTTAAAATCTTTTACACGCTCTCTACTTACAATAATTTCTTGATCATTATACGTTTCTAAAACTAATTTTAATCTTGAATTGGTATAAGAAATAATATCTTTTATTGCATTTATATGTACTATAAAAGTTCTATTTACTCTAAAAAATTGTTCAGGGTTTAATTGCTCTTCCCATTTCTCTAAAGAGTTATCTAACAAATAGTTACGTTTTTCTAAAGTATGTATATAAGTTGCTTTATTTTCGCTGTAAAAACATTCTATATCATCTACAGGAATTATTTTTATATGTTGACCTACTTTTATAGACAAACGTTTTTTAAACTTTCTATCTATAGGGTTTATTAATAGTTTTCTAATGTCATCTAAATTAACCTGAACTTCAGCTTGTTTTGGTTGTTGTTTTTTAAATTGATTTACAGCAGCCTCTAATTCATCTTCATCAATAGGTTTTAATAAGTAATCTATAGAATTTAATTTAAATGCTTTTAAAGCGTATTCATCGTAAGCAGTTGTAAAAATAATAGCTGATTTCACCTCTATTTCTTCAAATATTTCAAAAGATAAACCATCTGATAATTGAATATCTAAAAAAATTAAATCTGGATGTTCATTATTTTGCAACCAATTTAAACTCTCTTCAACAGAATGCAGCATTTCACTAACATCAATATTTAATGATGCTAACATTCTATTTAATCTTCTAGCTGCAGGTTTTTCGTCTTCGATTATTAAAACGTTCATATTATTGTTCTGTTAATTTTTTTGCATTTTTTTTGATGAAATAATTCCCTAAAAAAGCAGTTAAAAAAGTAGCAATAGCTACTGCCCACCAAAAATCTTGCATGTTTTTTACAAATCTTGTACCTACTTCTGACCAAAAAGCACAATATAAACCAACTACAGACCAAGCCATAAAATAATAATGCTTTTGTAACCAATTCTTTGATCTTTTTAATACTGGGTACATTCCTGCTAAAATGGTTATTAAACTTACAATAGCAAAGAAATGAAAGATACTAAATCCATTAAAATTTGAAATAAAAAAAGAAGATATATTTAATAATAACATATTTACAACATAAACATAACCTACTCTTTTATGAAATTTTGTGCCTTTTGTATTAAGAATTACTATAAGACCTGTAATCATAGAAATAACAGAAAACAGTAAATGCAGATAACCAATTGTAGAAAACATTACCTAGTATTTTCTTGATATTTTTTTAACTTGTTCATCATCTTTTTCCATCATCTCTCTTATTTTTCTCTCTTCCCAATCTTTGCCTAGTCCTAAAGATTTAAATCCAAAGACACCTAACCAATGGAAAAACATACCAATTCCCCAAAATAACCAAGTAGATATTGTTCCGAAATTTTGAATAGCTTCAACAAATGTATCTCCACTATGCATTAAACCATAAACTATTACTCCACTAATCATAATATTAATTACGATATAAACCATTAAGTGAATGTAAAATCCTTTTATTTCTTTTACTCGCTTTTTAGCACGAATATAGTTTTGTTCTTGTAAAAAATCTGATTCCATTTTATTGATATTTTTTTATAATTTCTTGTGTTTTTTTCTGTTCCCATTTTTCACCTAAGCCAAGTAAATCAAATCCAAACACACCTAACCAATGGAAAAAAAGTGCAATTAACATACCTCCTAAAGCAAACCAGAAAAATTGAAAACTTGGTACAAACGTATAGTTTACATACACTATTAAAGGAAAAGAAAATATGTATACAAATAAATGAATGTAAAATCCTTTAATTTCTTGTGCTTGCTTTTTAGCTTTTAGGTAATATTTTTCTTGTAAGTATTGATCTTCTTCTATAGTATTATTTGAACTTTCATCTCCAATAATCTCTTTGATTTTTCGCTCTTTCCAAGTTTTTTTTAATTCTAAATTAGAAAAAGGAAAAACGTTAATCCAATGAATAACTAAACCTAAACACCAAGCCACAATTGCATACCAATACCATTCAAATTGAGGAACAGTTTTTAAGTTGATAAAAATTAAAAAAGGTAATATTAAAAAAGTTGAAAATACATGTGTGTAAAAACCTTTAATGTCTTTTATTCTCTGTTCAGCTATTAAATTTATATGATGTTTTAAATATTTTGTTTCCATAGTCTTAATACTTCTTGTTCATAAATTCTTTAATTTTCTTTTCTTCCCAATCTTTACCTAGGCCTAATTTTTGAAATCCAAAAACACCAAGCCAGTGAAAAAATAGTCCCATACCCCAACCTAAAACAGAAAACCAAAACCAATGAAAACTTGGCACAAACATTAAGTTTACAGTAATAATTATTGGTATTGTAATTAGATAAATAAATAAGTGAACATAAAAGCCTTTTATATCGTTTACACGTTTTTTTGCTTTAAAATATTTTTGTTCTTCTTTATAATTTGCTTCCATTTTAAAATCTTGTTTTTTCTTCTTCTTTAAGATACTCTTGCAGCTTTCTATCTTCCCAATCTTTGCTAAAAATCATTGGTAAGCCAAATGTTCCAATTGCTTGAAAAACTATACCTATACCCCACCAAAACCAAATTTTATAATTACCTAAATTAAAAAATGCTTCATTAAAAGTATCTCCAGCTTCTATATCTCCAATAATAAAAATTGCTGATAAGAAAGTGTTTACAGCTAAATACACAGATAAGTGTTTATAGAACTTACTTATCTTTTCTATTTTTTTACGAACTCTAATGTACTTTTGTTCTTGATGATCAGTTCTCATTATCTTAGTCTTTTTTGTCTGTTTTCTTTATCCATCAACTCTTTAATTTTACGTTCTTCCCAATTTCTTCCTAAGAATATGTTGTAATTATTTACTTCTAAGAAGTGGAAAAATAAACCAATTCCCCAACCAAAAGCTGGAAACCAAAACCAATAAAATTGTGGTGAAAATCTTAAATTAATAAAAATTAAAAATGGAATTATAATACAATATGATGCTAAATTTTGATAAAACTCCTTTAATTTTTCTACTCTTTCAACAGCTTTTACATACTTGCTATTTTCTAAATTATCTTGATACATGATGTCTGTTATTTTATATAAGAGAGGTAAACTCACTTTAAATGTTTTGTTGTTATTTTCTATTTTTACGCCTCTATTTGTAATTAATCCATATCTATCTGCTATGTTTTGTAAACCAACCTTGGTGCTTTTACCTATAGCTTCTTTAGGATTTATATTATTTTCAATAATTAAATAATTATCTGCTTCGTAAATATTAATTACTAATGGTTTAGAGGTTGATACTACATTATGCTTTACTGCATTTTCTAATAATAATTGTAAAGAAAGTGGTACAATTTTTAGTTCTGAATTACTAACAGTTTCAGGGATATTAAATTCTACAGCATCTTCAAAACGCATTCTTAAAAGTTGCATGTAGGTTCTTGCAAAATTCAGTTCTTCTATTATGGGTACTAAATCTTTATTACGTTGTTCTAAAACATATCTATAAACTTTAGATAATTTTGTTGTAAATTTTTCTGCTTGATTAGGATTTTCTCCTATTAAACTAGTTAATACATTTAAACTGTTAAACAAAAAATGAGGATCTATTTGATTTTTTAAAGATTCAAACTTTGCTGTTTCTGTTTTAGCAACAAATTCTTGTTTTGTACTTTCTTTTTTTACTGATTTTTTCCATTCTATCATAAAACTTCTAGCATGTAAGAAAGCAGAAACTCCAAAAGAAAGTATTATGTAGAATAAGTGATACCAAATAAAATTACCCTTAAAAAAAGTTGCTGGATCATTATCAGAAATTACAATGTAAGTGAAATAATTTATGGCTAACACTATAGGTACTGTATAAAATACAGTTGCAATTATGCCTGCCCAAACTCTTAAGTTGGTATGATTAATCCAATCCCATTTTTTACTTAGCAAATCGTTAATGACTCCTTGAGCAAAACCTAAACCAAAAGAATACATTGCAGATATTAAAAAAGTATATCCTATAGATCTTATTGTAAAATTTTGATTTATGATGACAAATAAGATGGTGAATATTAAAGTTATTTTAAAACTTACAACAACACCTTCTTTGATGTCTTTTTTAGATATGTTTTTGCTAGAACTCATTTATATAAAATTATCTTTTTAAAATTTGATATCTAAAGATACATTTTTATTAGAAACTGTAAACTTAGCATTATCAAAGGTTGGAGGACCAAAATTCATTACATTATTAGAAGCTCCATAATCTTCTAAAGGCATTCCATTAGTTGCAAAATCCATTTTATCATTATTATTTTTATCATGATAACAAATAACTGCATACTCTCCAGGTGTAATATCTTTAAATTCGACAATACTTATACCATCTTTTATTTTTGCTTCTAAAGAGGCAATTGGTTTTTTCATAAAATTATCTTTACTATATAAAGCAAAGCCAACTTTACCATTTTCTGAAGTTACATTTATAACCTTTGCAGTTATAGTTACTTTTTCTTGACCACAAATTGTGCTTGAAACAAAGAATGCTGTTGCTACTAAAATTGATACTAAAAATTTCATAATAAGTTGTTTTATTGATTAATAACACCACAAATATCCGCTAGTATTAGAGATTTAAAAACTAATAATTACCCAACTGTAAAAATTCTAGGACGAATTGTAAGATTAGCAGTAATAGTAACCAAAAGATATAATTAATAAACAATAAGTTCGAATTAAAAACTAAAGTTAATTCTATTAAAGGATAGTAAAATTCTTAATTTCACTATTAAATTATTAGTTTAAGAGTACAATTTTTAGCAGATATGTAAAAATTGTAAAATTTATTTAAATTTTTAGAGTCAATTAAAAAAATAATATACATTTACAGCATATTTAGAAAAATGTACGAGTTAAATTTAAATATTATGAATTTTTGTAAAGTTACTGTTACTTCAAACAGAACATTACTACGTCGTTATTTCTCTACTCGCCCTTAGGGTGTGTATCTATTTTATGGAATTTAGGTGAGTCCAATTCCACTTTCGAAATCAAAATATCTCAAACTTTATAAAATTAATACAAACAATACAATGGAAATTGTAATTGCTGATAAATCTCATATTATTTACGCAGAAATAATCTGTGAAACTATTGCTGAAGCAGCAAAAGTACGTGGAACTGGTATTGCAAAAAGAAAACCTGAATATATTGCCACTAAAATGGAAAATGGTAATGCAGTTATTGCTTTAGATGGAGAAACTTTTGCAGGCTTTTGTTATATTGAACAATGGGGTCATGGAAAGTTTGTTGCAAACTCTGGTTTAATTGTTCATCCAAACTATCGTGGTTTAGGTTTATCTAAACAAATAAAACAAGCAGTCTTTAATCATTCTAGAAATAAATTTCCTAATGCTAAAATTTTTAGCATTACTACAGGTTTAGCTGTAATGAAATTAAACAGTAATTTAGGATACAAACCAGTAACTTTCTCAGAATTAACAAATGATCAAAGCTTTTGGAATGGCTGTCAAACCTGCAAAAATTACGATGTACTTCAAAGAACAGAACAAAAAATGTGTTTGTGCACTGGTATGCTTTATGATCCAAGCTCAAAAATAGAAAAAGAGGATAAAAAAATAAAAGAAGGTGTTTTTAAAAGACTTAAAAATATTAAACATACCTTGTTTTTAAAAGATAAAAAATAATGAAAAAATTAGTTATAGCTTATAGTGGTGGTTTAGACACTTCTTATTGTGCAGTAAGTTTATCAAAACAGTATGATGTTCATGCAGTAAGTGTAAATACAGGTGGGTTTTCTATTGAGGAAATAAAGACTATAGAAAAGAATGCTTATAAAATGGGTGTAAGTTCTTATAAAAATATTGATGCTGTAGAGTCTTTTTATACAAAAGTGATTAAATATTTAGTTTTTGGTAATATTCTAAAAAACAATACATATCCTTTATCTGTGAGTGCAGAAAGAATAATACAAGCCATAGAAATTGTTGAATATGCAAAGAAAATTGGTGCAGATTATATAGCTCATGGTTCTACAGGCGCAGGAAATGACCAAGTAAGGTTTGATATGATATTTCAAACATTAGCGCCAAACATTAAAATTATTACACCTATAAGAGATCAAAAACTAACTAGACAAGAAGAAATAGATTACTTAAAGAAAAACGGAATTAATTTATCTTGGGAAAAAGCTCAATATTCTATAAACAAAGGTTTATGGGGAACTAGTGTAGGTGGTGCAGAAACTTTAACTTCTACTATGCCTTTGCCAGAAAGTGCATATCCGTCTCAAATAGAAAAAGAAGGTTTACAAAAAGTAGTTTTAACTTTTAATAAAGGAGAGTTATGTGCTATAAATGGTAAAATTGGTAAGTCAGTTGAGTGTATTGAATTATTGAATTTTATGGCTTCTAAATATGGAATAGGTAGAGATATTCATGTAGGAGATACAATTGTAGGTATTAAAGGTAGAGTTGGTTTTGAGGCTGCTGCTGCTTTAATAATTATAAAAGCCCATCATTTACTTGAAAAGCATACATTAACAAAATGGCAATTACAACATAAAGAATACTTATCTAGTTTTTATGGTATGCATTTACATGAAGGTCAATATCTAGATCCAGTGATGAGAAATATTGAAGCTTTTTTAGAAAGTAGCCAATCAAAAGTTACTGGTAGTGTATTTGTTACTTTAAGACCTTATTGTTTCTCTTTAGATGGTATTTCGTCTCCTCATGATTTAATGAACAAAATTTTTGGTAGTTATGGAGAAGAAAATAAAGGCTGGACAGCAGAAGAAGCAAAAGGATTTATTAAAATTTTAGGTAATCAAAATAAAATATATCAACAAATAAACAAAAAGCAATGATAAAAGTTGGTATTATTGGTGGTGCAGGTTATACTGCTGGTGAATTAATAAGGTTGTTATTACACCATTCAAAAACTAAAATTGATTTTGTGTATAGCACTTCTAATGCAGGAAATTACTTGTATGATGTTCATCAAGATTTATTAGGCAATACATCATTAAAATTCACAATTGATATTAATACAAAAATTGATGTTTTATTTTTATGCTTAGGCCATGGAAATTCAAAATCTTTTTTAGAGAAAAACAAGTTTTCAGATAGCACTAAAATAATTGATTTAAGCAATGATTTTAGGTTACAGAAAGATGCTTTTTTCAATGATAAAGAGTTTGTTTATGGCTTACCAGAGTTACATTTAGGTGCAATAAAATCTGCTAATCATATAGCAAACCCTGGTTGTTTTGCTACAGCTTTACAATTAGCAATTTTACCTTTAGCTGCCAATAATTTAATTAAAGACGATATTCATATAAATGCAGTTACTGGTGCTACTGGTGCAGGCACATCTTTATCTACAACAACACATTTTACTTGGAGAGATAACAACTTTTCTCACTACAAAACATTTACTCATCAACATTTAGGTGAAATTCATCAAACAGTAAACCAGTTACAAAATAGTTTTGATGGAGAAATTAATTTTATACCTAATAGAGGAAATTTTTCAAGAGGTATTTTCTCAACAACGTACACTAAATTTGATGGTTCTATAGAAGAAGCAAAAACACTTTATAAAAACTTTTACAAAAATGCCAAGTTTACCTTTATTTCTGATGAACCAATTCATTTAAAACAAGTAGTAAATACTAATAAGTGTTTGATTCACTTATTAAAGCACAATAATAAATTACTGATAACAAGCACTATAGATAATTTAATTAAAGGTGCTTCTGGTCAGGCCATTCATAATATGAACTTAATGTTTGGGTTTAATGAAGCAGAAGGTTTACAATTAAAAGCAACATATTTTTAAGATGAAAATTGCAATTATAGGAACAGGAAACTTAGGAAAATCTATTGCAAAAGGTTTAATTACCAATAATGCAATAACATCATTGTATTTAACAAAAAGAAATTTAGAGAGTATAGCTGAGTTTGAGGGTTATAAAAATGTTTTCTTAACTACAGATAATAAAAAAGCAGTAGAAAATTCAGATATACTAATTTTTGCTGTTCAACCAGCTCATTTTGAAGATATATTACAAGAAATAAAATCAAGTTTAACAGAAAAACATGTTGTAATATCAACGATAACAGGATTTATAATATCTAAAATTGAAGAACAAATTGGAACAGATAAGTTTATCATTAGAGCAATGCCAAATACTGCAATTGCTGTAGGTAAATCTATGACATGTTTGTGTAGTAATTTACAAGGTGAAAAAAGAATAAAAATTGCAGAGGCTATATTTAATAGACTTGGTCATTCTCTATCAATTCCTGAAAGTCAAATGCAAGCTGCAACTGTGGTTTGTGCAAGTGGTATTGCATTTTGGATGCGTCTAATTAGAGCAACCACTCAAGCTGCAATTCAACTGGGTTTTGATGCAAAAGAAGCTCAAGAATTAGCTATGTATACAAGTGAAGGTGCTGCAAACCTGCTTATAGAAAATGGTAATCACCCAGAAGAAGAAATAGATAGAGTTACAACTCCTCAAGGTTGTACAATAGAAGGTCTTAATGAAATGGAACACAAAGGCTTAAGCTCTTCGTTAATTCAAGGAATGGTGGCTTCATTTAATAAAATAAACAACATTAAAAAAGAACAAATATGAGTTTATTTAATGTTTACCCACTTTTCGATATTACACCTGTAAAAGCTAAAGACGTTTTTGTTTATGATGAAAATGATAAAGAATATCTAGATTTATATGGTGGTCATGCTGTAATTTCTATTGGACACTCTCATCCTGAATATGTAAAAAGTATTACTGATCAAGTTGCTAAACTTGGTTTTTATAGTAATTCTATTCAGAATCCAATTCAGGTTGAATTAGCAAGTAAACTAATACAATTATCTGGTTGTAGAGATTATGAACTTTTTTTATGTAATTCTGGAGCAGAAGCAAATGAAAACGCATTAAAATTAGCTTCATTTCATACTAATAAAAAGAAAGTGATTGCTTTTAAAAATAGCTTTCATGGTAGAACTTCTGCAGCAGTTGCTGCAACAGATAATGAAAAAATAATTGCTCCTATAAATGCGCAACAAGAAGTTGAAATCTTAGCACTTGGAGATCTAGAAAGTTTAGAAAAATCATTAGGTAAAAATGATGTTTGTGCTGTTATTATTGAATGTATTCAAGGAGTTGGAGGCTTAGATGAAAGTACAACAGCATTTTATGAAGGTATAGATAGGTTATGTAAAAAATACAATACTTGTTTTATTGCTGATGAAGTGCAATCTGGTTATGGTAGAACTGGTGATTTCTTTGCGTTTCAGAAATACAATGTAACTCCAGATATTATTTCTATTGCTAAAGGAATGGGCAATGGTTTCCCAATTGGTGGTATTTTAATTCACCCTAATATTAAAGCAAGTTATGGATTGTTAGGAACTACTTTTGGAGGAAATCATCTAGCTTGTGTTGCAGGATTATCAGTATTAAATGTTATCGAGCAAAAAAATCTAATGGAAAATGTGAGATTCATTTCTGAATATTTCAATAGAATAGCGAATACAATACCTCAAATTAAAAATATTAAAGGAAGAGGATTAATGCTGGGATTAGAGTTTGATTTTCCTATTTCAGAATTAAGAAAAAAACTGATTTATGATTATCAGATTTTTACTGGAAGTGCTAAAAATCCTGATCTGTTGAGAATTTTACCTCCTTTAACCATTAGAAAAGAACACGTTAATCAATTTTTTGAAGCTCTTGTAAATGCTTTAGAAGACTTAAATCACTAAAATTATGTCTTTAAAAAACTATACATCAATAAATGATATAGACCATATAGAAACTTGGATTCAAGAAGCTTTAATGATAAAGTCTAATCCTTTAAAAAACAACGAATTAGGTAAAAATAAAACCTTAGGATTATTATTTTTTAATTCAAGCTTACGTACACGTTTAAGTACTCAAAAGGCGGCTTTGAATTTAGGCATGAATCCAATTGTGATGAATGTTTCTGGTGATGCATGGGGAATTGAATTTGAAGATGGAACAGTAATGAATGGCAGTACTGCAGAACACATTAAAGAAGCTGCAGCTGTGGTTTCTCAATATTGTGATGTTATTGCAGTTAGAGCTTTCCCTTCTTTAACTGATAAAATAAAAGATGAGTCTGAACATATTTTAAAATCATTTATTAAATATGCTTCTGTGCCTTTAGTTAATATGGAAAGCTCTACTAGTCATCCATTGCAAGGACTTACTGATGCCATCACAATTAAAGAAAATACAACTAAAAAAAGACCAAAAGTGGTGTTAAGTTGGGCTCCACATGTTAAAGCATTACCACATGCAGTTGCCAATAGTTTTACGAATGCTATGCAGAAAATGGATGTTGAATTTGTAATTGCAAATCCTAAGGGATATAATTTAAATCCAGAAATTGTAAAAGACACACTTGTTTATCATGATCAAAAAGAAGCATTTAAAAATGCTGATTTTGTATATGCAAAAAACTGGAGTTCTTACGAAGATTATGGTAAAGTTGTAAAAACAGATTTAGATTGGATGATTACAAAAGACAAAATTGGAGCTGCTAAATTTATGCATTGTTTACCAGTAAGAAGAAATGTAGTTGTTGAAGATGCTGTTTTAGACTCAGAAAACGCATTAGTTACTGAACAAGCAAATAACAGAACTTTTGCAGCTCAATTGGTACTAAAAAAGATTTTAGAAAATGTCTAAAGAAAGACTATCTGTCATAAAAATAGGTGGAAACATTATAGAAGATGTAACTTCTTTACATACTTTTCTAAAACTTTTTTCAAACTTAGAAGGTAAGAAAATCTTAGTGCATGGAGGAGGAAAAAGAGCAACGCATATTGCCACAAAATTAGGTATTGAATCTAAAATGGTAAATGGTAGACGTATTACTGATGCTGATACTCTAGAGGTCATTACCATGGTTTATGGTGGTTTAGTCAACAAAAATGTGGTTGCAAAACTTCAAGCTTTGGGTGCTGATGCCATTGGTTTAACAGGTGCAGATATCAACAGTATAAAATCTGACAAAAGACCTGTTAAGGAAATTGATTTTGGTTTTGTTGGTGATGTAAAAAAAGTAGCAAATAAATCAATAGAAAAATTACTACAAGCTGACTTTACACCTGTTTTTTGTGCAATAACACATGATGGAAAAGGCCAATTACTAAACACAAATGCAGATACTATTACCAGCCAAGTGGCTATTGGAATGAGTGAAATTTACGAAACATCCATCTACTATTGTTTTGAATTAAATGGTGTTCTAGAAGATTTCAATGATAAAAATTCTGTTGTAAAAATCATCAATCCAAGTGTTTATAAAGAATTATTAGCAAATGGTGTTATTGCAGATGGAATGATTCCTAAACTAGACAACTGTTTTGATGCTCTAGAAAATGGTGTTCATAAAGTTTACATTGGCAATACATCAATGTTAACTAAAGAAAACGATAATTATACAACCATTACTTTATAAAATGGAATTAAAAAAACTTACGAAAAATGTTATTCAATTATTGAAAAATTTAATTGAAACTCCTTCATTTTCATCAGAAGAAGAAAATACAGCACTTTTAATTGAAGATTGGTTTACAAAAAATCAAATCCCTTTTCAAAGGACAAAAAATAATGTTTGGGCAACCAACAAATATTTTGATGAAAGCAAACCAACATTATTGCTCAATTCTCATCATGATACTGTAAAACCAAATTCAGCCTATACAAACGATCCTTTTAAAGCGATTGTTGATGGTGATAAATTGTATGGTTTAGGTAGTAATGATGCAGGTGGTTGCTTGGTTTCTTTAATTGCTACTTTTACACATTTTTACGCGCTAGAAAATTTAAAATACAACTTAGTTATAGTTGCTTCTGCTGAAGAAGAAAGTAGTGGTCAAAATGGTTTAAACTCAATGCTGCCTATTATTCCTCATGTTGATGTAGCAATTGTTGGTGAACCCACATTAATGAATTTAGCAGTTGCTGAAAAAGGTTTGGTTGTTTTTGATGCAGTTGTAGCAGGGACTCCAAGTCATGCTGCTCATCCAAATAATAATAATTCAATTTACAACACCATAGAAGTCTTACAATGGTTTAAAGATTTCAAATTCGAAAAATCATCAGAGGCTTTAGGTGATGTAAAAATGACAGTTACTCAAATCAATGCTGGCAAACAACATAATGTGGTTCCTGCTCATGTAGATTTAGTAATTGATGTTCGTGTGAATGATGCCTATTCAAATCAAGAAATTGCAGATATTTTACAAAAAGAAGCGCCTTGCACTAAAATTACTCCAAGAAGTTTACGATTGAACTCCTCTTCTATTGACATAAATCATGATTTGGTAAAAGCAGGAATTGAAATGGGAAGAACAACTTATGGTTCTCCAACCTTATCAGATCAATCTGTGTTGAGTTGCCAATCTTTAAAATTAGGACCTGGAGATAGTACACGTTCACACTCTGCAAATGAATTTATTTACATTTCAGAGATAGAAGAAGGTATTCAGATTTATGTGGAATTGTTAAATCGTGTAATTGTTTAAACAAATTAAAATGTCATTTCGACCTTGTGGAGAAATCTAAAAGAGATTTTTCGACTTCACTTTGTTTCGCTCAAAATGACAAACTAAAGACTAATGTCTAACAGCTAAAGACTAAAAATTATGAAACTTTGGGATAAAGGATTTTCAATAGACAAACAAATAGAAAACTTTACAGTGGGTAATGACAGAGAAATTGACATACATATCGCAAAATATGATGTACAAGCCTCTTTAGCACACGCTATAATGTTGGAATCTATTGGAATTATTACTGCTGATGAATTGGCTGACTTAAAAAAAGGCTTAAATGAATTGGCTGTTGATATTGAAAACGGAACGTTTATTATCGAAGATTCTTTTGAAGATGTACATTCTAAAATTGAGTGGGAACTAACCAACAAATTAGGTGAAGTTGGTAAAAAAATTCATACTGCTCGTTCTAGAAATGATCAGGTTTTAGTGGCTTTACAGTTGTATTACAAAGAGAATTTAGCTATTGTAAATGCTAAAGTAAAAACTTTGTTTGATACTTTATTAAACCTTGCTTATACTCACAAAGACAGCTTATTACCTGGTTATACGCATTTGCAAGTGGCAATGCCTTCATCATTTGGATTATGGTTTTCTGCCTATGCAGAATTATTAATTGATGATGTGTATGTATTAAATGCAGTTTCAAAAGTAGTGGACCAAAATCCTTTGGGTTCTGCTGCTGGTTATGGAAGCTCCTTCCCTATTGATAGAGAATTAACTACCAAGGAATTAGATTTTGCTACCTTAAAATACAATGTAGTTGCTGCCCAATTAAGCAGAGGAAAAAGTGAACGTTCAATAGCTTCTGCTTTAGGTGGATTATGTAATACAATGGCTCGTTTTGCAATGGATGTGTGTTTGTACATGAGCCAGAATTTTGGGTTTATCACTTTTCCAGATGAATTAACCACAGGTAGTAGCATTATGCCTCACAAGAAAAATCCTGATGTGTTTGAATTGATTCGTGGAAAATGTAATAAAATTCAAGCTTTGCATTCTGAAATGTTACTAATAACCAATAATTTGCCAACAGGTTACCACAGAGATTTTCAGTTATTAAAAGAAAACATTATTGCTGCTTTTGAAGATGTAAAAGACATTTTAGACATATTCAATTACTCCATACAACAAGTTATTGTAAAAGATATCGATTTAAATGATGAGAAATACCAATATTTATTTACGGTAGATTCTATCAATAATTTAGTAATAGAAGGAATGTCTTTTAGAGAAGCCTATCAACAAATTGGTGGTCAAGTGCAAGCAGGAACTTACAAACCAGATTTAGGGAAACAACATTCTCATATTGGAAGTATTCATAATTTAGCATTGGATAAGATTCGTGACAAATTTCCTAAAAATTAAGATGTTTAGATATGTGAGTCTGAATATAAGTCGTTTTAATAATATATATTCAAAGTAAACGAAGTTATCCGTAAAAAACTTTAGAAATAATCAACTTAAAACATCCTTTTTAATAAAGCTTTTGTAAATAAGCCTACAGGCATTTTTAACTGTATACTTAAATCTTCTAAAAAAGTTGTTTCTTCGTCTAAAAACTTTAAGATTTTGGTAGGATGATTTTTTTGAAACATTTGTCCAAAAATAGAAGCACCTAACTCATTTCTCTTGCTTAAAATATCTAGCAATAATAAATCATACAACCAAAATTTATTCACTTTATGAAACTGAGTTAATGGTTTATTTGCTTTGATATAATTTAACAATTCTGCAGTTTTTTTTGTCGTGTTTTTAAAGGTAAAACCAGTACTTGCTTTGCTCCAACCACCAGCAGTACCAATATGAATAATGTTTTTAGAATTGTGCTTCCAAAACTTATAAGAGGTCATAGGTATGGAACCCTGTTCTTTTTCTATAATCTCATAATCTGTTATATTCTTTTCTGATAAGTAATTTTCTATTTCTATTACATAATCATCATAAGATAAAAGATCTTTAGAAAACAATGTATATTCAAATAGAGCTTCATTTTTTGTATAGGGAAGTATATACATAAAACGAGTATTACCTTTTTGAGAGACTGTAAAATCCATAAAAGTTGCAGCAGAATCATCAAAAACATTCTCTTCAGTTTTAATAAAAAAACCAACAAAATGTTGCTGAATTAAAGGATATTCTGATTGTTGCTTGTAGTCATTTGAAAATAAAACACTATTTAAAACTGTACTAGATGTATATACTTGTTCACTTGTTACAACTTCAGCTATATTGTCTAATTGGTTAACATGGGTAACATCTGCCTTTTTAAAAGTAATATTTGATTTTAGTACTAATTGATTCCATATTTTAGTGTAGAAATTTGAACTTCTTATCATTTTATATTGATAAGGAGCTATATTTTCTTGAGTGGAATAAATGTCGCTTTTAAAAATTATAGTATTCCAATTTTTACTTACAATATCTTGCCATTCATCATTTTTATCTTCCCAATAACACCAAGTTCTGTCATTTTTATTTTTCTTCTCTTTATCTAAAATTAAAATGTTTTTATCATCAAAAAATACATCTTTAGACATTCTATATGCCATCATTAAACCAGATGCACCAGCACCAATTATTATGTAGTCAAAATTTTTCAATGAATAAAATTGGAAAACGAATTAAAGAAAAAAAGAGCAATTATAACTGCTCTTTAAAATATTTTATAGGTACAAATAACATCCCAAAACATTGGCTGTCTTCTTTTCCCATGTTTTTATGATGTACTTTGTGTGCTTTACGTAAAGCTTTTAAGTACCAATTGTTAGTTCGCTTAAACCATTTAAAACGTTGATGTATTAATACGTCATGAATTAAAAAATAAGCTATACCATATAATAAAATACCTAAGCCAATAAAAAATAAAAACCTGTATTCTGTGTAAGTACCAAATAAAAATAATAACATACTAGGTACTGCAAAAACAACAAAAAAAGCATCGTTTTTTTCAAATACATGAGGATATCCTGGTTCATGATGATCTTCGTGTAAAAACCATCCAAAACCATGCATTATATATTTATGAGTACACCAAGTGATACCTTCCATTAAAACAAAAACACCTAAAGTGATTAAAGCGTATATCATTTCTAAATAATATTCAATTTATATTTTACGTAACTTCTTGCTAATAAATTAATTTTCATTGGGTCAGAAATACGAATTCTAGTATCCATTATTTTTTCTGATGGTACAGATTTTAATTTTTTTAATAATCTTCTATAATATCTGTAAGCCATATAAACTCCAAATTTAGCTTCAACAGGTAATTTTAAAATTCCATGTTTGTATGCATAATCAAAATCTGCCTCAATTTCATCAACAATTAATTGTTTAGACTTAGCATTTAATTGCCCTAAATCTATATTTGGGAAATAAGAACGATTTAAAACTTCGAAATCGTCTTTTAAATCTCTTAAAAAATTTACTTTTTGAAAAGCTGAACCTAAACGCATTGCTGCATCTTTTAATTCATTATACTTATTATCATCACCATTTACAAAGACCTTTAAACACATTAAACCTACAACATCTGCAGAACCATAAATGTATTCTTCATATTCTGCTTTTGTTTGATATTCAGTTTTATGCAAATCTGCTTTCATGCTTTTTAAAAAAGCTTGAACCATATGATCTTCTATATTATACTTTCTTACTGTCTGTTGAAAAGAATTTAAAATAGGATTTAAACTTATACCTGCTTTGTGTGCAGCATAATAATCGTTTTCGAACTGAGACATTAATTTTTCTTTTTCATATTCATGAAATGTGTCTACAATTTCATCTGCAAAGCGAACAAAACCATAAATATTATAAATATCATTTCTGATAGCTGGAGAAAGCATATTTACAGCTAAAGAAAAGGAGGTACTGTAGCTTTTAGTTACTAGCTTGCTACAGTTTTCTGAAACAGTATCGAATAATTCTTTCATTTTAAGATTTATTTTTAATGATTAAATCAGAAGCTATTTTACCAGATATTAATGCTGGAGGAACTCCAGGACCAGGTACAGTTAATTGTCCTGTAAAATATAGGTTTTTCACTTTTTTACTCTTTATTTTTGGTCTTAAAAATGCTGTTTGCATTAAGATATTTGCCAAACCATAAGCATTACCTTTATAAGAATTGTATTCTTTTATAAAATCATTCACGCAAAATGACTTCTTAAAAATAATACTTTTTCTAACATCTTGGCCAGTTAACTTCTCTAATCTTTCTAAAATTTTATTAAAATATTTTTCTCTCAACTCTTCTGTATCTTCTAAACCAGGTGCTAGTGGTATTAAAAAAGTACCTGCTTCTTTTCCTTCAGGAGCTAATGAATCATCAGTTATACTTGAGAAGCTTGCATAAAATAAAGGATTTTTAGGCCATTTTGGAGTATCATAAATATCCTTTGCATGAATATCAAAATCAGTATCAAAAAATAAAGTATGATGACATACATTTTTTATTTTTTTATCAAATCCAACATAAAACAATAACGAAGAAGGTGCAAATGTCTTTTTAGACCAATATTTTTCTGAATATTGTCTTAAGTTATTATCTAATAATTGTTCTGTATGATGATAATCTGCTCCACTCAACACTAAATCTGTAGCTATTTCTTCTCCATTAACTTGTAATGCTTTCACAGCATTATTGCTATCTGTTACGATTTTATCTACAGCTGCATTAGTAACAAATTCTACACCCAAACTCTTGGCTAAAGAAACCATTCCTTCAACTACTTTATACATACCACCTTTTGGATGCCAAGTACCTAATCCAAAATCTGCATAATTCATAAAATTATAAAATGCTGGAGTATTACTAGGTTTTGCACCTAAAAATAGAACTGGAAATTCTAAAATTTGAATTAATTTATTGCTTTTAATATTTTTTCTAACATCTTTTCTAATAGTAGAAAAAAACTGAGAAACTCTTGCAATAGTTTCTTTTGACACTAACTCTAGAGGCGAAATACCAGGTTTATAAACCATCTTTTTTACTGCTATATCATAATTTTCTCTAGCTGAAGCTAAAAAGGACTTTAAATGCTTAGAACTTCCTTTTTCCTCATCTTCAAAAATCTTATAGATAGCATCTAAATTACCAGGAACAGTTATGGAGTCATTTACATCAAAATAAACTTGATAACCAGGTTTTAATCTATCTAGTTGATAAAAATCATTGGGTTTTTTTCCAAAATCTGCGAAAAATTTCTCAAAAACATCTGGCATCCAGTACCAAGTAGGGCCAATATCGAAAGTAAAGCCCATGTTTTTATATTGTCTAGCTCTACCTCCTAAAGTATCATTTTTCTCTAAAACTGTTACTTTGTAACCAGCTTTTGCTAGGTAACTTGCTGCTGATAATGATGAAAAACCAGAGCCTATAATGTGTACGCTTCTATTCATAAAATATTTTGTTTAACAAAAATAACTTTTAATGAAACAAAATTAAAAGTAATTTGATTTTTTATAAGACTTTTAACAAATCTGAAATAGAGTCGTAGAGTTTTATGTTAGATCCTAATTCTAAATGTTTAATTTTTTTAATTTTTCTTCCAGTAGCAATAAAACTGTTTTTAGTGTTATCCATTACTTCATCTATTTCTGCAAAATATTCTTCAACCTTATCATCATAAGGTTGAATAGTTAATGAAGTTACAAAACATATTTCTCTACCACTTTCTAAAAAGTAATTTAAATTATTTAAAGGTAAACTTTGACCTAAATATATTGTATGATGACCTCTTAATACTAATTCATAATTCAAATAAAGTAAACCTAATTCATGTATTTCATTTTCAGGTAAAAATAAAACATAGGTTTTGTTACTATCATTAATACTGTATTGAAGTTTTTCGGTATTAATTTGAATTTTTTGAGCTATTAAATTAGATATAAAATGTTCGTGAGCAGGTAATAATGTATCAGTTTGCCATAATAAACCAATATGGTCTAAAAATGGAATGAAAACATCTTTAAAAATTTCTCTAAACGTTTTTTTATGAAGTAATTTATTGTAAGTATTATTAAATAAAATCTTATCAAACTGAAACATTGAAACTTTAAAAGAGTTTATAGCTTCATCATTAATAGCAATATTAAACGCTAATTCTCTAGATTTTAAAATAATGTCTTCTTCAGACATTGCTGCAATCTTAGATATTTTAAAATTATTTTTATTTAACAAAACAATGTTTAACAACTTCGTTAAATTTTCTTGACTGTAATATCTAATATTGGTTTCTGTTCTCTGAGGCTCTAGTAAATTGTAGCGCTTTTCCCATATTCTAATAGTATGTGCTTTAATACCAGAAATATTTTCAAGGTCTTTTATTGTAAAATCTTGCTTAATATTGTTCAACTTATTCTTTTTTGAGTTGAACAAATTTAATTATTTTTTTATTTAATCAACATTTTTTATGAAAAATGTAACATTTTTGTGTAAAACTTAACTAATAGAGTAACTAACTATTTACAGGTGCAGAAAGATTTAGAGGAAAAATTTTTATCAGATTTTGAAAAAAATCAAAATATTGCTCATAAAATTTGTAGGGTATATACTACAAATCAAAATGCGCATAATGATTTATTTCAGGAAATAACAATTCAACTTTGGAAAAACTACCCAAAGTTTAGAGGTGATTCTAAATTTAGTACTTGGATGTATAGAGTAGCTTTAAATACAGCAATATCACTATATAGAAAATCAACTAGAAGGGTTAAAACACAAGATATAAGTGATGTGGCTTACAAAATATCATCTACACCTTATGATGATACAGAAGAAGCACAATTAAAAGCATTGTATAAAGCCATTCACAAATTAAATGATATTGACAAGGCGCTTATTTTTCTTTATTTAGAAGATAAACCTTATAAAGAAATATCTGAGGCATTAGGTATAACTTCTGTAAATGCAAGAGTAAAGATGAACAGAGCCAAAGAAAAATTAAAAAACATACTAAACCCATAAATTATGGATGTATTAGATAAATATAAAAAAGCTTGGGTAAATCAGCCAGAAGATAATAAACAATTGTCTTCTAAAGAAATTTATAAATTAGCACATTCTAGTTCATCTTCTTTAGTTAAGTGGATTTTTATTATTGGAATTTTAGAATTTATATTCTGGGGTGTTATTAACTTTCTTGTTCCTGATAGTTTTTATAAAATTTATGAAGATTTAAATTTAGAAACTTTCTTACAAGTTTTTACAGTATTTCATTACATTATTTTAATTGCTTTTTTGTACCTATTTTATCAAAATTACACTAATATTTCATTAGTGGATAATACCAAAAAACTCATAAAAAAGATATTAAAAGTTAGAAAAACAGTAAATTATTATGTGTATTATAATTTGGCTATTATTGTTTTAGTAAGCTTTGTTATTAATGCAAAAATATTCTCTAATCCAGAAAAACATTTAGATATTATAAATCCAGATAATTTAGCAATGGATTTAAGTCAAATTGTAACAATCTCTATAATAAGTCAAATAATTGCAGTTATTGTAATACTGGTTTTATTCTGGTTATTTTATAAATTGATTTATGGTATTTTCTTGAGAAAACTAAATAAAAATTACAAAGAATTATCTAAATTAGACGAATCAAATTAAAGTTTTATTTATGAAAAAGATATTATTATTTGTTTTTTTAGGGATTTCTTTTATTTCTTTTAGTCAACAAAAATCAGATTTTTGGGATAATGTAAGGTTTGGTGGAGGCTTTACTTTAGGCTTTGGTAGTCAAACTACTGTTGGTATTTCACCAAGTGCTATTTATGATTTTAACAATGGGCTAGCAATTGGAGCAGGTGTTGGTTATTTATATAGTGAAATCAATGATTTTACCTCTAATGTATACAGTACTAGTATTATAAGTTTATATCAAACAAATTTTAACCTTCAATTTTCATCAGAGTTCGATTATTATTTTGCTAACCAATCTACTTTTAATGGTGGTAGTGTAAGTACAAATTTTCCAGCATTACATTTAGGAGTAGCTTTTAACCAAGGCAGATTTGCTGTAGGAGTTCGTTATGACGTTTTATATGACGAAAACAAAAGTATTTTTGCTTCTCCAATTTCTCCTGTTGTTCGTTTCTATTTCTAAAAATTCTTCAACTCCTTTAATAAGATTTCATGCATTTGGTCAGTATAATCTAAATGTGTAGTAATTCTTATTTTACCTTCACCCATAGGTGTTAAAAGTATATTTTTTGATTTCATTTTATCAATAAAATTATCAGCACCAATCTTGTCATCAACATAAAAAATAAGAATATTAGTTTCTACTGGTTCTATTTTAGAAATGTAACTACAACTCTCTAACACCTCAGCTATTTCTTTTGCTTTTTGATGATCGCTAGCTAATCGTTCTATATTATTATCTAAAGCATAATTTGCTGCTGCTGCTAAAAAACCAACTTGTCTCATACCTCCACCTAACAACTTTCTTATTCTTACAGCCTTTTGCATCATGTTTTTAGGACCTAATAACATAGAACCAATAGGAGCTCCTAAACCTTTTGAAAAGCAAATTGAAATTGTATCAAACAATTTTCCATATTGTTGAGGCGTTTCGTTTTTTGCAACTAATGCATTAAATAAACGAGCTCCATCTAAGTGAAAACCTAAATTATTTTTTTTAGCTTCTGCATGTATTTTTTTAATTTCTTCAAAATCCCAGCAAGCTCCTCCTCCTTTATTTGTAGTGTTTTCTAGGCAAATAAGTTTTGTAAAAGGTAAATATATTTCTGGCTTTACAGCTGCAACATCTTTTATTTGCTCTGCAGTAAACATACCTCTATTACCATCAACTAATTTACAAGTAACTCCAGAATTAAAAGCTACTCCTCCACTTTCATAATTATAAATATGTGCATATTTATCACAGATTACTAAGTCTCCAGGTTGTGTGTGTAATTTAATAGCTGCTTGATTTGCCATTGTTCCTGATGGAAAAAAAAGTGCACTTTCCATACCAAAAAGTGTAGCTACTTTATCTTGTAAAGCATTAACTGTAGGATCCATACTAAAAACATCATCACCTACTTTGGCACTCAACATAGCATCTAACATACCTTTAGAAGGCTTAGTTACAGTATCTGAAATTAAATCTATTATCATGTTTCTATTTAATTTAATTCTTATAATCTGTTCCTATAGGAGATCCATCTGGAATTTGAGGAGCAGATATTTTTTTGAACGAAGTTGGATTCTTTAAATAATTACTGATCATTTTACTCATAGCATTATCGTAAATTTTTTGAGTACCCTTAGATTTTTTAGTATCTAATAAAGATTTAATATCCTCTAATTTTGATAAAACAATCGCATTTACTTGTTTATACTGATTTTTATACACACCTAAATAAAATATTTGCTCTAAAACTTCAGTATTAATTATATTTTGCAATTCTTGATGATAAGAGTTTTTATGATTCTTTTTAATAGTACTTTCTATTAACTTATCTATCAACTCTTCTAAACCTAACTGTGTTTCATTTAAACTTTTATGAGCTATAAGTCTTGACATTCTTTGTGGATTTAACAGCAATTCTAAGCTCATTTCAGAAGCTGTTTCTACAGCAGAAAATGCATCAAAAGCAATACCTGTTTTACTCTTAAAAGACTCACGACTTCTACCATAACCAATGGCTCTTGGTGGAAATAAGTCTAGTTTTTGTTTAGGTATTGCAATTTCGTTAACATCAATAGTTTTTAAAACAGCTTGTAAAGCATTTCTTTCTGTAGTTCCAGAAATCATTTTTACTGGGTTTTGGTTACCTCCTTTAACAGCATAACTATATTCTAAACCACCTATTAATTTTGTAGTAGCTTCTGTTTGATATCTATGAAAAAAATACAAAGGCACAAAAACGTCTTCTAAAACAGAATATGGCTGACCAGCTTTAATATTATCTATTGAAAAGTTTTCTATAGCCTTTTTTCTAACATTTAAAACGTTGTATAATTCATCATAGATGTTATCTCCATTATCCCATAAATGAGCAGCTCCACTTGCACTTCCTTGTGGTCTTGCATCAGAATCAGATAAATATTTTAATCCGTTAGAAAAAGCATTTTCTAATATTTTATTTAACTCTTCTTTTTCATTTTTACCCTCAGGAAAATCTTGATAAGAATAGGCTACTGCTACTTTGTCCCAAGCTCCAATTTTGGTGTCATAAGCATCAGAAAAATCAATTTTACCATCTTTTAAACTAATTTTAGGATGTGGATAATCCATTACAGAAGTTCTACCATTTGTACTCGCAGAAAAATTATGGGCAAAACCTAATGTATGACCAATTTCGTGAGCAGATAATTGCCTTATTCTTGCAATTGCCATTTCTAAAGCAAATTTATCGTCTACTGAATTATTCTTGTAAGGTGCTTGCAAAGCTTGTGCTATTAAAAAATCTTGACG
Source organism: Polaribacter marinivivus (assembly GCF_042651285.1). NCBI lineage: Bacteria > Pseudomonadati > Bacteroidota > Flavobacteriia > Flavobacteriales > Flavobacteriaceae > Polaribacter > Polaribacter marinivivus. Next base: position 335,528 of record NZ_JBHSCY010000002.1, on the reverse strand, counting down.
AATTCTTAAACTCCCTAAACTTACATGCCCTTTAATTATTTCTCCAGTTCTAGGATCTGATATACTTGCACCATAACTCCAACCTCTAGTACTTCTATGAACCCACTGAACTACATTATACCTTAAATCTAACATATCTGCACCTTCAGGAAGCATTTTAAATTGAAAAGCATTTTTATAACCAGCTGCTTCAAAAGCTTGATTCCACCAACGTCCACCATCTAACAAAGCACTCCTTACTGGTTCTGGAGTTCCTCTGTCTAAATAGTAAATAATAGGTTCTTTAGCTTCAGATACAGCTGCATTTGGGTCTTTCTTTTCTAAACGATGTCTATAAATAAAACGCTTTGTAATTGATTCATTTACAGGTGTTGAATAATCCATATAAGACATTGGAAAGGATCCTGAACGTGGATCAAACTTTCTAGGTTTATAATTATTATCTGGTAATTCTACAAAAGAATGATGTTGATGAACAGTTACTGCACTTGCATCTGGAGTAACACTTCTAATGTTATATCCTCTTGGAGTTCCTTTAAATGTTAACATTACATCAAACTCAACATTTTTAGGAAATGCTTTTGTTCTTTCTAAATGAAAAGCGCTTCTACTTTTATCTAAACTATAATTACCTTGATTATTTCTAGCTAAAGTTCTAGCTACACCAAAAGCATCTCTCATAAAAAAAGAGGTGGCATCAATTAAAAAAGTATTATTCTTTTCTTCTTTAATTATAAATCCGTGTAAAACAGATTTCGCAAAAGCTTCTTTTATAGATTGCTTTTCTTCTCTATTATCTGTTATTGCTCTATAATCTTGGTTAGGTTGTATTAACAATAACTTATTACCTACTTTTTTAAAATGTACTACTACTCCACCTCCAAGTTTACCTCTATCCAAACCAATATCATTTGAGCCAATACCTTCAGACAATGCATTTACGTATAAAAATTCGTCATTTAATTTATCTATTTCTAAATAAACTTTATCAGAGTTTTCATCATAATAAAAATTAAAGTAACCTTCATATTTGGTAATACCTTTCTTTAATTTATTAGATGATTTTTCTGTTAAAAATTGAGAATAACTAGAAGTTGTTAAATTTAAAAAAGCAATAAGAAATAGTAATTTTTTCATGAATAAATTATTTTCTATAAAACTATGAAATAAGGTTTAGTTTTAAAACACGAAATCTTAAAAATTCATTTATTTTTGCTCAACTTATGATTACACAAGACCAACTTAAAGATATATCTACAAGAATTAGCAAGCTTAAAGGTTATTTAGAAATTGATAAAAAATTAATTGAAATAACTAACGAAGAAGAAAAAACTGCTAACCCAGATTTTTGGAATAATCCAAAAGAAGCAGAAAAGTTGATGAAAGATTTACGTTTTAAGAAAAAATGGGTAGAAGATTATAATAAGGTTATTACATTTAATGAAGACTTAAATGTTTTGTATGATTTTTACAAAGAAGACGAAGTTGATGAAAAAGAATTAGAAGAACAATTTGATAAAACTATTTCTTTTTTAGAAGATATAGAATTTAAAAATATGCTTTCAGATGAAGGTGATTCTTTATCAGCAACATTACAAATAACAGCTGGAGCTGGAGGAACAGAAAGTTGTGACTGGGCAGAAATGTTATTTAGAATGTACACAATGTGGTCAGAAAAACAAGGCTTTAAATTAAAAACACTTAACTATCAAGCAGGTGATACTGCTGGCATTAAAACAGTTACTGTAGAAATAGAAGGCGATTATGCTTTTGGTTGGTTAAAAGGCGAAAATGGTGTGCACAGATTGGTACGTATTTCTCCTTTCGATTCTAATGCAAAACGTCATACAAGTTTTGCTTCTGTTTATGTTTATCCTGTTGCAGATGAAAGTATAGAGATTGATATAAATCCTGCAGATATAGAAATAACTACAGCTCGTTCTTCTGGTGCAGGAGGCCAAAATGTAAACAAAGTAGAAACTAAAGTTCAATTATTACATAAACCAACAGGTATACAAATACAGTGCTCAAACTCAAGATCTCAGCATGATAATAGAGCTACAGCTTTACAAATGTTAAAATCTCAATTGTATGAGATAGAATTACAAAAACAACAAGCTGCAAGAGATGATATTGAAGCTAACAAAATGAAAAATGAATGGGGAAGCCAAATAAGAAACTATGTAATGCATCCTTATAAATTGGTGAAAGATGTTAGAACTGCTCATGAAACAGGAAATGTAGATGCTGTAATGGATGGTAATATTCAACCATTTTTAAAAGCATACTTAATGTTAAATGGACAAAAAACAGAAGATTAAAAGCTAAAATAAAATGATTAAAATATATCACAATCCACGTTGTAGAAAATCTAGAGAAGGACTACAAATCTTAGAAAACTCAGGTAAAGAATTTGAAATAATTAAATATTTAGAAGATATTCCTTCAGAAGAAGAATTAGCAAAAATTATAAAAAAACTAAATATTAATCCTATACAATTAGTACGCAAAAACGAAAAAGTTTGGAAAGAAAACTTTAAAGGAAAAGATTTATCTTATCATGAAATTGTAAAAGCAATGATAGAAAATCCTAAGCTAATAGAGCGTCCAATTGTAATTAATAACAATAAAGCAGTTATAGGAAGACCACCAGAAACTATCTTAGAATATATCTAAATAATGTAACTTAAAATTGTTTAACTTTTTTTTAACCATTTTAAACTAAACTAAAAAGGAAATTTGCAGTCATAATAAAAAAACCCAACTAGTTTTGACAAAAAAATACACATTCTTTAGTTTAGCTTTTTTCTTCGTATTAACAGCTTTTTCTCAAAAAACAATTACTATAAGTGGTAAAATTATTGATGCTTTATCTAAACAACCTTTAGAGTATGCTACTATTGTAATTAAAAATACAGAAACCCAAAAAATTTCTGGAGGTATTACAGATGCTAAAGGTATTTTTAGTGTAAAAACACCTGCTGGATTTTATGAAATAAGTGTAGAATTTATCTCATTTAAATCAAAAAAATACCCAAAACAAAATATTACTAAAGATTTAGATTTGGGTACAATTACTTTATCTGAAGATTCTAAGTCTTTAGATGAAGTTGTAATTATAGCAGAAAAAACAACTGTAGATATAAGATTAGATAAAAAGGTATTTAATATAGGTAAAGACCTTTCTATTAGAGGAGGAAATGCAAGTGATGTTTTAGGAAATGTACCTTCTGTGCAAGTAGATGTAGAAGGAACAGTTAGTTTACGTGGTAATGAAAATGTAACTATTTTAATAGATGGTAGACCAAGTGCTTTAGTAGGTTTAAATGGTGCTGAAGCTTTAAGACAAATCCCTGCAGAAGCAATCGAAAAAGTTGAAGTAATAACCTCTCCATCAGCAAGATATGATGCAGAAGGTACTGCTGGAATTTTAAATATTATTTTAAGAAAAAATAAATTAACTGGTTTTAATGGATCTTTACAATTAGATTTAGGATATCCTGAAAGATTGGGTACAGCTTTTAATGCAAACTGGAGAACAAAAAAATGGAATCTTTTTACAAATACAGGTTTTAGATATAATGAAACTCCAGGTAATGCTTTAAGCGAATCTAATTTTTTATCATCAAATGCTCAGAATGCGTTAGTAGTTGAGCAAAGAAATTTTGGTAGATTAGGTAGATCTATTTTTACAAGTTTTGGTGCAGAATATTATTTATCACAAAATTCAAGTATAATTGGTAATATCGTCTTTAATGGAGGTAATGATGATGATGTAAACACTAATGATATTGATAGATTTGATGCTAATGGAAATATCAATGAAGCTACTTTTAGAACAGAAGCTGAAGGAGAAGATGAAAACAGACTTCAATACACTTTAGATTATGTAAATACTTTTGATGGCAAAGGAAAAAAGCTTTCTATTAATTTACAATATTCTACAGAAATGGAAGATATTTTAAATAATATTACAGAAATAGACACTCAATCAAATATTTTAAATGATTTAGAACAAGTTATTGAAGAACAGAATGAAGATAGAGCTCTTTTACAAATAGATTATGTACATCCTGTAGGTGAAAACATTCAATATGAAGCTGGTTATAGAGGAAATTATAGAGACATCTTTAACAGCTTTTACTTAGCAGAAAGACAAGTTTTTCCTGATGGACCTCTAGTACCAGATGCAGGCTTAAATAATTCTTTTAATTATGAAGAATTTGTAAATGCTGCATACTTTCAATATGGTCAAAAATTTAATAAAATATCTTTCTTAGGAGGTTTACGTTATGAATATACCACAACTGAAATTGTTCAGCAAACATCTACCACTAGCAGTAAAAGAAATTATGGAAACTTATTTCCTACTGTAAATCTTGGTTATGAGTTTAGAGATGGTGAAAACATGACTATTGGTTATAATAGAAGAATTAGAAGACCTAGAGGAAGAAATTTAAACCCTTTTCCAAGTAGATCTAGTGAAGCTAATATTTATACAGGTAATGTTAATTTAAACCCTGTAATTACAGATGCTTTTGACATTGGTTATTTAAAAAGATGGGATAAATTTACATTAAGTACCTCTTTATATTATAACATAAGTAATGATAATTGGGAAAGAATCCAAGAAGACACAGGAGATGTAACAGATAATGGAGATCCAATAACAAGAAGATTCCCAATAAACTTATCAACCCAAGAACGTTTAGGATTAGAATTTACTTTAAATTATAGACCTTTTAAGATTTGGAATATTAATAGTGATTTTAACCTTTTTAGAGTTACTACTGATGGTGATTATACTAATCCAACAACAAACGTTACTCAAAGTTTCGATTTTGAAAACACAGCATTTTTTATCAGATTAAACCAAAAGATAACTTTACCAGGAAAAACAGATTTACAAATTAATACAAACTATAGAGGTCCGTCACAAAATGCTCAAACTAAAAGTCAAGGTGTTTTTAGTATGAATATTGCAGCTAGTAAAGACTTATTTAATGAAAAAGCTTCTATAAGTTTAAACTTTAGTGATGTATTTAATAGTAGAATAAGTAGAAGAACTACAAACATCCCAGGTTTCTTAGACCAATATTCAGAATTTCAATGGAGAGAACCACAATTTAGAGTAAGTTTTGTTTACAGGTTTAATCAGAAAAAAGAAAGATTTAAACCACAAAGAGAAGATAATGGTGGTGAAGATTTTGAAGGATAGAATCTTCCATCAAATAAAAAAAGCGCTAATTTAAAAATTAGCGCTTTTTTTATGATATATTTTTAAAGTAAATCTTTACTTACCTTCAGCAGCTTTTTTAGCTTCTCTTTTTAATTTCATATTTTCCCAAATTGTTCCTCCAATCCAATATGGAACAACAAATGTTAATAAGAATATTAACAACCAAAAACCGGCTGTAAAAATAAACATGAATAAAACTAAACCTGAAAACTCTGAAAATTCTAACATTGTCATTAATATTTAATGATGCAAAAATAAAATATATTTTTTTAAAATCACAATGTCTTTGTAAATATTTATGATACTCTTTTAAAAGAGTAATATTCTAAAAAATCATCTCATATTTTGTAAATTTGCAAAAATTAAATTTCATCTAAAATGACACAATTTCGAGTAGAAAAAGACACAATGGGTAAAGTTAATGTTCCTGCAGATAAATACTGGGGAGCCCAAACAGAACGTTCTCGTAATAATTTTAAGATTGGGGCACCTGCTTCTATGCCTTTAGAGGTAGTTTACGGTTTTGCTTACTTAAAAAAAGCTGCAGCTTATACCAATTGTGAATTGGGTGTACTATCAGTAGAAAAAAGAGATTTAATTACACAAGTTTGTGATGAAATTTTAGAGGGTAAACATGATGATCAATTTCCCCTTGTTATTTGGCAAACTGGCTCAGGTACACAATCTAACATGAATGTAAATGAGGTTATTGCTAACAGAGCTCATGAAATTGCAGGAAAAGTAATTGGTGAAGGAGAGAAAACCATTCAACCAAATGATGATGTAAATAAATCACAATCTTCTAATGACACTTTTCCTACTGGAATGCATATTGCAGCTTACAAGAAAATTGTAGAAACTACAATTCCTGGAATAGAACAACTTAGAGATACTTTAAAAGCAAAATCAGAAGCTTTTAAAGATGTTGTTAAAATAGGAAGAACTCACTTAATGGATGCTACTCCACTTACTTTAGGACAAGAATTCTCAGGTTATGTAGCTCAATTAAACTTTGGTTTAAAAGCATTAAAAAATACTTTAGACCATTTAAGTCAATTAGCTTTAGGAGGCACAGCAGTAGGTACAGGTTTAAATACACCTGCTGGTTATGATGTTTTAGTTGCTAAATATATTGCTGAATTTACAGGAATGCCTTTTGTAACTGCAGAAAATAAATTTGAAGCTCTAGCAGCACACGATGCATTAGTAGAAACGCATGGAGCTTTAAAGCAAATTGCAGTTTCTTTAAATAAAATTGCTAACGATATTCGATTAATGGCTTCTGGCCCAAGATCTGGAATTGGAGAAATTATAATCCCTGCTAATGAACCAGGTTCTTCAATTATGCCTGGTAAAGTGAATCCTACACAGGCTGAAGCAATTACAATGGTTTGTGCTCAAGTTATGGGTAATGATGTTGCAGTTACGATTGGTGGTACACAAGGTCATTATGAATTAAATGTGTTTAAACCAATGATGGCTGCAAATGTTTTACAATCTGCACAATTAATTGGTGATGCATGTGTTTCTTTTGATTTAAATTGTGCTGCTGGTATTGAGCCAAATCATTCTAGAATTAAAGAATTAGTAAATAATTCTTTGATGTTAGTAACTGCTTTAAATACAAAAATTGGGTATTATAAAGCCGCAGAAATAGCTAATACAGCTCATAAAAATGGAACCACTTTAAAAGAAGAAGCAGTAAATTTAGGTTATGTAACTCCAGAAGAATATGATGAGTGGGTAAAACCAGAAGATATGACTGGTAGTTTAAAATAAAAATTATTGAAACCACACAATATAACCGAAGTTTTTAACTTCGGTTTTTTGTTTTAATCAATTTAATTTAAACAAGTCCATTTTAAATATATTTTGTAATTTTAAATCCTTTTACCCTTAGAAAATAAATAAGATGACAAAAACCTACGAAAACACACTAAAACAAGTCATAATTTCTATTCTTGGTGCTTCTGATGATATAGATTATAATATTTCTAATGAATTAAAACGTAGGTGGCTAGAAAAAAGAAATCATGAAAAAGAAAAGAATGATGGCTTTTTATTTGAAAAAAGAATTTTGTTTTATGCCGATTTTATAGATCTAAGAACTATTGTTGAAAAAAACTGGAATGCTTTTGAAAAAGTATTTAAAAATAAAGATCGTTTTTTTGTGTTTTTTGATGAAGTCTATCAATTCAAAAACACTTTAAATTTAGGAAACAGTCTCACAAAAAGTCAAGAAGAATTATTATCAGGTATTACAGCAGATTTAAAAAATAGCTTTACTATTTTCTCAAATAAAAACAATAATACAAATGATTATTTTATAGCTATTAATAAAGTTTCTGATAACCTAGGTACTACTTGGTTTAGTAATAATTCAGATAACCCTAATAAACCAACTTTAAGTGTTGGTGATGATTATGAATTACTTATAGAAGCTAATGATCCAAAAGACAGAGAAATAGAATATGAAGTTTATCACTTTGCAGGTTCTTTAAGAATCAAACAAGAAAGCAATCGATTTAATTTTAAAATTACTGAAGATTTAATTGGCCTAAATACAATGTTAGTTGTTAAAGCAAATACACCAAAATCTGAATATAAAAATGAAAGATCTATAAAGATTTTCATGACAGTTCTTCCTAAGTAATGCTAGTTTTATAGATATCTTTCTTTATAAACTTTTAAATGATGCAATTGATGTCCAGAGAAAAGAAATCCTAATGCTCTAACAGACATATCATTTCCAGATGCATTTCCAATTCTTTGCAAGGCTTCTTCAGTAAAACTTTTATATAATTGAATTGTAGAGTTTCTTAAAGTCTGCATTTCATCTAGTAAATCTATAAAATTACGATCATTAGCATTATCATAACTTACAAATAAATCCTGATCAAAACCTGGTAAAGGGGTTTTATCATTTCTTGCAAAACATAATGCTCTATAACAAAAAACACGTTCTGTATCTATAATATGCTGTATTAATTCTTTGGTGGTCCATTTACCCTCTGCATATGCATAATTTTGTTTATCAATGGGTAAAATTCTAAATAATTCATCAAATTGAGTTTGGCTATCTTTAAGGTTTTCTATTATAGATTTACCATTTTTCTCTATTGGTTTTATGTACATTGCATAATAAGGTGCATATTCGTTTTTAGGAATCATTTTCTAGAATTTACGTAAGTTTGTTTTGCTAAAATAATCATTTTTAATGACGCAATTATTTATCAATATAAAAGAGTTAATTCAAGTTAGAGACTTAGAAGTTTTGAAGGTTTCTGGTACTGCAATGAAGATTTTACCAACTCTAAAAAATGCCTTTTTACTAGTTGAAGATAATACAATTATCGATTATGGTTTAATGCAAAATGCTCCTAATTCTATTGATAATGTTATTGATTGTAATGGAAAAATGATTTTTCCTACATGGGTAGATTCACATACACATATAGTATTTGCAGGTAATAGAGAACAAGAATTTGTTGACAGAATCAAAGGTTTAACCTATGAAGAGATTGCTAATAAAGGAGGTGGAATTTTAAATTCTGCTAAAAAACTACAAGAAACCTCTTTTGAAGATTTATATCAGCAATCTGCAAATCGATTAGAAGAAGTCATGACCCTAGGTACAGGTGCTATTGAAATAAAATCTGGTTATGGCTTAACTGTTGATGCAGAAATAAAAATGCTTAGCGTTATTAAAAAACTAAAAGAAAATTATAGTATTCCTATAAAATCTACTTTTTTAGGAGCTCATGCATTACCAACTGAATTCAAAAATAATAAACAAGAATATATTGATTTGATAATCAATGAAATGTTACCTAAAATCACCAAAGAAAATCTAGTAGATTTTATAGATATTTTCTGTGAAAAAGGGTATTTTTCAGTTGAAGACACTGAGCAAATTTTAGAAGCTGCAAAGAAATATGGATTAAGATCAAAAATTCATGTGAATCAGTTTAATAGTATTGGTGGTATTAAGATTGCAACAAAACACAATGCGCTTTCTGTTGATCATTTAGAAATTTTAAATGATGATGATTTACATTATTTAAAGAATTCTGAAACAATGCCTGTTGCACTTCCCTCCTGTTCTTTTTTCTTAGGAATTCCTTATACACCAGCTAGAAAAATAATTGATAATGGGTTACCATTAGCCTTGGCTTCAGATTTTAACCCAGGTTCTACACCATCAGGAAACATGAATTTTGTTGTAGCTGCAGCTTGTATAAAAATGAAATTAACACCAGAAGAAGCTATAAATGCAGCTACAATTAATGGTGCTTATGCCTTAAATATTTCTAACAAAGTAGGAAGTATAACTAGAGGAAAATTAGCCAATTTTATTATTACCAAGGAAATTCCATCTTATGGATTTATTCCTTACAGTTTTGGTTCTAATTTAATTGATTCAGTATTTATTAACGGACATAAGGTTTAATGCTATTTCAACTTTTTTCAAGAATAAAATTTTTACTTAGCTCTACAAACCAACATGGAGTTCACTCCCCTTTTGTCTTTAACTTTGTCATAAAAGGCTTATACAAAAAGTCAATAATTACAAATGAAATAGATAAATATCTTGAACTTAATTCTCTTTCTAAAAAAGAGAAAAAAATTCTTTCTAATATCATTACTTACTTTAATGTAAAAGAATTTTATTTTAATACTAAATCACAAATAAGTACTTTAAATAACGAATTTAAATTACTTTATTTCAGAAACTTAACTGAAGAAGAAATTATTAATTCTAATTTATTAAATGAAAATACAATTCTTATTTTTCATCAAATTTATAAGAGTAATAAATCTTTAAAATTGTGGAATAATTTCCTTAAAAAACAATCTAATATAGTAAGTATAGATGTATATTATTTTAGTTTACTATTCTACAGACCACAACAAGCAAAAGAGCATTTTAAAATAAGAGTTTAACACTTTCTTAAATATTTAAGTTTGTATTTTTGCTCTTATGAAAATTTACACAAAAACAGGAGATAAAGGTACAACTGCTTTATATGGTGGTACTAGAGTAAAAAAGTACAATCTTAGAATAGATAGTTATGGAACTGTGGATGAGTTAAACTCATATATTGGCCTTATAAAAGATCAAGAAATTAGTGATACAGTTAAAGAAGTATTGTTAAGAATTCAGAACGAGCTTTTTACTTTAGGTGCTATGTTAGCAACTCCACCAGAAAAAGAAACTCTAAAGTCTGGTAAAGAACGTTTAAACATTCCTAAAGTAAATGAAAACAGCATAACATTCTTAGAAAATGAAATCGATAAAATGGATGAGGAATTGCCTCAAATGACACATTTTATACTTCCTGGTGGTCATCAAGCTGTGTCATTCTGTCACGTTGCAAGGTGTGTTTGCAGACGTGCAGAACGTTTATGCGTAGAGTTAAATGATGAAGAAAATATTAATAGTGACATATTAAAGTATTTAAACCGACTTTCTGACTTTCTTTTTACGTTGGCACGAAAGTTGTCTAAAGACTTATCAGTAGAGGAAATTAAATGGATTCCTCAAAAAAATTAACGTTCTTTTTTTTATTGATATTTAAAGATATTAGATTTTTTTAATTCACATACCTCTGATTACAAGTGACTTAAACAACACTAAAATATCTTTAATGTATATTTCTTAAAAAAGACTTGCATAATTAAGTAAAAAAATTATTTTTGCACCAAATTAAACAGTAAGAAATGTATTGGACATTAGAATTAGCATCTTATTTAGCAGATGCACCTTGGCCAGCAACCAAAGATGAGTTAATAGATTACGCTATTAGAACAGGTGCTCCACTAGAAGTAGTAGAAAACCTACAAGATATCGAAGATGAAGGTGATGCATATGACTCAATTATCGAAATTTGGCCAGATTATCCTACAGAAGATGATTATCTCTGGAATGAGGATGAATACTAAATGAAAACATCAAAAATATAAAAGTCTCAAAAGAGGCTTTTTTTTTGGTTTTATAAGACATAAAACTATTAAAATTTTTAGTTTTATGGCTCTTAAAATAATAATCAAACATACAGTTATTTAATAACTGATAAAACATATAAAATGAGCATTTTAAACTCTGTAATTAAACTTTTTGTAGGTGATAAGCAACAAAAAGATTTAAAGATTTTACAACCAGTAGTAGAAAGTACTAAAAAATTTGAAGCAGAATTTGCAAAACTTTCTCATGACGAATTAAGAGGAAAAACCATTGAGTTCAAAAATAAAATTGCAGCAGCTACTGCAGAATTTAACTCAAAAATAGAAACTTTAGAAGAAGAAGCTAAATCTGCAGAAATAGATCGTCAAGAAGATATTTATGCTGAAATAGATAACTTAAAAGATGAAGCTTATAAAATTTCTGAAGAAGTACTATTAGAAATAATGCCAGAAGCATTTGCTGTAATGAAAGAAACAGCAAAACGTTTTGTAGAAAATGAAGAAATAGAAGTTACTGCAACTCCTTTTGACAGAGAATTATCTGCAGAAAGAGATAACATAACATTAGAAGACGATAAAGCTTATTGGGCTAATTCTTGGGATGCAGCAGGTAAACCTGTTACTTGGGATATGGTTCATTATGATGTACAATTAATTGGTGGTTCTGTTTTACATCAAGGTAAGATTGCAGAAATGATGACAGGTGAAGGTAAAACTTTAGTATCTACACTCCCTGTTTACTTAAATGCTTTAACAGGTAATGGAGTTCATGTAGTTACCGTAAATGATTATTTAGCAAAACGTGATAAAGCTTGGATGGGTCCAATTTTTGAATTCCATGGCTTATCTACAGACTGTATAGATTATCATCAGCCAAACTCAGATGCAAGAAGAAAAGCCTATAATGCAGATATTACCTATGGTACAAATAACGAATTTGGTTTCGATTATTTACGTGATAACATGGCTAGCTCTAAAGATGATTTAGTTCAAAGAGCTCCAAATTATGCAATTATTGATGAGGTAGATTCTGTATTAATTGATGATGCAAGAACACCTTTAATTATCTCAGGACCTGTGCCAAAAGGAGATGTGCATGAATTTAATGAATTAAAACCTTTGGTTGCTGATTTAGTAACACTTCAAAAACAACATTTAGTTAGTGTATTAGCTGAAGCTAAAAAGTTAATTGCAGCTGGTGATGATAAAGAAGGTGGTAAACTATTATTAAGAGTATACAGAGGTTTACCAAAAAATAAAGCGTTAATTAAATTCTTATCTCAAGAAGGAATTAAACAAATCTTACAAAAAACAGAAAACTTCTACATGCAAGACAACAATAAGTTGATGCCTGAAGTTGATGAAGATTTATGGTTTGTTGTTGAAGAGAAGAACAATCAAATTGATTTAACAGATAAAGGAATTGCACATTTATCAGAAAAAACAAATAACGATACTTTCTTTGTTTTACCTGATATTGGAGTAAAAATTGGAGAAATTGATGAATCTGAAGATGCTCCTGAGAAAAAAGCAGCACTAAAAGAAGAGTTATACAAAGACTTTAGTATTAAGAGTGAGCGAATTCATACTATGAATCAACTATTAAAAGCATATACTGTTTTTGAAAAAGATGTTGAGTATGTAGTCATGGATAATAAAGTAATGATTGTTGATGAGCAAACAGGACGTATCATGGATGGTCGTCGTTATTCAGATGGACTACATCAAGCCATTGAAGCAAAAGAAAATGTAAAGATTGAAGATGCTACACAAACTTTTGCAACTGTTACTTTACAAAATTACTTTAGAATGTATCGCAAACTTTCTGGGATGACAGGTACTGCCATAACAGAAGCTGGTGAATTTTGGGAAATTTACAAATTAGATGTTGTAGAGATTCCTACAAACAAGCCAATAGCAAGAGATGATAAAGAAGATTTAGTTTACAAAACTGCTCGTGAAAAATACAATGCTGTTATAGATGATATTGTAAAACTTGTAGAACAAAAAAGACCTGTTTTAGTAGGTACAACTTCTGTAGAAATATCAGAATTATTAGGAAGAATGTTACAAATGCGTAAAATTCCTCATAACATCTTAAATGCAAAATTACACAAACGTGAAGCAGATGTAGTTGCAGAAGCTGGTAAACCTGGGCAAGTAACTATTGCAACAAACATGGCTGGTCGTGGAACAGATATTAAATTAACAGAAGAAGTAAAAGCTGCTGGTGGTTTAGCTATTATTGGTACAGAAAGACACGATTCTAGACGAGTAGATAGACAGTTAAGAGGACGTGCAGGAAGACAAGGTGATGTTGGTTCTTCTCAGTTTTATGTAGCTCTAGATGATAATTTAATGCGTCTATTTGGTTCTGATAGAATTGCCAAAATGATGGATAGAATGGGATTAAAAGAAGGAGAAGTAATTCAGCATTCTATGATTACCAAGTCTATTGAAAGAGCTCAAAAGAAAGTTGAAGAAAACAACTTCGGAATCAGAAAAAGATTATTAGAGTATGATGATATCATGAACGCTCAACGTGAGTTTGTTTACAAAAGAAGAAGACACGCTTTAGATGGTAAACGCTTACAAGTTGATATTGCTAATATGATTTATGATACCTGTGAATCTATCGTAAATAGTAATAAAGGCGTAAAAGATTTTCAAAACTTTGAGTTTGAATTAATTCGTTTTTCTTCTATGACCTCTCCTTTCTCTGAAGAAGAATTTGAAAAGTTATCAGAAAAAGAAATTACAGATAAATTATACGAAATTATTACAGAACATTACAAAAACAAAATTGCTAGAAATGCAGAAATTGCATTTCCAGTAATTAAAAATGTTTTTGAAAATGAGGGTGATAGATACGAACGTATTGTTGTGCCATTTACAGATGGTATAAAAACATTACAAGTAGTTACTAACTTAAAAGAAGCTTACGAAAGTAATGGTAAATCATTAATAAATGATTTTGAAAAGAACATTACTCTAGCAATAATAGACGAAAACTGGAAAGATCATTTACGTAAAATGGATGATTTAAAACAGTCTGTACAAAATGCTTCTTATGAGCAAAAAGATCCTTTATTAATCTATAAGTTCGAGGCATTTGAATTGTTTAAAACTACTGTAGATGAAATAAATAAAGAAGTATTATCATTCTTGTTTAAAGGAGAATTACCAACACAAGATACTTCTCAAATATCTGAAGCTCGTCAACAAAAAAGAGAAAAATTAAATTTAAGAAAAGATGATGTTCAGAATTCTACTGAACAAGCTATTTCTAATTCTCGCCAACAACAACATGAGCCTGTAGAAACTATTGTACGTGAAAGACCAAAAATTGGTAGAAACGAAAGAGTTACTATAAAAAATGTAATGAGTGGTGCTGAAAAAGAAGTAAAATATAAACAAGCCATTCCTTTAATTGAAAAAGGAGAATGGGTCTTAAAAAACTAAAAATAAAAACCGTTTAGAAAATTCTAAACGGTTTTTTTTGGTTGAATGATTCATTCTTAATAATTATTTTTTTCTAAGAAACACTTCACCAAAACCAGCATTCAATTTCATTTTGGTTTTTCCTGCTCCAAATTTTAGTTTCATTTTGGTAGTTTTTTGCCAAACATCATTTACTTCTTCTTCCTCTAAAACTTTAAAATCAACATCACTATAAACAGACTTACCAATTACATCTACCATTAAACTTGATTTATTTGGAATTTGCATATCTATAAACCCGTTATTACTATAAATTGAATATAAATTTTTTGGATATTTCTTTTCGAATTCTACAGTTACATTACCTCCAATTGTGTTTACTACAACTGGCCCTGTAACATCTTTTAGTTTTATATTATTTACACTTGATGATATTTCTGTTTCACCATCAAAATTACTTAACGAAGATGGATTTTTACTCGAGAAAAAACGATATTCTCCTGACCTATCTCTATCTGTACAATTATTTGTTTTCCAATTTAATTTTAAAGTGTTAGGTATTTTTACCAAATAACTTTCATTACTAGTCATTATAAACCCAACTTGATTTTGGTCTTTAAATAATAATTCATCTCCATTTTGTTCTATAGTAAAATAAATCCCTAAATCAGAATTATTACTTTTAGTACCCAGTTTTTTTAGTCCTTTTTTACGTTCAGAATTATTACTTCTAAAAACTAATCTTCCTTTTACAATAGAGTCAGAACTAATTGATTGCGCTTTACCTACTCTTGCCAATTTATTTTTAGAAGAATTACTATAAGAGTATGTACCATTATTTCTAAAACCATTTACAACATAAACTGAGTTTTCTCCTTTTTTTTCATGTAAACTTTTTATGATTACTTCATCTCCATCATAACCTTCTATTTGAAAGTTTTTAGAAGAGCATATTTTTAAAGTTCCTTTGTTAAATTTTATTTTCTTTTCTTGGGCATTTAGTCCTAAAAAGGCAAATGCAATTAAGATTACTGTTATTTTTTGTAAATATTTCATTGTATTATTTTTTAATTTCTGCCATAGCTAAAGTTGCATTGTTTTTAACTATTGGAAAGGTTTGTTCACTATTTATAATTTTTTCAAGAGATTTTTGTGCACGGTTTTCTCTTAAAAAACTTACTGCTTTTATTAATTTTATTTGAACTAAAGGAACGTCTTCCTTTTCTAATGCTTTTATAAAACTTTTTCTAATTGACTCATTTTTAGGAAATTTAAGTAAAGCATCTATTGTTGCTATTTTTACATTAGTATTTTCGTCTTTATGTAAAATACTTAAAAGTGTTTCTATAATTTTATCATCTTCTTTAGCATATTCATCATTAAAAGTATAAACCCCTTCTAATCGTTTTCCTACAGATTCGTTTTCTAAATTAGAGAGTAATTGTTGTTGCTTTTTGTTAATTTCTGGCTGATTATTAAACCAAACAAAAGTGGCTATTAATAATCCTAAAGAAGCAGCAACTGCTATGAATTTTAAGAATACTACCTTTTGCTTTTTAGGTTGATGCAACTTATCTTTTAATAATTGCTCAAAATTAGCATCTGCTTTAGAAGACATTTTTTCCTCTTGGATTGCTGTTTTATTTTGATGGATAAATTCTTTTAATTTCATAATTCTTTATTTTTTATCAATTTTAAAAGCTGCTGCTTTCCTCTTCTAAATTGATTTCTAACTGTACTTTCTTTAATGTTTAATAGCTCACCTATTTCTCTATGATTATAGTCTTCTATTAAATACAAAGACAAGACTGTACTATATTTATCTTTTAGTTTATAAATGCAATTTTTAATATCAATTACTGTTGTTGTACTAGAAATTTCATCTTCAACATCTTCTGGTTCATTTTCTAAGATTTCTAATTCATCAGTAATTATAAAATTATATTTAGATCTAGCTAAATCTAAAGATTTGTTAATTACTATTCTTTTTAACCAACCACCTAAATTTGCATCTTCTTTTAAATGATGTATTTTTTCAAAAGCTTTTATAAAACAATCTTGCACAATATCTTCTGCCTCTTCTCTATTCTTTAGAATTCTTAAAGCTGCTCCTAACATCATATTTTTATAAGCATTATAAACTTCTATTTGAGCTTTATAATTATTCTGTTTGCATTGTTTTATAAGTTGATTTGTATTCAAAAGTTGGTTAAAGTTTGTTTACACTATAAGAACGGAAAAATTTTAATTGTGTCGCAAAAAAAATAAAAAAAACCGTTAAGAAAATTCTTAACGGTTTTAAAATTTATTGTAATTAATTGATTATCAATCGAAATCAGTTTCTAATTTAAGGTAATCTAAAAATTCTCTTTTGGTATCTTTTTCTTTAAACTTACCACCAAATTCAGCAGTTACTGTAGAACTTTCAATGTCTTTAATTCCTCTAGAATTTACACATAAGTGCTTTGCATCTATTACACATGCAACATCTTGTGTGCCTAATGCTTCTTGCATTGCTTGTACAACTTGCATCGTTAAACGTTCTTGAACCTGTGGTCTTTTAGAAAAATACTCAACAATTCTATTCATTTTAGAAAGACCAATTACTTTACCATCAGAAATGTAAGCTACATGTGCTCTACCAACAATGGGTAATAAATGGTGCTCGCAAGTAGAATAGACAACTATGTTCTTTTCTACTAACATTTCACCATAATTATAGTTATTCTCGAAAGTAGATGCAGATGGTTTATTTTTAGGGTTTAATCCCATAAAAATCTCATTTACAAAGGCTTTTGCCACTCTTTTTGGAGTACCTTGTAAACTATCATCTGTTAAATCCATACCTAAAGTGTGTAAAATATCTTTAACACTTTCTTGAATTTTACTAATTTTTTCTTCGTCAGAAATATCAAAAGCATCTGCTCTTAATGGAGTTTTTGCAGAAGTACCTACATGGTTTTCTCCTATTTCTTCTAACCTTTCGTCATTCATTTTGCTGCTTATTTCAAACATTTCAATCGTAATTTTGAGAATGCAAATTTACGTTTTATTTCTAATGTAATTCGTTAATTAATTCTGAAAGCGAACATTTTGTTTGCTCACCAGAAATCATGTTTTTTAAAGTATATACTTCGTTTTCAATTTCTTGAGACCCTACAATAACTACAAATTCAATTTCACGCTTGTTAGCATAATTCATTTGTTTTTTCATTTTTGCAGCATCAGGAAACAATTCTGATTTTATGCCTTTTGCTCGTAATTTAGAAATTGCTTTCATAGAATACAAAGCTTCATTTTCTCCAAAATTAACAAACAATACTTTAGGCTTAGGTAAATCAACAGATTTAAACAAACCTAGCTCTTCTAAAACCAAATATATTCTATCTAACCCAAATGAAATCCCTACACCAGACACATCTTTCATTCCAAAGATTCCTGTTAAATCATCATATCTTCCTCCACCACCAATAGAACCCATTTTTACTCCTTTAGGGGCAGCTACTTCAAAAATAGCTCCTGTATAATAATTTAATCCTCTTGCTAAAGTTACATCTACTTCTAAATTAGCAGATTGTAAACCTAAAATTGTAACAGTATTAATAACAAAACGCAACTCCTCTACTCCTTTTGTACCTTCTTCTGATTTAGCTAGCATTAGTGCTAAAGCATCTAAATTTTCTGAGTTAGTACCATTAAAAGAAAATAAAGGTTGTACTTTTTCAATAGCTTCTTCAGTGATTCCTTTAGAGAGCATTTCTTCTTGTACTTTTTGCTGACCAATTTTGTCTAATTTGTCTAAAGCAACAGTAAAATCGATTAATTTATCTTGAGCACCAATAACTTCAGCAATTCCTGATAATATTTTTCTGTTATTGATTTTAATGGTTGTTTCTGATAAACCTAATTTTGTAAAAACAGTATCATACAATTGAATAAACTCAACTTCTTGCCATAAAGATTGACTACCAACCACATCTGCATCACATTGATAAAATTCTCTAAAGCGACCTTTTTGTGGTCTGTCTGCTCTCCAAACTGGTTGTACTTGATAACGTTTAAAAGGAAATGTAATTTCATTTTGATGTTGTACTACATATCTTGCAAAAGGAACTGTAAGATCGTATCTTAAGGCTTTTTCTGAGATTTCAGAAGAAGCTTTATTTAAATTATTTTTAAAATAATCTTCTATACTTTCTCTTACTAATAGTCCAATTAAACTATTTGATAAATCTTTATTTTTATTATAAAGAGACTGAATATAAATTGTATAAAATCTTCTAAGACAAGTTTGTTTATCAATAAAATATTCATCAAAATATAAAGTATTAAATATAGAATTGATATTTTTATCACTTAAAAATTTATCTTCGTCATTAAATAATTCTAAGTTATCTTTTAAGTAAGATTTACTATAATTAATAAAGTTTTCGTAGGAAGCTCTAATTATTGAATTTATCCTAAGTAAACTAGTAAAAAAATAATCCTTTTTTTCCAACTTATTTAGATAATCCCCAGAATTTAAAATCTTAAAAATGAGTCTATCACCTTCATCACCATATTTACCCATTAAGGTTTCTGAATTTTCAAAACTTGGAGTTTCAATAGGTTGAAATCCGAAAGTTTCAAAAGCAGTTTTAATCGTATTTATAATATATGTACGATTTGCAACTTCTGTTGGTGAAAAATCTCTTGTTCCTTTTGGGATGCTTGGTTTCATGTATAATCTTTAGATTTTCTCTTTAGGTGTAAAAACACCTTTAAATTTAAAGCTGCAAATATCGTGAAAATCTTACAAATTATCTGATGTAGAAATAGTTTTATTTCTTTTGCGTAAAGTAGCAATAGAAGCATTTAACTCAAAGCCTAAGAGTAAAATTATTGCATTTAACCAAATGAATAACATTAATATTAACAATGTTCCTATAGAACCATACAACTCATTGTATTTGGCAAATTCATTAACATAAATACCAAATAAATAAAAAGTGAGAATAGAAAGAATAGTTGTTAATACTGCTCCTGGAGAAAAAAATCGAGATTCTTTACCCTCTTTAACTCCATAATGATATAACATAGATACTGTAATAAAAATCATAGTTAAGAATATTAAAGCTCTACCAATTTGTAACCAAATTAAATTATCTTCTAACCATTGTAAACCTCCTCTTTCTTTAATATATAGCTCTAAAAATGTTATGATAACAACTGTAATAATTAAAAACACAACAATAATTAAAGAAACTAAAACTGCTATAAAATACGCTCTAAACACATTTCTAACTTCTTTTATATGGTAAGAATATTCAAAACCACCAAAGATTGCATTTACACCATTTGCCATTAGAAAAAGTGATACAATAAAACCAAAAGAAAGTAAGCCTGAATATTGATTTTTTATAATATCTTCTATAACTGGCCCAATTAAATCATAAGTTTTTGGAGGTAAAACATCTGTAATAATAGATAGTAATCCTTCTTGAAAACCATCTATTGGGATATAAGGGATTAATGTAAAAATAAATAATAAGAAAGGAAAAATAGCCATAAAGAAGCTATAAGCAATACCACTTGCTCTTGTGGTTAAAGCTCCCTCAATAATTCCAATAAAATACATTTCTAAAACATCATAGAGAGACATCCCTTCTAAACCAGGAATTTTAATTTTTTTTCCTATTCTTACTAAAACGCAAACAATTGGAATTTTATCTAATTTATCTTCTATTTCTTTAGTCATATAAATTGTCTTTCAGACAGTTACTTATTTTGAAATTCTATTTAATTCTAAAATTATTTCTTTAAAAATAGCTTCGTTTTTAATGGCTGATAAAGAATCTTTTAATATTAAAAAATCAGCTCCTAAAGCTGTACTTGATAAAAGTCCATAATTTTTATTGAAAACCAAAGTTCTATTATGACTTTTTACAACTTTTTGTTGATACATTTTATAACTAAAGTCACTTGTATTGTATTCTTTATGAATAGTATAAAAAGTATCTTTATCAGAAATTAGAATATCATTTTTTATATTAAAAACCACATGTAGATCTTTAATGGTATCTTTTTTATTAGAATACTTGTAATAAATATTTCCTTTTTCTTTTTTTATGTTTACAATAAATTTATCTGTTTGAGTTCTTTGAAAAGAATGAATATAAACAATTGATGAACTTTCATTTTTACATGAAAAAAAGAATAGAGATAAAAGAAGATATATTTTTAAAAATTTCATTCTATAATAATTTCATATTTACTTAATAAACCAACCACATTATTCTTATTAAAAGTTGCTCCTTTTAATTTATTCTCTTCAGGATTTATAGAAAAATTATAAGCTGATGAAAAATTAACATTTTCTAAATTAGTTCTATCAAAAACAGTTTTACTTAAATCACAATTATCAAATTTCGAGTTTAATAATACAGTTTCTGTAAAATCTGCTTCTTGCAAATTACAATTTTCAAAAATAGTGTTAGGTATATTTAATTGATAAAATAAAGCATAATTTAATTGACAGTCTTTAAAAAAGAATTGTAATAAAAAAGTATCTACTTCATGAAAATTAACCCCAATTAATTTACAGTTTTTAAAGTTGACATTTTTAAAAGCTGTGTTTTTAATAGTGGTATTACTAAAATTACAATTGATAAAATCACATTCTATAAATTGAATATTTGACGCATGTATATTTTCAAAGTTACAGTTGGTAAAAGTGCAATTATCATATTCCCCTTTTTTAATTTTAGTTTTTGTAAAGTCTAGTTTAACAAATGCTTCACTATCAAAATAATTGTCAATCATTTACTAAATAGCTTTAAGGCTTAAATCCATATTATAAACTGAATGAGTTAAAGCACCAGATGAAATAAAATCTACACCACATTCTGCATATTCTCTAATGGTTTTTTCATTAATACCTCCAGAAGATTCTGTAAAGCAAGTATCACCAATTAAAGCCACAGCTTTTTTGGTGTCTTCGTAATTAAAATTATCGATTAAAATTCTGTAAACTCCTTTATTTGAAAGTATTTCTTTAATTTCTTCTAGACTTCTAGCTTCAACAATAATTTTAATATCAAGATTTTTTTCTGCCAAATATTTTTGAGTTTTAGTAATTGCAGCTGTGATACCTCCTGCAAAATCGATATGATTATCTTTAATCATAACCATATCATATAAAGCAAATCTATGATTTTCTCCACCTCCAATTTTTACTGCCCATTTTTCTAAAGCTCTTATACCTGGTGTTGTTTTTCTAGTATCTAAAACTTTAGTTTTTGTGCCTTCTAATAAATCTGCAAAAAATTTAGTTTTGGTTGCAATAGCAGACATTCTTTGCATAGCATTTAAAACCAAACGTTCTGCCATTAAAATAGATTGCGACTTTCCTGAAACATGAAAAACAACGTCTCCGTATTTTACTTTTTCACCATCATTTATAAAAGTTTCTATTTTTAAATCTTTATCTACATATCCAAAAACTTGTTTAGCAAACTCAACACCTGCAATAACTCCATCATCTTTTACCAATAATTTTGCTTTACCAACTGCATTTTTAGGAATACAAGATAAAGAAGTATGGTCTCCATCACCAATATCTTCTCTTATTGCATTTTTAATGATGATATCTAATTCTTTTTGAAATTGTTCTTCTGAAATCATACTTTAGATTTTATTCTGACGTAAAAATAGGAATTCATACTACATAATTTGTAATTTTGAGCTATGAAAATTAAACTTCTTGCTATTGGAAAAACTGACAATAAGCAGTTAATTCAATTAATTGATGAATATCAAAATCGACTAAAACACTATGTTAAGTTTGAGTTAGAGATTATTAATGATATTAAAAATGTGAAAAATCTTAGTGAAGATCAGCAGAAAGAAAAAGAAGGAGAATTAATTTTAAATAGATTACAAAATACAGATCAATTAGTATTATTAGATGATAAAGGCAAACATTTTACATCCATTGAGTTCTCTAAATACTTACAAAAAAAGATGAATTCAGGTATAAAACAATTAGTTTTAGTTATTGGTGGACCTTATGGTTTTTCTGACACTGTTTATCAAAAAGCACAAGGTAAAATCTCTTTATCTAAAATGACATTTTCACACCAAATGATTCGTTTGTTTATCGTAGAACAAATCTATAGAGGTTTTACAATTTTACGAAACGAACCTTATCATCATGAATAAGTTTTACGATTTTTCTTTTAAAGACGATAAAACCTTATAAATTAAAATAATTTCAAAAATTTCTACAACAGCCTGTGTAAATAAACCTATGGGTGCAAGAATAATTAATAACCAACAAACTCCTGTTACAATTTCAAAAATTCCTGTCCATTTTGCAATATTTCCAAATTCTTTAAGTCTTAAAAAAGCAATTCCTAAAATAACACTGAGAGCTCCAAACGTAATTAGTTTAGAGAAACTAATAACACCAGTAAAATCGTCAGAAAAATATAAAGCGCTAATATCTAATATTGTAAAAACTAAGCTAAATACTATAATTAAAAAAGTACTAATTTGTAAAAGATAATTTTTGTGTAAACCAGAAATTATGATAAAACCTCTAAAGAAAAATACCAAAGAGATAAAAGAAATAGATTTTGTAAAAACATATATTACATTAAATAGCCAATCATCTTTAAATGCTAAAAAATCAACAAAGATTTCTAAAAAACCAGCAATAAAGTAAATAATACCAAAAACAAAAGCAGTTTTTAATTGTTTAGAAACTTTTTCTGATTTTACTCCTAAAATATTATCAAACTTACTAGGCTCGTATTTTTTGTCAAAAACTTCTTCAAAGTCTACACCAAGTACTTCTAAAATTGCTTTAATTGTATAGCTTCTTGGAGACACATCTCCAGCTTCAATTCTTTGTATGGTTCTAACATTAATATTGCATTGCTCTACTAATTCTTCTTGAGTTAATCCTTTTAATTTTCTTAACTCTAAAATTTTCTTTCCTAACTCTGGCTGTTTCATAAGATAACGATTTTTAAATTCCATACAATGTTAGTTTAGTAAATTAAATTGACAAATTTTTACAGCCCTTTTTAACCCGACATTTTCACGACAAACCAATGATAACAATGGTTTCAGGATTTTTATACTTTAGCAATTTACAGTATATTTTTTAGAATTGATTAAAATAGAACGCAAAAACTTCATAAAGAAATTGATTACATTTGTTAAAAATTTTTCTTTTAAATGAAACTCGTTTTTGCCACAAACAATTTAAATAAATTAAAAGAAGTACAACAAATGCTTTCCTCATCATTTGAAATTTTGAGTTTAAAAGACATCAATTGTTTTGAAGAAGTTGAAGAAACTGAAACTACTTTAGAAGGCAATGCAAAATTAAAAGCAAATTATATTACTACTAATTTCGGTTATAGTTGTTTTGCAGATGATACTGGATTAGAAGTTGATGCTTTAGATGGTAAACCAGGAGTATATTCTGCACGTTTTGCAGGCGAGCCTAGAGATGCTGAAAGAAATATGCAAAAATTACTAACCGAGCTTAAAGACAAATCAAATAGAAAAGCGCAATTTAGAACAGCCATCTGTTTAAATATTAATGATGAACAATTTCTTTTTGAAGGTATTTGTAAGGGAGAAATTATAACAGAAAAAAAAGGTGAAAAAGGTTTTGGTTATGATCCTATTTTTAAACCAGAAGGTTTTTCTACTTCGTTTGCAGAAATGAGTGCAGAAGAAAAAAACAAAATTTCTCATAGAGGTTTAGCCATTCAAAAATTAGTAACTTTTTTAAAAAGTAACTACTAGTAGATTATTTTAAAATAAATAATGACGCAAAAAAACTACACAAAACATTTTTTACTTTTATCAGTATTACTGTTTGTATTATTTTTTGTGAATATTAGTTTAGGCTCTGTAAATATCCCATTAAAAAATATTTTTAGTGTTTTTTTTGGAAATGTAGATGTTAAAGAAAGTTGGCAAACTATTATTTTAAACTTTAGATTACCAAAAGCATTAACTGCGATAATGGTTGGGTCTGGATTATCTATTTGTGGTTTATTAATGCAAACCTTATTTAGAAATCCGCTTGCAGGCCCTTTTGTTTTAGGTATTTCTTCTGGTGCAAGTTTAGGAGTTGCTATACTTATTTTAGGTTCATCTATTTTTGGAGGGTATTTTATATCTAATACAATTTCTAATTGGTCTTTACCTATTGCAGCAAGTTTAGGAGCATTTTTAGTGTTATCTGCAGTTATAATTGCAGCAAATAAAGTTAGAAACACAATGTCTATATTAATTATTGGTTTAATGTTTGGCAGTTTAACCTCTGCTATTATAAGTGTACTGTCTTATTTTGCAGAAGCATCTAAAATTCAACAATATATTTTCTGGAATTTTGGGAGTTTAGGAAATTTAAGCTGGCAAGAATTAAGTGTTTTCGGTTTATTTTATATTATCGGAATTATAGCTTGCATTGCTATTATTAAACCATTAAATAGTTTTCTTTTAGGTGAAAATTATGCTAAAAGTTTAGGTGTAAATATTAAAAAAAGTAGAAATGTAATTTTATTAATTACTAGTGTTTTAACAGGAGTAATTACAGCTTTTTCTGGACCCATTGCTTTTATTGGCTTAGCTGTACCTCATGTTGCAAGAATGATATTTAATACCTCTAATCATAAAATTTTAATTCCTGCTACAGCAATTATTGGAGGTGTTATATTATTAATTTGTGATAGTATTGCACAACTTCCTTTTAGCGAATTTACGTTACCTTTAAATGCAGTTACTTCTTTATTTGGAGCTCCAATTGTAATTTGGTTATTGATTAGAAAAAAGAAAATTTTTATTTAAATATTTTGAGTAATAAAGCAGATAATATCATTTTAAAAACCGAAAAATTAAGTATTGGTTATCAACAAAAAAAACAAAATATTGTTGTTGCATCTGCTATTAATTTATCTTTAGAAAAAGGAAAACTTATAACTGTTTTAGGTAAAAATGGAATTGGAAAATCAACATTTTTACGAACAATTGCTAATGTACAAAAACCACTTTCTGGAGCTGTTTTTATTAAAAAACAACAAATACAAAATTATGAAAATATTGAGTTTGCTAAATTAGTTAGTATGGTATTAACAGAAAGACTACCAGAAAGTCAACTCACTGTTTTTGAATTAATTGCTACAGGCAGACAACCTTATACAAATTGGATAGATTCACTTACTAAAGAAGATATTGAAAAAATAAATTGGGCTATAGATCAAACAGGGATTCAACATTTAAAACATAAAAGATTTTACGAATTAAGTGATGGGCAGTTACAACATGTACTTATAGCTAGAGCTTTGGCTCAAGATACTCCTATTATTATATTAGATGAACCTACTGCTCATTTAGACTTACATAATACCATAAAAATTATTCAGCTTTTAAAAGATTTAGTTCATAAAACTGGTAAAACTATAATAATGTCTTCTCATCAAGTTAATCTTTCTATTCAATTAGCAGATGAAATTATACTTTTTAAAGACAAAAATATTGTAAAAGGAAAACCTTCGAAACTTATAGAAGAAGGAGCTTTTGATGATTTATTCTCCTCTAAAATTATTTATTTTAATAAAGAAGTACAACAGTTTATTGTTAACACAAAGTAATTTTGATTAGACTCTTTCTTTTTGTTACTTTTGATACTTTAACAATAAAATTAATACAAATTTAATACATGAAAAAAATAGTATTATTCGCAAGTGTTTTAAGCTTTATAGCTTGTGGTTCTAGCAAAAATGCAATAGACGAAAATATAGACCAAGCAGTAAAATATGCTTCAACAATAACTGCAAAAGACCTTGGAGCACATTTATTTACTTATGCTTCAGATGATTTCGAAGGAAGAAATACAGGTGAACCTGGTCAAAAGAAAGCAGTTGAATACTTAAAAGACTTTTATATAGCTCAAGGTATAAAATCGCCTATGGGTAATAATGATTATTTCCAAGAAGTACCAGAAGAATGGTTAGCTAATAATTCGCGTCGTGGAAAATTAAAAGCATCAGAAAATGTGCTAGCTTTTATAGAAGGTTCAGAAAAACCAGAAGAAATTATTGTTATTTCAGCTCACTTAGATCATGTAGGTGTTAATAATGGTGAAATTTATAATGGTGCAGATGATGATGGATCTGGAACAGTAGCACTTTTAGAAATTGCTGAAGCTTTTAAAATGGCAGCAGATGCAGGTAAAGGTCCAAAAAGGTCAATTTTATTTTTACATGTAACTGGAGAAGAAAAAGGTTTATTAGGTTCTAAATATTACACACAAAACCCAACTTTTCCACTAGCTAATACAGTTTGTAATTTAAATATTGACATGATTGGAAGAATTGATGCTAGACACAAAGAAGATCCAAATTATGTGTATTTAATTGGTTCAGATAAGTTAAGTACAGAGCTACATACTTTATCAGAAAATATCAATAAAAAATATATGAATATTAATTTAGATTATAAATATAATGATGAAAATGATCCAAACCGTTTTTACTACAGATCTGATCATTACAACTTCGCAAAAAATAATGTGCCAATCATTTTTTATTTTAATGGGACTCATGTAGACTATCATCAACCAACTGATACTCCAGATAAAATTAATTATGAATTACTAGAAAACAGAGCAAAATTAGTTTTTCATACAGCTTGGGAAATTGCAAATAAAGAAACTAGAATTATTGCTGATAAAGCTGAAGTTAAAAAAGAAACTACAAGATAATTAAGTATTTAATACAAAAAAAACCTCACAAAAGTGAGGTTTTTTTATTTTTTAGATATTCTAAATATTATCATATTCATAATTAATTTAACTAATTATAACAATAATATATTTAAATTAATTATTTTTGCATTAATGATAATTTTTAAAATAAAACCAATGAAAAATTTAGTTTTAGTATTTTTTATTTTTTTAACAACATCTTTAATAGCTCAATCAAAAGAACAGCCAAAAAGTAAGGAAGTAAAAAATCAAAAAGTTTGGAAATTAAATAAATCGAATACTTTACTTGTTATTGGAAATCCTGAAAAATTAAAATTAAGAAGTAAAGATTTTAAAAACTACAAACCTTGGCAAAGAAAAAATTATAGTGAAAAAGTTTCTTTAACTAGAAAAAAAGAAAAACAAGAATATGGTGGAAAGGCAAAAAACAAAAAAGCCTGGAATAATTAATAAAAAAAACCTCACTTAATGTGGGGTTTTTTATTAGCTTATATTTCCCCAAATTTTAGAAGATTTACTCATTTTAGAAAAAGTATTTCTTATAGGTAAATTTTCTTTTTTAGACAAATTAGGATCTTCTTGTAATAATGAAATTGCTGTATTTCTTGCAGAAACTAAAACTTTTGAATCTTTTACAACATCAGCTATTTTAAGATTTAATACGCCACTTTGTTGTGTACCCATAATATTTCCTGGACCACGTAATTTTAAATCTACTTCAGCAATTTTAAAACCATCTGCAGTATCTACCATAGTTTTTAATCTTGTTTTTGCATCATCAGATAATTTAAAACTCGTTAATAAAATACAATAACTTTGATCTGATCCTCTACCTACTCTACCTCGCAATTGATGCAATTGACTTAATCCAAAACGTTCAGCACTTTCAATAATCATAACACTTGCATTAGGTACATTTACACCAACTTCAATTACAGTGGTTGCTACCATAATTTGAGTTTCACCTTTTACAAAGCGCTGCATTTCAAAATCTTTATCTGCAGGTTTCATTTTACCATGCACAATACTTATTTGATATTTTGGTGATGGAAATTCACGAGAAATACTTTCATAACCATCCATCAAGTCTTTATAATCCATAGCTTCAGATTCTTGAATTAATGGATACACAATATATACTTGTCTGCCTTTTGCAATCTCATCTTTCAGAAACTTAAATACAGACAATCTATTACTATCAAAACGATGTACAGTTTTCACTTCTTTTCTTCCTGGTGGTAATTCGTCTATTACAGAAATATCTAAATCACCATAAACAGACATTGCCAATGTTCTCGGAATTGGAGTGGCTGTCATTACTAAGATGTGTGGTGGAGAAGCCCCTCCAACCTCCCCTAAGGGAAGGCTTTTTAACTCTTGAAAAATTTTGTTTACTACTTTTTCTATATTTCCAATTACTTCTTCGTTAGTAAATCGAGTTACTTTAAAACCTAATTCATTTAATATTTTAGTTCTTAATTCATCAGCTTCTTTTTGATCATTTGAAAAATGATATTTCCCATCAACTTCTATGATGAGTTTTTTGGATAAACAAACAAAATCTACAATAAATTCATCGATTACATGTTGTCTTCTAAATTTATGTTCTAATTTTTTAGCTCTTAATTGCTCCCATAAAATTTGTTCAGCTTCAGTAGATTGTTGTTTTTTGCTTTTTTGTAATTCTTTCATCAATTTATAAACTGAAGGACGAGCAGTCATATATTTTTTACGAATAATTTGAGCTTCCTCCCTTTGGGAGGACTGAGGTGGGCCTCCTTTTTGCCAAAGCTTTGCTCTTTGCTTTACACCAAATCTATGCTGTTCATCAATAATTGCAATGCCTAAATTTTTAAATTGTACTTTATCTTCTAACAATGCATGTGTGCCTACTAAAATATGTAAACTTCCATCCTCTAAATTAGTATGAATTTCTCTACGTTTTTTTGTTTTTACAGAACCTGTTAAAATATCAACAGAAATATTCATCCCTTTTAACAATTCTGAAACAGCTACATAATGCTGATTTGCCAATATTTCTGTGGGTGCCATAATTGCGGCTTGATATCCATTGTCTATTGCTAAAAGCATAGACAATAAAGCAACTATAGTTTTTCCTGAACCAACATCTCCTTGTAAAAGTCTATTCATTTGAGCACCAGAACCAACGTCTTTTCGAATTTCTTTTAAAACCCTTTTTTGAGCATTTGTAAGCTCAAAAGGTAATTGATTTTTATAAAAATGATTAAAATGCTCTCCAACATTATCAAAAACAAATCCTTTAATTTTTGTTTTATTGATTAGTTTTTTTCTTACTAATTGTAATTGAATAAAAAAGAGTTCTTCAAACTTTAAACGAAATTGAGCTTTTGCTAAAGCTTCTTGACTTTTTGGAAAATGCACATTTAATAATGCCTCTCTTTTACGTATTAGTTTAAAATCATCTATAATTTCTTGAGATAAACTCTCTTCAATAGAATCATAAACTTGTTGTAATAAATTCTGAATGTAACCTCTCATCAACTTATTAGAAACTCCAGAATTTGATAACTTTTCTGTTGATGGATAAACAGGCTGCATTTTACTTTGTAATTTTTTCTTGTATTCAGAAACTAGTTCCATTTCTGGATGAGGAATACTAAAAGAACCATTGTAATGATTTAATTTACCATAAACTACATAAGGTGTATTAATTTTTAGAGCATCTTTTATCCATTTTTGCCCTTTAAACCAAACCAATTCCATACTTCCAGAAGCATCTTGAAAAGTAGCTACTAAACGACTTCCTTTTTTCTGTGCAACAGACTTAATATGAGTTATTTTGCCTACTATTTGCACCTCAGAAGAATTAGGTTGTAATTCTTTTATTTGATAAAATTGAGTTTTATCTATATATCTAAAAGGAAAAAAATTTAATAAATCATTACAATTTTTTATATCCAATTCTGTGTACAATAAAGTAGCCCTTTGTACACTTATACCTTTAATATATGTTATTGGGTAATCTAAATTCAAATTGTAAAATATATGAATAACGAAAATACAAAAACCCTTTAATTTAATGTACCTTTGCAGACTATTATCAATTAAAAAATGAGATTACATAGAAATTTAACTTTTGCAGTTATAGATAGTATTAGAGATATCTTTAATGAAGGTGTTTATGCAGATAAAGCAGTAGAAAAAGCTTTAAAAAGAGATAAACGTTGGGGAGCAAGAGACCGAAAATTTGTGGCTGAAACAATTTATGAAATTGTACGTTGGAACAGATTATATGCTGAAATAGCAGAAGTAAAAACACCTTATAAAAGAGATGATATTTGGAGAATATTTTCAGTTTGGTGTATTTTAAGAGGTATTGCTTTACCAGATTGGAATCAAATTGGTGATGTACCTGTTCGTAGAATTAAAGGTCGTTTTGATGAATTATCTAAAATTAGAAAATATAGAGAGTCTGTTCCTGATTGGATGGATGAGCTTGGTGTTTCTGAATTAGGTGAAGCACTTTGGAGTAAAGAAATAGCTGCACAAAATCAACAAGCAGATGTAATTTTAAGAACAAATACATTAAACATTTCTAGAGAAATGTTACAAAAAAAATTACGCACAGAAAATGTAATTACTGAGTTTATTCCTAATCACCCAGATGCTTTAAGATTAACAGAAAGAGCTAACGTTTTTAAAACAGAAGCTTTTCATAATGGTTTTTTTGAAGTGCAAGATGCTTCTTCTCAATTAGTGGCAGCATTTTTAGAAGTAGAACCAGGTATGAAAGTAGTAGATACTTGTGCTGGTGCAGGTGGTAAAACCTTACATTTAGCTTCTTTAATGGAAAATAAGGGGCAAATAATTGCTATGGATATTTATGAAAGTAAATTAAAAAAATTAAAAGTTAGAGCTAGAAGAAATAAAGCGCATAATATTGATATGCGAGTAATAGATTCTACAAAACCTATTAAAAAATTGTACAATAAAGCAGATAGAGTTTTAATTGATGCTCCATGTTCTGGTTTAGGTGTTATTCGTAGAAATCCAGATTCTAAATGGAAATTACAACCAGAATTTATAGAGAACATTAAAAAAGTACAGCAAGAAGTTTTACAAAGTTATTCTAAAATGGTAAAATCTGGAGGTAAAATGGTTTATGCTACATGTTCTATTCTTCCTTCTGAAAATAGAAAACAAGTTGATAAATTCTTAACATCAGAATCAGGAAAAGAGTTTACTTTTGTAAAAGAGAAAAATGTTTTTGCTCATATTTCTGGTTTTGACGGTTTTTATATGGCATTACTGGAAAAAAAATAACTCTCTTTAATTGCTGAAAAAGAAATTGTTTAAAACATAAACAATTTATGATTAAAAAAATTACACTTTTTATTTTACTGATATCATCAGTAACAATCTTTAGTCAACAGACTTATTATAACGATGTCAATTTAAACCTTACTGGAACAACCTTAAAGGAAGAATTAGCAACTAAAATTATAAGTACTCACACAAGATTTTTATTTTACGATCAAATTTGGGATGCTTCTAAAGCAACAGATGTAAATCCTAATAACAATCAAGAGGTAGTTTTAATTTATGGTTGGGAAAATGGTACAGATGCAGATGTAACTAATGATAGAACTAGAGGTATTAATAACAATAGTGGTAATGTTGGTGATTGGAATAGAGAGCATGTTTACTCCCAATCTTTAGGTACTCCTCCTCTATCAGACGAAGGCCCAGGTTCAGATGCTCATCATTTAAGACCTGCAGATACACAAAGAAACTCATCTAGAAATAATAGAAAATTTACTGCTGGCTCAGGTTTCTCTGGTGCTCAGAGTAATGGAGGTTGGTATCCAGGAGACGAATGGAAAGGTGATGTTGCTAGAATGATGATGTACATGTATGTTAGATATGATGATAGATGTTTAATTTCTAACATAGGTATTGGAGATAATTCTAATACACCTGATGATATGATAGACTTGTTTTTACAATGGAATGCTGAAGACCCTGTTTCTGAAATCGAAAAACAACGAAATGATTATCACGAAAATTTATCAAACCAAAATGCACAAGGAAATAGAAATCCCTTTATAGATAACCCAAGATTAGCTACCAGAATTTGGGGAGGCCCAGAAGCTGAAGATATTTGGGGAATTTACACTAATTCAGATACTGAAGCACCAACTGTACCAACAAATTTACAAGCATCTAACATAACTACTTTCTCTATAGATTTATCTTGGACTGCATCAACAGATAATGTGGGTGTTACTAGTTATGATATTTATGTAAATGGTAATTTAGAAGTTGCAACCTCTACTACTTTTATAACTATTTCAAATTTATTACCAGATTCTAATTACTCATTTGCTGTTTTAGCCAAAGATATTGCAAATAATGCTTCTCAACTAAGTACACCTTTAGACACAAAAACTTTAAAAGACGAAGAACCACCAACTATACCTCAAAACTTGGTAATTAGTAATGAAACTGAATCTACTTTTATTATTTCTTGGGATGCTTCTACAGACAACACTAAAGTTGGTATTTATGAAATTTATGTAGATGATGTTTTATATGGATCTAGTAATAACGAAATGTTTACAGCAAACGGTTTAGCACCCTCTACAACTTATAAAGTACAAGTATTAGCTGTTGACGAAGTTGGTAACAAATCTGCGCTTTCAAGTCCTGTTAATGGAACAACCACTAATGGTTCTGCTACAGCAACAGAATTATTTTTCTCAGAATATTTAGAAGGTTCATCAAATAATAAAGCTGTAGAAATTGTAAACTTAACAAACTCAGATATCGATTTAAGCTCATATAGTTTAAAAAGGCAAAGTAATGGAGGTTTAAATGGTGCAGACTGGGAATGGGAAATGTCTTTGGCAGGAAAAACCATAAAATCTCAACATACATTTGTGATAGTAAACGAAGCAGCTGGTGAGCATACTGATTCTAAATCCCAGAAAGCAAGAGATGCAGGAGATTTTTTAATTTCTATTGCAGATACAATTAGAGTTCATGATGGAGACACAAACTTTGGAGCTCCCATTAATTTTAATGGAAATGACCCAGTTGGACTATTCAAAAACGGAATACTTATTGACATTATAGGTACTTATAATGGTGGTTCTGCAAACTTTGGTAAAGACAGAACATTAAGAAGAAAAAGTGGAGTTTCTTCACCAAATGTAAATTTTGATTTAGATAACGAATGGGAAATTGTTAGAGTTAATGGTGTCATAGACAAAGACAATGCTGATGATTTTGGAAAACACAGTGCTATTGTGCTCTCTACAAATAATTTTAATATTAGTGGTGTAAGTTTTTATCCAAATCCTGCAGACGATTATTTAAAAATTAAAAACACCACTAATCAAAAGGTTTATAATGTTCAAGTATTTACTATTTTAGGTAAGTGTTTAATTCATCAAAAAGAAAATATTAAAGAAATAAACACTAAACAATTATCTAAAGGCATTTACATTCTTAAATTTGAAATTAATAATAAATTATATTCTACAAAATTCATCAAAAAATAATGGTTAAAAAATTAGCTTTTCTTCTTAGTTTTTTTATTTTTTCTATTGGTTTTTCACAAATTCCTTCTGGTTATTATTCTAGTGCTACTGGTTCAGGATATACTCTTAAAACTCAACTAAAAAACATTATATCAAATGGTCATATAGATCAAGGATATGGTGCTCTTTATACAGCCTATCAAACATCTGATACAGATATTTTTTATGAAAATGATAATACTGTTTTAGATATGTACTCAGAAAACCCAAATGGATTAGATCCTTATAATTATACACATGGCTCTAGACAATGTGGAAATTACAATTCTGAAAATGATTGTTATAATAGAGAACATATTTTTCCTCAAGGATTTTTTAATAGCCAGACTCCTATGAGAACTGATATTCATCATGTTGTTCCTACAGATGGTTCTGTAAATGGCAGAAGAAGTAATTACCCTTTTGGTGAAGTCTCAAATCCAAGTCATACTTCTCAAAATGGTTCTAAAGTTGGTTCAAACACTTTTGATTCATTTACAGGAATAGTTTTTGAACCAATAGATGAATTTAAAGGTGATATAGCAAGAATGCTTTTTTATTTTGCAACACGTTATGAAAATGAAGTTACAGATGCTACTTGGGATTCACCTAACTCATCAACGAGTAATCCTTTAAATGGTACTAACAATCAAGTTTACGATGATTGGTATATTAAACTTTTATACAAATGGCATACTCAAGATCCAGTAAGTCAAAGAGAAATTGTTAGAAATAATGAAGCTTATAAATTTCAAGGAAATAGAAATCCTTTTATAGATCATCCAGAATACGTAAATCAAGTTTGGGGTACTGTTTTATCTACAGATAATATTGTTAGTTTAAAAAATATAAAAGTCTATCCAAATCCTTCATCAACAAATAGTATTACAATTACCATTCCTAATGAATTAAGTATTTCAAAAATTACATTATACTCTGTAATTGGTTCTAAAATTTATGAAGAAAAAAACATTAATTTTATAAAAAATAGAATACGAATTAAAGATTTAAAAAGTGGTGTCTATTTGCTAAAAATAGAAAATACAACTAGTAGTATTACCAAGAAAATTATAATTAGATAAAATTTAATCATAAAAAAGACGGCCAATTAGCAGTCTTTTTTATGCTATGCAAAATTACTCTTTTATAAATTTTTTACGATACGTTTTTTTCGTCTCCAAATCAATAATATTTATTAAATACACCCCTTTTTGTAGGTCATTTAGATATAAAGATTTTAAAGTAGTTAATTTCTCATTTACAATTTGTTTACCCAAGTAATTGTAAATATAAACTTCGTAATTACCATCTTCAATATTAACAAATAAATTATCTCTAACTGGGTTTGGGTAAATAGAAATATGCTTACCAAAACTAATCTCTTGGGTAGATAAAGAGCTACCTGTTAAAGTAATATTACCATTACTATCAAAAGGATTAGACCATTTTTCATTAGTATAAACATCTACCCCTGTTAAGGTTTTTAAAAATGCTTCTAAAGCTAATTTTTCATCATTAGTTAAATTTAATTGTTGTGGATTTCCTCCTGGTCTTAGTCTATTATCTAATTGTACATTTAAAGATGAATTTGGTATGGCATTGTAATGATTTATGACATCTAATAGAGTTGTTAAACTTCCATCATGCATCATAGGCCCATTCAAATTTCCATTAGGATTTACTAAATCTCTTAAAGTAGGTGCTCTAAAATTAGTTAAATCTGTATCAGTTATACTTCCTGCAACACCTATAATTCCATTATTTCTAGAGTTTGGATCAATATCAAATTCATCTCCTCTATGACATCCTGTACAACCAGCACCATTTAAATTTGGTGGATTTATAAACAAACGTTTTCCTAAATTTTCTTGAGCTGTAAAATTCGGAAAATCAACATTAGGATTATTAACTTGTGCTCTTCCCATATCATATTTAGAATCAAAAGATTGAATACTTCTTATGAACTGAGATAAAGCTAATTGTATTTTTTCTTCAGTAATGGTAGTTTCTCCAAACGCAAAGTCGAACAATTGTTGATAATAGTCAATTGCTGATATTTTTGTAATTAAATCATAAATATCTCCATCTCCATTTGTTCCACTAAAACCCATTTCTACATGATCTTGAATTGGTTGAGTAGTTTGATTTTCTAAAGATGTGGCTCTTTCATCCCAAAAGAATTTCTCTTCATCAGAAAATCTAGAATTAATTAATCGCATAGAATGTCTACCTGTTAAACCTCCTGAAAGACCAATACTCTGAGTGGCATCATC
This sequence comes from Polaribacter marinivivus, assembly GCF_042651285.1. Taxonomy (NCBI): domain Bacteria; kingdom Pseudomonadati; phylum Bacteroidota; class Flavobacteriia; order Flavobacteriales; family Flavobacteriaceae; genus Polaribacter; species Polaribacter marinivivus. Next base: position 299,279 of record NZ_JBHSCY010000002.1, on the reverse strand, counting down.
TCCAAAAGCTTTTTCTTGTTTATGACAACTTGCACATGCAATGGTATTATTTGCAGATAATTTTTTATCATAAAATAAAACTCTTCCTAAAGTTGCTATTTTATTATCTATGGCATTATTAGAAGGTGTATTGTCTTTATTAATGTAGTTAGGGATACTTTGATTTGCGTAATCAAACAAGTTATCTAAATCTATTGTACCACTAATAAGAACAAATACTAGCCCTAAAATGGCTACAAAGTTTGGTAGTTTACTTTTCATAATATTGGTTGATTATTATTGAATTCTGTTTTTAGACCTTAAAGATTTGTAATAGTTTGATTTAAATATTAATTTTTAAAACAACATTAACTCATTAAAGTATTATAAATCTATAATTAGAATTAATCAATGTTAAAAAGATAGTGTATAACTATCTTTTTTCATTGGTATAAACCCAACTATTTTTAAAGAAAAGAACTAAATTTGCATTTTAAATTTAATCAATTCTAAAATGATTCATTTCTTCGGAAACCAAAACAGCAAAGTATTTGCAGTTCAAGCAACAAAAGAATTTTCAAAAGATACTATTTCAAAATTAACTTGGTTATTTGGTAATCAGCCAAAAATAAATGCAGCGTCTTTAGACGCTTTTTTTATTGGACCAAGAGCAGCAATGATAACTCCTTGGAGTACAAATGCGGTTGAAATAACTCAAAATATGGGAATTTCTGACATTATTAGAATTGAGGAATTTATTGCTGTATCAGAAAATTTTACAGATTTTGATCCAATGATTTCTGAAAAATTCAATGGATTAAATCAAGATTCATTTACTATTGATATTACACCAGAATCTATTTTAGAAATTGATGATATTGCTGCATACAATATTAATGAAGGGCTTTCTTTAAGTGATGAAGAAGTTACATATCTTGAAGGTGTAACCAAAAAAATAGGACGAAAATTAACAGACTCAGAAGTATTTGGATTTAGTCAAGTGAACTCAGAACACTGTCGTCATAAAATTTTTAATGGAACTTTTATTATTGATGGAGAAGAGCAACCTACTTCTTTATTTAAAATGATAAAAGAAACCTCTAAACAAAATCCTAATGATATTGTTTCTGCCTATAAAGACAATGTAGCTTTTATAAAAGGTCCAAAAGTGGAACAATTTGCTCCAAAAACAGCTGACAAGCCAGACTTTTATGAAACTAAAGATTTCGAATCAGTAATTTCATTAAAAGCAGAAACACATAACTTCCCAACAACTGTAGAACCATTTAATGGAGCTGCAACAGGTTCTGGAGGAGAGATTAGAGATAGACTTGCAGGTGGTAAAGGATCTTTACCATTAGCTGGAACTGCAGTGTATATGACTTCTTATTCAAGATTAGAAGAAAATAGACCTTGGGAGCAAAAATTCGAAGCAAGAAAATGGTTGTATCAAACTCCAATGGATATTTTAATCAAAGCTTCAAATGGTGCATCAGATTTTGGAAATAAATTTGGGCAACCTTTAATTAGTGGTTCTGTGTTAACTTTTGAGCACGAAGAAAATCCAGCTTCAAGCAATGCAAAAGCAAGAAAACTTGGTTTTGACAAAGTTATTATGCAAGCTGGAGGAATTGGTTATGGAAAAGCAGAACAAGCCATAAAAGACACACCTAAAGAAGGTGATAAAATTGTAATTCTTGGTGGTGAAAACTACAGAATTGGAATGGGTGGTGCTGCTGTATCGTCTGCAGATACTGGAGAATTTTCTTCAGGAATAGAATTAAATGCTGTACAACGTTCTAACCCAGAAATGCAAAAACGTGCTGCAAATGCAGTTCGTGGAATGGTAGAAAGTGATGAGAATTTTATTGTTTCTATTCACGATCATGGTGCAGGTGGCCATTTAAATTGTTTGTCAGAATTAGTTGAAGATACAGGTGGTAAGATAGATTTAGACAAATTACCTGTTGGTGATCCTACTCTATCAGCTAAAGAGATTATTGGTAACGAATCTCAAGAAAGAATGGGATTAGTTATCGCTGAAAAGCATACAGAAACTTTACAAAAAATTGCAGAACGTGAGCGTTCTCCAATGTATACTGTTGGTGATGTTACTGGTGATGATCGTTTTACTTTTGAATCTAAAACCAATGGTGCAAAACCAATGGATTTAGCTATGGAAGATATGTTTGGTTCTTCACCAAAAACCATTATGACAGATAAAACTGTTGAAAGAAAATACAAAAACCCACGTTATAAAAGTAAAAATTTACAAATCTACTTAGAACAAGTTTTACAATTAGAAGCTGTAGCTTGTAAAGATTGGCTTACAAATAAAGTTGATAGATGTGTAGGTGGTAAAGTGGCTAAACAACAATGTGTTGGTTCTTTACAATTACCATTAAATAATGTAGGTGTAATGGCTTTAGATTATAATGGAAAAGAAGGTATTGCTACTTCAATTGGGCACTCTCCTATTTCAGGATTAATTCATCCAGAAGCTGGTAGTAGAAACTCGATTACTGAAGCCTTAACGAATATTATTTGGGCTCCTTTAAAAGACAATTTAGCTTCTGTATCACTTTCTGCCAACTGGATGTGGCCTTGTAAAAATGAAGGTGAAGATGCTCGTTTATACAAAGCAGTAAAAGCTGTTTCAGAATTTGCTGTTGATTTAGGCATTAACGTTCCTACAGGAAAAGATTCTTTATCTATGAAGCAAAAATATCCTGATGGTGATGTAATTTCTCCTGGTACAGTTATTATTTCTGCTGCTGCTAATTGTAATGATATCAATAAAGTTGTAGAACCTGTTTTACAAATTGATGGAGGTAACATCTACTATATTAATATTTCTCAAGACGAATTTAAATTAGGAGGTAGTTCTTTTAATCAAATACTAAATACAATTGGTAATGAAGCTCCAGATGTAAAAAATTCATCCTATGTAAAAACTGTTTTTAATACCATTCAGCAATTAATTAAAGATGACAAAATTACTGCAGGTCATGATGTTGCTTCTGGAGGATTAATTACTACTTTATTAGAAATGTGTTTTGCTGATGTTAATTTAGGAGCAGATTTTGATATCTCTTCTTTAAATGAAAGTGATTCTATAAAAGTACTTTTTGCTGAAAATTCAGGTATTGTTTTTCAAGCAGATAGTTCTGTAGAAAATACACTTACAGAAAATAATATTACGTTCCATAAAATCGGAACTGCCAATAATTCTGGAAAAGTAACTATTAAAAATAATAAAGAAGATTTTAATTTTAATGTTACTGAAGTTAGGGATGTATGGTATAAAACTTCTTATTTATTAGACAATAAACAAACTGCTAATAATTTAGCTAAAGAAAGATTTGATAATTATAAAAATCAGCCTTTAACTTATAAATTCCCAGCACATTTTACTGGTAAATTACCTTCAAAAAATACTGTAAGACCTAAGGCAGCAATTATTAGAGAAAAAGGTTCTAACTCAGAGCGTGAAATGGCAAACGCAATGTATTTGGCTGGTTTTGATGTGAAAGATGTACATATGACAGATTTAATATCTGGTCGTGAAACTTTAGAAGATATACAATTTATAGGTGCTGTTGGTGGATTTTCTAACTCAGATGTTTTAGGTTCTGCAAAAGGATGGGCAGGCGCATTTAAATACAATGAAAAGGCTAATGCTGCTTTAAAAAAGTTTTTTGAAAGAGAAGATACTTTATCTGTAGGTATTTGTAATGGTTGTCAACTTTTTATGGAATTAGAGTTGATAAATCCAGAACATAAAGTTCATGGAAAAATGCATCATAACAATTCTAATAAACACGAAAGTTCTTTTACATCTGTAAAAATTCAGGAAAATAATTCTGTTATGTTATCTACTTTAGCAGGCACAGAATTGGGGGTTTGGATTTCTCATGGAGAAGGTAAATTTAATTTACCAGAGGCAGAAGACAACTATCATATTGTTGCTAAATATGGCTATGAAGGTTATCCAAATAATCCTAATGGCTCTGATTATAATACTGCTATGATGTGTGATAAAACAGGTCGTCATTTAGTAACAATGCCACATATAGAACGTTCTACTTTTCAATGGAACTGGGCTAACTATCCAAAAGGTAGGAAAGACGAAGTAACACCATGGTTAGAGGCTTTTGTAAATGCTAGAAAATGGATTGAGAATTAAGCTCATCTAAAGAAAAGTGTTATTCATCTAAGCTTTTTGGTCTTTTACTTTTAGATTAATCGATTAAAACGAAATTTATTTAATTTCGACAAAATTGATTGAATGAATCTTACATATTTTGATGTAAAAGAAACTTCTCATTTAGTAGAAGAATTTTATCACATTTCTTACACTAAAGAAAAAACACCTTTAAAAACAACTATGATACCTTATGGGGTTTCTGGTTTAACATATATTTTTGGAAAAGGGCAAAAAACATTAAATAATAATGTTGAAACCAAATTAGAAAATTTAGTTATTAATGGTCAGTTCACTAAATCTTATGATTTTATTGTAGACGAACCAGGCTTCTCTATAGGTGTAAACTTTAAACCAACAACTCTACACAAAATAACAAATGCAGATTTGTCGACATTTACTAATAAAAATAGCTCTTTTAAAATTTTAAATGAACAATTATCAACCAATCTTGAAAAGATATTTTTAACCTATAAAGAAGATAAAAATCTACTCTTTTCTAAATTAGAAGAATTATTCTTAACGTTAAAATTGACAAACAATAAAAAAATAGAAATTGTAGACGAAACACTAGAAATGATAAAAGAAGAAGAAGGATTATTAAGTGTAAACGATCTACTAAAAAAAGTTCCTTTTAGCCAAAAAACATTAGAAAATAATTTTAAAAAAATGGTTGGATTAACACCTTCTAAATATATCCGAATTCAAAGATTCTTAAATCTTATGAAAAAATACGAAAACAATACAATAGACTTTAAAGATTTAATTTATATGTATAATTATTACGATGAGTCTCACTTTTCTAGAGACTTTAAGTCTTTCACTTCTAAATTACCTAAAGATTATTTTACAGAAGACTTTTCTATAATGAAAGAAGCTTTCAAAAAATAAAAAATACGAAAATTTACAAAAATATAATTTCAAATAATTTTAAATTTACGAGTAAGTTATCAAATAGTTTTGGGGGAAACTATAATTGATATATGAAGAGTTGGTTTTTAAAACCAACTCTTTTTTTTGCAAAAGTGTCACATTAGAAGTTTCTTTTTGTCTTTAAATAAAAGAATTAAAAATAATATAACATGAAACTAAAAATTACTTTAATAATTTGCTTTTTAACTACCACAGTTTTTTTAGCTCAAAAAACAGTAAATGCTTCAGATATTTTAAATGATATTAAAGCAGGAAAATCTATTACTTATAAAAATGCAAAAATTGTGGGTATATTAGATTTTACTTATATGGATGAAGCAATGCAAAAACTACCAAAGAAGAGAAAAAATAGTTGGTGGGGTAACAACAATACTAATGAAATTAAAAAACTAATAGAGGTAGGTGTGTCTTTTGAAAACTGTACATTTGAAGATGACGTTTTAGCCTACATCCCAGATGAAGATTCAGGATATACTTTTACTGCAAGTTTTGAAGATATTGTAATTTTTAAGAACTGTAATTTCGAAAGAAAAGCTATGTTTAAGTACTCTCGTTTTGAAAGAGATTCAGACTTTTCTGGATCTACTTTTAATGATGATAGTACATTTAAATATGCAAAATTTGATAGAGATATTAGTTTTGCTAACACTAAATTTGTAGAAGTAGCAACATTTAAATATTCTAAATTTAGAAATAATGTAAGTTTTGCAAATTCAGTTTTTGAAGATTCAGCAATATTTAAATACACTCAATTTAATGATGGAGTTTCTTTTAGAAACACAGATTTTCAAGAAGATTTAAATATTAAATATATGAACGTTTCTGGTGAATTTGATATCACAAAAATGAAAGTAGGTTATGATGTTGACTCAAAGTACACTAAAATAAATGGTAAGAGTTTTAATAAATATTTACTTTCAAGTAAAAATTAAATAAAGAATTATTTAAATAAAAAAGGGTGACTTTAAGTCATCCTTTTTTTTATGATCAAAATTTGTAAATTGTAGACAAATAAATTACTTATGTCTAATACTATCTCAAGAATATTTGATTTTGCTAATTATCAATTAGAAAATTACGCTCAAGAAAAATGTCTTAATTATAAAGAAGGTAACGTTTGGAAATCTATCTCTACTCAACAATTTATTAAAGATTCTAATAGAGTTAGTAGCTCATTAATAGAATTAGGGTTAAACCCAAATGATAAAATTGCTGTTATTTCTACAAACAATAATCCAAACTGGCATATTTTAGATATAGGTGTATTGCAAATAGGTGCTCAAAATGTTCCTCTATATGCTACATTATCTGCAAAAGATTATGCATATATTTTACATCATTCAGATGCTAAATATTGTTTTGTTTCTGATATAGATTTGTTTCAAAAAGTAAAATCTGTTCAAAGTCAAACGAAACTATTAGGTGTATTTTTTTAGAAGAAAACGATACAGATTTTAAATGGAGCTCATTCTTAAAAATTGGAGACAATAAAGACAATAGTAAAGAAATTGATAAAAGAAAAAATGAAGTAAAGCCAGAAGATTTAGCAACAATAATATATACATCTGGAACAACTGGTACTCCAAAAGGTGTTATGCTTTCTCATAAAAATATAGTATTTACAGTTTTTAAAACAGCAAAAAGATTAAACTTAGAGGGTAATAAAAACAGAATAATTAGCTATTTACCAATATCTCACATTTTTGAAAGAACAGCTTCTTATTATAATTTATATAAAGGATTCGAAATATATTTTGCAGAAAGTATAGAAAAAATTGGAGATAATATTAGAGAAGTAAAACCAAATTATTTAGCTGTTGTTCCTAGGCTATTAGAAAAGATATTTGACAAAATTGTAGATAAAGCAAATCAATTATCTGGTGTAAAAAAAGGATTATTTTTCTGGGCTTTAGAATTAGGAGAGAAATATGAAGCTTATCACAAAAATGGTAAACTTTATGATATAAAACTTAATATAGCACGTAAACTCATTTTTTCTAAATGGCAAGAAGCTTTAGGTGGTCATTTAAAATTTATGGTTTCTGGTAGTGCTCCTCTTCAACCAAAATTAATTAGAGTTTTTACAGCAGCAGGTATAGATATATTTGAAGGTTATGGAATGACAGAGTCTTCTCCTGGTGGAACACTTAATGATATCAGAAATAATGGTTTAAAAATTGGTTCTGTAGGTAAACCTTTAGAGGGTATAGAAGTAAAAATTGCAGAAGATGGTGAAATCTTAATGAAAGGTGATAATGTAATGATGGGATATTATAAAAATGAAGAGCTTACCAAAAAAACAATAATTAATAACTATTTACATACAGGTGATATTGGTGAGTTAGATAAAGATGGTTTTTTATTTATTACAGATAGAAAAAAAGAAATTTTTAAAACATCTGGAGGAAAATACATTGCACCAGCAGCATTAGAAAGCGATTTAAAACAATCACGTTTTATTGAACAAGTAATGGTTATTGGTGAAGGACAAAAAATGCCTGCAGCTTTAATTCAACCAAACTTTGAATTTTTAAAAGACTGGGCTAAAATTAAAGGATATGTAGTAAAAGATTTTAGTACAGATGAAAGAGTCATCAAAAGAATTGAAAAAGAAGTGAGTTTTTATAACCAAAATTTCGGAAAATGGGAACAAATCAAAAAGTTTGAAATTACTCCTGAAGAATGGACTATAGAAGATGGCTTACTAACGCCAACAATGAAAATGAAAAGAAAAGCAATAAAAGAAAAATACAATAATTTATACGATAAAATATACAATTCGTAATATAAAAGTACTTTAAATGAGTATTTGTGAAATCAAGGGTTTTTTACTATTTTGCATTATATAAAATAGAATGTATGCCAATCGAAATTACAAGGTTATTTGATTTTCCTTATTACCAATTAGAAACATATAATTTAAAGAGAGCTTTCTCTACTAAATACAATGGAAAATGGGAAACCATTTCTACTCAAGAATATATAGATAAAACCAATCAATTAAGTAGAGGCTTACTAAAATTAGGGGTACAACCAAATGAAAAAATAGCCATAATTTCAACAACAAATAGAACTGAATGGAATATTTGTGATATTGGTGTTTTACAAACTGGTGCACAAACTGTACCTATTTACCCAACAATTTCTAAAGAAGATTATGAATATATTTTAAATCATTCAGAATCTTCTTACTGTATTGTTTCTGATATAACCATTATCGAAAAATTAAATCAAATTAAAGGTAATACCAAATTAAAGGGTGTTTTTACATTCGATGAAATAAAGGGAGAGAAAAACTATACAGAAATTTTAGAACTTGGTAAAAGTGATGAAAATCAAAAAGAGGTAGAAGCTAGAAAAGATGCTATTAAATCATCTGATTTAGCCACGATTATTTATACTTCTGGAACTACTGGGAGACCAAAAGGAGTTATGCTTTCTCATAATAATATTGTTAGTAATGTTATTTCTTCTAAAAAAAGAGTTCCATTAGATTATGGTAATTCTAAAGCGTTAAGTTTTTTACCAGTTTGTCATATTTTTGAAAGAATGATTTTATATCTATATCAATATTGTGGTGTAGATATTTATTTTGCAGAATCTATTGAAAAGCTTACAGAAAATGCACAAGAGATAAAACCTGAGGTGATGACAGCTGTACCTCGTTTGTATGAAAAAATATATGATAAAATCATTTTAAAAGGAGAAGATTTATCTGGTATAAAAAAGAAATTATTCTTTTGGGCTGTAAACTTAGGCTTAAAATACGAACCTTATGGAGCTAATGGTTGGTGGTACGAAAAACAACTTGGCATAGCTCGTAAGCTTATATTTTCTAAATGGCAAGCTGCTTTAGGTGGTGAGTTAAAATTAATGGTATCTGGTAGTGCAGCTTTACAACCTAGACTTACAAGAATTTTTGCAGCAGCTGGAATGCCAATTATGGAAGGTTATGGTCTTACAGAAACATCACCAGTAATATCTGTTAATGATCAAAATGATGGTAATTTTAGAGTTGGCACTGTTGGTAAAGTAATTGAAAATGTAGAAGTTAAGTTTGGTGAAGATGGTGAGCTAATGGTTAAAGGACCAAATGTAATGCAAGGCTATTATAAAGATCCTGAAAAAACTGCCTCTGTAATGAAAGATGGATTTTTCTGTACAGGTGATAAAGGTGAATTTGATAAAGATGGCTTCTTAAAAATTACTGGTAGAACTAAAGAGATGTTTAAAACTTCTGGTGGTAAATATGTTGTACCACCATTATTAGAAGGTCAATTAAAACAATCTCTTTTTATAGAACAAGTTATGGTTGTTGGTGAAGGAGAAAAAATGCCTGCTGCAATTATTCAAACAAACTTTGAATATTTAAGAGATTGGGCAAAAGACAATGAAATTAACTTTTCTTCTAATGAAGATCTAGTATCAAACCAAAAGGTTATAGATGCTATTCAAAAAGAAGTTGATGAATGTAACTGCCATTTTGGAAAATGGGAACAAATAAAACGTTTTGAACTCACACCAGACGAATGGACTATTGATGGTGGACATTTAACACCAACTATGAAAATGAAAAGAGCCGTAATTAAAAAAATATATCAAAATTTATATGATAAAATTTATAGACAATAATAGCTAAGAAGAAAAAAATATTGATGTTAATATAAAACTAGAATTTGATTAAAAATAATTTAATACAGAAAGTATATTACTCAATCTCAAATTTCGTAGCTTCCCCTGAGTTTATTAAAAATATTTTAGAACCAGCAAGAATAGCAAATCAGAAACAAGACATTACAGGATGTTTAATCTATCATAATAATGTTTTTTTGCAATTACTTGAAGGTGATAAAAATAAAGTAGAAAATCTATTTAATATAATTAGTAAAGATAGCAGGCATAGAGAAGTAACGTTAATTTTTGAAGAGAATATAAACGAAAGGATATTTCCAAGTTGGAGTATGGCTTTTCATGAATTTGATGATAATAACGAGGAAGTAGAAAAGTTCATTAAAAGTGTTCAGTTTTTCTCAGAAAATAACGAAAAACCATCAGAGGCTGTAGAAATGTTTTGGAATATGGCAAAACATATTGTTAATTAATAAGTTAATGAAGTATTTTAAAAATTAATTCTTTTAAAATATCTTCTTGAGTTTGGCTTGCACCTACTCCTTTACTTTTAACATCTGCATCTCTTAAATAGCCAATTACTTTGGCTACTTTTCTCATGGAATAGTTTTTAGCTGCTAAAAAATAATCATCTACAAAATAAAAGCCTACACCTAAAGATTTAGAAACAGAACTTTTAGATTTATCTTGAAGACCATGAAAAAGTAATAATTTTGTAAAAAAATTATTTAATAAAGAAATTGTCATTACTGTTGGATTGTTCTTTGGGTTTTCTACAAAATAATTAATAATTCGATTTGCTTTTACAACATTAACACTACCAATTGCTTTTAAAAGTTCAAAATTATTAAAGTCTTTAGAAATTCCTATATTTTCTTCTATATGATGGTCTGTAATTATAGTTTCTTTTGGTAATATTAGCATAAGTTTCTTAAGCTCATTTGCTATTTTACTTAAATCTGTACCTAAAAACTCTACAAGCATTTGAGCTGCTTTAGGTTCTATTTTATAATTTTTACCACTTAAAACCCTTCTTATCCAATCTGCAACTTGGTTATCATATAACTTTTTACTTTCAAACAACACTCCTACTTTATCAATTGCTTTATAAAGTTTTTTACGTTTATCTAACTTTTTGTATTTGTAGTTAATTACTAAAACTGTTGTAGGCTGTACATTTTCTGCATAAGAATCTAATTTTTCTATACTTCTACTTAAATCTTGTGCCTCTTTAACAATAAGCACTTGCTTTTCTGACATCATTGGATATCTTTTAGCAGCAGAAATTATATCATCAATTGCAACATCTCTTCCATACATTACCTGTAAATTAAACCCTTTTTCTGTTTCATCTAAAACATTATCTTCTATAAAATCAGAGATCTGGTCTATGTAATAAGGCTCCTCTCCCATTAAAAAATAAATAGGTTTGGTGTTTCCTTTTTTAATATCAGCAACTATGGCATTAATTTCGTTCATTTTAGTATTTTTGATTGATGCAAAAACTCAATCTACCAACGTATAATTTTAAACTCAAAAGTAAAGAAAATAAGACGCTTATTTTTGATAAATTCAGAAAAAAATACATTGTGTTAACACCAGAAGAATGGGTTCGTCAGCATTTTTCTTATTTTTTAGTTGAAGAAAAAAAATATCCAATTTCTTTAATTGCCATAGAAAAACAATTATCAATAAATAACATCCAAAAACGAAGTGATATTTTAGTATTTAATAATAAAGGCGAACCAGATATTATTGTCGAATGTAAAGCACCTTCTGTAACTATAAATCAATCTACTTTTGATCAAATTGCTAGATATAACTTAAAATTAAAAGCTAATTTTTTAGTAGTTACAAATGGATTACATCATTTCTATTGTAAAATGGATTTTGAAAATGAAACTTATATTTTTTTAAAAGATTTACCAAGTTATAACTAAATACTTTTGTTTTAAATTAACTTTTAAAATGTAAATTCGTACTCTTGAAAACAGCAATTATCATATTAAATTGGAATGGAGAAAAACTATTAGAACAGTTTTTACCATCTGTTGTAGAATTTACTGCAAAACAAGCAGAAATTTATATTGCAGATAACAATTCTACAGATAATTCTATTGATTTTATTACAGAAAACTTTCCTTCTGTAAAAATTATTAAAAATGCTATAAATGGTGGTTATGCAAAAGGGTATAATGATGCTTTAAAACATATAGATGCAGATATATTTTGCTTAATAAATTCTGATATTGAGGTTACAGAAAATTGGTTAAATCCTATTTTAAATGAGTTTAAAAATGACGAAAATATAGGTGTTTTACAACCTAAAATTTTAGATTTTAAAGATAAAACTAAGTTTGAATATGCAGGTGCAGCTGGTGGTTTCTTAGATTTTTTTGGATATCCTTATTGTAGAGGAAGAATATTTAATGATATTGAAAAAGATAAAAATCAATTTAATAAAATTAGTGATATTTTTTGGGCTTCTGGTGCTTGCTTTTTTATAAAATCTGATCTTTTTAGAGAATTAAATGGTTTTGATGAAGATTATTTTGCACATCAAGAAGAAATTGATTTGTGTTGGCGAGTTCAGAATGCTGGTTTTAAAATAAAATACATTCCTAATTCTATTGTATATCATGTTGGAGGTGCAACTTTAAGTAATTTAAATCCAAAAAAGACTTTTTTAAATTTTAGAAATAGTTTGCTAAATATTTTAAAGAATGTTCCTAATCGTTATTTGATTTTTTTAATTCTATCAAGATTAATTTTAGATGGATTTGCTGGAATTAAGTTTTTATTAGAACTAAAACCTAAACACACTTTTGCTATTTTAAAGGCTCATTTAAGTTTTTATAGTTTGTTTTTTAAATTTCTTAGGAAAAGAAAAAATAAAAAGAAGAAAACTGATTATTACAACCACAAGAGTATTGTTTGGCAATATTTTGTACTAGGCAGAAAGAAATACCATCAACTTAAATAGACTTATAAAATATCTAAACTTCCTTTTCCTTCTCTTATAACTTCTGGGTAAGAGTCTGTTAAATCTACAATTGTAGAGCCTTCATTACCTCCATAACCACCATCTATAACAACATCAACTAAGTTATTCCATTTTTCAAAAATTAATTCAGGGTCTGTAGTATATTCTAAAATATCATCATCATCTCTAATTGAAGTAGAAACTATTGGATTACCCAACTCTTTAACTAAAGTTCTAATTATATTATTATCTGGAATTCTTATACCAACTGTTTTTTTCTTTTTAAAGATTTTTGGCAAATTATTACTACCAGGTAATATAAAGGTATATGGACCAGGTAAAGCTCTTTTCAAAATTTTAAAAGTTGGTGAATCTATCTGCTTAACATAATCAGATAGATGACTTAAATCATTACAGATAAAAGAAAGTTTTGCCTTTTCTATCTTTATTCCTTTAATCTTAGCAATTTTTTCTAGTGCCTTAGAATTCATAATATCACATCCCAAGCCATATACTGTATCTGTTGGGTAAATTACTAAACCACCTGCTTTTAAGACCTTTACAACTTTTGCAATTTCTTTAGCATTTGGGTTTTCATTATAAATTTTAATAAAATCTGCCATAGTATAAAGATAAAAAAACTCAACTTAAATAGTAAGTTGAGTTTATTATTTGGGGAAGTTTATTTTTTAAGTTTTATCTACTAGCCTAAAACCTTCTCCATGAATGTTTAAAATTTCTACATTCTCATCAGACTTTAGGTACTTTCTTAATTTTGCAATATATACATCCATACTTCTAGATGTAAAGTAATTATCATCTCTCCAAATTTTTGTTAATGCCAATTCACGAGGCATTAAATCATTCTTATGAATAGCTAACATTCTTAATAATTTGCTTTCTTTTGGAGATAATTTTGTTGGCTCACCTTCTTCTCCTTTAGAAAGATGTCTTAATTTAGAATTAAAGAAGAAAGAACCAATATTAAATTCAAATTGTTCTGATTCTGCAGTTGTATCTTTTTCTTTACGTTGTAAGATTGCTTTTATTTTATGTAATAAAACTTCAGAGTCAAAAGGCTTATTTAAATAATCGTCTGCACCAACAGCATAACCTTTTAAAACATCTTCTTTTAAAGTTTTAGCCGTTAAAAAGATAATTGGAATATCTTTATTGGTAGATCTAATATCTTGTGCTAAAGAAAAACCATCTTTACGTGGCATCATAACATCTAAAATACATAAATCATAATCGCTATTTTTAAACATTATTAAGCCTTCTATACCATCTTTGGCATGTGTAACATTGTAATCATTTAATGCTAAATAATCTTTTAAGACGGTTCCAAAATTTGGATCATCTTCAACTAATAAAATCTTTTTACTTCCCATTTTTATTGTTTTAAATTAAAGGTAATTTCACTGTAAATATGCTTCCTTTTCCTTTTTCACTTTCTACAAAAACTGTTCCATGATGTTTGTCTACAATTTCTTTAACGTAAGCTAAACCTAAACCATGACCTTTAACATCATGTATGTTTCCTCTTTGTTCTCTGTAGAATTTATCAAAAACATGTTTTTGTACATTTTTGCTCATTCCTATACCTTCATCTTTTATTTTTATGATGAAGAATTTATTTGTACTTTCTGTATACACATCTATAATTGGTGCACCTTCTGAATACTTTATACTGTTTTCTAAAATATTTACTAAGACGTTTGTAAGATGAAAATCGTTACCTGGCAATTCTGTTGTAATTGCTTGAAAATGTGTTTTAATTGTCCCTTTTTTATCGTTTATGATTAAACTAACATGATTGATTGCATCATCTATTACGTCGTGAATATCTATAATTTCCTTACTAATTTCTAATTGATTTTTTTCTAATCTAGATATTCTTAATACATTTTCTACTTGAGTATGCATCCTTTTATTTTCATCTCTTATCATTTTTACATAACGCATCACTTTTTCATTATCACTAATGATTTTTGGATTTTTAATCGAATCTAATGCCAAATTAATAGTTGCAATTGGCGTTTTAAATTCATGTGTCATATTATTGATAAAATCTGTTTTTATTTCTGATATTTTTTTCTGCTTTATTAACTGATATAATGATCCTGAAAAAGCTACTATTATAATGAATATGAAAAATAGAGATAGTAATAAAATATTAGAAATACCAGATAAAATATGCTTGTTCTTCTTAGGAAAAGTAACATACAATATGAATTCTGGATCATTATCATAATTAAAAAACAATGGATATTGATAACTATCTGCTTTACTAACTGTATAATAACCAGACTTTAATTTTGTAGCTAAACCATCTGAACCATAAACTCCATATTTAAAATCTAAATCTATATTTCTTTTTCTTAATTCATCTTTTATTGTTGCATTTAATTCTCTATTGCTAATTCTTTGATGAATAGGTTTTATATTGTTATAGTCTTTAAAATAATCATCTATTTGACTTTGCTCCATGTTACTTAATCGCTTGGTAAATGAATATTTTTTTTCATCTACACTAGCAAATAAGTTATCAGGGCCTTTTATTAATCTTGTTTGAAAAAAATCTTTTTTACCAGTAACTCTTTTGTAAATAATGGTGTCATTATCTAAAAAATCTACAGGTATTTCAAAATTCTCTTCTAAAATGGTAGAACCAAATGATAGTTTTTGTTTGTTTACTGTATCTATTTCTTGAAAAAATAAACTCTTAATTTGAGCCTCGCTCGCAAGAATTTGTTTACTTAAAATTCCTTCTAATTTTTTTTCGAAAAGATCTTTTTCTTTAGTATTAATTCTTTCAGCTACACTTCCTAAAGATTTTTGAACTTCATTCTTAAATTGTTCTTTTTTACTTTCTACTGCATTATTAATCCAATACAGTTGCACAGCAATAATTCCTATTAAGGAAATGCTCATTAAAATAACAATAAGGATAAACATTTTCTTACCCATAAATCAAAATTAAACTAATTAAAAATTGAAGTTATTTTTTTTAACGTTGATTAACAATTTCTCTATGGTTTTAAGAGAAATTTAACAAATTGATTGAATATATTTAAACCAATTTACGATTATTTGTTAAAATATTATGGATTTTTTTAACTTGAAGTTGTGTTTTTGTTAAATCATCATTCCAAATAACGTAATTTGATAACAATATTTTTTTGCTTTCATCCCATTGATTTTGCATTCTGTTTTCCACTTCATGTTTAGAGATATTATCTCTTTGCATTACCCTTTTTAAACGTGTAGTTTTATCTGTAAAAACAGTAATTATTTTATCGCAAAGTAAATCAGCTTTTGCTTCAAATAAAATTGCAGCTTCGTATACAATGTAGCTTTTGTTTACATTTAATTTTTTAAAATTTAAAAAATGATTTCTAACTTCTGGATGTATGATTTTATTTAATTTTTGAAGTTTCTCTGGGTTTTTAAAAACAATATTAGAGATATACTCTCTATTTAAAATATCCTTATTGTAAGACTTATCTCCAAATTCATCAATAATTTTAGTTTTGATTGTTTTAGAGGAGTTTACTAACTCTTTTGCTTCTTTATCTGCAATATAAATAGCCACATTATTATGCTCAGCAAACATTTTTGCTACAGTGCTTTTACCACTTCCAATACCACCTGTTAAACCAACTATCATAAGCTATTTACGTATTAAAAAATCAATTTTATTTGGTATTATTTTATAACTTTTAATATAATCTGGTTTAAAAATAAGTTTAGGTATTAAGTAATTTAAATTATTTTCTTTTGTAGCTAAATAATCACATTCAATTTTTAAAGAATTCTCAGAAATTTTATTAAAATTAGAAAGTGCAGTAACAAATTTTACATTAACTTTTTCAGAAAGTGTAGTAATATTGATACTATCTGGTACATTTTTAATTGTAAATGGTACAGTTAAAGAACCTTCTGTAAACTTATCTACTTCTCCTGAAATACTTGCCTTTTTTAACCTTAATTTTAGTCCAGATAAACTACTTGGAATTTCTATATCAACTGTATTTGTAAAATCATTTTTTACATCTATTAAAGAAAGTTCTTTTAAATTTAAAAAACGTAAAGTATCTATTTGATTTTCTGGACCAGAAACTAAAACAGAATCTGGAGTTATTTTTATTTCATTCAATAAATCATAACCAATATGAAACTCTAAATCTAAATTAGGTTTTAAGGCAATTTTTTTTGATTTTAAAGATCCTAAATTCAAATAAATTGTATCTATTTCTAAGTTTAAAACCTCTATACCAGAAGGAACCTGATTCTTAATAGAAGTAATCTGATTTCTTAATAAAAAATAATATTTAGAATTACCTCTGCTTGTTAATTTAGAGGCATCTAAAGTTATTGATTTTTTATTTATGTTAGAAGTAAATATCTTAAAACCAGTTCCTTTAATAGCAAGAGTTAACTCTTGTAAAGGCTTTTCTTGTAATAGTTTGTTTTGTGGAATTTTACTGTAATTAATATTGTAAGTTATTCTACTAGAATATTCTTTAGAGAAAGTTATTAAAAGCCAAATAAAGCCAGAAGCAATAAGAAATATAAAAAAGGTTTTTGGTATTTTATTTTTAGCTTTCAAGTTATTATCATTTTAATGCAATCTAAACAAAATAGATAATAAAAAAAAGAGCTTTTGTAATATTACAAAAGCTCTTTTTTAAAATGTATTTGTTTTACTTTTTTACTTCTGGCAAATATTTTTTACTCAGTTCCATTGAAATTGCAGAACGTTCAAATTTAATTTTACCTGCTCCTGTTTCTATAGTTACTGTATTGTCATTGGTATGTATATCTACAACTTTACCATGAATTCCACTAGAAGTAACTACTTTTGATCCTTTTTTTAATTCAGATTGAAAAGACTTTTCTTTCTTTTGTTTTCTCATTTGAGGTCTTAACATAAAGAAATATAAGACAGCAATCATTGCCAAAAAAGGCAACATGCTAGCTAAGGAACCTGAATCTGCTTGCAATATTAATTTTGTGAAAATCATAAATTAGTTTTCTTTTGGTGAAACCATCCCTTTAAGAGTTAAAATTTCTCTTCCAGATTCAGTATTAGTAATTAATGTAATATTTTTTTGTTGTCTGTTTGTTTTACCACTAGTATTAAATTTAACTTTAATATCTTCTGTTTGTCCTGGCTTTATTGGTGCTTTTGGCCAAACAGGCACTGTACAACCACAAGTAACTTGTGCGTCTGTTATAATTAAATCTGTTTTACCAGAATTAGTTACTTTAAAAACAGTTTCTACTACATCACCTTCTGTAACTGTACCAAAGTCATGCACAGATCTATCAAAAGCAATTAATGCTGCTCCATTTTTAATTTCTACGTCTCTATTTTTTGCGTTTTCTAAATTGTCTGCATTAATTTTTGCTGCTGCTTTACCATTATCGCAAGAAGTTAATACTAATCCACTAACTAAAAAACATACTAGAATTGCTATTTTTTTCATTTTTTAAAAATTTTAGTAAAAATAATAAATTAATTCGCGTTTACAATTTTATAATAAACCTCTTCCTATTTTTTTAATTTTTTTAAGAGATAAATAATCTTTTGATAATTTATCTAAAACTCCATTTATAAAGTAACCACTTTTTTGGGTTGAGTAATCTTTTGCAATTTCTATATACTCATTTATTGTAACTCTAACAGGAATAGATGCAAAGTGTAAAAATTCTGTAATTGCCATTTTAATTAAAATCATATCGATCTCTGCAATTCTTTCTTTTTCCCAATTTGGCGTTTTTTCTGCTATATCTTCTTCAAATGTGTGTTGATGTAGCATTGTTTTTTTAAACAAATCAGAAACAAAATCTTCATCATCTTTATCTTTATATAAAGACCCTAACAAAAATGGCTTATTAGGTTTTTGTTTACTTAAACTTTTTACTACCCAAGTATTTACAAATGGAATATCATCTACCCAAGAAATCATTTTATCCTCATAATACTCAGCTAATTTTTCATTAGGAGCTATTATTTCTTTAAAAAAGTCAATTACAAAAGCTTTATCTACTTTAAAAGAGTTTTCTACAGTATCTAAATATTTTTGATACAAATCACTCTTTTGTAATTCTTCAAAAATAATTTTTACATACTCATCATCTAAATCCCAATTTTCTAATTTATTAACATGTAAATAACTTTCTAAACTAACACTTTCTCTTATTGCATTAATAATTGAGTTGTTTACAAATTTTGTATTGGGCTTTAAATCTTCTGCTGTTGCTAAAATTTTCTTCTTAGAAAGTTCAATCTTTTTAGCTGCTAAATCTTGTACTTTAACTAAAAGTTGAATGTTTAGTACGTATAAATCAAACATTTTTAAAATACTATGCTTCAAAAACTTTTCCTCTTTTAAAAGGTCATCATTTTTAGATTGCTGCATAGCATATACAGATTGCATTACTTTTACACGAATGTGTCTTCTGTTTATCATCTTATAAAGAACTTATAGAATTGCTTTTTAATTTTGCAGGACAAAAGTACTATTATTTTAAATTTAGACCTTAATTTTTAAGTCTTTTTTAAGTAAAAAATTCTTTTTTAAACTTGTATCTTCGTTGTCTATTTTAAAACTTTTTAATTGAAAGCTTTACAGTATCTAAATAAATACTTTTCTAAATACAAATGGCGAATACTTTTAGGGCTACTAATTACAGTACTCTCTAAGTTATTGGCATTAAAAATTCCTCAAATTATTCGTAACTCTCTAAACACAGTAGACGAATATAAAAACGGAGCAAATATTACTATTGATGAAGTAAAACACGATTTACTTATTAATGTTCTTATTATTATAGGTGTTGCGCTTTTAAGTGGGTTTTTTACCTTTTTAATGAGACAAACTATAATAGTAACATCTAGATTAATTGAGTTTGATTTAAAAAATGAAATCTATGCTCAATACCAAAGACTATCTCTTAATTTCTATAAACAAAATAGGACTGGAGATTTAATGAACAGAATTAGTGAAGATGTTTCTAAAGTAAGAATGTATGTGGGACCTGCAATTATGTATAGCATGAATATGATTGTGCTTTTCGTAGTTGGTTTTACACAAATGGTTCAAGTTGATTTAAAGCTAACTTTGTATACACTTATTCCTTTTCCTTTATTGTCTGTTTCTATATTTATTTTAAGCAGAGTAATACATAAAAGGAGTACAATTGTACAGCAATATTTATCTAAACTTACCACTTTTAATCAAGAAACTTTTTCTGGAATAGGTGTATTAAAATCTTATGGAATCGAAACTTCTATCATTAGAGATTTTGATGAAATTGCCAATGAAAGCAAAGAGAAAAATATTGATTTACAAAAAGCTAATGCATTGTTTTTTCCAACAATGATTTTACTAATTGGTATTAGTAACCTAATAGTTATTTATGTTGGTGGTATGCAATACATTAATAACGAAATTAAAATTGGTGTAGTTTTAGAATTTTTACTTTATGTAAACATTTTAACTTGGCCTGTTGCTGTTGTTGGCTGGGTAACTTCTATGATTCAACAAGCTGAAGCTTCACAAGCAAGAATTAATGAATTTTTAGACGAAAAACCAGAAATCAGTAACACCAATCCAAATGCCTCAGAAATAAATGGTAAGGTTGAATTTAAAAATGTTAGTTTTACTTATGATGACACTAATATAACTGCCTTAAAGAATATAAATCTTACAGTTGAATCTGGAGAAACTTTAGCCATTTTAGGAAAAACTGGTTCTGGTAAATCAACCATTATAGAGCTTGTAGCTAGACTTTATGATACTACTGAAGGAGAAATATTTTTGGATGACATTAGTATCGAAAAAGTAAATTTAAACGATTTAAGAAATCAAATAGGCTTTGTACCTCAAGATCCATTTTTATTTTCTGATTCTATAGGAAACAATATAAAATTTGGTAAGCAAGATGCAACAGAAGAAGAAATAATTACTGCAGCTAAAAATGCTGATGTACATAAAAACATTGTTGAATTTTCTAAAGGATATGAAACTGTTTTAGGTGAAAGAGGTGTTACACTTTCTGGAGGTCAAAAACAAAGAGTCTCTATTGCTAGAGCAATTATTAAAAATCCAAAAATTCTAATTTTTGACGATTGTTTATCTGCTGTAGACACAGAAACCGAAGAAAAAATACTATCAAATTTAGAAAGAGTTTCTAAAAGTAAAACTACGTTTATCATAAGTCATAGAGTGTCATCTGCTAAAAATGCAGATAAAATAATTGTTTTAGACGATGGTAAAATTATACAACAAGGATCTCACAATCAATTAGTAAACCAAGAAGGATACTATAAAGATTTATATGAACAACAACTTTTAGAAAAAGAAAATTAATCTTACGCTTTGCCAAGTAAAATATTTTATTAGATTTGTGTTTGTAACTGATTAATGATAACGATTATTTAAAAATTATGGCTGAGAGAGTTGAACAGGAAGAAATTTTTTCACAAGTTTTAAGAGCTGGAAGAAGAACCTATTTTTTTGATGTAAGAGCAACAAAAGCAGAAGACTATTATTTAACTATAACAGAAAGCAAAAAATTTACTCACGATGATGGTTCATTCCATTATCAAAAGCATAAAATATATCTTTATAAAGAAGACTTTACAGACTTTAAAGAGATGTTAAAAAAAGCAACAGATTATATTGTTGATGAAAAAGGTGATGAAGTGATTAGCGAACGTCATCAAAAAGACTTCAAAAAAGAAGAAACATCAACAGAGCAAAAATCTACAGAAAGTTTTACAGATATTTCTTTTGACGATATTTAGTCTTCAAGAAAATTTTCTATATAATTTTACGTATTAATTCAAATTCGATTTACACTAAAAACCGTAAGCTTAATTGCTTGCGGTTTTTTATTGTAATACGTTTTTCATTGTGGCAGTTTTAGAAATAGTTTCTTGCCACTCTTTTAAAGGGATACTATCTTTAGTAATTCCACCACCAACATAAATAGAAGCGATATTGTTAGTTACCTCCATACATCTTAAATTAACAAAAAGATGAGATGAATTTTGGTCATCTACTTTATTAATTTCACCTAAAAAACCAGTGTAAAAGCTTCTTGTATAATTTTCATTTTGTAAAATAAATGCTTTTGCTTTTTCTCTTGGCAAACCACAAACTGCTGGTGTTGGGTGCAATGCTTTTATTAAACTAATAAAAGACGAACTTTTACTCAGTTCTCCTTTAACTTTTGATTTTAAGTGTAGTAATGTTCCTGCTTTTACTGTTTTCGCTTTTTCTATAAATATATTTTCTGCTATGTCTTTAATTTGATTTTCTATAAAATCTGTAACTAATTGCTGTTCTTCAATTTCTTTATTTCCCCAAACTACATTTTCTTCATTCTTATAGGGTTGAGTGCCAGCTAAAGACATGGTTTTAAAATTATTATCTTTTATTTCTAATAACGTTTCTGGTGTAGCACCAAACCATAAACCTATTTTTGGATGATACCAAACATATACAAAAGCAGTTTTATATTTATCAAGTAGTTTTTGATAGATCTTAATAATATCAAATTCTTTTAATTGCAATTGTTCTTTTCTTGAAACTACAATTTTTTTAAGATCCGAATTTTCAATTTGCTTTATTGCTTTCTCTACTAATGCTATATGTTCTTCTTTGGATGAATTATTTTCAGTAAATGAAAAATTTTCAGTCGTATTTACAGATTCTATATAATCCTCTTCTAAAGATTCAGCTTCTTTTTCTAAAAAAAGTATTGTATTTCTTTGTTCGTCAAAAGGAGCAAAAACAAAACCAGACTCAGTAAAAGAAGATGTAAAAACTAAATCATCGGTTTTTAAAAATTTACCTAAAACCTTATTTTTGTTAGGTTTCCTGTAGGCTACAAATGGTAATTTTAGATGATAGTTTTTATTAATTTTATCAAAAATCTTCAAATCAATAATTTTTCTAATTAATTTTTATCTAAAACTATATTGGTTAGTTTACATAAAGAAATAAGATTTTGTGCTTCATCTTCTATTCTAATTTCCCAAAGATGAGTAGTTCTTCCTTTATGAATAGGTTTTGCAATACCAAAAACAGTACCTTCTTTTTTACTTTTTAAATGATTTATACTTAGCTCAATACCTTTAACTATTTTGCTTTTTGTATCTATAAATAAAGCTGAAGCACAGCTTCCAACAGTTTCTGCTAAAGCAGCTGTTGCTCCACCATGTAAAATTCCATAAGGTTGATGTACTTTAGCATTAACAGGCATTTTAGCCATAACCATATTTTCATCAACATCTATAAACTCAATACTTAATGTTTCCATTAACGTATTTTTGTTCATACTATTTAAAATAGAGAGTGTTTTTTGTTTATCCATTTATAAAGATTTACAGAGTAAAAATACGCATAAAATGTTGTATTTTTGTTAACTAATTCCCAACAAAAAATATGTATAAAGTACGCGTTATTTTAGATACTAAAGAAGATGTTATAAGAACTATTTTAGTTGATGATTATATAAATCTTGAAACTTTACACAATACAATTACCAATGCTTTTGGTTTTGATGGCCAAGAAATGGCTTCTTTTTATAGAACTGATGATGAATGGAACCAAGGTGAAGAAATTCCTTTGTTTAATATGGCTGAAGCAGGTGAAGAAGTTTCTATGCAAACCTGTATTTTAAATGAAACTTTACCTCTTGAAAATGATAAGCTTATTTATGTTTATGATTTTCTAAATATGTGGACATTTTATGTAGATGTTGTAGAAATAAATTCAGAAAAAAGAGAAGATTTACCACAAACTATATTAACAGTGGGTGAAGTACCAGAAACTGCACCAGAAAAGGAATTTAAAGCCGAAAGTTTAGAAGAGGAAGATGATTTAAATGACGAATTTGACCATTTTGACGATTTTGATTTTAATGAGTATTAATTATGTGTGATGTGTGATGTGTGATGTGTGAAAATTTCATTATATTTTTTAAAATCTATACTCAAAAATAAAGTTTGCAATAAAATCATATTTCTTTATTAGTGTAGCTAACATTTTTCTTTTATCAATCAAAATTCAGCTCCAAACATCCTGCAACAAACATTCAGCTTTTTCGTAACAAAATTGTAAATTAGTCGTCTTACATTGTATAACTGACTAAATCAATTTCTTTGGAAACAATCTTATCTCTCAAAAATTTAGATAAAAAATACGGTAAAGTTCATGCAGTAAACAATTTATCTTTTGACATACAAAAGGGAAATGTGTATGGAATTTTAGGTCCTAATGGAAGTGGAAAATCAACCACATTAGGTATCATTTTAAATGTGGTAAATAGAACATCAGGAGAGTTTTCTTGGTTTGATGGTAAATTATCTACGCATGAAGCTTTAAAAAAAGTAGGTGCAATTATAGAGCGTCCTAACTTTTATCCATACATGACTGCTGTTCAAAACTTAAATTTAATTTGTAAAATTAAAGGAGTTTCTTCAGATAAGATAGATGAGAAATTAAAGATTGTAAACCTTTTTGAAAGAAGAGATAGTAAGTTTAGAACCTATTCTTTAGGTATGAAACAACGTTTAGCAATTGCATCTGCATTGTTAAATGATCCAGAAATTTTAATACTTGATGAACCAACTAATGGTTTAGATCCACAAGGAATTCATGAAATTCGTCAAATCATCAAAAAAATTGCAGCAAATGGAACCACTATTTTATTAGCCTCTCACCTATTAGATGAAGTAGAAAAAGTATGTTCTCATGTTGTTGTAATTAGAAAAGGCATAAAATTATATAGTGGTAGAGTTGATGAAATGACAGCTTCTAATGGTTTATTAGAACTAAAAGTTGATGTTAATGAAGAAAAATTAATAGCGCTTTTAGAAACACATGAAGCTATAAGTAAAGTTACCAAAGAACAAGAAACTGTTATTGCTACTTTAGGTAAAGAGATTACTGCAACAGAAATTAATAAATTTTTGTTTGAAAAAGGTTTTGTTTTATCGCATTTAGTAAAACGTAAACCAAGCTTAGAACAGCAATTCTTAGATTTAACCAACAACAATTAATCAACAAAAAATAAAGTCATGTTTAGACTACTTACTATAGAATTTCATAAATTAAAATACAATAAAGCTAGTAAAGTTTTATCTATTATTTATTTTGGCTTATTAACTTCAATTGCATTAATAGCAGCCATTAAATTTGAATTTGGTGATTTTAAATTACATCTAGCAGATGCAGGGATTTTTAATTTTCCATATATCTGGCATTTTAATACTTACATTGCTGCCATATTAAAATTCTTTTTGCTTTTGGTTATTGTTTCTATGATGTCTAATGAATATAGTTACAAAACTTTAAAACAAAATTTAATAGATGGTTTAAGTAAAAAAGAATTTATATTATCTAAATTTTACACAGTAATTGCATTTGCTGCAATATCTACAGTGTTTGTTTTTATTGTTTCATTAGTTTTAGGATTAATTTATTCAGATTATAATGAATTGGCAATAATTACATCTGACTTAGAATACTTATTAGCCTTTTTTATAAAATTAGTAGGTTTCTTTTCTTTTGGATTATTCTTGGGCATTTTAGTAAAACGTTCTGCATTTGCAGTAGGTGCAATGTTTGTTTGGCTAATTGCAGAAAGTATGTTTAAAGGCTATTTATATTGGCAATTTAAAGACATAGAAAACACAGGTGATAGAGTTGATAGTATTATGCAATTTTTACCTTTAGAAGCTATGACAAACCTTATTAAAGAACCATTCTCTAGATTAGGTGCAGTAAGGTCTGCAGCTAATACTATGGGTGAAACTTTTACAAAAAGTTACTCTGTAGAATTTACAACAATATTGGTGGTTTCTGTTTGGACATTTATCTTTATTTACTTGTCATATGCATTGTTAAAAAAGAGGGATTTGTAATACTTTTTAAATATATTTGACGTTATTAAGATTTTGATAACGTCAACATGAAATTTAAGCACTTACTTTTTATATTCTCAATATTTTTTTTTGCATCTACCTATAGCCAACTTAGTAAAAAACATTACATACCTCCTTTAACTTCAGGAGATAATTTTAGAGAGCAATTCATTTATATTTCAACACCAAAGGCTAATGCTATATCCTATAAAATAACACCTATTGGAAATCCTGATTTACCAGCATATAGTGGAACAGTATCTAACTCAAACCCAGTTGAACAACCTATATTAGATTCTAATGGTAATATAGATATTGACCCTAATACTCAATTACACATTAACAGAACCAATGGAGGTATTTCTAGTGTTATTACTGATAAAGGTTTTATTATAGAAGCTAGTGATGTAATTTATGTTTCTATTAGAGTTAGAACCTCTGCTTTAAATAATGGAATACCTGTTCACGCTGGTGCTCTTGTAAGTAAAGGGAGTTCAGCTTTAGGAACAGTATTTAGGCTTGGTGGCATGGTTAATGAACCAGATATTCCTGCTGCACACACTTCTTTTGGTTCTTTTATGGCAACTGAAGATAATACAACTGTCTTAATTTCAGGACTCCCAACTGGTTCTCAATATCCTACAGGCGACCCAATACCTAATTCAGTAACTCTAAATGAAGGTGAAAGCTTTATTATAGCTATGGGTGGTAATGAAGATCCAGCTACATTGTATGGTACCTTATTAACTAGTGATAAACCAATAGTTGTAAATTCTGGTTCTGCTACTGGAAGTTTTGGTATAAATAGACCTCCTCAAGGTGGCCAAGATTATGGTTTTGACCAAATTGTTGGAGCTGATAAAATTGGTACTGAATATATTTTAGTAAGAGGAAGTGGTACTAATGAAATTGAAAACGTATTAGTCGTTGGTCATGAAGATAATACTGCAATAAATATTAATGGGAATTTTGTTACAAATATAAATGCAGGTGAATACCAAGTTATTGAAGGTGAAAGTTATGGCACTGATGGTAATATGTATGTATCTACTTCAAAACCTGTTTTTGTATATCAAGGAATTGGAGGAACAGGAAGTAGAGCAAACCAAAGTTTATTCTTTGTTCCGCCATTAAGCTGTGAGAATAAGGGTAATGTTGATAATATTCCTTTTATAAACAGCATTGATAATGCAATATTTGATGGTACAGTTTCAATAGTTACAAATACTGGTGCTAATGTAGAAATTAATGGCCAATCAATTAATAATATTAATAATGTCTCTGGTCCTTTTAATGTAATAGGTAACAATAATTATGTAACATATAAAATCGGGGGATTATCAGGTAATATTAAAGTAACTAGTGATCAAGAATTATATTGTGCATATTTTAATGCAAATGTATTTGCAACTACAGGCGCATTTTATTCAGGTTTTCCATCAGCACCAGAAATAAATTTTAATACAACTGTTGCAACCTTAGGGAGCTGTATACCAAATGTTACTTTAGAAGCTGCAAATACAGATTTGTTTGATAGTTTTGAATGGCAATATTTTAATGAAAACACAAATACTTGGGAACAAAGAAGTACAACAGCTAATTACAAACCTACCTCAAATGAACCTGGTAGATATAGATTAATAGGTACAGTTAATTGTACAGGTGCACAATTCTTTTCTACAGAAATCCCTGTAAGTTTATGTCCAGACGATTTTGATGGAGATTTAATAATAGACAATTTAGATGTAGATTTAGATAATGATGGTATTTTAAATTGTGATGAATCTTTAGGCAATGCAAATATTGATTTGACTACTAGTGCCAGTCCTAGTATTATATTTCAAGATAACACTACTAATAGTGCAATAATCTCTGCAACTCAGACTTCTACTCTAGTTACAAGTTCTTTTACAGGCACAAATACAGGTGATTTTGTAGCAACAATAGAACCAGATGCTAGTGATTCAGATTTATTGTATCAATTAGATTTTACACAAAATGTAAATGTAAAATTTACACAAACTGCAGATGCTACTAATAACGATGACGTATTTTATATTGTAAAAATTGGGCCAAATTCAAAAAATATCACTTTAGTAGATCCAGATGATCAACTTTTAATAGACACAAATTTTGATGGCGCTTTTGAACCAGGAGTTACAAACCTTTCTGCTTCAGAAATCCATTTTAAAATAAACCCAACCTTTACATCAGGTACTGCTACTTATCAATTTGTAGCAAATCAAGTAAATCAATTTTCGATTGAATTTAAATCAAATGGGTTAGCAAACCCTACTACATTTAGTGGTAATATTCAATTAACTTGCTTTTCAAGAGATACTGATGGAGATGGAATTGAAGATGCTCTAGATTTAGATTCAGATAATGATGGAATTCCTGACTTATTAGAAAATGCAAATCAGACCATTACTTTACTTAATACAGATAATAATTTAGATGGTTTAGATGATGTTTTTGATTCTTTTACATTAAATACAGATACTGATAATGATGGTGTTCCAAACTCTATAGATTTAGATTCAGATAATGATGGTATTTACGATTTAGTTGAATCTGGACTTACTGTAACAGATGCCAATAACGATGGTATAATTGACAATGCAACTGCAGCTAATGTAGGTACTAATGGACTTTTAGATGCTTTAGAAACTTCTCCTGACTCAGGTGTATTAGCTGTTGCTCTAAGAAATTCTGATGCAACTTCTGTAGTAGTTGCCAATCAAGATAACTTTTTCGATTTTGTAGATTTAGATGCAGATGGTGATGATTGTTTTGATGTTATAGAGGCTGGATTTACAGGTAATGGATCTGGTATTTTATTTGCTAATCCTTTTGCTGTTAATGCACAAGGAAAAGTAATAAATAATACAGATGGATATACAACTCCAAATGCAGATTATATTACAAGTGCACCTATTGTTATTAATAGTTTTGTAGACCCTATTTTTTGTGAACTAAACACAGAAATAATGTCTATAGATTCTAATGCAGATACTTTTCAATGGCAGTTATCTACAGACAATGGAGCAAATTGGACCAATTTAATTGATGACGCAGTTTACAATGGAGTTACTACAAAAGACTTACAAATTACAGACACTCCTTTAAGCTTTAATAATTATCAGTTTAGAGTTCTATTAAGTAAAGCTGGTAATACTTGTATAGAAAAAGAATCTAATGCAGTTACACTTACTGTTAATCCTTTACCAATTATAAAAAATAACCCTGCAGAAATAGACCAATGTATAGATGCTAATGATACAAATCCAACAGTAAATCTAACCACAGCAGAAAGTAATATTTCTGAAACTACAGGTATTACATTCGAGTACTATACAGATGTTAATGGTACTAATCAAATTACAGATGCTACATCTTATCCTGTTCAAGTTAATACTGTTGAAGTAGTTTATGTAAAAGTAATTTCAGACCAAGGATGTTCTAATGAATTAGTTGAATTAAGAATAAATGTTGGTCAAACTCCAGATAATCCTTACAATGATATACAACCTCCTGTTTGTGATGATTTATTAGATGCAGATGGTAATGATACTCCTGGTGCAAACGATGATACAGACTTTATCACTAATTTTATGTTGGATAGAACTGCTATAATCAATAGCATAAATCCGCCTGCAAATACTCAGGTTTTCTTTTATGAAAATTCAAGTGATAGAAATAATAACTTAAATGAAATTGATATTACAAATTATAGAAACGATATAAATAAAATAGACATCACTACTATTCCAGAAGGAATTCAGTTTCCTATTTATTATAAAATAATTAGTACAATTAATAATGATTGCCAAGGATTAGGAGAATTTTATTTACAAATACATAGTGTACCAAATGCAAATACAGTTACAGATATAGAAGAATGTGATGATGCTTTATCTGGTACTACTTCTGATGGAAGAAATGCAAATTTAAATCTAAGAAGTAAAGTTGCAGAAATTTTAGGTTTAGGCCAATCTGAAACAGATTACAGTGTAACTTTTCATACCACAGAAAGTGGAGCTATGAATAACACAGATATTATTGTAAATGATACCAACTATACAAATGAAGCTCCTGCTGGTTTTACACCAGGAACAACAAGTGAGCAAACCATTTTTGTAAGAGTAGAAAACAGAACTGGTAGCATGTGTTATAATGCCAATACTAGTTTTAAAATAATAATTCAGCCTATACCAACAGTACCAGCAAATATTACAGATTTAATTGCTTGTGATGTGGTTACTGTTACAGATGCAGATCCAAGAAATAGAATTGCACAAAATATAGATTTAACTTCTAGAGATGCAGAAATTTTAAATGGTAGAACTGGTCTTAGAGTTGAATATTATATCACTCAACAAGATGCTGAAAACAGAACTAATGTGATTTCTGACCCTACAAATTTCCAAAATACAACTGCAGAAACTACTTTTCCTGCAGACTTTAATACAGACGATCCTGGAATACAGACCATCTTTTTTATTATTGTTGATGAAAACGGATTACAATGTCCTTCTGTATTTTCAACATTTCAATTATTAGTATATCCAGAACCATTTGTAAGCCCAATATCTGTTTATTCTGATTGTGACAATGATGATGATGGAGATGATACAAACGGAATTATTCAGAATATAGATTTAAACGGAAAAATACCAGAAATCTTAGGATCTAATAGAAATGTAAACGATTATAATGTTAGTTTCTATTTATCAGCTTCAGATGCACAAACTGGCTCTTCAGCTAATGCTTTACCTTCTCCATATACGAATTCTAATAGAACAGAAACTATATTTGTTAGAGTTCAGAACAAAACAAGTTTATGTGTAAATGCTAATGAATCTTTTGAGTTAATCATAAATTCTCTTCCAGATTTTACAGTAACTACACCTCAAATTATTTGTTTAAATGATATTCCTTTAAACATATTTGTAGAAAATCCTGGAGATGTTTATTCTTACAGATGGTTAGATGAAGCTGGTGCTGTTTTAGGCACTAATGATAATTTAGATGTAGCAAGAGCAGGTACTTATAAAGTAATTGCAACAGATAATGTTACATTTTGTGAAAGAGAAGAAACAATTGTTGTAAACCCTTCTAATGTAGCAACATTAGATCCTAGTTTTGTTACTGTTGTAGACGAAGCTAATAATTTAGGAAGTCAAAGTAATTTATCAATTTCTATAGATACTATTAATAATGATTTAGGACCTGGAGATTATCAATTTGCAATACTTAATACAGATACAAACACAAGAACACCTTTTGTAGGTTTTCAAGACGAGCCACTTTTCGAAAATTTAGAAGGTGGTATTTATCAAATCATTGTAAATGATAAAAATGGTTGTTCACCAGATACAACTTTATTAGTTTCTGTATTACAATTTCCAAAATTCTTTACACCAAATGGAGATACACAAAATGATACTTGGGTTGTAAAAGGAGCAAATAGAACTTTTTACCCTAATAGTAGTATTAACATATTTAATAGATATGGAAAACTAGTAGCACAAATACAAATTGATGGTCCAGGCTGGAATGGAACTTATAATGGTACTCTTTTACCATCTGATGATTATTGGTACAATGTTACCCTAGTTCCTTCAGACATAACTAAACCGACTATCAATAAAAGAGGTAACTTTTCTTTATTAAGAAAGTAATTAATTATAGGTAATGAGGATATTAATAGTATTTTTAATAGTATCTCTATTACCTATAATTTCTTTTGGTCAATCTCAAACTGATAATTGGTTTTTTGGTTCAGAATCTGGTTTAGAATTTAGGCCTACAATTGTTTCTATTTCTAATGGAAGTAAAATAGAAGCTACAATTGGTTGTACTGCCTTTTCTGATGTTGACAGACAAGTTCTATTTTATTCTAATGGAGAAACTGTTTGGAATAGAAACAATGAGGTTATGGAAAATGGTAATAATTTATCAGGTGAAACCTCTAATACTCAAAATTCTATAGTTGTGCCAAAACCTGGTAGTTCTACTAATTATTATTTATTTACAGCTAGAAGAGAAAATTCAAACAGTCATGTTGCTGGTTTAAAATATTCAGAAATCGAAATTTCTACAACTTTTCCTTTAGGTAAAGTTATTACCAAAAATGCACCTTTAGATATATTTTATACAGAAAAGATTACTGCAGTGTATAGTGCTGATGGTAATACTGTTTATGTTATTGCTTTTGGTACAAAAAATAGTGAAAACAACGAACCATTTAATACCTTAAGTGTTTATAAAGTTGATGCAACTGGAGTTTCGAGAAGAGAAACTATAGAAGTTTCTGAAGCAAGTAGCCCAACGTCTAAAGGTGTAATGAAAGCTTCTCCAGATGGAAAAACAATTGCTTTAGCTGTCTATGATTTTGAAGATCGAGAAGGAATTTACTTATTTGATTTTGATAGAACAAATGGAGCTATCACATATAGAAGAAAACTTTCTATGAATATTGGTCCTGGTGTATGGACAGTTCCTTATGGATTAGAATTTTCTCAAGATTCTAAAATATTATATTATACAGGCACATTAAATTCTGGAAATAGTAGTTTGTTAAGACAAATTCCTTTAGAAGCAACTGGTGAACCCACAAATATATTTAGTTCTACTAGCGAAAATTATGGATCACTACAACTAGCTTCTAATGGAAAAATTTATATGGCAAAAGCATTTAGTGATGAAGATGAAACCAATTCAAATACAGTTGCTGTTATAAATTTTCCAAATGTTTTAGGCATAGAATGCGACTTCCAAAGAGCAGACTTAAATTTAACTCCCTTATCAGTTTCTAGAGGTTTGCCTAATTTTATTCCAAATCTTTTTGCATCTAAAATTTCTGGTGAAAATCAATGTTATGTAGATCCATTTTCATTCTCAGCAGCATCATATGTAAATATTATTAATATAGATTGGGATTTTGGTGATGGTAATTCTGCATCTGGTGTTAATGTAAACCACACGTATTCTGCTCCAGGAAATTATGTTGTAGAAGCATTGTTAACTTTATCAAACAATACCAAAACAAGAATTTATAAAACAGTTACAGCTTATGAATTACCAGTTTTAACAAGCAATCAAGAACTTGTAGAATGTGATGATGATGCTGATGGATCTACCATTTTTAATCTCTTTTCAATAAGAAGTAAAATAACAAACCCAATTTTAGATGAAGAATTGTTTTTTTATTTAACTCTAGATGATTTAAATAATGATATTCAAATTCCTAATCCTGAAAATTTTCAAAACTCTTCTCAAAACCAAGAAATATTTGTAAAAGTTGTGAATGAAAATGGTTGTTTTGAAACAACTTCTTTTTTCATTTCTGCTAAATTTGTACCTCTAAATAACATTAGTAATTTTTATACTTGTGAAGATTCAGATGGGATTATTGGTAATAATATTGGCCAATTTAATGCCTCAGATATTGAAACTTCTATAAGAGTTCAATTAAATATACCTTCGAGTACTACATTGTCTTTTTACAGAACAAGATTAGATGCACAAACCAATACAAATCCTTTAGAAAACACTTTTACATCTGCTACTTCAACCCTATTTGTAAAAGGTCAAGAAGCAGATTTATCTTGTGCAGGAATTCAATCTTTTGAAGTTATTGTAAACGCTGCTTTAACTATAAATTTAGAAGAATTGTATACCATTTGTTTTGATCCTTCTTTAAAACCTCCAGTTGTTGTTTCTGCAAATGGCACTTTTAATCGTTTTGAATGGAAAGATGCTACTGGTAACATTTTAAGTACAAGTCAAGATTTTATCTTAGCTACCATAGGTAATTTTTCTTTAACTGTTTACAAATCTGAAAACGGAATTGAATGTTCTAATTCAAAATCTTTTACTGTAATAAATCCTGAAGCACCTTCTTTTTCTGATATAATCGTAAATACTGAAGATGAAACAAATAACATAGTGACAATTAATGTTAATGGAAATAGTAATTATGAATTTTCTCTAGATAATATTAACTTTTTTGGAAACTCAACTTCTTATACATTTTCTAATGTAGAAGCAGGTTTACAAACGGTTTACGTTAAAGATATTAATAATTGTGAGCAACCAATTCAAACCAATGTTTCTGTAATTGGTTTTAAAAAATACTTTACACCTAATGGTGATGGAGAAAATGACTTCTGGAATATTAAAGGCTTAGATGCAGCTAATTTTAAATCTGTAAATGTTGTTATTTTTGATAGATTTGGAAAAACTGTAGCCACAATTACTGATTTTAATACACTTGGTTGGGATGGAAATTATAATGGAAAGCCTTTACCTGAAAATAACTATTGGTTTACATCAGAAATTATTGATAAAAATGATAATGTAATGAGTAAATCTGGTAATTTTAGCCTTCTTAGAAATTGATATTTGATAAGATTATAGCTATTTTTACTACATGAATTTTACATTAGAATCTGACTTCTCTCCTACTGGAGATCAGCCTCAAGCAATAAAAGAATTATCAAACGGAATTGTTTCTGGAGATAAATATCAAACACTTCTTGGTGTAACTGGTTCAGGTAAAACCTTTACCATTGCAAATGTGGTTAAAAATGTAAATAGACCAACTTTAGTTTTGGCACATAACAAAACGTTAGCTGCACAATTATATTCTGAGTTTAAACAGTTTTTTCCAAAAAATGCAGTTGAATATTTTGTTTCTTATTACGATTATTATCAACCAGAAGCTTACATTCCAGTTTCAGGTACTTATATCGAAAAAGATTTATCTATTAATGAAGATATAGAACGTTTAAGATTAAGTACTACTTCTTCTTTATTATCAGGCAGAAGAGATGTTTTAGTAGTTGCTTCAGTTTCTTGTTTATATGGTATAGGTAATCCAACAGAATTTAAGAAAAATGTGATTCCAATTCATGTTGGTCAACAAATATCAAGAACTACTTTTCTACATCAACTAGTAACAAGTCTATATTCTAGAACAGAAATTGAAATTAAAAGTGGAAAATTTAAGGTTAAAGGAGATGTTGTTACCATTTATCCATCTTATGGAGATCATGGGTATAGAGTTCATTTTTTTGGAGATGAAATTGAAGAAATCGAATCTTTTGATTTAGAAAACAATAATGTCATAGAACAGTTTGAGCATCTAACTATTTACCCTGCAAACCTTTTTGTTACCTCTCCAGATGTATTACAAAATGCCATTCATCAAATTCAAGATGATATGGTTAAACAAGTAGACTATTTTAAAGAAATTGGTAAACCTTTAGAAGCAAAACGTTTACAAGAACGAACAGAGTTCGATTTAGAAATGATTCGTGAATTAGGTTATTGTTCTGGTATAGAAAACTACTCACGCTATTTAGATGGTCGTGAACCAGGTACAAGGCCATTCTGTCTATTAGATTATTTTCCTGATGATTATTTGATGGTAATTGACGAAAGTCATGTTACTGTTCCACAAACACATGCTATGTATGGTGGAGATAGAAGCAGAAAAGAAAACTTAGTAGAATATGGTTTTAGATTACCTGCAGCTATGGATAATAGACCCTTAAAATTTGATGAGTTTGAAGCCATACAAAATCAAGTGATATATGTTTCTGCAACTCCTGCAGATTATGAGCTACAACAATCAGAAGGAGTGTTTGTAGAACAAATTATTAGACCTACAGGATTATTAGATCCTCCTATAGAAGTACGTCCAAGTTTAAATCAAATAGACGATTTAATTGAGGAAATACAAGTTAGAGTCGAAAAAGATGAACGTACTTTAGTAACCACACTTACTAAAAGAATGGCAGAAGAATTAACTAAATATCTTACTAGAGTAGATATACGTTGTAGATACATACATTCTGATGTTGATACTTTAGAGCGTGTAGAAATTATGCAAGATTTACGTAAAGGTCTATTTGATGTTTTAATAGGAGTTAACTTATTAAGAGAAGGATTAGATTTACCTGAAGTGTCTTTAGTTGCTATTTTAGACGCTGATAAGGAAGGTTTTTTACGTAACAATAAATCTTTAACACAAACTGTAGGAAGGGCTGCTAGGAACGTAAATGGATTAGCAATTATGTATGCTGATAAAGTAACAGATAGCATGCAAAAAACTATAGATGAAACCAATAGAAGAAGAGAAAAGCAAATTGCTTATAACACAACTAACAACATCACTCCTACTCAAATTAATAAAAAAATAGACAATACTTTATCTAAATCTGCTGTTTCTAGTTTTCATTATGATAATGCAAAGCAAGTGGCAGCTGAGCAAGATTTAGAATACTTACCAAAAGAAGAAATTGAAAAACGCATAAGGCAAAAACGCAAACAAATGGAAGTTGCAGCAAAAGCATTAGATTTTATTGCAGCTGCAAAATTACGTGATGAAATAGCTGTTTTAAAAGAGAAAGTATAAAGTTTTTTTATACATTTAATTAAGTAATTAACTACAAAATAACAATTAAAGTAAATTTATAATTCTCATTTTGGAATATTATATCAATAATTTAACACTAACTAAAAAAGGAGATTCTAGAATGATCATGTATGGAAAATGGTCAATGTTATTTGGTAATTATAAAGGAAAAATATTTGATTATAAAGGTAATGAGTTGTTTTTAATCAAAAAGAAAATTAATATTTGGAAACTTAAAGTAAATTATTTTATAACAGATAAGTGGGGGAAATCGTTAGAAATTTATGGTAAAAATAAAAAGCATTCGATTTATGTATTAAAAATTGATGAAAATATATTTGAATTAAAACTCCATAAAGGAAATAAAAAATCGCTTTTTTATAATAACACTCAAATTGCTGCAATAGATGAAGCTATTTTTTTAGGAAAAACAACAATCATTACTAAAAGTTTAGAATATTTGTCTGAAATTTTTCTCATGTTATTTTGCTTAAAAATTGGTGAAAATAATAAAGGGATAACTTTTAATTTTGGCTATATTGGAAAAATGGAACCAATAGATTTAAATTGGAAACCTTAAAAGGTTTAAAATAAAAAACTCTAAAAGCTCATTTTTATTAAGAAGCTTCTACAAAAAAATAAAAACTTATCTGAATTATATTTATTATTTTAGTTGAAATTATAATTCAATTTAAATGAAAAAAATTTTATTCCTAGCAATCACAGTATTGTTTTTATCTTGCTCTAGTAGTGATGATCAAGATAGACTAATGTATAATATTACATATAGTGTTGTAGCATCTAATGGCGCTACTATTAACAAAGTTTCATACAGAAATAGTCAAGGAGACCTTGTTGAATTGAATAATGTTAGTTCACCTTGGACAATTAATTTAAATGTAAGAGCTGGCCTAGGTTTAGAAGCTGCTGCATTTGGAGACATACCCTATCAAGGATCTTTAAGTATTACAGCAAATTGGACTCCAGAAGGTGGTGTACAGCAATCAGAAAATGTAACATTACCAAACAATACACCTAATTCAACATTATCTAATGCTAAAGTTGAAATTTCTGGTAGAACTTTACCTGATTAATTTTTTTGATTTTAAGAATTAACAAAAACTTTTACTTTCATTTTTGTAAATTCGTTGCTTATTCAAATCAAACATACACCAATGAAAAAAACACTTTTATTATTAAGTATCTTGTTTGTTGCTTATTCTTGTAAAAAAGAGGCCTCTAAAGAAGATATTGTAAATTATGCAAAAACGATAACAGAAGAAGAGTTAAAAGAACATCTTTACATCTATGCTTCTGATGAATTCGAAGGAAGAAATACTGGCGACCCAGGACAAAAGAAAGCTGTAGAATATCTTAAAAAGGAATATGAAAAATTAGGTATCCCTCCTGTTATAGAAGGCAACTACTTTCAAAATGTACCTTTAAATATTGTAAAAACACCAAAGATTGATATGAAAATCGATGGTAAAGCTTATACTTATTTTGATCATTTCATTTCTTTAACAGCTGCAGAAACAGGTACATTATCTGCTTCAGAGGTTGTTTATGCTGGTTATGGTATAGATGACGAAAAGTATTCTGATTACAAAGATTTAGATGTAAAAGGAAAAGTTGTTGTAGTAAAAATGGGCGAACCTAAAGACAAAGCTGGTAACAATGTGATTACTGGTGCTAAAACTGTTTCTAAATGGTCTAATGGTCGTCAAGCATTATCATCTAAAAGAGATGCTGCAAAAGACAATGGTGCCAAAGCTGTTTTCTTTATAGATGATGCCTTATTTAAAAGATATTCAGATTTTTATAGAGGTCGTGAAGAAAGAGGTGGTAGTAGCAGATTGTCTCTACCAACTAAAAAAGACGAACCTGCAGAAATTTACTTTTTCTTAGCTAGTGAAGAAATGGGAAAATCTATGGTTAACAACATAGACAAATCAGAAAAACCTGCTGTAGTTAAAACTCAATTAGAAATGAGCTATACTAGCATTACTGAACTTAAACCATCAGAAAATGTAGCAGCTATTATAAAAGGATCTGAAAAGCCAGAAGAATACATCATTATTTCTTCTCATTTAGATCATGTAGGTATGGATGCAGATGGTAATGTATTTAATGGAGCAGATGATGATGGTTCTGGAACCGTTTCTATTTTAGAAATTGCTGAAGCTTTTAAAACTGCTGCAGACAAAGGTCATGGTCCAAAGCGTTCTATTATCTTTTTAAATGTAACAGGAGAAGAAAAAGGATTATTAGGTTCTCGTTATTATACAGACTATGAGCCATTAGTTCCATTAGCAAATACTGTTGCAAACTTAAATATTGATATGGTGGGTAGAATTGATCCAAAACGTGAAGGAGATAGAAACTATATCTATTTAATTGGTAGTGATAAATTAAGTACAGATTTACATAACATTTCTGAAGAAGTTAATAAAGAGTTTACTAACATTGCTTTAGATTACACTTATAATGATGAGAACGATCCAAATCGTTTTTACTATAGAAGTGATCATTATAACTTTGCAAAAAACAACATTCCAATTATATTTTATTTTAATGGTACACATGATGATTATCACAAAATCAGTGACACACCAGATAAAATCAACTATGATTTAATGGAAAACAGAGCACGTTTAGTATTCCATACTGCTTGGGAAGTTGCTAATAGAGAAGCAAGAATAGTAGTAGATAAAGCTGAAGAAAAAGAATAATATATTTATTCATAAAGCATAAAAAAAGCCTCGCAAAATTGCGAGGCTTTTTATTTATATTATTAAATTCTTAGCTTGCTAAAACTTCAGCAACCTTATCTGCTGCTTCTTGAAATTCAGTAGCAGAAATAATTTTCATACCAGAATTATCAATTAATTCTTTAGCTTCTTTAGCGTTAGTACCTTGTAATCTACAAATAATTGGTACAGTAATCTTATCTCCCATGCTTTGGTAAGCATCTACAACACCTTGTGCTACTCTATCACATCTTACTATACCTCCAAAAATATTTACTAAAATAGCTTTTACATTTGGGTCTTTTAAAATAATACCAAAAGCAGTTTCTACTCTTTGTGCATCAGCAGTACCACCAACATCTAAAAAGTTTGCAGGCTCTCCTCCAGATTCTTTAATTAAATCCATAGT
Source organism: Polaribacter marinivivus (assembly GCF_042651285.1). Lineage (NCBI taxonomy): Bacteria > Pseudomonadati > Bacteroidota > Flavobacteriia > Flavobacteriales > Flavobacteriaceae > Polaribacter > Polaribacter marinivivus. The sequence continues at coordinate 260,020 of NZ_JBHSCY010000002.1, read as the reverse complement.
TCCCATTGCTAAACCAGCTCCATTTACCATACAACCAACATTACCATCTAAATCTACATAGTTTAAACCAGCAGCTTTAGCCTCTACTTCAATTGGGTTTTCTTCACGTAAATCGCGCATTGCAGCATAATCTTTATGTCTAAATAAAGCATTATCATCTAAAGTAACTTTAGCATCTACAGCCATTATTTTATCATCAGATGTTTTTAATACTGGATTAATTTCGAACATAGAAGAATCAGACTTAATGTAAGCTGTATATAATGCAGTAACAAATTTTGTCATTTCTTTAAAAGCAGTTCCAGTTAACCCTAAATTAAAGGCAACTTTACGTGCTTGAAAAGGCATAATCCCTAATAATGGATCTATTTCTTCAGTAAAAATTAAATGCGGAGTTTCTTCAGCAACAGTTTCGATATCCATACCTCCTTCTGTAGAATACATAATCATATTCTTACCAGTTGCTCTGTTTAATAATACAGACATGTAAAATTCATCGGGTTCAGAATCTCCAGGATAATACACATCTTCTGCAATTAAAACTTGGTTAACTAATTTACCTTCTGCAGAAGTTTGTGGTGTAACCAACATCATTCCAAGAATATCATCAGAAATGCTTTCTACTTGTTCTAAATTTTTAGCCAATTTTACTCCTCCACCTTTTCCACGTCCTCCAGCATGAACTTGAGCTTTAATCACATGCCAACCTGTGCCAGTTTCTTCAGTTAATTTTTTGGCAGCATCAACTGCTTCTGCTGGTGTGCTTGCAACAATTCCTCTTTGAATTCTTACTCCAAAACTGCTTAAAATTTCTTTTCCTTGATATTCGTGTAAATTCATTTGTGTTCTAATTTTTAAACGTTGACAAAAATACGAATTCAAAGAAGAATTTTTATAAATAAATAGTAAAAAATTATGAATCAAAAATTGAGAGTTAAATCAACTAGAATTTGTCTCAACATCCTATAAAACATTTAATTACATCAAAAACAAAAGTTCCCTATAAAAAAAGTTAAAGGTTTTATGATTTTATTAACAGTATTAATCTGTAACGCTTTAAATTTTATGATGTCTTTACTATTAATTAACAACACTTTGTGATTTTACATCTATAATACAAGATATTTTAGCAGAGTGTTTTTTAAACATAATCAACCAAAAGCTACATGTTAAAAAAAATTTCACTTCTATTTATGGCTGTATGTTGTTTGCATACAAGCTTTTCTCAAGATAAAAAAGAACGAAAAAAAATTAAAGCTATCAGAATTACTAAAGAACCAAAAATAGATGGTGTATTAGATGATGAAGCTTGGAAAAATGCTGAGTTGGCTACAGACTTTGTTATCTTTAGACCAGAAAATGGACAAGCAGTAACAGAAGATTATCAGACAACAGTTAGAATTGTTTATGATGATAATGCCATTTTTATTTCTGCACAAATGAATGATCCTAATCCTTCTGAAATTCCAAAAGAATTTGCTGTTAGAGATAATTTTGCAATTGCAGATTTCTTTCTAGTTACAATTAACCCAAATGACGATGGGCAAAATCCATTTGAATTTATAGTACAATCTACAGGAAACCAAGCTGATGCTAAAGTTTCTAATGGTAATGAAGATTTTAATTGGAGTGCTGTTTGGGACAGTGCTGCAAAAATTGATGAAAAAGGCTGGACTGTTGAAATAGAAATACCTTACAGAGCTTTACGTTTTGCTAATAGAGATATACAAGAATGGGGATTTAATTTTCATAGAAGATTAGAGCTTTTAAATCAACAACACACTTGGACTCATATTGATAATACAGTAGGTAGATGGACACAATATGATGGTTTAATTACAGAATTAGCCAACATTAAACCACCAACTAGATTAAACCTATATCCTTATGCATCTGCAGTCACCAATGTTTTCCAGGGTCAAACAGATTTTGATTGGAATGTTGGTATGGATATTAAATATGGGCTATCAGAAAATTTTACTTTAGATGCTACTTTAGTACCCGATTTTAGTCAAGTTGGTTTTGATGATGTAGTCTTAAATTTAGGCCCTTTTGAACAACAATTCACAGAACAAAGACAATTTTTTACAGAAGGTACAGAGCTATTTAATATTGCTAATTTATTTTATTCGAGAAGAATTGGAGGCCCTCCTATTGATCAATTTGATGTCTATGGAAATTTATCTGCTAATGAAGAAGTTATTGATTATCCTAGTAAAACTACCATGATTAACGCCATAAAAGTTTCTGGTAGGACTAAAAAAGGTTTAGGTATTGGTTTTTTTAATGCTATTACTCAAAAAACAGAAGCAACTATTAGAGATAATCAATCAGGAGATATTAGAAAAGAAGTCATAGATCCTTTTACAAATTTTAATATTCTTGTTTTAGACCAACAATTTAACCAAAATTCAACTGTCTCATTGATCAATACAAATGTTACTAGAAATGGTAGTTTTAGAGATGCTAATGTAACTGCCTTAGATTGGCATATAGAAACTAAAGATAGTAGATATAATGCAGATGGATCTGTGAGAATGAGTAATATTTCTGATGATCCAAACAACCCAAATACTGGTTGGACTTTTGACAATAGTTTTGGTTACAATTCTGGAAATTGGTTTTGGGAAGTTGGTTATAATTTTGAAAGCAAAGATTTTAACCCAAATGATTTAGGAATACTTTTTACTAATGATCAACAAACAATTTATGGTAATGTAGGTTGGAGAACTGTACAGCCCACTAAAAATTTTAATAGAATTTGGGTAAACTCTTACCATAACTTGAATTTTCAGCACTTCTCTGGCATCTATACTGGCTATTTTACTGGTATTGGTGGTAGTGCACAAACAAGAAGTAGATTTTCTTTTGGAGGTAATTTAAATTATGGAACAGAAGAAAAAGACTTTTTTGAACCTAGACAAGGTACTACAAGTGGCGTATTTTTTCTACAACCAGAACGAATTAATTTTAATGGTTGGTTCGAAACAAACTCACAAAAGAAATTTGAATTAAGTGGTAATGCTTATTTCACAAGTTTTAGTAATAACCCTAAAGAAGGTTTTGGCTATAGTATAGGCTTACGTCATAGATTTAATAATCAATTTTCTTTACGTTATAGATTACGTTCTAACAATACAAATGATGACCAAGGCTTTGTAGATCAAACTGCTAACAATATTATTTTTGGTTTTAGAGATCGTAAAAGCTATACAAATACAATATCTGGTAAATATAGTTTTAGCACAAACTCATCAATATCATTGAGTTTTAGACATTTCTGGGAAGCTGTAAGTTATAACAGTTTCAACAATTTAAATGCTGAAGGAGGCTTAGATCCAAATAATTCTTACGTGGGTGATAATGTAAACTTTAATAGCTGGAATTTAGATTTAAACTACATTTGGCAATTTGCACCTGGCAGTCAGTTAATTGCGTTTTACAGAAATTCTATTTTTAATTTCAACAATAATGCAAATCTTAATTTTTTCGAAAATTTAGACAATTTATTCGAACAATCACAAAGGCATACAATTTCTGTAAGATTTGTGTATTTTATAGATTATAATAAACTAAAAAATATTTTTTAATTTATTTCCCCCACTTTTAATTAAGCAGATATACTTATCAAAGTGTATCTGTTTTTTTATAAATTCGTACTAAGATTTTCAAAAGGATGATAGAAACTAAGAATATCCATAAATATTATGGTGATGTAGAAGTATTAAAAGGTGTTGATTTAGAGATAAAAAAAGGCGAAATAGTTGCTATTGTTGGTCCTTCAGGAGCAGGAAAAACAACACTTTTACAAATTATTGGAACATTAGATAAACCAAATAAAGAACATAATTATGAGCTTTTGGTTAATAATACATCTTTACAAAATGTTACAGATAAAGAATTATCAGACTTTAGAAATCAACATATAGGTTTTATCTTTCAATTTCATCAATTATTACCTGAGTTTACTGCTTTAGAAAATGTTTGTATTCCTGCCTTTATTGCAAAAAAATCTAAAAAAGAAGCAGAAGAACGAGCTAATGAACTATTAGATTATTTAGGTTTATCTCATAGAAAAAATCACAAACCAAATGAACTTTCTGGTGGTGAGCAACAAAGAGTAGCAGTAGCTAGAGCTTTAGTTAATAAACCTTCTGTGATTTTAGCTGACGAACCAAGTGGTAATTTAGATAGTACTTCTGCAAAAAATTTACATGAATTATTCTTTAAACTTCGAGATGAATTTCAGCAAACGTTTGTTATTGTAACTCACAACCAAGAATTAGCAAATATGGCAGATAGAAAATTAACCATGAAAGATGGTAAAATAATTTAATTTATATAATTATTTTAAAAGCAATTAATTGAAAAAATATACTATGAAAGAAACTTTTTATGAGTTTATAAATTATTTAAAAAACCCTATTTTAGAAAAAGATACTAATACTACTTTAAACCATCGTTTAAAAGTATTGGTTCATATGTTTTTATTTTGTGCCATTTTTGCATCTATTATTACTCCACTGTTTACACTTTTAGAAGACTTAGGTTGGATAGATTTAGATTCCCATAAAGTAGAAGAAGTTTTTAAAGATTTACCCTTTTATGCTGTAATTTTAGTGGGTGGTATTTTAATCCCTTTTATAGAGGAATTAATGTTTAGAGCACCTATTGTATTATTTAAAAAACCAAAATCTTTTAAAATAGCTTTTTACTTTTTTGCTATTGTTTTTGGGTTAATTCATATTACCAATTTCGAAATTACTTCTACAGTACTATTATTAACACCAATTTTAGTTTTACCACAACTATTTGCAGGTTTTGCTCTAGGCTTTTTAAGAATTCGTTTTGGGTTAAGATGGTCAGTTTTTCTTCATTGCATCTACAATATTTTCTTTTTATCCATTGCTTTAATTTTTGATAGTTAGTATGAATAAAACAGAACTCAAAGAATTTTTAGACGAAAAAGTCTTACAATACAACCATCCAAAATTTATTGAGTCAGATCCTATTCAAATTCCTCATCTATTTTCTAAAAAAGAAGATATAGAAATTTCTGCATTCTTAACAGCAACCATTTCTTGGGGTAATCGTAAAATGATTATTAATAATGCTACAAAATTGATGAAACTTTTAGACAATGCTCCTTATGATTTTGTTCTAAATCACACTAATAAAGATTTAGAACATCTAAATAGCTTTGTTCATAGAACCTTTAATCATATTGATTTACAGCAGTTTATAAAGTCTACTCAACATATATACAAAAATCATGGTGGTTTAGAGGAAAGTTTATCAGTAAAAAATAATTCAAAAACTTATCAAAAAGCCATTCACGAATTTAAATTAAAGTTTTTTGAAATTAATCACCAACAAAGAACACAAAAACATGTATCAGACCCATTAAAAAATTCTGCTGCAAAAAGAATTAATATGTTTTTAAGATGGATGGTTAGAAATGATAAAACAGGAGTTGATTTTGGTATTTGGAAAACACACAACCCTGCAAATTTATCTTGTCCTTTAGATGTACATTCAGGTAATGTAGCTAGAAAATTAAAACTTTTAAAAAGAAAACAAAACGATTGGAAGGCTCTTGAAGAACTTGATTTCAATTTAAGAAAAATGGACAAAAACGATCCTGTGAAATATGATTTTGCGCTGTTTGGATTAGGAGTTTTCGAAAAGTTTTAAATAGAAACTAACAACTTGTAAATATTTCCTTTTTTTATGATAAATTAGACATCCGAAAAATATTTTATCATGAAAAAAAGCATTTTAATTCTTATTTATTTTGTTGCAATTTCTTTTTATGCTCAAGATCATAGAATACCTTTAGACACTACTGTTGTTACCACAAACTCTGTTGTAATAAAAGGTAAAACTGTACCTTATAAAGCTACAACTGGTATGCAACCTGTTTGGGATGATAATGGAACTATAATTGCATCTTTATATTATACATATTATAAGAGAACAGATGTTAAAAATGATGAAAATAGACCAATTATTATGTCTTTTAATGGAGGGCCAGGTTCTGCTTCTGTTTGGATGCATATTGCGTATACTGGACCAAAAGTTTTAAAAATTGATGATGAAGGTTACCCTGTACAACCTTATGGAGTTAAAGACAATCCAAATTCTATTTTAGATGTTGCAGATATTGTTTATGTAAATCCAGTGAATACAGGATATTCTAGACCTGTAGTTGCAAAAGGTAAAAAACTCGATAAATCAAAGTTTTTTGGAATAAATGCAGATGTAAAATACTTGGCTAGTTGGTTAAATACTTTTATTACGAGAAACAACAGATGGAAATCTCCTAAATATATTATTGGCGAAAGTTATGGAGGTACAAGAGTTATGGGGCTTGCAGCTGAATTACAAAACAGCCAATGGATGTATTTAAATGGAGTTATCATGGTATCTCCTGCTGATTATAAAGTTTTAAGAACACAAGGGTCTGTAGATTATGCTATCAACCTTCCTTATTTTACAGCAGCAGCTTGGTATCATAAGATGTTACCTAATGAGCTTCAACAAAAAGATTTATTAGAAATATTACCAGAAGCTGAAAATTATGCAATAAATAATCTTTTACCAGCAATAGCAAAAGGTGGTTTCATCACAGAATATGAAAAAAATAAAGTTGCAGAAAACTTTGCAAAATATTCAGGTTTAAGTAAAAAGGTAATATTGCAAAATAATTTAGAAGTTTCTCCTGGCTATTTTTGGAAGGAATTATTAAGAGAGAAAACAGGGCAGACTATAGGAAGATTAGATTCAAGATACTTAGGCTTAGATAAAAAAGAAGTAGGTATTAGTACAGATTTTAACCCAGAAATAACTTCTTGGTTACACTCTTTTACACCTGCTATTAATTATTATATAAGAGAACATTTAAATTTTAAAACAGATGTAAAATACAATGTCTTTGGACCTGTAGGTCCTTGGGACAATAGAAATAATAATGTCAGAGAAGGATTAAGAAAAGCGATGGCACAAAATCCATATTTAAAAGTATTAGTGCAATCTGGTTATTATGATGGTGCTACAACTTATTTTGGAGCAAAATATACCATGTGGAAAACAGACCCAAGTGGAAAAATGAAAGATAGATTTTATTTTAAAGGGTATAGAAGTGGACATATGATGTATCTTAGAAACGAAGATTTACAAAAAGCAAATGACGATTTAAGAACATTTATACAAAATAGTTTGTCTAATGGTAAGGCTGCAAAATATTAATTGAATGCATTTTCAAAACCCTTCCATTTTTTATTTTTTGTGGTTATTAATTATACCTATAATAGTACATCTTTTTCAATTACAAAAGTTTGTAAAAGTACCATTTACAAATGTTGCTTTTTTACAAAAAATATTTCAAGAAAATAGAAAGAGTTCTAAGGTAAAAAAATGGTTGATTTTAGCTACAAGACTGTTGTTATTTTTATCGTTACTTTTTGCTTTTTCTCAACCTTATTTTAGTAATAAAAACACGACCAAAAAATTAACTAATTTCATTTATTTAGACAATTCTTTAAGTACAATTGCAGAGGGTGAAAAAGGAGTTTTACTAAAAAATGCAATTCAAGAAATTATAGAAAACACATCTGCTGAAGAAACTTTTTCTTTACTTACAAATACAGAATTCTTTGAAAATTTGTCTTATGAAGAATTAAAAAATAAGTTACTCTTAGTAAAATATTCATCAATTTCACCTGATTTTGAGTCAATTTTACTAAAAATAAGCAAAATTCAAAATAATAAAATAAAAGGTTTACATAAGTCAATATTAATATCTGATTTTCAGAATACTTATGAAAATATGTTTACAAATGTAACAGCTGGTTTTAGTGCAATAAAACTTAGAAACAATAAAGAAAATAACATTTCTTTAGACAGTATTTACATTTCTAAAAACACAAACGATATTATTACTGTTAATGCAATTGTAAAAAATCAAGGCAAGAAAAAAGAAGGCATACCAATTGCATTATATGATAAGGAGAAACTAATAAACAAACAATCTTTCTCTATAGAAAATAACTCAACCACTACCCTTTCGTTTTCTTTACAAAACTCAACTGAATTAGAAGGTAAAATTAAAATAACTTATAGCGATATTTTTCCATTTGACAACTCTAAAATTTTCACTTTAAATAGAGCTAAAAAAATAAATATTTTAAGCATTGGTAAAACAAACAAATTTTTATCAAAAATTTATGTAAAAAATGAATTTAACTTCACATTTTCTAGCCTTCAAAATTTAGATTATAACGCAATATCAAAACAAGAATTAATCATATTAAATGAGATTGAAAATATACCTGCAACTTTAGCAAATACTTTAGTTGATTTTTCAAATAAAGGAGGTTCAGTAGTTATTATACCAAATACTATAATCAATATTAGTTCTTATAATTCTTTTTTTAGAAAAGTATCTTCGTTTAAAATACAAACTAAAAAAACAGATTCTTTAAAAATTACATCTATCAATTACGATCATCCAATATTTAAAAATGTTTTTTCTAAAAAAGTTAATAATTTTCAATACCCAAGTACTAAAGAATATTTTAATAGTAATAGTAGAGATATTTCATCAATTATTAGTTTTGAAAACAATACACCATTTATAGGACAAATAAATAGTACTGGAAAAAAAATATACTGGTTTGCTAATAGTTTAACAGATAATATTTCTAATTTCTCAAAGTCACCTTTAATTGTTCCTGTTTTTTACAATTTTGCAAAACTTAGTTTTAAAAACACACAACTATATTATGAAATTGGTAAAATAAACCAAATAGATGTTAATGTTAAACTCAATAAAGACGAAATAGTATCAATTAAGAATAAAAATTCATCCTTCATACCTCAACAACAAACCTATCAAAATAAAGTAGTCCTATCTTTAAATAATCTTGATTTAGAGCCTGATTACTTTTATGTAACTAAAGATACAGACACCATTCAAACACTTGCTTTAAACCCACCAAAGAGTGAAAGCTTATTAGAATTTTTAGATGTAAAAACAACAAGTTTTACAAATAAAAATGTTGTGTTTTATACTTCTGTCGAAGATTATTTTAAAGAACAAAACAAAAAAAATGAAGTTCATTGGCTTTGGAAATGGTTTTTAGCTTTGGCAATTGTATCTTTGCTTTTAGAAATTTTAATTTTAAAGTTCTACAAACCATGAGTACGCTTATAAAAAACGCTACCATTTTTGACAACTCTAGTCAATATCATCTTCAAAAAAAAGACATTTTAATTATTGATGGGCAAATTCATAAAATTGCTGAAACCATTAAAACAGAAGACCATTTTAAAGTTATTGAATTAGATAATTTACATGTTTCTTGTGGCTGGTTTGATAGTAGTGTTTCTTTAGGTGAGCCAGGTTATGAAGAAAGAGAAAATTTAGAAAACGGACTATTAGTAGCTGCAAAAAGTGGTTTTACTAAAGTTGCAGTTAATCCTAATACAAACCCAATTGTAGATTCTAAGTCTGATGTAGAATATTTAAAAAGTAAATCTTTTAATACAGCAACTTCTCTTTATCCTATTGGAGCATTAACACAACAAAGTAAAGGTATTGAACTTGCAGAATTGTATGATATGCAAAAATCTGGAGCCATTGCATTTGGGGATTACAACTTACCAATAGAGAATGATAATCTAATGAAAGTTGCATTGTTATATGCTCAGAATTTTGATGGTTTAGTATTAAGTTTTCCAAAAAATAATAAAATTGCAGGAGTTGGTATTGCTAATGAAGGGATAAACAGTACAAAATTAGGCTTAAAAGGAATACCTGCTTTAGCAGAACATATTCAAATAGTAAGAGATTTATTTTTATTAGAATATACAGGAGGCAAACTACATATACCAACAATTACAACTACAAAATCTGTAGAAATAATTAAAGAAGCAAAGAAAAAAGGACTACAAGTAACTTGTAGTGTTGCTGTGCATCACCTAGCATTAACAGATGATGAATTACATGGCTTTGATAGTCGTTTTAAAACTAACCCACCTCTTAGGTCAGAGAAAGATAGAAAAGCGCTTATAAAAGGAGTTAAATCAGGCATAATAGACTGTATTACTTCTGATCACAACCCAATTGATATCGAAAATAAAAAAGTAGAATTTAGTCAAGCTGAAGATGGAGTTATTGGTTTAGAATCTGCATTTGGTATATTAAATAATCTTTTAGAACTAGAAGAGTTTATTCCATTACTAACTAACAAACCAAAAACTGTTTTTGGCTTAGTAGATAATGTTATTGAAGAAGGTAATAAAGCAGATATAACTCTCTTCAATCCAAAAATTGAAAGTAAATTTACTCAAGAACATATATTATCAACTTCTAACAACAGTCCTTTTATTAATAAAAAAACAAAAGGAGAAGTTTATGGAGTTTTTGCTAACAATCAATTAATTTTAAAATAAATTAACCATGGAAAACCAAACTGTAAACGAAGGTAAAACAGCAGCTATTATTGCTTATATTACTATTTTTGGAACAATTATAGCATATATATTAAATGCTGGTAAAAAGAATTCGTTTGCTAGTTTTCATATAAGACAAATGATAGGCTTATTTCTACTTTCTATGGTAAATAAATATGTTGTTTATGATATGCTAGGAGCAACAGCTGGCTGGATTTTTGGTGTGTTTCTATTTTTTTTATGGATAGTTGGTTTTATTGGAGCTATACAAGGTGAAGAAAAAGAAGCTCCTTTTGTTGGAGAGTACTTTCAAAAATGGTTTGCAGGAATTTAAAATAATTTAAATCTTTTATGAGTTTACACTATTTAGTAAGAGAACCTTTAAAAAAAACTGAAAATCCACCTCTTTTAATTTTACTTCATGGTTATGGAAGTAATGAGCAAGATTTATTTTCTTTTGCAGAAGAATTGCCTGAAGAATTTTTAATAATAAGTGCACAAGCACCCCACTCTATGGGTTTTGGAGGTTATGCTTGGTATGCTATTAATTTTGATGATGTAAATGGAAAGTTTTCAGATATAAATCAAGCTAAATCTTCTATTGATACTATTGCCAGTTTTATTGATGAAATTAAAGTAAAGTATAACACAAACAAAGACAAAACTTTCTTACTAGGTTTTAGTCAGGGTGCCATTTTAAGTTATGCATTAAGTTTTCATTATCCAAATAAAGTAAACTATGTAATAGCATTAAGTGGTTATATAAATAAAGATTTGCTACCAAAAGAAATAGTAAATAATATAAAAACTCAATATTATACTTCTCATGGTACTGTAGATCAGGTTTTACCAATTGATTGGGCAAGACAATCTAAACCTTTTTTAGATAACTTAGGTTTACAAAACGTGTATTCTGAATATCCTGTAGGTCATGGAGTTGCACCTCAGAATTTTTACCATTTTAAAAATTGGATTGAAGAAAGGTTATAATTTTTAGTAACTTTTTAGTGTTAAACCAAAAGTTAAAAATCTATCTTCTTGTTTTTGATTTGCTATAACAACACTTTCAAAAGTGTGTAAATAGTTTATTTTAAAATTTAAAAACTTCCAGATAGGTAATTCTAAACTAACATCTGCCTGCCACCTATAGTTACCTCTTTGTTCTAATGAAGGTTGATAATAACTTTCGTGGTTTAATATTAATTTATCTTTAAATAAATGATATCTACCATTCATCCATATTGTTCCTCTCATTGTATTTATTGTAGCATCTCCATTATATGAAGTGTCATTAAAATTAGTTTTTGAAAAATTTGTGTTCTCATATTCACTCGTAACCGAAAACTTTAACCAGTTTTTCTTACTATTTAAAACTTGAAAAGTAACTCCTGCTCCAAACAAATACCTTAAATCTATTTCTCTTCTGAAGTTAGTACTAATAAAACCTAAAATAAGTGGATAAATTTTTTTCTTCGGATTTAGATATAAAAAATTTAAACTTAAAATATCTTCATCTGCTTTTACCTTTCCAAACTCTTGATAGACGTAAGAGTTTTTGGTCTTAAAAACAGCATTTTCCCAAGGTTTAAAGCTAATATCTGAAGTAGCTCTAAATATTATTGTTTCTACATTACCTCCTTGCCAAAAACCTGTTAATGATAATCTTGCCTTAAAGTTTAATGTATCACTTTCATTTAATTGACTAAAAACAATACTTGGAAATAGCAGTAAAACGATTATTATCTTTTTCATTATTTAAAAATAATTTTTAAAAGACAAAATTAAGGAATCTTAGAAAGTATTAAAGATACTTTTTAATAGTTTCTACAAATTGAACTGCAGTAAATGGTTTTGGTATAACATCTTCGAAACCAATATTTTTATAGCCTTCAATATCATCTTTAGAATTATTACCTGTTAAAGCTAAAAAAGGAGTTTTAGAATTATCTTGATTTAATTCTTTTTTTCGTTTTATTAATTCTTCACCAGTTAAATTAGGCATATTTATGTCTAACAAAACAATATCAAACTTAGTTTTTTCTAAAGCATTTAAAGCTTCTACACCATCTTTAACTAAAGTAAAATCTGTTTTTTCTTTTGTTAAAATATGAGAAACTATAGTTAGATTTAAAAAATTATCGTCTGCTACTAAAACTTTTTTACCTTCTATTGATTTGTAACCTGAGTTTTCAGAATTCTCAATATCATCTTCATCATTTTCTTTATGAATAATAAACGGAATTTCAACAATTACTGTAGTTCCATAATTCACAAAACTATCAACTGTTATCTTACCTCCCATTTCTTGAACAAGACGTTTAACTATTGATAATCCTAAACCAACCCCTTTATGTAATCTATTATCACTTAGTCTATTTTGCTGATATTCTTCGAACATTTTTGAAGCCTGTTCTTCTGTCATTCCTCTACCAGTATCTTTAACACTAAAAGAAATTGTAGCTTCTTTTTTATTGTAAGAATTTACTTTAACAACTGTAGTTACAGAACCTCTAGGAGTAAACTTTATAGAATTATTGATTAAATTGGTTACAATTTGAATAAGCCTTACATCATCTCCTAAGACAAACTCTGGTATATCATCAGAAACTTCAAAGACTAGCTTTATATCTAAATCATTATGACTGCTTTTGTAATTATTTTCGATCTGCTCAATTAAATCAGGTATATGTACAGGATCTTTTGCCAATTGTAATTTACCTGCTTCTACTCTTGAGAGGTCTAAAATATCATCAACTATCACCTTTAAATTACGTCCAGAAATGGTTAAATATTTTAAATACTCTTGAACCATTAAAGATGTCTCTTCTTTATTTATGAGTTCTGTATACCCTAAGATTACATTTAATGGATTACGAACTTCATGACTCATCATCGCTAAAAATCGAGACTTTTGTTCGTTTGCTTGATCTGCAATTTGCCTAAGTTTTACAAGTTCTTTGTTTTTACTTGCTAATTCTCTCTTTAAAAAATATAAGTCGTTTCTTCCTTGATTTAAGTAATTAACAAACTTATATACGTTTGTTCTATCATGTAGTAATACATTGATTTCTGTATCATTCCTGTATAAATCTAAATCTACATTGTATTCTTTATCTTCATAGTTGATAAACATACCTTCTATAAGTAAAGATTTTTTTAAAGGTAATGCTTCAATTGTACCAATTAAAAAAGGACAAACTTCATAAATAGATTCTCCAACAGAGAAATCATTAATAGCAAATTTACCAGAAATAATTTCTAAGACTTTTCCTTCTAAATCTATTAAAAATTCTATGTATAAATTTTCAATTTTGGTAGGCCCCAAACTTATTTTATTTTAAAGATTGTTGAGTAAGTAAATTAAACGCGCCTTCTACATTAGCGTTTTCTTTTGCACTAGTAATAAAGTCTATAGTTACAGGTACAATTTTTCTAATTTCAAAAATTTCATCATCGCTTAATAAATCTCGTTTATTACCAACAATGATTACTTCATCTAAACCTGAAAGATTTTTAATAGATTCGATTTCTTTATCTAAATTTAAGTAAGTTTCTTCTCTACTTAAATCAAAAACATACATAGCTGCACTAGATCCTAAAAAATACGCTTTAGGAACATTTTCTTCTTCACTTGTACCAGCTACATCCCAAATCATTAGCTTAACTTCTTCATCTTCTATTGCAACAGTTTTGGTACTAATTCTAACCCCAATTGTACTGATATAATTTTCAGAAAATTCATTTAAAACAAATCTTCTTACTAAAGAGGTCTTACCTACCCCAAAACTACCAATCAATAAAACTTTTTTCGCTATCATTAAATCGATTTCTTCAACCTTAATCTAAAATTAAGATATCTTCTATTAATTTGTTTAATTTATCCTCATCATTTAGATAAGTTCTATCTCTTAAAATTTTTTCTGCTAATGTATTCAAATTATCGGACAATTCTTCTTTAAATTCTGATGTAATTACACCTGATGTTGCAGTTGCTATATATATTGAGTTATAATTTACCATTGAGAGCTGAAATGTTTCAAATTTTATATCTTCTAAATCTTGCCCTTCTTTTTTAAATGCATCTTCTGCAAAAGATTTAATTGCTGTTAGCATGCCAGAAACCATATCTTTATCTGCAATATTACCTCTACTGTAACTACCAATTAATAAACCCGTTTTTTCACCTATAACAAAAACCTCTTCTATAACTGGTTCAAAAACTTCTTGTAAAACATCATCTGCATCTGTTCTTTTACCTTTAAATAATCTTTTTAAAATTTGAGTTAAAGAAAATTTATCATTTATTGTTTGATTTATAGACTCTGTTAATTTAGTAATTTCTGCAATAATAAACTTCTTCACCAATTTACCCATAATTGGGTATAGTGCTTCAACAACTTCGTCTTGAGATTCTCTGATCTGAACTTTAATTGATTCTGTTATTTGATCTCCAAAATGTTCGGGGAAATTAGCTTTTAAATCATCAATTTTTTCATCTACGACAGGATTTATATTTTCACGAATCTTGTCTTTTTCTAAAAACTGATCTCTTAAAGACTCAAATTTTTGTCTATCATCTGTAAGTAAAAGTTCTTTGAGTATTTCAAAACGATTGTCTTTTTTATTATCTACAGTCGTTTCTCTCATTTACTCTTGTAACATCAATGCTATTTTTTCTAACGCCTTACCTAATTTGCGTCTATCTGTTTTTTCATCATCTAAATCTGCAATTTTCTTATCTAAGTCTTCTGTTAAATCTTGAATTTTATGCTCCATAAGACTTTCTAAATCAGCCAATTTGTTTTCTAAGTTAATTACAGAATCAGATAAACTTTTTCTAGTTTCTTCTTGTAAGTTCTCAATTTTCTTATATAAATCAGAAAACTCAGTATTATACTGCTGAATATTTTCTCCAAAAATTAAATCTCTTACTGCAGCAATTCTACTATCTACTTGATTGCTATTTGATTCCTCAGATTTTTTTGCCATGAATTTTTTATTGATTATTGATATTTAAGCTAACATTTATTAAACTGCTGAAAATAATAGCTATACAAACAAATATACACTAAAAAACATATTTTAAAAATCTAGACTTCAATTTTTAAGCCATCGTAAGCTAAAAAAACATTTTTTGGAAGTATTTTAGATATTTCTTTATGAAAACCTAGCTTATGACTTATATGGGTAAAGTATGCTTTTTTAGGATTTACTTCTTTGACAAAATCTAAAGCTTCTTTTAAATTAAAATGAGTAGGATGTTCGTCTATTCTTAAGGCGTTTACTACTAAAACCTCTAAATTCATTAGTTTTTGTTTTTCTATAGAAGTAATAGATTTAACATCTGTTAAATATGCAAAATCTTCAATTCTATAAGCTGTAACAGGTAATTTACCATGCATAACTTCTATTGGTATCACTTTTAGATCTTCAATAAAAAAAGAATCATCATTAACAATAGTAGGCATAACACTTGGTGCACCTGGATATCTGTTTTCTTTACTAAAGATATATTCGAATCTTTTTTCTAAGCTTTCTAAAGTTCTCTTATTTAAATAAATAGGCATCTCCCCAATTTTATAACAGAAGGGTCTTAAATCATCTATACCTGCAGTATGATCTGAATGTTCATGAGTAAATAACACTCCATTTACTAATTGAACTTTTTCACGCAACATTTGTTGTCTAAAATCTGGACCACAATCAATTACATAATTTTTATTATCTAAAGAAAAAAGTATTGAAGAACGCAATCTTTTATCTTTACTATCTTCAGATAAACATACAGGATCATTACTAGCAATCATTGGTATACCTTGTGAAGTACCTGTACCTAAAAAAGTTATTTTTAACAGTTTTTTATTAGAATTCATTACAACAAAAATAAGATAAAAATTGACTGATAGCACTCTTATTTAGTACATTTGTTGTTACTTTAAACAAAGCATATATGGCCATTTCTTTAAAAGGAGATCAAAAAATCAGTAGTGTACCTACTACTAAAAGTAAAGCACTTAGAATTAACTTAAATACAGACATTTACGGAACTTTTGCTGAAATTGGTGCAGGCCAAGAAACAGCTAGAAATTTCTTTAGATCTGGAGGAGCATCTGGTACCATTGCAAAAGCAATGAGTGCTTACGATAAAGATTTCTCTGATGCTATTTATGGTATTGAGCAAGACAGACGTTATGTAACTGAATCTCGTTTAAAGAAAATGCTTGGTCATGAAATAGATCTAATAGAAGATAGATTAAGCAGAGAAAAACACCCAAATAAATTGTTTTTTAGTTATGCAAATACGGTTACTACTATCGATTTTGCTCGTAAATTTAAAGGTCATGGTTGGGTTGGAATTCGTTTTCAATTAGATCCATTAGAAGATTATAATGAGATTGTAATTCATATTAGATTTAAAGAAACTGATGCACGTTTACAACAAGAAACTCTTGGTGTTTTAGGTGTGAATTTAATTTATGGGGCATTTTATTTAAATGACAATCCTAAAGAATTAGTAAAATCTTTTTACGATAATTTAGGAAATCATCAATTAGAAATTGATATGATTAATTTCTCTGGACCTCGTTTTATGTATGTAGATAATAGACTAATGAGTCTACAACTACTTAAAAACGGTATGACTAATGCAGTTATGTTTGGACCAGATGGAAACAACTTATTACCTGCACAAGTTCTTTATAAGAAAAACATTTTAGCTTTAAGGGGTAGTTTTAGGCCTGTGACTAAAGTAAACATGGATATGTTTAAACAGTCTAAAAAAATGTTTTTAGAAGAAAATAAAGTTGAAGAATCTAAAACACAAATCATTTTTGAAATAACTTTAAGTAACTTATCTGCAGAAGGTAAAATTAACGAAAGAGATTTTTTAGATAGAGCAGAATTATTATGTTCTCTTGGTCAAAATGTAATGATTACAAGCTTCCAACAATACTTTAAGTTAGTAGAATATTTTAGTGAATTTACTAAAGAAAGAATGGCTTTAGCTATGGGAGTTTACAACTTAATTCAAATTTTTGATGAGAAATATTATAGAGATTTAAGTGGTGGTATTTTAGAAGCTTTTGGAAAACTTTTCTACAGAGATTTAAAAGTTTACATGTATCCTTATCATGACCAGAAAGCAGATGAATATATTAATAGTGAAAATCTTAAAGTTCATCCAAGAATGAAAGAACTATACAAGTTCTTTAAAAATAATGGAAGAGTATTAGATATTAAAAACTTTGATAAAGATATTTTAGATATTTTTTCTAGAACTGTTTTAAAAATGATTAGAGATGGTGAAAATGGATGGGAAGAAATGTTACCAGAAGGAATTTCTGAAACCATAAAACAAAAACGTCTTTTTGGTTATACACGCTCTAAATTTAAAAACAATTAAAAATCTATTTTTAATTAAACCTTTTTCATAATTTTCTGTCTTATTAAAAAACATGTTTTTTTGGTAGCAGAAATCACATTAGTAGCGCAACTTAAGAATAAGCAAACAAAGGAAATTGCATTTCGCGAATTAATAAAACAATATAAAGAGAGATTATATTGGCATATTCGTAAAATAGTAGTTTCTCATGATGATGCTGATGATGTTTTACAAAA
Organism: Polaribacter marinivivus; assembly: GCF_042651285.1. Lineage (NCBI taxonomy): Bacteria > Pseudomonadati > Bacteroidota > Flavobacteriia > Flavobacteriales > Flavobacteriaceae > Polaribacter > Polaribacter marinivivus. The sequence goes on along the minus strand of NZ_JBHSCY010000002.1, from coordinate 241,948 downwards.
TACGTTTATTAAAATATTTAACAATATAGATAAGTTTAATGAGCAAAGTAAACTGTTTTCTTGGATGTATAGAATTGCTACAAATGAGTCTATCACATTTATTAATAAAAGAGCTAAAGAAAGAAATCTAGATATTTCAGATTATCAACAACATTTAGCTAGTACTATAGAAAGTGATGATTTTTTTACAGGTGATGAAATTCAAGTTATTTTACAAAAAGCCATAGCTACTTTACCGCAAAAACAACAATTAGTTTTTAATATGAAATATTTTGATGAATTAAAATATGAGGAAATTTCAGAAATATTAGAAACTTCAGTTGGAGGTCTAAAAGCCTCTTATTTTCATGCAGTTAAAAAAATTGAACATTATATAAAAAATAATAGTCATTAAACCTTTTATAAATTTTAATGTCTAATTAAAGATGAATAAAGAATTAAAAAATAGCGAAAATTATATCATTTCTAAGATTGGGAAAAATAATCCTTTTTCAGTACCTAAAGGATATTTAAACAATGTAGAAAGTAATATTTTCTCAAAAATTAATGAAGATAGTCTCCCAGTTTCAAGTGGTTTTGGTACACCTGAAAACTATTTTAAAGGATTAGAAGATTCTATTTTAGAAAAAGTATCATCAACAAAAAAAGAGACTAAAGTAATCTCTTTAAAAGATAGAATATTAAAAGTGGTTCCTTTTGCTGCAGCTGCATCAATTATACTTTTTATTGGATTAAACACCTTTGTCTTTAATCAGAATAATGAAATTAGCATAGATAATCTAACAGAAAGTGATATTGAATATTGGCTAAATAATAGTGATATACATGATAGTGATGTTGCACTAGTTTTAGATGATGATATTTTAGAAGAAAATGGTTTTTCTTTAACAAATTTAAATGATGAAAACATCGAAGAATATATTAATTCAATTGATAATTCTTCTTTATTAAACGAAATAAACTAAACGATTATGAATAGTAAAATTCTTACTTTAATTTTTTTATTATTTTTCTCTTTTTCATTATCTGCACAAGTAAATAAAGAAAGTAGAGAAAAAATAAAAACACTAAAAATCGCCTATATTACAGAGCAATTAAATCTTACTGCAAAAGAAGCACAAGATTTTTGGCCAATTTATAATGCTTATGATGAAGTGCAAAGATCTTTAAGAGGTAAAAATAGATATGAAATTAAAAAACTTGTAAAACAAAGAGGCAATTTAGACTCTTTAAGCGATAAAGATGCTGAAAGATTAATTTCTTTAAAACTTAAAAATGATAAAGCTTTATATGAATCTCAAAGAGATTTTGTAAACAAAATAAAAAGAATTATATCTCACAAAAAGATTCTAAAACTTCAAATAGCAGAAATGGAGTTTGCTAGAAAACTAATGAGAAAGTATAAACGAAGAAAATAAAAAGGGGAGCTTAATAGCTCCCCTTTTTGTTTATTTAATTAAATTCATACAAACGTACAATTCAGGTTTGTTTGCTGTGAATTGTTTTAACCAAATGATTAATTCATCAACTTCATAAGGTAATAATCTTTTTAATGATTTCTCTAGCTCTCTGCAAAACAACTCTGAATTAAAACTTACTTTAGTTAGTACAGTTTTTGTGTACTCAAACATTGCTCTAGCCATAATTTTAATGATTAATTATAATTTATTAAACGTAACAAATTAATTTTTATTATCTCAAATTTAAGCAAAAAAAACCATCATTTAAAAAATGATGGTCTTAAAATAATGTTTAAAAATTGTTAATACTAAATACTATTAGCTTTATCTAAAATTGCATTAGCTTTAGTCTCTAGTTCTGCTTTAACTTCTTTAAAATGCTGCTTCGCACTTCCAGAAAATTTTGTATTTACTTTACCAATTAAATGATCAAAAGCTTGGATAGCTTCATCTATAATTGGTTCTGCTTTTTTAGGTTCGTTTTTAGCATGTGCTACGTTTAATGCATAATCTATTACATCACCCAATACGTAGTTTATGTCTTTTTTTAAGTTTTTTATACTTGCCATAATTACTTCTTTTAAGTTGCAAATTTAGGGTAAATATTTAAAAAAGTGATAAAACTTCTTTTATATTATTTAGTGTCCTATATTCTAATTTAGTTGAGTCTTGTAAATCTACTTCTTCATGAATCCAAGTAGTGTGAAATGGAATATGTATTGCTGATGCACCTATATTTATTAGTGGTAAAACATCAGACTTTAAAGAATTACCAATCATTAAAAATTCTGATGGCTTTATATCTAAGTGCTTTATTAATTTTTTGTAATCTTTTTCCTTTTTATCACTCATTACTTCAATGTGATGAAAATATTTAAGCAAATTTGATTTTTCTAATTTTCTTTCTTGATCTAAGAGATCTCCTTTAGTAGCAACTATCAACCTATATTTACCATCTAAAAATTGAAGTGTATCTTCAACTCCTTTTAATAATTCTATTGGCTTTTCTATCATTTCTTTACCAATATCTAAAATAGATTGTAATGCTTTAGGATGTATTTGATAGTTAGAAAGTTCTAAAGCACATTCTATCATAGATAATACAAAACCTTTAATACCATAACCATAATATCTAAGATTATCTATTTCTTTTATAAAAAGCTCTTGATCTATTTTATTTGCAGTTTCATACTTAGCTAGCAATTTTGCAAATTCTAATTCTGCATCTCTAAAATAAGTTTCATTTACCCATAAAGTATCATCAGCATCAAAAGCAATGACTTTTATGTTATTGTACATTTTTAATAAATTTTAAAGCCTTTTCTAAATCTTCTGGAGTATCTATACCTACAGCTTCAACAGAAGTTTCAACCATTTTTATTTTTTTACCAATTTCTTGATATCTAATTGCTTCAATTTTTTCTGCTGCTTCTAAAGGTGTAATTGGTGTATTGTAAAAATCTAACAATGCTTGTTTTCTAAAAGCATAAACTCCCTTGTGTTTATAATATTTAACGTCTATAGAAGAATCTCTGTGAAATGGAATTACACTTCTAGAAAAATAGATAGCCATATTATTTACATCTGTAATTACCTTAACATTATTAGGGTTTTCTATATCCTCTTTATTTGTTATTTCTACTTTTAAAGATGCTAAATCAACCTCTTTTTTAAAATCATTTTTAAAAACTTCAATTAATTTAGATAAAGATAATTCATCTATAAAAGGCTCATCTCCTTGCACATTTACAACAATATCTACATCAATATTTTCAACGGCTTCAGCTATTCTATCTGAACCACATTCGTGTTCTTTTTTACTCATAATAGCATTACCTTCTGAATTACTTATAGTCTTATAAATAATATCAGAATCTGTTACAACATATACTTCAGAAAATAAATTTGTATTAACAGCAGCTTCATAAGTTCTTAAAATAACTGGCTTACCTCCTAAATCTTTCATCAATTTTCCTGGAAATCTTGAAGCTTGATATCTAGCAGGAATCATTGCAATTATTTTCATAAATGATTTTTTATTATATGCGTTAAAGATAATATTTATATCTATAATGCTGTTTTTCTAATCACTATTCTAGTTATTTTTAGCATGATAGCAATTAGATTTCATGTAGTTTATTTTTATTAATCTAGTTTTTATACTAACTAGAAAAAAATTATTTTATATTCTATTAGCAATTACTATTCTTTATAATTTAAATGAGAAAGGAAATAGTTTTACTGAACCTTTATTTTATAAATACTTCTAATAATTCTGAAGAAATTTCAGATTCTATTACTAATTCTTTAATACAAGCAGGCACCAAAATAGTTTCGCCCATTTGTAAGCTTTCTTTTTGATTATTGTAATAAAAATCAACTTTACCCTCTACACACATGTAAATTACAAAACTATCTTTATTAGCATGATTAACCTCAACTTTACCATGTATAGGCAATATACTAGTAGTAAAATACGGACAAGAAACTATTTCTGTTGATGTGTTTTGTTCTTTTGTATATTTAGTATCATAAGATTCTTGTGCAGAATAATCAATAGCGTCTAAGGCCTCTTCTGTATGTAACTCTCTAAAAGTTCCATCAGGGTTTGGTCTATCCCAATCATAAACTCTATAAGTAATATCTGATGTTTGCTGTATTTCAGCTAAAAGAACTCCTGCTCCTATAGCATGCACTCTTCCTGTTGGAATAAAATACACATCTCCTTTGTTAACCTCATCTATATTTAAAATATCTGTTAACGATTTATTTTCTAGATGATGTAAATATTCTTCAGGTGTAACTTCTTTTTTAAAGCCTACTATTAAATTAGCTTTTTCATCAGCTTGCATAACATACCACATTTCTGTTTTACCAAAAGAATTGTGTCTTTTTTTAGCCAAATCATCATGAGGATGCAATTGAATACTTAATGCTTTTTTTGCATCTATGAATTTTATTAAAAGAGGAAATTTATCTCCAAAATGATTATAAATTTTTGAACCCATTAATGCTGATTTATAATCAGATATTAATGATTTTAAGTCTGTGCCTTTTAAATCACCATTTACAACAATAGAAGTATCACCCTCAACATCAGACAGTTCCCAACTTTCTCCAATATCCTTTCTATTTGATTTTTTATGAAGTGTTTTTATTAATTTTTCTCCTCCCCAAACTTTGTCTTTTAGTATAGGTTCGAATTTCAGTAACTGATTAATTTCCATAAGGCAACAATTGTTTATAAATATAAATCACTAATAAAACTAATGAATTTATTAATGATCATTAGTGTAACGTTTTACATACATTTACTACAAATATAAGTAAATAGATAATTTAACATTAATGAAACTATGGGTATATTTTGGGATTTAATTCAACAAAGTGAAATTCAAGAACAAAGCAAAAAAGCTAAAAATTTAGAGGAAAGAGTTTTAATATTAGAGAAAGAATTATCAGAAACTAAAACAGTTCTTAAAAAGACACTTATGGCTCTTGAAAACTATCTAGAAAAAGATATTGATGGTGATGGAAAAACAGGTTTTTAGTTTCTAAATAGAACGTTAAATACAGTATAAATAATTAACTAAGACAATATGGACGGATTTAACATAATTATAATAATTGCAATAATATTGTTTGCAAGACTTGGAATTCGTTTAATTATTGGGTACAAAAAAAGTAAAAAGAAAGATTAAGGTTATTTTTAAATAATATCAATACTTTACTTGGTTTTTTAACATTATTTAAAATGCATTTTTGGTTATATTTACACCATCTATTTATTGGGGGGATAAAGTGATAAAGAAACAACTTTTTACTAGCATATTTTTTCTTTTATTTTTGCACAGTTTCGCTGTACAAAGAACATTATATGTAGATGGTTTTAATAATATTCTTGGTAGCCCAATGAAAGAAGATAAGCTACTTAAGTTTGCTGAAAGAAATAGTTTCAATACTCTAATTCTATATCAATTAAATAAAGTAGATAAAAGGTTCCCTTTAACTGACCCAATAAAAAATAGCACTTTAGCTAAATTTATCTCAAAAGCTAAGCTTAAATTCGGAATTCCAAATATTGGCGCTTCTGGTGAAGCTGCTTCTTTTTTTATAAATAAAATTGATATTTATAATAAATCTAGAAAAAAACGAGAAGAAAAGTTTGATATTTATAATTTAGAATATGAATACTGGTCTTCTAAAGCATCTGGTATAGATGGTTATTATTGCATTAATTATTTAGAAGAAAACATGATTCCTTGTGGAAGAGAAGGTTCTTTTAAGTTTTTTATCGATAATTTAAAAGATTTAAAAAAATTAACCTCTAACAGTAAACATAAAGTAGAAGTTGAAGCTTATGCATCTTTTTACACCCCTAATGAAATAAAAGAAATCATAAAAAACTGTGATAGATTATCAATAAGAGCTTTTGGTAAAAATCCTAAATTAAGTTATTCTTCAGCTAGAAGAAATTTAGATTATTTATTTAAAACAAAATCCAAAATAAAAACTTCAATTTTATTTTCTACAACAATGTCTAATCTTGGTCGTTGGTTAAAGTTCGATTCCTTAGACAAAGGTGAATCTCTTTTTATTAGAGAAATGAATATAGATAACTCACTCATTGAAAAAAATGTAAACATAAAAAGTTTCAGTTATCATGTTTATTCAGATTTAGAAAAATCTTTAAGTTATTACTCTTATAGAAAAAACTAGAACGTTTTTTTTGAATAAATTTTTTAAAGAAACTTGTTTTTTATCGATTTATTATTTTTTTTATACTTTTACTATAACTTTTAACCCCTTAACCCCTATAAAATGAAAAGGATAACCCCAGCAATCCTAGTCATAATGCTATGTGCTATTTTTAAAACATATAGCTCAGAGAGAATTCTTTATGTAGACCAGTTCTACTCTATATTAGGCAACCAAGCCAAAGAAAATGACTTATTAAACTTTACAATTTCTAACGGATTTAATAAAATTATCTTATACGATTTACATAAGGTAAATAGAGATTATCCGCTTGCTGACGCAACAAAAAATGGTATACTAGCTAAATTTATATACAAAGCCAAAAAGAGCTTTGGTATTAAGGAAGTAGGAGGCTCAGGAGAAAGTGGTGAATTCTTTATAAAAGCAATTCATGCTTACAATGAGTCTAGAAAAATATCAGCAGAAAAATTTGATTCCTATAATTTAGAATATGAATATTGGAAAGAAGATGACTCTAAAGATGGAGGTTATTATTGCGAAAATTATCTAAAAAATAATGGTAAATCTTGTGATAGAAATGGAACTTTTAGTTTCTTTTTAAAATCATTACAAACCATGAGAACTTTAGCTGATAAAAATAATCATCCTGTTAAAGTTGAAGCTTATGTTGGAAAGTTTAAAAAACACGAAATTCAGAAAATATCTAATTATGTAGATAGATTATTGGTTCATGTTTATGTAAGAAACCCTAAAAGTGGTTTTAATTATGCAAATAAAAGGTTACAGTATTTATCAGAAGTAAAAAACAAACCTAAAGTTTCTATAATATATTCTTCAGAAACGCTTTTTATGGGAGGTTGGTTAAAATTTAACTCATTAAAAAAAGGAGAAGAAATATTTGTAGATACTATGAAAAATAGAGATAGACACTTATTATCTAAAATTAATTTTACAAATTTTACTTATTATAACTATAACCAATTATCTAAATCTTTAAAATATTACAAAAAATTATCAGCTTTAGCTTTTAATAAAAACAAAAAAGAAAATCAAGATTTTACATTAGCCTCTAGGTAGTTTTTGATATTAAAATGTTAAATAATAATTAAAATAAAACAAAAATAATTTTTAATTTATTATATTTAAATCAAATTCTCCCAGTTTATGAAGAAGTTAATGTACTTTATAATCTTTGTTAGTACCATAAATTCTTACGGTCTACAAAGAATTTTATATGTTGATGGTTTTATAGATATCTTAGGAAATAAAGCTAAAGAAAACGAATTACTTACTCTTGCAAGCGAAAACAATTTTAAAAGTTTAATACTTTACGATTTAGATAAGATCGATAAAAAATTATTTCATTTAGCGGACTCAACTAAAAACAATGTTTTAATCAATTTTATAAAAAAAGCAAAAACAGTTTATAAAATAAAAGAAATTGGTGCTTCTGGTGAAAATGGAGGTTTTTTTATTAATGAGATAGATGCATATAATAAAACTAGAAAAGACCCTTTAGAGAGGTTTGATGTTTACAATTTAGAGTATGAATATTGGAAAACTACCAAATCTGATTTGGGTGGGTATTATTGTGAAAATTATTTAAGAAAAAATGGTATTCCTTGTACAAGAGAAGGTAGTTATAAATACTATTTAGAAACACTATCTATTATGAATTGTCTCGCAGAAGAAAGCGATACTCCAATAAAAGTTGAGGCATACATAGGAAAATATCAGAATAAAGAAATTAAACATATAACGAATAATGTTGACAGGCTTTTAATAAGTTCTTATGAATCTTCTCCTAAAAAAGCATTTAAAAACATAAAAAATAGATTAAATATTTTTATTAGAAATAACGCTAAAATAGAACTTTCTATAATTTTGTCATCAGAAGTAAGATATATGGGTGGCTTTCTAAAATATAGCTCTTTAGATGAAGCAGAAAAAGAACTTTTAAGTTATTTAAATACAGACCAAAATAAATTAAACTTTACTGGCTTTACTTACTATAATTATAGCTATTTAAAGAAAAGTTTAGACTTTTTTAATTTTAGAAAAACGGGTGTTAGAAGATAAGTTTAATGATCTCCAGAATAACTTACAAAATTCCTTGGAGTTTCATACAGAGTAACTTTTAAATCTAAATTGTCTGGTAAATGTTTTCTTAATTTATCATAAGTTACTACACAAATATTTTCAGCTGTTGGGTTTAGTTCTTTAAATTCAGGCACTTCAATATTTAAATTTTTATGATCAAAACAATCTTCAATCTCAGATTTAATAATATCTTTTAATTTACCTAAATCATAAACATAACCAGTTTCAGCATTAATTTCGCCAGTTAAAGAAACAATTAATTCGTAGTTATGACCATGAAAATTTGGGTTACTACACTTACTAAAAACTTCAAAGTTTTTTTCATCAGACCAATCTTTTCTATAAAGTCTATGAGCTGCATTAAAATGTGCTTTTCTATGAACTGTAACTTTAGGCATTTTTTAGTTTTTTATAAGATTCTTTAAAAATAATTTTAAACCACTCTGTATAAATATCAGGATTGTTTTCTATGTCATTTTTAACATCTTCTAACAACATCCATTTATAGCTTTCTACTTCCTCTTTATTAATATTAGGTTCACCATCAAAATCACCAACCATAACATGGTCTAATTCGTGTTCTGTTAAACCATTTTCAAACGGAGCTTTGTAAATAAAAGAAAATACTTCTTTTAACTCTGTTGTAAAACCCATTTCTTCTTGTAATCTTCTCTTACCAGCTTCTATATTAGTTTCTCCTTCTCTTTGGTGAGAACAACAAGTATTGGTCCATAACAAAGGTGAATGATATTTATGAGCTGCTCTTTGTTGCAATAATAATTCTCCTTTATTATTAAAAGTAAAAACAGAAAAAGCTCTATGCAAAACTGCTTTTTCATGAGCTTCCATTTTAGGCATTAAACCTATTTGATTATCATTTTTATCAACTAAAACTACAAGTTCTTCCATAAGTTGCAAAGATATAGAATCATTTACCTTTAAAACTTAAAATTTTTATAAAACCATTTGTTTTGTTTGCTTTTGTTTTGATGGCTATCTTTGAAACCTATTCAAATAAATACTAAGCGTGAAATTTTTTAGTAAAGCACTACTACTATCTCTAATTATTCTTTGTTCTTGTCATCAAAAAGAAAAGCAGAAACAGAAAATACAACCTCAAATAACAGAAAAAAATATAAAAAAAGTTAAAGAAAAAGTGGTTGAAAAATCTTGGGATAGTTTAAACAGTTCTAATGTTGAAGCTTTTTTAACTGAATATGGTAAACAAAACCCAGAAACAAAAGTTATTATAAAAACAAAATTTGGCAATATAAAATTACGTTTATATGAAGATGTGCCAATACATAGAGCTAACTTTATATTTCTTACTAAAATTGGTTATTTTAATACAACAGTTATCTACAGAGTAGCAAAAAATTTTGTAATTCAAGGAGGTAATTCAGATAATTGGTATACTCAAAAACAAAGAAGAAAGTATGGTAATTATTTAATGCAGCCAGAATTTAAAAAGCATAGAACACATAAATATGGAGCATTAGCAGCTGCTAGAGAATGGGAAAACAATCCAGATAAACTATCTAGTCCTTTCGAGTTTTATATGGTTCATAAAAGAAGTGGAGCTCATCATTTAGATGGTGAACATACTGTTTTTGGTGAAGTAATTTCTGGATTTGATACAATGGATAAGATTTCTAGAGTTAAAGTAGGTGTAGATGAATGGCCTATTGATGACATACCAATTACTATAGAAATTTTAGATTGATAATTGTCTTTGTAAAACCTATCTTTGCACCTCAAATTTTGTAAATGAGTTTTTTAAAAGAAATAGAGCGTAGAAGAACATTTGGTATTATTTCGCATCCAGATGCAGGTAAAACTACATTAACAGAAAAGTTACTTTTATTTGGTGGTGCAATTCAAGAAGCTGGTGCAGTAAAGAATAATAAAATCAAAAAGAGTGCTACTTCCGATTTTATGGAAATTGAACGTCAAAGAGGTATATCTGTTGCTACTTCTGTTTTGGCATTTAATTACAAAAACAAAAAAATAAATATCCTAGATACTCCAGGTCACAAAGACTTTGCTGAAGATACCTTTAGAACCCTTACAGCTGTAGATAGTGTTATTGTGGTAATTGATGTTGCAAAAGGTGTTGAGCCACAGACAGAGAAACTTGTAGAAGTTTGTAGAATGCGTCAAATACCAATGCTTGTTTTTATTAATAAACTAGATAGAGAAGGTAAAGATGCTTTTGATTTATTAGATGAAGTAGAGCAAAAATTAGGTTTACGAGTAACTCCTATGAGCTTCCCTATTGGTATGGGTTATGATTTTAAGGGAATTTATAATATTTGGGAGAAAAAATTAAACTTATTTTCTGGTGATAAAAAAACGACCATTTCTAAAGGAATAGAATTTGATGATTTATCAAATCCTGAATTAGATAAAGTTGTTGGAGAAACTGCAGCAGAAACATTAAGAGAAGAGTTAGAATTGATTGATGAAGTGTATCCTCCTTTTAATCAAAAAGAATATTTAGAAGGCGATTTACAACCTGTATTTTTTGGTTCTGCTTTAAATAATTTCGGAGTAAAAGAATTGTTAGACGCATTTATTGAAATTGCGCCTTCTCCTCAACCTAAAAAAGCAGAAGAGCGTTTAGTAGATTCTAAAGAGCAAAAAATGTCTGGTTTTGTGTTTAAAATCCATGCTAATATGGATCCTAAACATAGAGATAGATTAGCTTTCGTTAAAATTGTTTCTGGTACTTTTAAAAGAAACTCACCATACTTACATGTTAGAAATGGAAAGAAAGTAAAATTTTCTAGCCCTAATGCCTTTTTTGCTGAGAAAAAAGAAATAGTAGACGAATCATATCCAGGAGATATAGTTGGCTTACATGATACAGGTACTTTTAAAATTGGTGATACATTAACAGAAGGTGAAGAACTTAATTTTAGAGGTATTCCAAGTTTTTCACCAGAACATTTTAGATATGTAAATAATGCAGATCCTATGAAATCTAAACAATTATATAAAGGTTTAGATCAATTAATGGATGAAGGTGTAGCACAATTATTTATTTTAGAAATGAATGGTAGACGTGTTATTGGTACAGTTGGTGCTTTACAATTTGAAGTTATTCAATATCGTTTAGAACACGAATATGGTGCTAAATGTACTTACGAAAATTTAAGTGTCCATAAAGCTTGTTGGGTAGAACCTACAGATTCTAAAAATGAGGAGTTTAAAGAATTTAAAAGAGTAAAACAACGTTACTTAGCAAAAGATAAACAAGGTCAACTTGTTTTCTTAGCTGACTCAGCTTTTACAATTCAAATGACACAAAGTAAATATCCATCAGTTAAGTTGCATTTTACTAGTGAATTTAAAAAATAACAGATGAAAAACATACTATTTATATGCTTTCTCTTTTTAGGTCTACAAACAGGGTTCTCTCAAATTTTAACTTTAGAAGATCTTGAGCCAAAAGAATTACATAACAGTATACGTTTAAACTACACTTTAGTTCATCAACCAACAGATAAAGTAGGTTATACATTGCAACCTACCATGGGTTTTATTGGTTTAACTTATAATATACCTTTAAATGATTGGTTATATACTGGTGCTGGTTTTCATACAGCCATTACTGGTGATCAAGGAGGTTTATTTACACTAGGTGTTACTTTAGGGGTAAATTTTCCTATCTATAGAGATCTTTATTTTGATGCAAATGTTCATTTTGCTGGTGGTGGAGGCTATAGATCTCTTGTAAATGGAGGTGGAATGTTATACCCAAATGCAGGAATACAATACAAGAAAAATGGTTATTCTTTTGGAGTACAATATGGTTATGTTAACTTCTTTACAGGCATTCAGAAAAGTGATAATATTTCATTTTTTGTAGAAATACCTTCTACTTTAAGAACAAGTTCTTATGAAAAGGCTCAAAAAACATTTGTTGCTAAAAATACATCTAAAGAAGAAGTTTTTACCAAACCTGGGGTAAAAAGTGTACAACAAGTTACATTTGATTACTTTTTTCCAAGAGGAAGATCTAGAACTGACGCAAGTACAGACCCAAGATATCAACCTATTACAAATACATTATCTATTATTGGGTTTGAATATCAAAGATATTTAAATACTAATACTTTTATCTATGCTCAGTTAGATGCCATGTATGGTGGTTTAACAGCTGGTTTTATGGATATGTTTATTGGTGCAGGAAAAAACTTCATAGAAACAAAGCACGTTAACTTTTTCGCAAAATTTGGAATAGGTGCTGCTGGTGGTAGAATTTTTCCTGAAGGTGGTTTAACTATGTACCCAAATGCAGGAGCAGATATTCGATTCTCAGAAAGATTTGGGGTAAGTTTACATGGAGGATATCATAAAGCTTTAGGAGGAATAGCAAGTTTTGAAGCTCTGACTGCTGGTTTTAGTTTAAAATATTACAGTTTAAGTGGAGGAACAAAAGATCCGTTCACAAATAAAGAATACACTAAAATAAAGACACAAGGCATTCGATTAGCGTTACAAAATCAAACCTATTTTGATGTTGCAAAATTTGGAATTCCTGATAGCGATTTACAATTAATCGCAATTAAAGTATTATATGATATTAACAAAAGATTTTATGTTTCTGGGGAAGCTTCATTTGCTTACGAAGGTAAATCTGGTGGTTATGCACATGGAATTTTCGGTTTAGGAATAAGATCTAATAAATTTGCAAAAAATAAACTTTCTTTATTTGCAGAAGCTGCTGGTGGTGTTGCTGGTGGTGGAAGGGTTGATTCTGGAGAAGGAATTTTAATTAGACCTACTGCTGGTATAAACTATCATATAAACAATGATTTTTCATTAAACCTTGCAGGTGGTCAAATGTGGTCTCCTTTTGGTAATGTAAACTCAGCGAATATTAACATTGGATTATCTTATGGGATATCTATGTTAAACACAAAAAAATAAATTTATTCTGATACTATTTTTCAGAATCATTAATACTAATTGAATAATAAATATAAATATGAATAACGGAATCTACGCAAAGTTCACAACTCCAAAAGGTGAAATCTTAGTACAATTAGAACATGAAAAAACACCAGGAACAGTTGGTAATTTTGTTGCATTAGCAGAAGGTAATTTAGAAAATTCAGCAAAAAAACAAGGTACTCCATATTATGATGGATTAAAATTTCATAGAGTTATTCCAGATTTTATGATACAAGGAGGTTGCCCTCTTGGAACTGGAACAGGCAGTCCAGGTTATAAATTTGATGACGAGTTTCATCCAGATTTAAAACATGATAAACCTGGAAAATTAGCTATGGCTAACTCTGGTCCAGCTACAAATGGAAGCCAATTTTATATTACACATGTACCTACTCCATGGTTAGATGGTAAGCATACCGTTTTTGGAAGCGTTGTAGAAGGTCAAGATGTTGTAGATGCAGTAGCACAAGGTGATGATATGAAAGTTGAAATTTTAAGAGTTGGTGAAGCTGCTGAAAAATTTAATGCAGTAGAAGCTTTTAGAAAATTTGAAGGAGCAAGAGAAGCACGTGAAGCAGAAGCTAAAGCTAAACAAGCTGAGTTATTAGATAAAGTTGCAGCTGGTTATGATGAAACTGATAGTGGTTTACGTTATAAAATTTTACAAAAAGGAGATGGAAAAAAAGCTACTAAAGGAGCTGGAGTATCTGTTCATTATAAAGGTCAATTATTAGATGGTACTGTATTCGATTCTTCATACAAAAGAAAACAACCTATCGATTTTAATGTTGGTGTTGGTCAAGTAATTTCTGGTTGGGATGAAGGTATTCAACTATTACAAGTAGGTGACAAAGCAAGATTTGTTATTCCATCTCATTTAGCATATGGAGAAAGAGGTGCAGGAGGTGTAATACCACCAAATGCAACTTTAATTTTTGATGTTGAATTAATGAATGTAAACTAATTTAATATTAGATTTAAACAAAAAACTCTCCAAATTTGGAGAGTTTTTTGTTTATAATAATTTATTTTTTACTAAATTGATGTGAAATTTTGATACATCAAAATAATCAAACAAGGTTATGAAGTTATTCCCCCATAAAAAAGATAACTCTTACTTAAAGTTTTCAATATTAATTATTTGTTAATGAAAGAAAACAAAAAGTATATTACTACAAAAAGACGATTTAGAGTAATTTATTTACTCTGTCTCTTCCATGTTATTTTTTCTTTGGCAACAGCAGCTATCTATTATTTTATAGATGTAATGATATATTTAGCAGATGTTACAGTTTTAGTTTATGTTCATTTTATTTCTGCACTACTCTATTTTTTAGGAGCTTATGTTGCAAAAAAAGGATTAGTAAAGTATACTAGAATTTTATTCTTTATTCTGTTAAACTTCAGCATTACAATTACTGCTTCGTATGTTGGTCAAGTTGGTAGTGTAGAATATTTATTTATGTATGCTATAGGTTTACCTTTTATTTTATTTTCTTTTAAAGATGAAAAATATAGCGTTGTTGTATTTTCTTGCTTAGCAGGTTTTTTATGGATTTTAACTAGTGCTACAGACTTTAAACTTTTTACAGATAATCATTTAGATGAGGCTTTTGCATTAAAATATGTATATCCTATTTCCTTGTTATCTACAGCAACTATGGTAATTATTCAGCTGTTTTCATTCTCTAATTTAAATCTTACTTATTATTCTGGAATCTACTCTAAAAGACAAGAAGCTATAGATGCTTCAGAAGCAAAATCTAAGTTTCTAAGTACTATGAGTCATGAGATTAGAACTCCCTTAAATGCAATTATTGGACTTTCTTATATTTTAAAAGATAATGAACCTAGAAAAGATCAAGTAGATAATATTGAGGCCTTAAATTATTCTGGAAAAATATTATTGAACTTATTAAATAATGTATTGGATTTTAGCAAAATGCAATCAACTAAAATTGAATTAGACAACATTCCTACAGATTTAAAAAATGCATTTAGACAATTAAAAAAAATATACGAACCACAATGTATTAAAAAAGGGATTCAACTTAACGTTAATATAGATGATAAAATACCTATTGTAATGTTAGATATAGTTCGTTTTAATCAAGTAATTACAAACCTGTTAAACAATGCTATTAAATTTACAGAGAAAGGCAGAGTAAATTTAAACATAAAAAAAGGTTTACAAATAGATGGCAAAGTAAATGTACATACAGAAGTAACAGATACTGGTATTGGTATTCCAAAAAGTAAACAAAAAAAAATATGGGAACCTTTTACACAAGCTTCAACTTCTACTACAAGAATTTATGGTGGTACAGGTTTAGGCTTACCAATTGTAAAAAGTATTATAGAAGTAATGGGTTCTAAAATTATTTTACGAAGTAAAGTAGGTAAAGGAAGTCGTTTTTATTTTAAATTAAAACTTGATGTTGCTAAAGAAGAAAAGATTGTGAATTCAGCTAAAGAAATAAAGTTTAATGGAGAAAAACTATTATTAGTAGAAGATAACCCAATAAATGTAATGGTTGGTAAACAAATACTAATAAAATCTAATTTAAAAGTAGAATCAGTTATTAATGGGCAACAAGCAGTAGACAAATTAAAAGAAGAAAATTATGACATTGTTTTAATGGATATAAACATGCCTGTTATGGATGGTTATAAAGCAACTAAAGAAATACGAAAATTTAATTCTGAAGTACCCATTTTAGCTCTTTCTGCTGAGGTTTTTTCTGAAGTTAAAGATAAAATTTCTGATTGTGGCATGAATGGTTTTATCTATAAACCATTTACTCCCAATAATTTATTATCTAATGTAAAAGATTTTTTAATCAAATAAATGAAATCAAAAAATAAAAACAGATTACAATTCTCTAAAAGACGAAGAAAAGTTATTTACATAAGTTCTCTTGTAAATATTTTTTCTGCACTCATCTTTGCTGTTGTTTTTTATTATACTGGTTTTAAATCTTTAGCTTATATAGTTGGGTTTAGTTCTTTTTTATTTTTAGTTTCTTCAATTCTAACTAAAAAAGGAAATGTAAAAATTGCTAGATCATTATTTATATTAAATTTTAATT
The DNA here is from genome assembly GCF_042651285.1 of Polaribacter marinivivus. Taxonomy (NCBI): domain Bacteria; kingdom Pseudomonadati; phylum Bacteroidota; class Flavobacteriia; order Flavobacteriales; family Flavobacteriaceae; genus Polaribacter; species Polaribacter marinivivus. Next base: position 225,621 of record NZ_JBHSCY010000002.1, on the reverse strand, counting down.
TAAGTGTTGCCATTGTTGCTTCTTATGTAGGTAAAAACGCAAGTATAGAATTCTTTTTACTCTATGCTTTGGGTATTCCTTTTACTTTTTTTTCTATTAGAAGAGAAAAAATTTGGGTTTTATTATATGCATTTTTACCAGTATTATTATTAACATTATTATACATATATAACTTTAATTTTTTTGGTGTAGAGCAGTTAGATCCAGAATTTGCAAAGAACAATATATATCCTTTTTCAATGACATTTACTTTGTTATTGATTGTATTTCAATTAATCTATTTTTCATATATAAATGCTGGTTTTAACAAATCTGTGCAAGAAAAAAAGACAAAAGCAATAGAAGCATCCAATGCAAAATCTCAGTTTTTAAGTACAATGAGTCATGAAATTAGAACTCCACTAAATGCTGTAATAGGATTATCTCATATTTTAGGAGACAATAATCCAAAAGAAGATCAAATTCAAAATATTGAAGCATTAAATTATTCAGGAAAAATTTTATTAAATCTACTGAACAATGTGTTAGATTTTAGTAAAATGCAAAAAGATGAAATTGAATTAGATAATACACCTTTAGACTTATTAGCAGCCATAAAACAAATTAAAAAAGTTCATGAAGCATCTTGTATAAAAAAAGGTATTGATATGGTTTTAGATGTAGATAAAACTATACCTTTTGTTTGGTTAGATATTGTTAGGTTTAATCAAGTAATAAATAATTTGGTCACAAATGCTATTAAATTTACAGAAAAAGGTAGTGTAACTTTAAGAATTACAAAAGAAAAACAAACCAATAAAAATGTAACCCTTTTAACTGAGGTTATTGATACTGGTATTGGAATTCCTGCAGATAAACATGAAACCATTTGGGAAGCATTTTCACAAGCTTCTACTGATACAAATAGACTTTATGGAGGTACTGGATTAGGCTTACCAATAGTTAAAAGTATAGTTAACAGAATGGGGGCAGACATAAAAATAGATAGTACAAAAGGAAAAGGTAGTCGATTTTATTTTACTTTAGATTTACCTATTGCAACTAAAGAAGAATTAAAGAAAACTACAGAGGTAAAAGATTTTAATTTTGAAGGCATTAAAGTTTTATTAGTTGAAGACAATGAAATAAATGTAATGGTTGGTGTACAAATATTAGAAAAAGCTAATCTTAAGGTAGACATAGCTCTAGATGGTTTAATGGCTGTTCATAAAGCAAAAAATAATGATTATGATATAATATTAATGGACATACAAATGCCAATTTTAGATGGATATCAGGCAACAAAAAAAATTAGAGAGTTTGATAAAGACATCCCAATTATTGCCTTATCTGCTTCTGTTTACATGCAATCTAAAAACGACTTAGAAGATTCTAAAATAGATGGTTTTATCTTTAAACCGTTTAAACCTCAAGACCTTTTAAATCAAATTGAAAAATTTACTCAATAATTAGTATACGATTTTAAAAATTTATTTTGTATATTTAAGTTTATATCCTAATAAACTATGTCTGATTTCTCCCTAAGACGTGTTCAAATTATATATACCCTATCTCTGATAACAGCGGGTATAGCTCTATTAGTAGCTATTATTGCATACTTTTTAAACGTTCCTGATTTAATTTACTTTCATTTTTTCACCATATCAATATTTTTGATTGCTGCTTTAATTGCAAAAAAAGGAAAACTTAGAGCTCCAAGATTTATTTATTTCTTTACACTTAATATAGCTATTGTAGTTACTGCATCTTATGTGGGTAAATATGGTGGAGTAGAATTTATGTTAATGTATGCTTTAGCACTCCCCTACATGATATTTTCTTTTAAAAGCGAAACACATTATATGTTTTCTTTTTCTTTATTATCTATACTACTTTGGGTAATGCTATATATCACAGATTTTAATCTTATAACTAATTCAAAATTAGATATTTTAATTGCAAAAGATGTAGTTTATCCAATTTCAATTGTTACAACTTTATCATTGGTTACATTTCAATTGTTTTATTTTTCATATTTAAATTCAATACATTCTACTACAGTTCATATTAAAAAAGATGAAGCAATAGATGCATCTAATGCAAAATCTCAGTTTTTAAGCACAATGAGTCATGAAATTAGAACTCCTTTAAATGCTGTAATTGGTTTATCTCATATTTTAGCTGATAATACACCAAGAGAAGATCAAAAAGAAAACATAAATGCTTTAAATTACTCAGGTAAGATTTTATTAAATCTACTAAACAATGTTTTAGATTTCAGTAAAATGCAATCTAAAGAAATTGAACTTGATAATATTCCTACAGACTTATCTCTAGCAGTAAAACAAATAAAAAAAATACATGAGGTAAATTGTATAAAAAAAGGAATCTCTATGCATCTTGAAATAGATGAAGATATTCCTATTGTAAACTTAGATATTGTAAGGTTTAATCAAGTTTTAAATAATTTAGTTTCAAACGCTATAAAATTTACCAATAAAGGAAGTGTACATTTAATTATAAAAAAGAAAAAAGAATCTAATGGTTTTGTAGAAATCTACACTGAAGTAGCTGATACTGGTATTGGAATACCAGAAGACAAACAAAAAACCATATGGGATGCTTTTACACAAGCATCTAACTCCACAAACCGTCTTTATGGTGGCACTGGCTTAGGATTACCTATTGTAAAAAGTATAATAAAAGCAATGAAATCTGATGTTTTTATTGAAAGTGAAGTTGGTAAAGGAAGTAAGTTTTATTTTACAATAAGTCTTAAAACAACTTCAGAAAAAGAAATAGAAACTATATCTGAAAAAAAAGAATATAAATTTAAAGGGAAAAAAATTCTTATAGTAGAAGACAACTTAATCAATTCTATGGTTGCTAAACAAATTTTAACAAAAGCTGGTCTTAAAGTTAGCGAAGTTCAAGATGGTTTAGCTGCAGTTAAAGCCGTTAAAAAATCCAATTTTGATCTTGTTATAATGGATATACAAATGCCAATTATGGATGGCTATACAGCTACAAGCGAAATTAGAAAGTTTAATAAAGACATTCCTGTAATTGCATTATCTGCTTCTGTTTTTATGGAGGTTAAAGATAGAATTGAAGCTTGTGGAATGGATGGTTTTATATTTAAACCTTTTAATCCAGATGATTTGCTATTTGAAATAGATAAAGCATTAGAAACAAACAGAAACCAAAACTAATATGCAAATAAAAGAAGCCTTTTCTAAAAGAAGAGTAAGGTTAATGTTTGTTTTAACATTAATTAATATAGGTTTTGCCATATTTTGTACCATTTTATCTCATCAATTTGGTTTTATTTGGTTAAGAGATTATAACGCTCTTAATACTTTAGCTTATGTTTTTGCAGCATATTTAGCTTTAAAAGAAATTCTTAATTGGTCAAGGGTTATTTATTTACTTACTAGTAATATAGGGTTAGCAGTTATTGCCTCTTATGTTGGTAGAGAAGGCAGTGTAGAGTTTGTATACATGTTTAATATTGGCTTACCTTTTATTTTATTCTCGTTTAGAAGAGAAAAATATTTGGTGTTTATATTTACCCTATTACCATTACTTTTTTGGACAATTCTCTATTTAACAGATTTTGATTTATTTACAGTAAGAAAATTAGACAAAATTTCTGCTTCTGAATATATATACCCAATTTCTATAGCAAGTACTATTTTTCTAGTTATTTTTCAGTTGATTTATTTCTGTTTACTTAATATGAGATATTTCTCTAACATCCGCAAAAAAAGAGTTGAAGCACTAGAGGCCTCTGAAGCCAAATCACAGTTTTTAAGTACAATGAGTCATGAGATAAGAACTCCATTAAATGCCATCATTGGTCTATCTCATATTTTAGCTGATAATGAGCCCAGAAAAGATCAATTAGAAAATATTAATGCACTTAGTTATTCAGGAAAAATACTCTTAAATCTTCTTAATAATGTATTAGATTTTAGCAAAATGCAGTCAACTAATATTGAGTTAGACCCTATTCCTACAGACCTTTCTTTAGCTGTGAAACAAATTAAAAAAATACATGAAGCTTCTTGTTTAAGAAAAGGAATTGAGATGAAACTTGATGTAGATGATGATATTCCTATAGTAATGTTAGATATTGTTAGGTATAATCAAATTGTAAATAATTTAGTTTCTAATGCTATAAAATTTACAGACAAGGGTAAAGTAACCTTAAAAATCAAAAAGTATTTTGCATATGATGACAATGTTGAAATTTTAACTCAGGTTACAGATACTGGAATTGGAATAGAAGAAGACAAGCAACAAACCATTTGGGAAGCATTTAGTCAAGCATCTAATACTACTTCTAGAATATATGGAGGTACTGGTTTAGGTTTGCCAATTGTAAAAAGTATTGTTGAAACAATGGATTCAGAAATTAAAGTTGAAAGTGAAATTGGAGAAGGAAGTACTTTTTATTTTATTTTGGATTTAAAAGTTGTGCCAGAACAAGAACTTGAAAAAAAGACCAAAAAGAGAAAGAATAACTTAGAAGGCATTAAAGTTTTATTAGTAGAAGACAACTTAATAAATGTTATGGTTGGTCAACAAATATTAGAAAAAGCAAAACTTATTGTTGATGTTGCAAACGATGGCATGTCTGCTGTAGAAAAAATAAAAGAAAAAGATTATGATGTAGTTTTAATGGACATTCAAATGCCAGTTATGGATGGTTATACAGCTACAAAAGAAATTCGAAAATTTAACAAAGAACTACCCATTTTAGCATTATCAGCCTCTGTTTTTATGGAAGTTAAAGATAAAATTTCTGCTTCAGGAATGAATGGTTTTATATTTAAACCTTTTAATCCAGAAGATTTACTAGACCAAATACATAGAGTAACTAAGAATACATAAAAAAAGCTCTCATATTTTGAGAGCTTTTAATTTTATATATATTTTCTAAAACTAAATATTATTAGCTAACCAATCTCCCACTTCAGAAGTACCATAAGATTTTCCACCATCAGCTAAATCTTCTGTAACAATACCTTCATTTAAAGCTTTGTTTACTGCTTCTCTTATAGCTTTTCCTTCTGTATGTAAACCAAAGTTTTCGAACATCATAGCTGCAGATAAAACTGTAGCCATTGGATTTGCAATATTTAAACCTGTTGCTTGTGGATAAGAACCATGTATAGGCTCAAATAAGCCAATTTTTGAACCCAAAGACGCACTAGGCATTAAACCCATAGAACCAGAAATTACAGAAGCTTCATCAGTTAAAATATCTCCAAATAAATTTTCTGTTATTAAAACATCATAACTATTTGGCCACTGAACTAAACGCATTGCAACTGCATCAACAAACTCATAAGACACCTCAACTTCTGGATAATCTTTTTCCATTGCTTGTACAGTTTCTCTCCATAATCTTGAAGTCTCTAAAACATTGGCTTTATCTACACAACATAATTTTTTAGAACGTGTCATGGCTAATTCAAATCCTTTTTTAGCCAATCTTTGAACTTCAGCTCTAGTGTAAACACAGTTATCATAAGCAATTTCTCCTTCTTCTCTTCTACCCTTTTCTCCAAAGTAAATTCCTCCTGTTAATTCACGTAAAAAAACTAAATCTGTACCTTCTATTCTTTCTCTTTTTAAAGGAGATTTATCTAATAAAGAAGGAAATGTAAATGTTGGTCTAACATTAGCAAATAAACCTAATTTTTTACGCATTTTTAATAATCCTTGTTCTGGACGAACCTTTGCAGATGGATCATTATCAAAACGTGGATGACCAATAGCACCAAATAAAACAGCATCTGAAGAAGCACAAATTTCATGTGTTTCATCAGGATAAGGCTCACCAACAGCATCAATAGCAGCAGCACCTGTTAAGGCTGGTCTCCAATTAATTTCATGATTAAATTTTTTTGCAACAGCATCAGATACTTTTACAGCTTGTTCTATGACTTCTGGTCCAATACCATCTCCTGCTAATAAGGCTATATTTAATTTCATTTTTTTGTTTTGCTTTTGTCTCTTGGCATTTAGCTAAATGCTAAAAGCTATTATATAATATTCAACATCTTTTCTGTGGCTTTAATAGCAGATACTGTTTGATCTGAATCTAAACCACGTGTTATAAATTCTTTTTTTTCTTTTTTCCAAGTGATAATCGTTTCACATAAAGCATCAGAATTACTCCCAGGTGGAATTCTAACAGCATAATCTATTAACTTTGGTAAGTCTTTTTTACTATGCGTTTTATATAATTTCTTTAGAGCGTTCATAAATGCATCATATTGTCCATCTCCCTGTGCATGAGCTTCATATAATACACCTTCTACTCTTAATTGTAAAGTAGTTGAAGGTTTCATACCTCTTGCATGACCCAATACATAATTCTCTACAATAACTCTTCTTTCAATTTTATCACTACTTAATACATCAGAAATAATATAAGGTAGATCATCTTGAGAAACAACTTCTTTTTTATCTCCTAACTCAATAATTCTTTGAGTTACTTTTTTTAAATCTTCATCATTTAAACTTAACCCTAAATCTTGTAAATTCTTTTGAATATTTGCCTTACCTGATGTTTTACCTAATGCATATTTACGTTTTCTCCCAAAACGTTCTGGCATTAAATCATTAAAATATAAGTTGTTTTTGTTATCTCCATCTGCATGAATGCCTGCTGTTTGCGTAAATACATTTGCACCTACAACTGGTTTATTTACTGGAATTCTAAAACCTGAAAAAGTTTCTACTAACTTACTTACTTTATTTAAAGCAGTTTCGTTTACATTAATTTTTACATCATTTAAAAAGTCATTAATAACTGCAACTACACTTGCCATTGGTGCATTTCCTGCACGCTCACCCATTCCATTAATCGTTAAATGCAAGCCATTAACACCAGCTTTTACAGACTCTAAAACATTAGCAACACCAAGATCATAATCATTATGTCCATGAAAATCGATATGAAGATTTGGATATTTACTTCTTACTTCAGAAATAAAATCATGTGTTTCATCTGGGGTTAAAATTCCTAAAGTATCTGGTAATAAAATTCTTTCTACTTTTTGATTTGTTAAAAAATCTAAAAACTGAAAGACATAGTCCTTAGAATTTCGCATTCCATTAGACCAATCTTCTAAATAAACGTTTGTTTTAATTCCGTTTTTAGTTGCTAAATCTATAGTTGCCTTTATGTCAGAAAAATGATCTTCAGGTGTTTTTTTAAGTTGATATTTTAAATGATTTAAAGATCCTTTTGTTAGTAAATTCTGAACTTTTGCTCCTGCATCTAACATCCAATCTATAGATTTACCTCCATCAACAAAGGTTAAGACTTCTATTTTATCTAGTAAATTTTGCTCTTTTGCCCAAGAAGTTATTTTTTGAACAGCTTCTAATTCACCCAAAGAAACACGAGCAGATGCAATTTCTATACGATCTACTTTTAATTCTTCTAATAAAAGTTTTGCAATAGTTAATTTTTCTGAAACTGTAAATGATACACCTGATGTTTGTTCTCCATCACGTAAAGTAGTATCCATTATTTCAATGCTTCTTACAGACATAAATCAAACTTAAAAAATGGATTTTTAAAAAGGTCTTGTTTCTGCAAAAGCAGCGATTTCATTTTCGATATTTTTTAAATAATCAATATCATCAAAACCATTTAACATATTATCTTTTTTGTAACTATTAATCTCAAAAGTTTCAGATTCTCCTGTTGATAAAAGAGTTACTGTTTGATTTGGTAAATCTACCTTAATTTCAGTTTTTGGGTCAGCAAAAATGGCATCAAATAATTTGTCTGCAAACAATGCAGAAACTTGAACTGGCAAAACACCAATGTTTAAACAATTATTTTTAAATATATCTGCAAAAGCTGATGAAATAACACATCTTAAACCAAAATCATAAACAGACCAAGCTGCATGTTCTCTAGAAGAACCTGAACCAAAATTTCTACCTCCTACTAAAATTTTAGAACCCGCATAAATTTCTTTATTTAAAGGAAAATCTGGTTTTGGTGTTCCATCTTGATTAAATCTCCAATCACGAAAAAAGTTTATATCAAAATCTTTACGCTCTGTTGCTTTTAAAAAACGAGCAGGAATAATTTGATCTGTATCTACATTTTCTGTTGGTAATGGATAAGCTGTACTTGTTAATACATTAAATTTATCGTAAGCCATTTTCTTAATTTTAAGCAGTTTGTAATAATGTTCTAGGATCTGTAACTACCCCTTCTACAGCAGAAGCAGCAGCAACTAATGGACTAGCTAATAAAGTTCTAGAACCAGGTCCTTGACGACCTTCAAAATTTCTATTTGATGTAGATACTGATAACTTTCCTGCTGGAATTTTATCATCATTCATAGCTAAACATGCAGAACAACCTGGTTCTCTAAGTTCGAAACCAGCATTAGCTATAATTTTATCTAAGCCTTCTGCTTTTATTTGATCTACAACTTTATGAGAACCAGGCACTAACCAAGCTGTAACATGTTCTGCTTTTTTACGACCTTCTACTATTGAGCAAAATGCTCTAAAATCTTCTATTCTTCCATTTGTACAAGAACCTAAGAATACAAAATCTATTTGTTTACCAATCATGGCTTCACCTTCATTAAAAGACATGTAACCCAAAGATTTTTTATAAGTTTCAACACCACCTTCTACAGATGCTGCATTTGGGATAGATTTTGTAACACCAATTCCCATACCTGGGTTTGTACCATAGGTAATCATTGGCTCTATATCTGAAGCATTATAATTAAATTCAGCATCAAATTCTGCACCTTCTTCTGTGTATAAAGTTTCCCAATATTTCATGGCTTTATTCCAATCTTCTCCTTTAGGAGTTTGAGAACGCCCTTTTATATAATCAAATGTTTTTGCATCTGGTGCAATCATTCCTCCTCTAGCACCCATTTCTATAGATAAATTACAAACGGTCATTCTTCCTTCCATAGTCATATCTTCGAAAACATCACCAGCATATTCTACAAAATATCCTGTTGCACCAGAAGTAGTTTGCTGAGCAATAATATATAATGCAACATCTTTTGGTGTTACTCCTGCACCAAGTTTTCCATTTACGTTAATACGCATTTTTTTAGGTTTTGGTTGCATAATACATTGCGTAGATAAAACCATTTCCACCTCTGAAGTACCAATACCAAAAGCTATAGCTCCAAAAGCACCATGAGTAGATGTATGTGAATCTCCACAAACAATAGTAGCTCCAGGTAAAGTAATTCCGTTTTCTGGACCAACTACATGTACAATACCATTGTTTTTATCACCTAAACCCCAGTGAGAAATACCATATTTAGCAGCATTTCTTTCTAACGCATTTAATTGATTTGCAGATAATGGATCTGCTACTGGTAAATGTTGATTTATTGTTGGTGTGTTATGATCTGCTGTAGCAAAAGTACGTTCTGGATAAACAACACTATTACCTCTACTTTCTAATCCTAAAAAAGCGACTGGACTTGTTACTTCGTGAATAAAATGACGATCAATAAAAAATACATCTGGTCCATCTTCTATACTTCTTACTACATGAGAATCCCATACTTTATCAAATAATGTTTTTGCCATTTCTTTGGTTTTATTACTAAACAACTATCAAAAATAATTGGAAACTTTAAAAGGATATAAATTTAAGATTGTACAACACTATATTCAGCTTAAAGCTATACAATTAACTAATTGATATTTAATAAATTAAAAGGTTTAAAAATACGATGTCTAAATATTTTTAAAATCGTTTTATTTTTAAACTCATAAACTGAGATTGGGTAAATAAATCCTATTTTTAAAATAATTATATTTAAATCAGAGTTATATAATTATTAATTTAGTTTTTAGAATCAATAAAACCTTCAATTAAAAAAACATGAAAATATATTCTTTTTTACTTTTTCTCTTTTTTTCTTCTTCTTTATGTTCACAGACATTTATTGGCAATCAAAAAGATATTGATAAGATACTTTCAAATATTAAATCATTCTCTGTTTCTGTAATGAATTCTGATTATAAATCTATAGGCTTAGCATACACTGAAGATGCCAAGATTTTTCCTAATAATAAAGAGATTCTTAAAGGTAAGGAAGCAATTATTAATTATTGGGTTCTTCCAAAAGGGTTTAAAACAAAATATCATAAAATTAAACCTGAAGAAATAAAAATTATTGGTGATGAAGCTTATGATTATGGATATTATGAAGGAATAACTTTAAGACCAGATGGATCAGAATCTAATTGGAAAGGGAAATATGTAATTGTTTGGAAAAAAATAAATGGAGATTGGAAAATGTATTTAGATATTTGGAATAGTATAAAACAATAAATGTTTAAGTTCTTAGTATAAAAAAAGACCGTTTAAAAACGGTCTTTTTTATTATAATTTATCTTTTAGAAGATAAAATATTTAGAATTAGTCTATAACTTGTACGTCTATAGCATTTAATCCTTTTCTTCCTTGTTCAGTATTAAACTGTACTTTGTCATCTTCTCTAATATCGTCTGTTAAACCAGAATTATGAACAAAAATATCTTCTCCTGTTTCTGATGATTTAATAAATCCGAATCCTTTTGAATTGTTGAAAAATTTTACTGTGCCTTCTTGCATCTTTACTTAATTTTAAATTATTTATTATTTTATCACAAAAAAGAAACCTAATTAAGACAACATATTAAAAATATGATAAAATTGTAAACAACTTTTTAACTTAAAACACTATTGAAAAAGTAATTGTAAAAATAAAATTGGAAAGAAGAGAAAACTCGAAAAAACTAATTGTATATATACTACCTTAAAACCCTATAGGTATCTTTTATTGTGGTGCAAACTTAGACTAATTAATTTAAGCCACCTAATTATTTATCATAAAAGAAAATTTATATACTATTTAAATTAAATAAATTAAAATAAATGTTATAATCTATAAACTTATATTGAAAATAATTGTATCAATTGTAACTGCTACTTTCTATAATTTAATTCATTTTTATTTTGAGATATAGGATTATCTTCATAAAAATCTTCAAACGTTTTTTCTGTTTTATAGTTATCTGTTAATACTTTATAAACCATAATTAGTAGAAAAACTTGACCAATTACTGTTAAATAAAAAATCCAAGAAAAAGAATAATTAAGCGCTGCTAAAATTGTTATAAAAAACAATAAAAACGTTGTAATAGCAATATAAGTTTGTATTGATACTTTCATTATAAAATATTTTGTTTAAAATTAATTTAAATATATTAAACAAAATAAAATTTTAACAAACAATAACATTTATATATTAACATTTTAAAAATCATTAACTTTAAAGTGTAACAAAAACCTATCTATAATCGTCTAAAATAGAGAATCATTTTAGCTACCAACCATGAAAAAAACTTTATTTATACTTTTTACATTTATATTACTTACCAGTTGTACATCACAAAAAAATTCTGATAGTTTTATAGAAGCCACTTCTGGACGTTATTTATTTAATGCAAATGAAGTATTAGAAATTTATTTTGAAGATGCTATTATGCATGCTAAATGGCGTGGAAATGATGACATTGAATTATTAAAAGTAAATGATAGTGCTTTTTACATGAAAGAGTTAAATGAAAAAATGCTCTTTGTAAGCAAACCCAAAATGCATATTGAATTAGCTCCCAAAACAGAACACAAGGGAGTTATTTATAGGTTTGACAAAATGGAAAAAGGTGAAAAAACACCTTCTGAATACTTTAATGATAAAGAGTATGATAAAGCTTTAACTGCTTTTAAAACAATTAAAGAAAAAGATTCCTTAAACCCTAATGTTAGTGAAAGAAGATTAAATACGTTAGCCTATAGATTCTTAAGAAATGAAGAATATGAAGAGGCAAAAGAGCTATTTAAAATAAATATGGCCTTGTATCCTAATAGCTCAAACGTTTATGATAGTATGGGTGATTTATATTTTTCAAAAAAAGATACTGTTAACGCAATTATATATTATAAAAAAGCTTTAGCCATAAATCCTGAAAATAGAAGCTCTAAAGCTCGTTTAAGTAGGTTAACAAAAAAGTAACGTTAAATGACTTTAGAACAACTAAAATACCCAATAGGAAAAGCTCTAATTCCAGAAAATATTACCAAAAAAAATATAGAAGTTTGGATTTCTGATATTGAACGATTTCCTCAAGAAATAGAATTTTTGGTAAAACAATTATCAGAAAAACAATTAGATACACCTTATAGAGAAAATGGATGGACTATAAGGCAAGTAATTCATCATTGTTATGATAGTCATACAAATTCTTATATTAGGTTTAAATGGACCTTAACAGAAGATACACCCATAATAAAAGCGTATTTTGAAGACAGATGGGCTGAGATTTTTGACTCTAAATCTGCTCCTATTTCATTGTCTTTAGATGGATTAAAAGCGCTACATAGTAAGTGGGTTTATTTATTAAAAAACATACCTGAAAAAGATTTAGAGAAAAGTTTTATACATCCAGAAACTAAAGCTAATGTTTCTTTAAAAGAAAATATTGGAATTTATGCTTGGCATTGTCAGCATCATTATGCACATATAGAGCAATTAATGATTCGTAAAAACTGGAAGTAACTTCTTATTAGTATTTCAATTATTTTTATCTTTATGTTCTATACTTTTAAAACATGAAAACTGCTCAAGAATATTTTGATGAATATGCTGTTAGTCATCAAAATGAAACCAACCAAACTATTCATTACATCTGTGTACCATTAATTTTTTTTAGTGTTATTGGTTTATTGATGTCTATACCAACAACTCTATTAGAAAATACTTTTGGTTTATACAATCCCTTATTAGAAAACTGGGCAGTTGTTGTAGGCGTAATCATTTCTATTTTTTACTTACGTCTTGGTTTTTGGTATTTTACAGAAATGCTGTTTGTTATTTTAGTATCAATTATTGGTAATTTTTGGCTAGGCAATACTGTAAATTTACTTTATGCTTCTTTAATAATTTTTATTTTAGCTTGGATTGGACAATTTTATGGCCATAAAATAGAAGGTGCTAAACCCTCATTTTTAAAAGATTTAGAGTTTTTATTAATTGGTCCTTTATGGGTAATTCAAAAACTAAACAAGAAAAAAAATTAAACTATGAAAGAAGAAATATCTTTCGAAGATTTTTTAAAAGTTGATATTAGAATAGGCACTATAATTGAAGTCAATGATTTTCCGAAAGCAAAAAAGCCAGCCTATCAACTGAAAATTGATTTTGGTGATTTAGGCATAAAAAAATCAAGTGCTCAAATTATAGATTTGTATACCAAAAAAGAACTACAAAATAAACAAGTATCTGCTATTGTAAATTTTAAACCCAGGCAAATTGCAAATTTTTTAAGTGAAGTCTTAGTTCTTGGAGTTTATAATACTGAAGGTAAAGTAGTCTTATTAAAAGCTTCTAAAAAAATTAAAAATGGAGAACAGATTAGCTAATCATAATTCTTAATAAATAAATTATCTATTAGGGTTATTCAAAATTACTAAGGCTCCTATAACTCCTGGAATCCATCCACAAAGGGTTAACAAAAATATGATAAAAAAAGAACCACATCCTTTATCTATCACTGAAAGTGGAGGGAAAATTATAGCAAACAAAACTCTAAAAAAACTCATTTATAATTATATTAATCTATAAATAAGACGCTCTTCATTTAATTTTGTTACAAAACTTAAATACATAAAAAAGCCATAAAAATCTAAAATTAGAATTTTATGGCTTTTTAATTTTTTCTAGATATGTCTACATTTTATCGCCAAAGAAAATAGTATTCATTAGCAACTTGTTTGTCCCATACCAAAATGCTCTAAAATTTGTGTTGTCTGTAAAAACTACTACTCTACCTCTACCAAAACGTTGTACTTTAAAAGGTACTGTATTCGGAATTACTTTAGCGTTTTCTTTAGAAATATAACCACTTAATAATGGCTTAGACGTATATTGAATTGGGTTATTATAACTATTCTTATCAGCCTTCAAAAACATTGTAGAATTTCTAAACAATGCTAATTTATCATTCTTATAACCAAAATTTACTGGATGAGAACGATCAATATTTGCTTCAAATATTGCACCTCCAATTACTTGAGCTCCAGATTGTAAAGAACGCTCTTCAAATGAAACACCTTTAATTGAGTCTCTTTTAGCTCTTTCAAAATTTAAACTTATCATGTTATTACTAGATAACCATCTTGCAGTATTTTTATACCCAACTAAAACTCCACCATTTCTTACCCAAGTCTTTAATTTTTCAACAGCAGCTTTTTCTAAACCACTGCTAGGAATTATAATATGAGTATATTTTGCAATATCAACTCTATTAAAATAACGCGTATCTAATCTTGTTAAATGCATGTCAAATCGTTGATCAAATAAATGCCATATTTCACCTGAATCATTACCAGCAACTCCATCACCAACTAACATAGCTACTTTTGGTGTAGTGATTGCTCTAAAATTATTACTCCCTAAATCAATACCCTCATTTAAACCTGTGGTTACTCCATAAATTTTTGTTGCACTTTCTTTGGCTACAATACTTAAGAAATTATACATTTCATCATATGATAATTTTTGATTTTGAACAGGGATAAAAATGGTTCCATAATCATAAGATTTACCTCCATTTTTAAAGTTTTTCATAGATACTTTAGCACGTAAACCTTTTTGCAAAATGGCATTTAAAGCTTTTGGAGCATAATATTCGTTCCAAGGCATTAAGTACCCATAATTACTTTTAAAAGAAACTCCTGCAGTTGGCATTTCTAATTTATCTATTTCTTCACCAGCTTTAGAAAGCGATATATTTTCTGCATAATCTACTCCAAATGCATGATTAAAAGTCCAAGCAGAAACATCATAAAACAAACTATCTTTAAACGTAGTTCTTACATCAAACATCGCTTTTACCAAACGTTGATTTTTCTGATTCATAGGCACAACATAACTATATCCTTTTTTAAAGTTTTTTCCATTTTGAGTAAAATCAGACTTTAGGTCATGAATTTTTACTTGATGTCTTTTTAAAACTTCTGCTAAATGATATGTTTTTGCAGCATCTTTTTCATCACCAAAAACAATAGCTTTATTACTTCCTGTGTTTCTAGATTCTTCATAAAAATCTTGTTGATATTTTAAAAGCTTTTCTCTCATGCTTTTTGCAGCTTCTAGAGTAGAAAAAGCTGCTGTGACTTGATTACGAATTGTAAACGGAAAAGTTAATATACCATTATCTGTTTCTTGTGCATGTCCTCTAGAACTTCCTTGTTCAAATAAAATTCCAATACCTCCATTAATGTCTGGAAAAGTTGATCCTTTACCATAATAAAAATCATCAAAACTTTCTTCAGAATAATATAAAGAACCAATATTGTCTAAAGCTTTTGCATGGTAAGTAGCAATTTCTTTAGTTAAATCTTGATTCATTTGAGGTGTTAAAGGATTGGTTCTACTTGGAATACCAGGTTGAAAAAAGAAACTAGAGTTACTTCCCATTTCATGATGATCTGTTAGAATATTTGGCAACCATTTATGAAAAGTAGCTATTCTAGCTTTACTTTCTGGTAATTGTACAGGTAACCAATCTCTATTCATATCAAATTGATAATGATTGGTTCTACCTCTAGGCCAAATCTCATTATACTCTCTATCATTTGGATCTGGATTTATGTTTTTACTTTTATTTACATTAGCCCAATATGCAAATCGTTGCAATCCATCAGGATTAAAAGAAGGGTCAAATAAAATAACTGTATTATCTAATAAATTTTGAGTTTCTGATGAAACTGATGCTGCTAAATAATAAGCTACTGCTAAAGCTGCATTAGAACCACTTGGTTCATTACCATGTATAGAAAATCCTTGATAAACTACTACTGGGTTATCTGTTGAAACAGATGTATCATTAGTTGCATCAATATGTTTTTTTCTTATTTCTTCTAAATTTTTATGATTATTTGGTGATGTAATTGTTAATAAAAGTAAGGGTCTATCTTCATAAGTTTTACCTCTTTCTTCTATGGTTATTCTATCTGAAGCTTTTGCTAAGGCTTTCATATACATAACTAATTTATCATGTGTAACATGCCACTCACCTACTTCATGACCAATTATTTCTTTTGGTGTTGGTATTTCTGAATTATAACGTTCATTTGGTAAATAATAAGACAAATCTACTTTCTGAGCAGACATTGTAAAACATACTAAAAAAAGAAAGAATACTATTTTTTTCATTCGTGTAAAGTTTGAATTTGTAACAAAGATAAACATTAGAAATTTTATTTTTTATTCAATTTTTCAGCTTAAAATTTTAATAGATTACATAAATATTAAAATAAAACAATAAATAATTTATAATTAATAAAAATTAGAAATGAGTTGCTTTTTATAGAAGCCTATTTTTTAATTATTCAGATATTTGCAATAATCACATGTGTTTTTAAAAATCAATAATGATTACAAATTCTGTTTTAGAACAACTACATAAATCACTTAAAGGTGAAGTTTTATTTGATGATTTACATAAAACATTATATGCTACTGATGCCTCTGTTTATAGAAAAATTCCACTTGCAGTTGCTTTTCCAAAAGATGAAAATGATATTAAAGCTCTAATTGATTTTGCAAATAAAAACAACATTACTTTAATTCCTAGAACAGCAGGAACTTCATTAGCAGGACAATGTGTAGGAGATGGAATAGTGGTTGATGTTTCTAAACATTTTACAAACATTCTAGAATTTGATGAACAGCATAAGACAATAACCCTTCAACCAGGTATTGTTAGAGACTCATTAAATGTTTTTCTAAAACCTTTTGGTTTGTTTTTTGGCCCAAACACCTCAACTTCTAACAGATGTATGATTGGTGGAATGGTTGGTAACAATTCGTCTGGAAGCACTTCTATTAGGTATGGTGTTACTCGTGATAAAGTTTTAAAAATTGATGCTATATTAAGTGATGGAAGCACTGCAACTTTTGAAGAAATATCTTCTGATGAATTTATAGAAAAAAGTAAAGAAAAAACTTTAGAAGGCGCTATTTATAAATCTATTTACACTGAGCTTACTTCTGAATCTACACAGGTAGAGATTAAACATGAATTTCCAAAAGAAACCATTCATAGAAGATGTACAGGTTATGCTATAGATGAGTTCTTAAAATCAGATTTATTTGGAGGTTCAGAACCCACAATTAACGTTGCAAAACTTTTGACTGGAAGTGAAGGGACATTGGCTTTTTCAACAGCAATTACTTTACAGTTAGATGATATTCCACCCAAGGAGAGCATTATGGTTTGTTCTCATTTTAAGAGTATTAATGAAAGTTTAAAAGCAACCTTAATTGCAATGAACCATACATTGTACAATTGTGAATTAATGGATAAAACCATTTTAGATTGTACAAAAAACAATCGTGAATTAGCTAAAAATCGTTTCTTTTTACAAGGCGACCCTGAAGCTGTTTTAATGTTAGAGGTATCTGCAAACACTCTTGCAGAAGCTGAAGTTTTAGCAGATAAATTAATTGCAGATTTAGAAAAAAATAACTTTGGTTATCATCATCCAAAAGTTTATGGTAATGATATATCAAAAGTACACTATCTAAGAAAAGCTGGTTTAGGTGCTTTAGGAAATATGGTTGGTGATATGAAAGCTGTGGCTTGTATAGAAGATACAGCTGTGGCTTTAGAAGACTTACCCAATTACATAGAAGAGTTTACTAAAATAATGGCTAAATATCAGCAAAATGCAGTGTATTATGCACATGCTGGAGCTGGAGAGTTGCATTTACGTCCCATTTTAAATTTAAAAAAATCTGAAGATGTAGTTCTATTTAGAAAAATAACTACAGAAACAGCTCAATTGGTAAAAAAATATCAAGGGTCATTTTCTGGAGAACATGGAGATGGAATTGTAAGAGCAGAATTTATACCTATGATGATTGGTGAAAATAATTATCAATTATTAAGGCGAATTAAAAATGCATTTGATCCAAACAATATTTTTAATAAAGGGAAAATCACAGACGCTTTTCCTATGGACAAAAGTTTGCGTTATGAAATTGATAGAGATGAACCTCAAATTGATACGATTCAAGACTTTTCTGATAGTGAAGGTATTATAAAACTAGCTGAAAAATGTAATGGTTCTGGAGATTGTAGAAAACCAGTAGAAGCTGGTGGAACTATGTGCCCTAGTTACAGAGCTACTAAAAATGAAAAAGAAACAACTAGAGCAAGAGCCAATACATTACGTGAAGTTTTAACCAATAATTCTGCAGCTAATAAGTTCGATTCAAAAAAACTAAAAGAGGTTTTAGACCTATGTTTAAGTTGTAAAGCTTGTGCTTCTGAGTGTCCTAGTAATGTTGATATAGCAACAATGAAAGCTGAGTTTTTGTATCAGTATCAAGAAACTAATGGGTATTCTTTTAGAAGTAAATTGTTTGCTAATAATGCTAAGCTAAATAAATTAGGAAGCATTACTCCTACTTTAGCTAACTTGGTTTTGAACACAACATTGGCAAAATCTGCAATGGGTGTATCAACAAAAAGAAGTGTTCCTAAACTAGCAAAACAAACTTTAAAGAAATGGTATAAGAAAAAAGCTTTTGGTAAAACCGAAATAAAGCAATCTCAAAAATCTGTCTACCTTTTTAACGACGAATTCACCAATTTTTATGATGTAGAAATTGGTAAAGACGCAGTTTTCTTATTAGAAAAATTAGGCTATAAAGTCAATATTATCAATCATGAAGAAAGTGCAAGAAGTTATATTTCTAAAGGATTTTTAAAAGAAGCCAAAATTGTATGTGATAAAAATATTGCAATTTTTAAAGATAAAATATCAGATAAAACACCACTTGTGGGCATTGAACCCTCAGCAATTTTAACTTTTAGAGATGAATACATCAGATTAGCAGATGATAAAACATCCGCAGAAAAAATTGCTCAACATACCTTTACTTTTGAGGAATTTTTAGCCAAAGAAATTGAAAATGGTAATGTAGATAAAACCTTGTTTACATCAGAAAAGAAGACTTTAAAAATTCATGGGCATTGTCATCAAAAAGCATTATCGAGTACAAATGCTAGTTTTCAAATACTAAATCTTCCAGAAAATTATACTGTAACAATATTGAATACAGGATGTTGTGGAATGGCTGGTTCTTTTGGATACGAAAAAGAACATTATAAGGTTTCTATGCAAGTGGGTGAAGATACTTTATTTCCAAAAGTTAGAAACTGTTCATCAGATACAGAAATTGCTGCAGCAGGTACAAGTTGTCGTCATCAAATTTATGATGGTACTAAACGTTTAGCTAAACACCCTATTACTTTATTAAAAGAAGCCTTAATATAAAAGTTAAAAAAGGTTTTAAAATTCTTTTAAGCAAAGATTTAAATCATATGAGTTTAAATCTCACTGTGTTTTTATTTTACTTTGTAATAAGCAAAATATATAGTTAAAAATTAACTAACATCTATTTAAGGTAGACTATTACACTATAAATTAAAAAACATAAAATTATGAGTAAAACAAAAATTATATTTAAACATGCAATGTTAATCACTTTACTAATTGGAGGATTTTTCTTTTTATCTAAATTATTTGGACAAGAGAATAATCCTTATTTACGATTTTTAAATATCGTATTTGTTATAGTTGGTATTAGACAAGCTGTAAAAACAAGTATTGAAAATAATAATGAAACTAACTATGCTACAAATTATGGAATAGCATTTGGTACTTCTGCATTAGGAGTCTTATTTTCTACAATCGGAGTTTTAATATATGTCTCTTTAATAAATCCTAATTTTTTAAATGAATTAAATAACTCATTTTTAATTGGAGGTAATTTATCTATTTATGAATTGGTGTTTACATTAATAATAGAAGGTTTGGCCTCATCAATTGTTGGATCTTTAATGGTAATGCAGTTTTTTAAAAATCACCAATCTAAAGTTCAAGTAACAGCATAATAAATAAAAAAACACCATCTCTTTAGATGGTGTTTTTATTTTTTTATAAATCTTAACTATTTTAAAGATTTTAAACTAGACTTTATAGTTTCTATTTTAGCTAAAGTATCTGCTTCTTTTTTGCGCTCTAAAGCAATAACTTTCTCAGGAGCATTAGATACAAAACGTTCATTAGAAAGTTTCTTTTGAATACCAAATAAAAAACCTTCAGCTCTTTTTAGTTCTGCATCTAATTTTTTTACTTCAGCTTCTACATCAATATTTGCAGCAGAAATTGGCACAAAATACTCATTAGATTTTACTCTAAAAGAAGCTCCATCAACTTTTTCTGCAACATAATTTATTGTTGAAGTATTTGTTAATTTTTGAATTACAGTATCAAATTCTTTTGTGTTTTCTTCTGCATCAATTACAAATAATTCAATAGTATCTTTAAAAGAAATATTTTTTTCTTTTCTAACAGTTCTTAATCCAGAAACAACAGCTGTAGCAAAATCAAAATCAGTTATAATTTGTTGATTAAATTCTTTAATTTTTGGATATTTTGCAATAATTAAAGCTTCTTCTGGTGACCTTTCTGTAATGTGCTGCCAAATTTCTTCGGTTAAGAATGGCATAAATGGATGTAATACTTTTAAATTATTTTCTAAAACCTCAATAACAGCATTAAAAGTTATTCTGTCAATTGGCTGTTGATATGCAGGCTTTACAATTTCTAATAACCAAGATGAGAAATCATCCATAATTAATTTATAAATTGTCATTAATGCATCACTTAAACGATATTTAGAAAAATGATCTTCGATTTCTGCTAATGCTTTTTGAAATTTAGCTTCATACCAAGCTAAACCAATTTTAGAAGTTTCTGGTTGAGCTAAGCTTTCATCTATTTCCCAACCTTTTATTAATCTAAATGCATTCCAAATTTTGTTTGCAAACCCTTTTCCTTGTTGACATAATTCTTCATCAAATAAAATGTCATTTCCTGCTGGAGCACTTAATAATAAGCCAACTCTAACACCATCTGCTCCAAACTCTTCTATTAATTTTAAAGCGTCAGGTGAATTACCCAAAGATTTAGACATTTTACGACGTTGTTTATCGCGAACTAAACCTGTTAAATATACATTTTGGAAAGGTTTTTCACCTTTATATTCGTATCCAGCAATAATCATTCTAGCTACCCAAAAGAATAAAATATCTGGTCCAGTAACTAAGTCATTTGTTGGGTAATAATATTTTATTTCTTCATTTTCAGGATTTCTAATTCCGTCAAAAACAGACATTGGCCATAACCAAGAAGAAAACCAAGTATCTAGAGCGTCATCATCTTGTTTTAGATCATTAGTTGTTAGTTGTTGGTTATTTGTTTTTTGTTTGGCTAAAGCTAAAGCTTTGTCAATATTTTCAGCAACAACAAAATCTTCTTTACCATCACCAAAATAATATGCAGGTATTTGTTGTCCCCACCAAAGTTGACGAGAAATATTCCAGTCTCGAATATTTTCCATCCAATGACGATAGGTATTCTCAAACTTTTTAGGCACTAAATTAATTTCAGTATCATCACCTAAAACAGCATCAATTGCGGGTTTTACTAAATCTGTCATTTTTAAAAACCATTGATCAGATAATCTTGGTTCTATAACTGCTTTAGTTCTTTCTGATGTTCCTACTTTATTGGTATGTTGTTCTGTTTTTAATAAAATTCCTTTATCTTCTAATTCTTTGGCAATTTCTTTTCTTGCAACAAATCGATCTTTTCCTTGATAATGTAAGCCATATGAATTCAAAGAAGCATCATCATTAAAAATATCTATTACCTCTAAGTTGTGTTTATCTCCTAAAACTTTATCATTTTCATCATGTGCTGGAGTTACTTTTAAACAACCTGTACCAAACTCAATATCTACATATTCATCCTCAATAATTGGGATTACTCTGTTACATAAAGGTACAATTGCTTTTTTATCCTTTAAATGCGTAAAACGTTCGTCATTAGGATTTATACAAATGGCAGTATCTCCAAAAATAGTTTCTGGTCTTGTAGTTGCAATAGTTAAAGTTTCTTCTGAATCTTCAATTTTATATTGCAAATAATATAGATTTCCTTGCTTTTCTTCATAAATCACCTCTTCATCAGACAAGGTAGTTTTGGCTTCAGGATCCCAATTTACCATTCTGTAACCTCTATAGATCAATCCTTTATTATATAAATCAACAAAAACTTTAATTACAGATTCAGACATTTCTGGGTCCATTGTAAAAGCAGTTCTTTCCCAATCGCAAGAAGCTCCTAACTTTTTTAATTGCTCAAGAATAATTCCTCCATATTCGTTCTTCCAATCAAACGCATGTTGCAAAAATTCTTCACGAGTTAAGTCGGTTTTTTTAATGCCTTGTTCTTTTAATTTAGCTACAACTTTAGCTTCTGTAGCTATTGATGCATGATCTGTTCCTGGAACCCAACAAGCATTTTTACCTAATAAACGAGCACGTCTAATTAGAACATCTTGAATGGTATTATTCAACATATGCCCCATATGTAATACTCCTGTAACATTTGGAGGAGGAATTACAATAGTATATGGCTCTCTTTCATCTGGTGTAGAATGAAAATAATTATGTTGAATCCAGTAGTTATACCATTTATCTTCTACTAGTCTTGCATCATATTTAGATGGAATTGTCATGCTTTGGTATCCTTTTTGATATATAGTTGGCAAAAATACAATTCTCTTTTTTGTAGAGAAAATTAGCAATTGATTTTTTAGAATAAAATATATGTTTTAATTTTACACAACTAAATAAATGATTATGAAGTCTTTTGGAATTGTTTTAGCACTATTATTTGCCTCTTTTACTATAAATGCTCAAGAATTTAAGTTTGAAAAAGAAATTATTGACTATGGAAAAATTGCAAAAGGTGCAAAAGGAGAACGCACTTTTGTATTTACAAATATTGGAGATGCTCCTTTAATAATAAGCAATATACAATCTTCTTGTGGATGTACTGTTCCAGAAAAACCAAAAGACCCAATAATGCCTGGTAAAAAAGGAAAAATAAAAGTTTCTTATGATACCAATAGATTAGGAGGTTTTTCTAAAATGATTACTATTTTCTCTAATGCTAAAAATGCAAGAAAAGTAATTAAAATTAAAGGTTATGTAGACAATAAATTATCTTTAGAAAAAGAGAAAAGTTTATTATCTGATTCTAAAAAGTAATTAAACTTTTTTCTCAAGTCTAAATTGAAACTTTAGTTTTTCACCTTTTCTATCTACAGTTATTTTAATACGTTTTCCATCTTTCTCTTGAAACTTCTGTATTATTTCACCTAATTGATATTCATGTGCTGGCTTATTATTTAATCTTAAAATAATATCATCAACTTTAAGTCCAGCTTTATCTGCAGGAGAATTAGCAACAATATTTCTAATTCTGTAAGAAGGTTTAAATTTATATGAAAAGCTTGTTATAAATTTTACAGAATTAGTAGAACTTACACTTTGATTATATGCGTCTGAATATGATCTAACATCTTCTTCTTTTACTAATTGTTTACCATTATAAACTACATCTAAACCGCTCATATTATAATTAAATCCTTTTTTAAAAGAGCCATTTTTCTTAAATGTAATTGTATTGTTAGCGTAATTAAACCAAACTATAAATCTTTTTAAAATATTAGAACCAATACTACCATTTCTTTCTTTATACATTCTAGCATTTTTAGTAGAAATAGAATCTAAAAAAGATACTGTAGGTTGTTCAATTATAAAAGAGCCTAATTTAAAAGTAGAAATTCTACTTCTATTTCCATAAATAGATCCACTTAGCCCCTCTCCTAAAATATCATTAAAATGATTGATTGGTGTTACAATTTCTGGTTTCGTATGCTCAAAAAGCCAAATAGCATCACTACCTCCAGAATCTATTAATAATTTAACATCTGTTAATTTATCACCTATTGTGTCTAATTGAACTTTAGCATCTATAAAAGGTTTTTTTCTATAAAAGTTAAGAGGAAAAGTTTCACATTTTCTACATCTCTTTAGTTCAAAATTTTCTGGATCGTAAAAGTCAATATATCTATTTTTGTAATTTATTTTAACAACATAATTACTCAACAAATTGTAGCCAATTATACCATGTATTGTTGTCCCCATTTTACTAGATAAATCAAAATAATCTCTAACTATTACATAAATAGTCTCATCATAACTAACAATGTTTTTTAAAGAAAGTTTGTTGTTTCTAGATAGTAAAGCTTCTACAGGCTCTCCTTTTCCTAAACCTCTTAAACTAACCTTCTCAACACTATTTAAACCAATACTATCATTTTGAGTGATGTTAAATAATATGGTTTTACTAACTCCAGAATCTAAAATAAAAGAAAGTTTTTTACCATTAATTTTTAATGGTATTACAATTAAATTATTAATAAATTTAAATCTAATTCTTTCCGTTTTTTTATTTTGATTCAAAAAACGAAAGCCTTCTTGTGAGTTAGTAATGTTTGGAATCACAAGCAATAGTAGAAGTATAAAAATTCTAATTTTAATCAAAAAAGTAATTTATAATGATGAAAAACAATTTACAAATTAAAGAATAACAAAAATAGTTTTTAGTAAAAATTTAACCTTTTAAAGAAAAGTAAAATCAATCATAAAAATTGAAATTAATTTAAGAAATTTGCAAAAAATAAAAGTAAACAATTTTATGCCAGTTATTTCTAAAAAAGGTTTAAAAATGCCTGAGTCACCAATTCGTAAATTGGTTCCTTATGCAGAAAATGCAAAAAAAAATGGAGTGCATGTTTTTCATCTAAACATTGGACAACCAGACATTAAAACTCCACAAGTTGCTTTAGATGCTGTAAAAAATAATTCTATAGAAACATTATCTTATGCAAGATCTGAAGGCTCAGAAGAATATAGAACTAAGTTATCTAAATACTATCAGAAAAACGAAATAAACGTTTCTGAGAAAGACTTAATCATAACAACTGGAGGTTCTGAGGCGCTTTTATTTACTATTGGTAGTATTACAGATCCTGATGATGAAATTATAATTCCTGAGCCATTTTATGCAAATTATAATGGTTTTTCTACAGCTTCTGGTGTAAAAGTGGTACCAGTAAATTCAAAATTTGAAGATAATTTTGCCTTACCAAAAATCGAAGAATTTGAAAAACTGATAACAGAAAAAACAAAAGCAATTTTAATTTGTAATCCAGGAAATCCAACAGGGTATTTATACTCTAAAGAAGAAATTGAAAAATTAAAAAAGATTGTATTAAAACACGATTTGTTTTTAATTGCTGATGAAGTTTACAGAGAATTTACTTATGATGGCTTAAAGCATACTTCTGTATTATCTATAGAAGGATTAGAAAATAACGCTATAGTTATAGATTCTGTTTCTAAACGTTACAGCATGTGTGGTGCAAGAATTGGATGTATTGTTTCTAAAAACGAAGAATTTATAAAAACAGCTATAAAATTTGCCCAAGCAAGATTAAGTCCACCAACTTACGCTTTAATTGCTAGTGAAGCAGCATTAGATACCCCACAAAGTTATTTTGATGAAGTCATTGAAGAATATGTAGAAAGAAGAAATACACTTACCCAAGAATTAGAAAAAATAGAGGGTGTTAGTGTAGCAAAACCAAAAGGTGCTTTTTATTGTGTTGTTCAATTACCAGTAAAAGACACAGACCATTTTGCTCAATGGATTTTAGAGAAATTCAATTCGAATAATCAAACAATTATGGTTGCTCCTGCAAGTGGGTTTTACTCTACTGAAGGAGAAGGAAAAAACCAAGTAAGGATAGCTTATGTATTAAATAAAAAAGATTTAATACGCTCTGTTGAAATTTTAAAAGAAGCTTTAGAAACTTATCCTAACTAATTGAATATCGAAGAAAACATATCACTAAAAAACTACAATACTTTTGGTATTGATGTAACAGCTAAACGCTTTATTTGTATTGATTCTGTTTATCAACTTCAAGAGCTTTTAAAAGTTGAAAAAGATATTTTTTTAATTTCTGGAGGAAGCAATATGTTGCTCACTAAAGATATTGAAAAATTAGTTGTACATATTGATATTAAAGGTGTTTCTATTGATCATGAAAATGAAAATGAAGTTTTTTTAACAGTTAATGCTGGTGAAAATTGGCATGAATTTGTGCTTTGGTGTGTAGACAATAATTATGGAGGACTTGAAAATTTATCTTTAATACCTGGAAATGTAGGTACTTGCCCAATACAAAATATTGGTGCTTATGGAGTTGAAGTTAAAGATACCATTACTAAAGTTGAAGCTTTACATATTGAAAAAGGTAAATTAGTACAGTTTTCTAATGAAGAATGTAAATTTGGTTATAGAAATTCAATTTTTAAAAACGAAGTAAAAGGGAAATATATAATAACATCTGTAAGTTTTAAATTAACGAAACAAAACCATAATTTTAATACTTCTTATGGTGCTATAGAAACAGAACTTACTTCAAAAAACATAGCTAAACCAAATCTAAAAAATATTTCTGATGCAGTAATTGCTATAAGAAAATCTAAGTTACCAGATCCAAAAGAGATTGGAAATAGTGGAAGTTTTTTTAAAAATCCTGTAATAACTAAAGCTCATTTTTTAACACTTCAAAAAACGTATCCAGAAATACCAAGTTACATTGTTTCAGAAAACCAAGTTAAAGTTCCTGCTGGTTGGTTAATTGAAAAAGCTGGTTTTAAAGGAAAAAGATTTGGCGATTTTGGGGTTCATAAAAAACAAGCTTTAGTTCTTGTTAATTATAATAATGCTACTGGAAAAGATATTTATAATTTAGCTGAAACTATTCAAAAAGAGATAAAATCTAAGTTTGATATAAAGTTAGAAATAGAAGTAAACGTAATTTAAAAACTACAAATCAAAGTCAAATGGATTTCATTAGAAGAAGTCTATTTTGTATCTTTGTAACTCATAAAAAACACGATGAAATTATTATTTATTACTTTAGGGTTATTAGCCTTAGGAATTGCAGGAATTGCAATAAAAATATGGGCTAAAAAAGATGGTGAATTTGCAGGAACTTGTGCTAGCCAAAACCCAATGTTAAATAAAAGTGGAGAAGCTTGTGGATTTTGTGGCAAAACTCCTGATCAATTTGATTCTTGCTCTGAACCTCAGCATAATTAAGCCTTTTTAGATAATGATTTTAACTGTAATTTTCTACATATTTGTAGCATGTACAGCAATACAAATTGTCTATTATCTAATTTTTTCTTCTGTTCTTTTCAGCAATAAAAACAAAGAATTACATACTGACACTCCTCCTATTTCACTAATAATTTACGTTAAAAATAGTGGTGATTATTTATCTAAAAACTTAAAATATTTTAAAGAACAAAATTATCCAAACTTCGAAATTCTACTAGTTAATAATGCTTCTGTAGATAATACAGATGATATTTTAGAAGATATAAGAGAACATGATAAATCTATTAGAATTATAGATGTAGAAAATAACGAATCTTTTTGGGGTAATAAAAAATACACCTATACTTTAGCCATTAAAGCAGCAAAACACGAACATTTGTTATTTTCTGAGATTGACGTAAAACCTATTTCAAAAAATTGGATTTTAGAAATGAGTAAACATTTCTCATTAAAAAAATCTATAGTTTTAGGATACAAAAAATATAGTCTAAAAAGTTCTTTAACAAACTTAGTTATACGTTTAGATAATTTATTACAAACTTTAAAATCGTTTTCATTTGCTAAATTTAATAGTGGTTTTTCTGCATCTTCAAAAAACTATGCATTTACAAAATCGGAATTTTTTAGAGTAAAGGGTTTTATAAATCACATAAAAATAAGAGAAGGCAAAGACGACTTATTTATAAAAGACGCCATAAATAATCATAATATAACCTTTTCTAATACTGAAGATAGTTTTGTAGAATGTTTAGAAAAAACTAGCTTAAAACAATGGTTTACAAACAAAAGAAATCAACTTAACTTACAAAATAAGTATTCTCTTAAGAATAAATTTCTTCTTTTTTTATTTAGCTTAACTAAATATTTAACTTATATACTTAGTGCTATCTTGTTTTTCTTTTATCCTTGGAAACATATACTATTAATTATTATAAGTTACTTTATAACACAATTTATAGTAATGGGTATTGCAACAAAAAAGTTTAAAGAACCACATTTAATCTTTTTACTTCCTGTTTTAGATATTTATCTAGTATTGATTCAAATTACTATATTTATATCTAATTTGATATCAAAACCAAGTCATTGGAAATAAATCACGATAACATTAAAGTTAATATTTCAAAAGCAAAAGAAGGTAATCAAGCTGCTTTTAGATTTTTACTTAATAATTTTTGGAATGATATTTATTTGTTTCTTTTAAAAAGAACAAATAGTGAAAATGATGCAGAGGATATAGCTATCCAAGCATTTTCTAAAGCATTTGATAAAATTGAAACCTATGATGACAATTTTGTTTTTAAAACTTGGTTAATTACTATCGCTAAAAATGTTCATATAGACCTTAAAAGAAAAAAAGATATATCTATTACAACTGATACTTCTAAAGAACAAGAAGAAAAAGTTTACATGGTTGTTGATGAAAACCCTACACCTGAAGATGAAATTATTAGAGAACAAAATTTAGCTAAACTTTTAAGAGATATAAAGCAATTAAAACCTAAATATCAAGAAGTAATACAACTAAGATATTTTCAAGAATTAAGTTATAAAGAAATTTCTAATCAAATTAATGAACCTATTAATAACGTTAAGGTTAAATTATTGCGTTCAAAAAAACTGTTAGCAGAAATCATTAAAAAATCTTAGTAATGAGAAAAGGGTTTCTACAAACTTTAGGGCCAGGTTTATTATTTGCAGGTGCAGCTATTGGTGTTTCTCATTTAGTACAATCTACAAAAGCTGGTGCAGATTTTGGCTTTGGATTACTTTGGGCATTACTATTAGTACATATTTTTAAATATCCCTTTTTTCAGTTTGGGCCACGTTATGCAGCTGCTACTGGAGAAACATTATTGGAAGGTTACAAAAAATTAGGAAAACCAGTATTAGCCATCTATTATGTGCTAAACTTTATCACAATGTTTATAATTCAAGCAGCAGTTACCATTGTTACAGCTGCTTTAGCTACTCAGTTATTTGGTTCTTTTACATCTGCATTTAATTTAGCAATTTGGTCTAGTATTATATTATTAGTAAGTGTAGTAATTTTAATAATTGGTAAATATAACCTACTTGACAAATTGATGAAATATATTATTGTTCTCTTATCAATAAGTACAATTGCAGCAGTTTCTATAGCTTTTTATAATTCAACAGAATCTTATGATGTTAGCCAAATTTTACCTTCTGGTAGTGTAGAAATTACATTTTTAATTGCCTTTTTAGGGTGGATGCCAGGACCAATGGATATTTCTATTTGGCATTCAATTTGGTCTGTAGAAAAATCTAAAAACTCTTTTATCAAAATTAAACCTAAAGATGCCATTTTCGATTTTAATGTGGGCTATATAGGCACACTAATTTTAGGAATTTGTTTTGTTCTTTTAGGTGCTTTAGTCATGTATAAATCTGGTGAAACATTTTCAAATAAAGGTGCTGTTTTTGCATCACAACTTATAGATTTATATACCAAAAACCTAGGGAGTTTTTCATATATTTTTATAGCTATTGCTGCATTTACAACTATGTTTAGCACAACTATAACAACTTTAGATGCATCTCCTAGAAGTATGAATATTAGCACAAAACTATTAACTAGAAAAGAATTTAAATACGGATATTGGTTTTGGATAATTTTACTTTTTTTAGGTACTTTTCTAATACTTAGATATTTTATGGATAGTATGGGAAGTCTTGTAAAAATAGCTACTATTTTATCTTTTTTAACTGCGCCTTTTTATGCAATTTTAAATACAATTTTAATTACTGGAATACACACTCCATTAGAACACAGACCATCACTTTTTACAAAAATACTAAGCATAGTTGGAATTTTATTTTTAATAGGATTTAGCATTTGGTTTTTAAATAGTATTTATTAACTATGGCAAAACTTCAAAAAATATTTAACAAACTTAAATTACAAAAGTATTTACCAAAGTTTCCAATTTCATTAAGTTTTATCTCATTACTTTTTTACCTAACAGGTACTATCATATTTATATCAGGAATGTCTTTATTTGGAATTCCTATTGTAAAAATCTTATATGGTAATTTTGCAGATTCTAATTGGGAAAAAATAGAAGCAAAAGTTAATAAAGTATACGTCTCAAAAAAATATAAAAAAAATGATATTGATTTATTTGATCCTGACTTAAAAAACAAAAATTATTCTAAAAACACAATTATGTATTCTGAACAAATAGAATACTCATATTCAGTTGATAGTGTTTTTTATACTAATAAAACAATTTATCCAAACATTGGTAACTGGAGATCATCTAATTCAAAATCTGCAAATGAAGCTATAATTAAACTAAACTCTGAAATAATAAGTGGTAAAATAAATGTTTTTGTAAATAATGAAAATCCTTCTAAATCATATATTTTAAAACTACCCACACTTTTTATACTAATCTCTCTGTTAATATTAATTATTTTTATTCTTATTAGCATTTGGCTTTTATCACTCATTACAAAACAATTTCAAGATTTTATTAAAATAATTAATGAAAAAACTAAACTAAAATTAGATTTTAAAAATAAAGAAGAAGTAAAAAAAAGACTTCGAACAAATATTGTAGGATTCATATTTCTATCAATTTTGTTATTTATTCTTAATTCTGACGCTGGTGGTGTTACTAAAGAAATGTATAGCTACACTTTTAATGCAATTTTACCTTACAAAACTACAAAGGCTAATATTGCTGATATTAACGTAAAAAAAGAAGAAAATAAAAATAAAGACACTATTTATAAAGTTACTTTAATTTATGACTATAAAATTGAAAATAAAATATATAAAAATTCTAATATTTTTGATGATATACAGGGAACAAGAAATATTCTAAAAGAAAAATTAGATACTATACCATTTAAAACTACTTCAGAACTTAAAAGCTTTAAAAACACTATTTTTAATTCAAATCAAGAAAAAATAAAAGTACATTATAATCGTTTTGAGCCTAGTAAATCATTCTTATTAAGGCAAAAAAGAGAAAACTCAATTGAGAATAGTATTTTAAATTTATTTAGAATTATAAG
Organism: Polaribacter marinivivus; assembly: GCF_042651285.1. Classification (NCBI taxonomy): domain Bacteria; kingdom Pseudomonadati; phylum Bacteroidota; class Flavobacteriia; order Flavobacteriales; family Flavobacteriaceae; genus Polaribacter; species Polaribacter marinivivus. Next base: position 194,330 of record NZ_JBHSCY010000002.1, on the reverse strand, counting down.
CTACTTATTTCCATTAATGTTATTAATAATTATTATCATTTTACCTTTTGTTTTAGTTTTTCAACAAATTTTTAGAATTTTAAGAGATACTATAGTTTTAATGAAATTAAGAAATTAGTTTCTAAAGATTTTGTGTCGTAAATTTGCATTATAATTTTTGATGAATTTGATATGGCAGTAGAAACAATTATAGCTCCTGAAAGACCTAAAAAACCAAAATGGCTTCGTGTAAAGTTACCAGTAGGTAAAAAATACACAGAACTAAGAGGTTTAGTAGATAAATATAAATTAAATACTATTTGTACAAGTGGTAGCTGTCCAAATATGGGTGAATGCTGGGGAGAAGGTACTGCAACCTTTATGATTCTTGGAAACATCTGTACACGTTCTTGTGGTTTTTGTGGTGTAAAAACGGGGAGACCAGATACTGTTGAATGGGATGAGCCTGAAAAAGTAGCTCGTTCTATAAAAATTATGGGAATTAAACATGCTGTAATTACTTCTGTAGATAGAGACGATTTAAAAGATGGTGGTTCTATTATTTGGGCAGAAACAGTAGATGCAATTAGAAGGGCAAACCCAAATACAACTTTAGAAACTTTAATTCCAGATTTTCAAGGAAATACCAAACAAATAGATAGAATTATTGAGGTTCATCCAGAAGTAGTTTCACATAACATGGAAACTGTAAGGAGATTAACTCGTGAAGTACGTATACAAGCTAAATACGACAGAAGTTTGGGTGTTTTAAAATACTTAAAAGAAAATGGCATGCGTACAAAAACTGGCTTAATGCTTGGATTAGGAGAAAAGGAAGAAGAAGTAATACAAACTATGAAAGATTTACGTGAAGTAAATTGTGATATTATTACGATTGGTCAGTATTTACAACCTACAAAAAATCATTTACCTGTTAAAGAATTTATTACTCCAGAGCAATTTAAAAAATATGAAACAATAGGTTTAGAAATGGGCTTTATGTATGTAGAAAGTGGTGCATTAGTTCGTTCTTCATACAAAGCACATAAACACGCTCAAGATCTTTAAAAATTTTGTTAAAATAAAAATATATTAGGTTCAAATAAAAATTTGGCACGAAGCTTGCAAATTAAAAAATGAAAGCAAAAGTTAAATTGTTTTCATTGTGTAAATTATTTGAATTAGTTGATTTAAAAGGCTGTTTTTTACAGCCTTTTTTTTATGCATAAAAAAAATCGTCTAGAATTTTCTACACGATTTTATACATTTGACAATATCCCCTTAAAATATAGCCAAACTTTTTTTAACTATTAACCACAACAAAGAAACAATTATAAAACTACGTTTTTATTCTAATTCGATTAATGGTTTAATTAGCAAGTCTAATTGTAATTTAAAATAGGTATAAAAAAAACACCGCATAAAAACGGTGTTCCAATCTTAACAATTATAAATCCCCCAACTTATAATAATCGTTATATTATTTCTTAAATACACTACAAATATAGTTTAGGAATTAAAGTTTTATTTACCTTAATCGTTCACAAGCAATCAAGTTTCGATGAGAAGTATTTGAGTTTCGATTTGTAAAAAAGAATAAACCTTAAATGGCACTTATTACATCATATTTTGTAATAATATGATGATTACCATTTTCTAAATCTACTAAAACAGCTTCATTTTCTTTAGATATTAATTTAGAAATCGTTTCTAATTTTGCAGATTTTTTAACTATTGGATAAGCTTTTCCCATAATTTCTTTTATCGGTTTATCAGCTATATCCTTATCAGATAAAAAACTACGTAATAAATCTGTCTCATCTACAGAGCCAACAAAACCATTAATATCTTTAACAGGAATTTGAGATATTTTAAATTGCTTCATACGTTCAATTGCATGAGAGACTAATTCTTCTGTTTGTGCTGTTACTAAGGGCTTTTCTTCATGATTTTTTATTAAGTCTGCAGCAGTTTTTATTTCTTCCTCTAAAAAACCTCTTTCACGCATCCAATCATCATTAAACATTTTTCCTACATATCTACTTCCATGATCATGAAACAGTACAACAACAACGTCGTCTTTAGAAAAATGTTCTTTTAATTGCAAAACTCCTTTTATTGCTGCACCTGCAGAATTACCTAAAAACATACCTTCTTCTTTGGCTAGCTTTTGAGTATAGATGGCAGCATCTTTATCTGTTACTTTAGTAAAACCATCTATTACATCAAAATTCACATTTTTTGGTAAAATGTCTTCACCTATACCTTCTGTGATGTAAGGATAAATTTCATTTTCATCAAAAATACCAGTTTCGTGATATTTTTTAAATACAGAACCATAAGTATCAACACCCCAAACTTTAACTGTTTTACCTTGCTCTTTAGCTTTCATTTTTAAGTAACTCCCTACACCAGATATAGTTCCACCTGTTCCAACTCCAACTACAAAATGAGTTACTTTACCTTCTGTTTGTTCCCAAATTTCTGGACCCGTACTTAAAAAATGTGCTTTACAGTTACTTGGGTTATCATATTGATTAACATACCAAGAATTAGGAGTTTCTTCTCCTAATCGTTTAGAAACTGAGTAATAGGATCTTGGATCTGTAGGCTCAACATTTGTAGGACAAACCACTACTTCTGCTCCAACAGCTCTAAGAATATCCATTTTTTCTTTAGACTGTTTATCAGACATTACAAAAATACATTTATAGCCTTTAACAATTGCAGCAAGTGCTAAACCCATTCCTGTATTACCAGAAGTTCCTTCTATAATTGTTCCTCCAGGTTTAAGTCGTCCATCAGCCTCTGCATCCTCAATCATTTGTAAAGCCATTCTATCTTTAACAGAATTACCAGGATTAAAAGTTTCGTATTTAGATAGCACTAAACAAGGCAAATCTTTAGTAAGTTTATTTAATTTAACTAGTGGTGTATTTCCAATAGTTTCTAATATATTTTTTGCGTAGTTCATGTATAAATTTTACAGATGCAAAGGTAGTTTCTTTTTAAAGTATCTACAAATTTGCTTTTTTTGAGAATAAAAAAATCCTAATGAATTTCATTAGGATTTGATATTATTTAAAATCAATATTTTAACATATACCAATGATACATAAATACAAAGGCATACCTAATGTTATGTTAAATGGAAAGGTAATTGCTAAAGCCATTGGAATGTATAGCCCAGGATTTGCTTTTGGCGCTGCTAATTTCATAGCTGCAGGAACTGCAATATAAGATGCACTTGCTGCTAAAATTGACATTAATAATCTATTACCTTCTTCTTCTATAAACAAACCACTTATTACTGCTACAAGACATCCGTTAATAATTGGAATAATAATAGCAAAAGATAAAGTAAACCATCCTTTTTTAACTAGAGCCTTGAGCTTTTGTCCGCTAGTAATACCCATGTCTAAAAGAAATACAGCTAAAAATCCTTTAAAAATATCTGTAGTAAATGGTTTAATACCTTCTGCTTGAGCATCGTTTGCAAAATATCCTATTAGTAAACTACCAATAATTAAAAGCACACTACCATTTGTTAAAGAATGATGAATAATCTGTTTAAAAGATGTTTTATTAGTTTTATCCTTATTATAAATTGCCATTAATAAAACACCAATAATAATTGAAGGTGCTTCCATTAAAGCCATTACTGCTACCATATGTCCACCAAAAGGAATACCTTCCATTTCTAAAAAAGAGATTGTAGTTACAAATGTTACAGCACTTACAGAACCATAAGCAGATGCAATTGCTCCTGAATTTTCTACACTAAGTCTAAGTCTTAATATATAATAACAATAAATAGGAACTATTAATGCTAAAAGAATACCAAAAAGTAAAGACCAAATAATTTCTGAAGTAATTACACTATGTGATAGTTCTTGACCACCTTTAAATCCAATAGAAAGTAATAGATATAAAGAAATGAACTTTGAAGAGTTTTCAGGAATTCTTAAATCACTTTTTACATTTACAGCTAATAACCCTAAAAAGAAAAATAAAAGTGCTGGGTTTGTTAAATTATCTATTAAATAATGTAAATCCATAGGTTAAAAATTTGACATAAAAAAAGTAGGAAAGCTTACTTGAAGTCAGTTATTTCCTACTAAAAAAGTTTAAATTTTATAGTTTTATTCTTCTAAACTAATAGTTACTGTACTAGTTATTTTTATGTTTTGTCCTTTACTTTCTAAAGCTCTTAAAAAAGCTTTAGTTTCTTTTTTACTCTCCATTAATTCTTGAATTCTAGAGTTATCAAATTTACATTCGTCATTTTCATTACCTTCCTGAATTGATAATCTATGAACTTTATGAAAGTTTATTTTTACATCTACAACACTGTTAATAATATTTAAGGCTTCTCTTTTAGTAAAAGTACCTTCTATTAATTTTAAAGTTTGTTGATCTTTTTTTGTTGTTACAGAGTTGTTCATGATTTATTTTTTTATGATAGTATTTGATTTAGAAAATTTTACAAAAGCAATTAAAGCTACAATGGCTTGAGCTATTATTAATTCAGTTAGTAATGGGCTATTTGAAGTAATTGCTAAAAAGTCGATGACAATAAAAGCTAATAGAAATAAAAAAGCAGAGAATTTAATTAATTGACTTTTAGTAATTTGTATTACTATATCATTATTAATTTTTTCTCTTTGTCTTACTGATTTAATTGTTGTTGAACTCATTGTTTAAATTTTTTACAAAGTTGCAACACATTTTTTATATATTTTTATTTATATTTATTATGTTATATATTAATTATTTTTATGAATTATACATTACATCAATTAGAGATATTTAAAAAAATAGCTGAAGTAAAGAGCGTTACTAAAGCATCTGAACAATTATTTTTAACTCAACCTGCAGTATCAATTCAGCTTAAAAATTTTCAAGATCAATTTAAACTTCCACTTTTTGAAGTAGTTGGCCGTAAATTATACATCACAGAATTTGGTGAGGAAATTGCAAAAGCAGCAACAAAAATTTTAGAAGAAGTAGATGCAATCAACTACAAGTCTTCTTTATTTGAAGGAAAACTTGCAGGTAAACTTACACTTTCTATTGTATCTACTGCTAAATATGCAATGCCCTATTTTTTGTCTGGTTTTATAAAAGAAAACGAAATGGTAGATGTTACTATGGATGTTACTAATAAAATGTCTGTGATAAGAGCCTTAGAAAATAACGAATGTGATTTTGCAATGGTTTCTACAATTCCAAAAAAATTAAAAATAGAAAGTATTGAATTAATGAAAAATAAAATGGTTTTTGTAGCTGGCAAGAATTATAATTTTCCAAAAGAAGGAATCAATTATAAAAACCTAAACAAATCTATTTTTATTTTTAGAGAACAAGGTTCTGCTACACGTTTAGCCATGGAAAAATACTTAATTAAAAATAAAATTGAAATCGCTAGAAAAATGGAATTAACATCTAATGAAGCTGTAAAACAAGCAGTTATAGCTGGTCTAGGTATTTCTATTATGCCAATTATTGGTATTAACTACGCATTACAAAATGGTGATTTACAAGTGCTTAAAATTAAAGGTTTACCATTAGAAACTTACTGGAATTTAATATGGTTAAAATCTAAAAACTTATCTAATGTTGCTAAAGCATTTATAGAATATATGAAAAACAATAAAGATGAAATTATTGAAAAAGAGTTTAGAAAATTTAATAATTCAAGTAAGTATTAAGCAAACTTAATAGACTTAGCAGGGTTTATTTTGGTGATAATGTATGAAGGAATAATTAACATTAAAAAACACAGAATTAAAGTACCTAAGTTTAATAAAATAATATTTGTAAAACTGATATAAACAGGCATTGTTGAAACATAGTAGGTTTCTGGATCTAATGTAATTATTTTAAAATAATGTTGTATTCCAATTATTGATAATCCTATTAAATTACCCCAAAACAAACCTTTTAAAATCAAGTAAGAAGCATTATACAAAAAGACTTTTCTTATGCTTGTGTTATAACTTCCAAGAACTTTTAAAATACCAATCATTTGTACTCTTTCTAATATTAAAACAAGCAAAGCAGTAATCATATTTATACCAGCAATGACAATCATTATAGCAATTATAAACCATACATTGTTATCAAAAAGCTGAATCCACTCAAAAATATTAGGATACAATTCTAAAATAGTTTTACTATTTAAAGTAGAAGGAATTGCATTATAAATCTCTACTCCTTTTTGGTTTATTTCGTCAAAATCATCAATTAAAATTTCAAAACCACCTACTTCATTTTCAGACCATTTATTTAGTTTTTGTACCTCTCTAATATCTCCAATCATCATAGCTTTATCAAATTGTAAAAAACCAGTATTATAAATACCCCTTATGATATACTTTTTATTTGATGGTAATGTGCTATTCTCAGTTTTTATAAAAGTAGTTAAAATGGTATCGTTTAATTTTAATCGTAAACGATCTGTTAATGTTTTAGACAATAAAACATCTCTTGTTCTTGGTTGGTTAAAGTCAGGAAGTCTACCTTCAATCAAATATTCTTCAAAAAATGTCCAATCGTAATCTGAAGAGACTCCTTTAAAAATGATACCTTCAAAATCTGTATCTGTTCTTAAAATACCACCTTTACTAGCATAAACTTGAACATTTCTTACACCTTCAATTGTAGTAAATTTTGGATAAAATTCTTGCTCTTTTTTTATGGGTATTGTAGAAACATCAGAGTTATTATTATCATAATTTAATATTTGAATATGACCTTTAAAACCAGTCATTTTATCACGTATTTTATATTGTAATCCTGCTCCAGTTGCTACAGCAATTAACATAATAATGATACCTAAAGCAATTGCTGTAATTGCAATTTTTATAATTGGTGATGAAATGCTACTTTTATACTTTTTGCCAGCAATAATACGTTTTGCAATAAATAACTCGTAATTCAAATTGATGATACATTTTAAGCTTCGTAAAAGTACCTATTTATTTTTGTTTTTATTGATGAATTTTCAGCTGTTTTCTTGTGCTCAAAAAGTTGAAAGCGAAAAAATAAAAAATGAAAATTCAGAAAAAGATGTTTTAGAAATTAAAACTGGAGCTGATAGAACTAACTTATACCTATCAAAATTAAAAGGAAAGAATATTGCTATTGTTGCAAATCAAACTTCAGTTTTAACAGTTTTACAAAGAGCAGAAGTTGCACCAAATGTTATGGGATCAAAAAAAGTTTCACAACATTTAGTAGATTATTTACATAATTATAATGGAATAAAAGTACAAAAAGTGTTTGCCCCTGAGCATGGTTTTAGAGGTAAAGCAGATGCAGCAGAACTTGTAAAAGATGGTATTGATAAAAAAACAGGACTACCTATTGTTTCTTTATATGGTAAGAGTAAAAAACCATCAGAGAAACAATTAGAAGGTATTGATTTAGTTGTTTTTGATATACAAGATGTTGGCGTTCGTTTTTACACTTACATTTCAACTTTACATTTTGTAATGGAAGCTTGTGCAGAAAACAAAATTCCTTTAATTATTTTAGATAGACCTAACCCTAATGCACATTATATTGATGGTCCTGTTTTAGAATCTAAACATGCTAGTTTTGTTGGCAAACATCCAGTACCTGTAGTGTATGGAATGACAATTGGTGAATATGGACAGATGATTAATGGCCAAAAATGGTTAAAAAACGGAATTAAATGTGACTTAACAGTGATTCCTTTAGAAAATTACAACCATAATTCAAGTTATAGTTTACCTATAAAACCTTCACCAAATCTACCTAATGATAAAAGTATAAACCTCTACCCTAGTTTAGGTTTTTTTGAGGGAACTACTATAAATGCTGGACGTGGAACAGAATTTCAATTTCAAAGATATGGAGCACCTTTTTTTAATAAGACTGATTTTTCTTATACACCTATAGCCAATGAAGGTGCTAAATATCCAAAACATAAAAACAAATTATGCCATGGTTACAATTTAATAAATACAAAACATCTTTCGAAAATAGATTTATCATTTTTATTGAATGCATACCAACAAACTCCTAAAGAAGAAACTTTTTTTGGAGAAACTTTTACCATTCATGCAGGAACAGAAAAACTACAACAACAAATAGAACAAGGTTTCTCTGAAACTGAAATTAGAAAAACTTGGCAAAAAGGTTTAGCCGATTTTAAAAAGATTAGAAGTAAATATTTAATCTACGAATAATCTACTTTCTCCTAACCTTCTTATTATATTCATAAGGTAATCTTTCTTTTAAAGCTTCTACAATATTATAAGTCGCAGGACAAACAAACGTATTTGCAATAGTTAAATCTGTAATTTGTATAAATTTTCTTCTATCTGTATGAGGATAATCTGCACAGGCTTTTGGGCGAACATCATAGATAAAACAAGTATTATCGCTTTCATCTAAAAAAGAACAAGGAGCAGTTTTTAGCACCATAAAATCATCTGAATCTCTTTGTAAGTAAGTATCTACAAAGTCAGCAACTTTCATTTTTAAGTGTTTAGAAATTCGGTCTATATCTTTATCTGTAAAAATAGGGCTCGTTGTTTTACAACAATTACCACAATCTAAACAATCTGTTTTTGCAAACTCTTCATCATGCAATTCTTGCATGACATAATCTAAATTTTTAGGTGTTCTTCGTTTTAAATTCGCAAAATATTTTTTGTTTTCTTTTTTAGCTTGTTCAGCTAATTTTGGTAGTTGTTCTAGACGTTTTTCCATAGGCGAAAAATACATAAATAATACTACATTTTTCAGTAAAAATTGGTAAGTTTGCTCCTTAATTTTTTCAAAGCGATGAATATTCAAAATATACTAGAAACTAAAGTAAAAGAAGGGTTTTTAGCTTTGTATGAAATAGAAATTCCTTCAGTTGAATTTCAAGCTACTCGTAAAGAATTCGAAGGCGATATTACTGTTGTTGTTTTCCCTTTATTGAGATATAAAAAAGGAAATCCAGCTCAAATAGCTGACGATTTAGGAAATTACATCTTAAAAAATGTAGCAGAAGTTACTAATTTTAACGTGGTTAAAGGTTTTTTAAATCTTGTAATAGATGACTCTTTTTACATCAATTTCTTTTCTGATATTTATAAAAACAACAACTATGGTTTTGTAAATCCAAATGCAAATGAAAAGGCAGTTATGGTTGAATATTCTTCACCAAACACCAACAAACCTTTGCACTTAGGTCATATCAGAAATAATTTATTAGGCTATTCTGTATCAGAAATTATTAAAGCTTCAGGTAAACAAGTGTATAAAACTCAAATCATAAATGATAGAGGTATACATATTTGTAAATCTATGTTAGCTTGGAAAAGATTTGGCAATAATGAAACTCCTAATTCTACAGGTTTAAAAGGCGATAAATTAGTAGGAAATTACTATGTAAAATTCGATAAAGAATATAAAAAAGAAATTGCTGATTTAATTGCTGCTGGAAAAACTGAAGACGAAGCTAAAAAAGAAGCACCTATTTTAATTGAAGCACAAGAAATGCTAAGAAAATGGGAATCTGGAGATGAAGAAACTGTTGCACTTTGGAAAAAAATGAATGGTTGGGTTTACGATGGTTTTGATATTACTTACAAAAACTTAGGCGTAAATTTTGATCAATTGTATTATGAAAGCGACACTTATCTCTTAGGAAAAGATGTAGTAGCACAAGGTTTAGAAAAAGGTGTTTTTTATAAGAAAGAAGATGGTTCTGTTTGGTGCGATTTAACAGATGAAGGTTTAGACGAAAAAATTGTATTACGTTCAGATGGTACAGCAGTTTACATGACTCAAGACATAGGTACAGCTATTCAGCGTGTAAAAGATTTCTCAAATGTTGGTGGAATGGTTTATACTGTTGGTAATGAGCAAGATTATCATTTTCAAGTCTTATTTTTGATACTAAAAAAATTAGGTTTTGACTGGGCTAAACAATTATATCATTTAAGTTATGGTATGGTAGATTTACCATCAGGTAAAATGAAATCTAGAGAAGGTACAGTTGTAGATGCAGATGATTTAATGATAGAAATGACAGAAACTGCCAGAAATATTTCTGAAGAATTAGGTAAGTTAGATGGCTATTCTGAAGAAGAGAAAACCGAATTGTATAAAACGATAGGATTAGGAGCATTAAAATATTTTATTTTAAAAGTAGATCCAAAAAAGAGGATTTTATTTGACCCAAAATCATCAGTAGATTTTCAAGGAAACACAGGTCCTTTTATACAGTATACCTATGCTAGAATTCAATCTATTTTAAGAAAAGCAAATTTTGATTATTCAAAATCTGTTGCTATAGAATTGCACGAAAAAGAGAAAGAAATTATTAAGTTATTAGAAGCTTTTCCAGAAACTGTGCAACAAGCAGCTGCTAGTTATTCACCAGCAATAATTGCAAATTATACTTACGATTTAGTAAAAGAATTTAATTCATTCTACCAAAACGTATCAATTCTTGGAGAAGAAAATTTAGACAAAAAAATATTTAGAGTGCAAATCTCTGAAAAGGTTGGAAATACTATAAAACAAGCATTTTCACTTTTAGGAATTCAAGTACCAAAAAGAATGTAAAAACAACTTGTCTTTATTCGTCAATTTGAGTATATTGCTTAAATTTTTGTAATAAATACAGTAAAAAAGTATATATTAAAAAATCATGAAATACGACATTATCATTATAGGAAGTGGTCCAGGAGGTTACGTAACAGCAATTAGAGCATCTCAACTAGGTTTTAAAACTGCTATTGTAGAAAAAGAAAGTTTAGGAGGAATTTGTTTAAACTGGGGGTGTATCCCAACAAAAGCTTTATTAAAATCTGCTCAAGTATATGATTATTTAAAACATGTAGACGAATATGGTTTAAAAGCAGAAGCTATTGATAAAGATTTTGATGCTGTTATTCAAAGAAGTAGAAATGTTGCTGATGGTATGAGTAAAGGTGTTCAATTTTTAATGAAAAAAAATAAAATTGACATTATTGATGGTTTTGGAAAAATTAAAACAGGCAAAAAAGTTGATGTAACATCAGAAGATGGTAAAGTTACAGAATACAGTGCAGACAATATAATAATTGCAACTGGTGCACGTTCTCGTGAACTACCAAATTTACCACAAGATGGAAAAAAAGTAATTGGTTATAGACAAGCAATGACTTTACCAAGTCAACCAAAATCTATGATTGTTGTAGGCTCTGGAGCCATAGGTGTAGAATTTGCACATTTTTACAATACAATGGGTACAGAAGTAACTATTGTAGAATATATGCCAAATATAGTTCCAGTAGAAGACAAAGACATTTCAAAACAATTTGAACGTTCTTTTAAAAAGTCAGGCATAAAAATAATGACAAATTCTTCTGTAGAATCTGTAGACACTTCTGGTGATGGAGTTAAAGCTACTGTAAAAACTAAAAAAGGAGAAGAAATATTAGAAGCAGACATTTTATTATCTGCAGTAGGTATTAAAACAAATATCGAAAATATTGGTCTAGAGGATGTTGGTATTATTACTGATAGAGATAAAATTTTAGTAAACGATTATTACCAAACAAATATACCTGGATATTATGCTATTGGTGATGTAACTCCAGGACCAGCATTAGCTCACGTAGCTTCTGCAGAAGGTATAACTTGTGTAGAAAAATTAGCAGGTTTACACACAGAACCAATTGATTATGGTAATATACCTGGATGTACATACGCAACTCCAGAAATTGCATCTGTTGGTTTAACAGAAGAAAAAGCTAAAGAAGCTGGTTATGAATTAAAAATAGGTAAATTTCCATTTTCTGCTTCAGGAAAAGCAAAAGCAGCTGGTACACCAGATGGTTTTGTAAAAGTGATTTTTGACGCAAAATATGGAGAATGGTTAGGATGCCATATGATTGGTGCTGGAGTTACAGATATGATAGCAGAAGCTGTTCTTGGACGTAAACTAGAAACTACTGGTCATGAGGTTTTAAAGGCAATTCACCCACACCCAACAATGAGTGAAGCAGTAATGGAAGCTGTTGCTGATGCCTATGATGAAGTCATTCATCTATAAATTATTACAACTGGTAGAAAAATTAAGTCAAATTATACGTATTTACCCTAAGTTTGTTACGTTATAAAGTGTTTCCCCCAAAAGAAATATTTAATAAGTAATAAAACTAAATAATGAGTTTCATAGAGTGGTTTCTTTCTTTCATCTATAAGATAAAGACGTTTCCCTTAATCATACAAATAACGATAGTACTAACTTTAGTATTTATCATTTCTTCTTTGGCTTTAATGATTACTATTTGGACCATTAGACGAAGGTATAATCGTATTCAAAAAAAATTAGAAGAAACGCTTCCAGAAATTAAAAAACTTTTTGAAGACATTTTATTTACCAATAAAATTTATACAGAATCAGAGATTTATAAAAATTTTGAAGATATCGTTGAAGATGTTAACAAAGAATCTTTAGATATTGCTGTGAATGTTTTGGTAGATTTTAAAAATGATGATAGAGAATCTGAAAATTACGAATTAATTATCAGTGCACTTGGTATTATAGAACATTTAGAAAGGAAGTTTGATTCTCGTTTAAATAGTGAGAAAATGGATGCTTTTCAAGAAGCATTTGTTTTAAACCTTAATAAGTTTGATGCAAAAGTATTAAGATACGCTTATAGTAAAAATAGAAGAATACGAAGTGAAGCAAGAAACTCTTATCTAGCACTTAGTTCTAATGACCCTTACCGATTTTTTGATGAATTTGAAGGAGATATTACAAAATGGGATGAAATAGAGTTAATGCAATATCTTAAACTACAAAATGAAAGAGGTAACTTAGAAGGATTAGGTAAATGGATTAACTATTCAAAAAACGACTCGTTAGTTATCTTCCTTATTAAAATGGTTGGTCATTTTCAACAAAAAGGTATTGAAGAAATCTTAATAGAAAAATTAGAAGACGACAATTCAAAAGTAAGAGCAGAGGCTATTACAACTTTAGGTGAGTTAAACATTAGAGAAACAGAACAAACTTTAATCGATAGATATTACACTGAACCAGAAATTTGTCAAGTTGCAATTGTAAAAACTATCCAAAAATTTAACTCTGGAAAATCATTGCGTTTTTTACAAGAAATTTTTACTGAATCTAATAATACAGATACAAAGAAAATTATTGCAGAATCAATATTAAATTATAGTTACGAAGGTAGAATAGCTTTTCAAAATTTAAAAAACTCTTTAAAAGGATTTGATTTAACTATTTTAAAACACGTAGAAACTCCTTTAATAAAATACAAATAATATATGTTTGAGATTTTTGTAAAAGTTTATGAGTATTTTATTTTTTTCTATGCAACTTCATTGATTTTAAGTTACATCGTACTTGCCATATTTTCTTTTATTGCAATTAATAGATATAAGAGCTACAATACAGATATTGATGACGAAGAATTAATTAATTCAGATTTAGCACCAGGTATTTCTGTAATTGCACCTGCCTACAATGAAGAAAAAACAATTATTGTAAATGTAAAATCATTACTTACATTAAACTACCCAAAATTTGAGGTAATTATTGTGAATGATGGTAGTAAAGACAAAACATTAGATTTACTTACAGAAGAATTTGAACTCGTTGAAGCTCCTTTTGCTTACGTAGAAAAAATAAAAACAAAACCTTACAAAAGAACATTTAAATCTACGAATCCTAAATATGATATTCTTACTGTCATTGATAAAGAAAATGGTGGTACAAAAGCTGACGCATTTAATGCAGGATTAAATGCATCTGTATTTCCATATTATTTAAATACAGATGTAGATTGTATCCTAGCAAGGAATACACTTACTAAAATGATTAAACCCATTTTAAGTGATAAAAAGAGGGTAATAGCAGTTGGTGCAACTTTAAGAATGTCTAACAACTGTGACATTGAAGATGGAGTAATTACTAGAGTTAGACCTCCAAAAGCATTAATTCCACGTTTTCAAGAATTAGAATACATTAGATCTTATTTATTAGGTAAAATGGGCTGGGAGTTAATAAACTCAGTACCTAACGTATCTGGTGGATTAGGAATGTTTGATAAAGAAATCGCTATTAAAGCTGGTGGTTATGGTGCAGATTCTCATGCTGAGGATATGGATATGATGACACGTATGGCTGCTCACATGATGAACAATAGACTAGATTATAAAATAGGTTATATACCTTTATCTTGTTGTTGGACAGAAGGACCACCTAACTTACAAATTTTAAATAGGCAAAGAACTAGATGGGCCAGTGGATTATTTCAAATGTTTACAGACCATAGAAAAATCTTATTTAATCCTAACTATAAAAGATTAGGATTAATTACATTTCCATACATTTTTATTTTTGAATTCTTAGCTCCTATTATAGAAGCTTTTGGAATTTTATTTTCTATATTTTTATTATTTTATGGATATGTAAACTGGAATTTTGCTCCGCTAATATTATTGTATTCATATACTTTTGCAATTATGATATCTTCAGTAGTAATAATATGGGATCAAATGACCTTTAAATATTACAATACCACAAGAGAAGTAATCAGCTTGTTTCTAACTGCTTTTATAGAGCCTATACTTTATCACCCATTAATCATGTTTTTCTCATTAAAAGGATATTTTAGTTTTATTACTTCTCGAGAATTAGCTTGGGGAACAATGACAAGACAAGGGTTTGAAAAAGAAGATGATAAAAAAGGTGGAGGAAATAAAGGAAATAATTCTGGAGGTGACAACACAAAAAGAAAGAGCATTTTTGATAGGTTAAAAAATAAAAAGGACTCAAATGAAATTGAGCCAATTAAAACATAATAGCTTTAGTTATTACAATGAAGATTAAACAAACAATATTATTTTTATTTATCTGTGCATTAACAAATCATTTTTATGCACAAACATATGATTCTTCAGATATGTTTTTTGAAGAAGCTAAAAAAGAGGTGGCTGATCAAAACTTTACAAGAGCTGCTAAATTAAGCTGGAGAGGGTTACAAATTTCACCTGATGATTTAGATTTAAAAACATTGTTAGGTAGATCTAATATGGCTTTAGGTAGATATGATACAGCTAGATATGTATTAAAACAAGTTTATCTTAAAAGAAGAAAAGATATAGACGTTTTAAAGTATTTAGTGAATATAGAGCAAACAACAAAGCGTTATTCAGATGCTATTTGTTTTGTTAATGAACTTCTAGAAATAACACCTTATAGTAGAGGCTGGTGGCTTAGAAAAATTAACATTTATAAAGAAATGGGTAATTTTCAAGAAGCAGAAAGAGCCTTAAAAAGATTATATCAAATATATCCAGAAGATACAGAAATACAAAGAGACTATAACTACATAATGCTAGGTGATGGTGTAGATGCTGTAAAAAATAAAAGATATGATGATGCAAACGAAGTTTATAAAACGGTTATAGATAATGACCCAACAAATAAACAAGCATATATAGGTCTTGTAAGAAACGAATTATTAAAAGGAAATCCTGAATATGCTTTACAATTTACAAATAGAGCACTACAAGAATTGCCTTTTGATAGAGAATTAATAGACAAAAAGATTGGTTTATTAGAAAAGCTTGGTAGACATGAAGAAGCTATTTTATTTATAAAATCTCCTGATGTCCCTAAAGAAAGATTTCCAGACATACACAACACTACTCTACCCTATTTAATGCAACAATCTGCAGATTACAATGAGTATAATGACCCTTATGAAATTAATAAAAAACTAGCTGAGACTGGTGGTAATTCAGTTGCTTTAGATTATGTAATCAATAATGCTTTAGGTAAAGGGTATTATATTGATGCAGAGTACTTTTTAAATAAGGCTTTAAAAAGAAGTCCAAATTCAAAAAAATATTTAATAAAGCAAATGGAGCTTTATAGAGCAACTTTAGAAACAGAAAGCTATGAAAAAGCCGTTTTAAATCTTCATGAAAAATTTCCTCAAGATACAGATGTAACTTATGCTTATAATAAAATAATGTATGATAGAGCTAAACAATATGTTGCTAATAGACAATTTGCTTTAGCATTACCAATTTTTGAAGAACTAAAATCTTCACCAGATTTTACTAAAGAAGCAGAACAACAAATTTTTGGTATTTATTTAGAAAGAAGTGACTTTGATGAGTCTATGGATCAAATAGATAAATTAATTGCATTAGAACCTAATAATCCTGAATTTCTAATAAAAAAATCTACGCTTTACCAAAAAATGGATTTATATGATGATGCTTTAGAAATTACAAGAGATTTAGAACAACAATTTCCATTAAATCAAAGATATCCTGCACTTTTTGTTGAACAGTCTGAAGCATATGCAGTGTATTTAATGAAAGAAAAAAGATTTTCTAAAGTATTGCCTATTATAGAAGAAGCTTTGACTAGAGATAATGATAATAAAACGTTGTTAGATATTGCAATTAATGCTTCATCAGCAATACCAGATTATCAAAAAGGAATAAATTATAGTAGAAGTGCATTGAGTTTTTATCCAAATAATAAAAATTTCAAAACAAAACTATCTGGTTTATTAGCCTTAAATAAAGAATATGACGAAGCTATAGCTATCTTAGATACTCTTAAACAAACATATAAATACGATAGAAAAATAAAAAATTCTTTAGCAGAAGTTTATTGGTATAGAGGTAAAACTAACGAGGATGAAGGGTTAATTGATGAAGCCATAGCAGATTATCATCTTTCAGATAGTTTAAACCCAGAGCAAATTTATTCTTTACAAAGAATGATTAACCTTTATATATCGCAAAAATCTAATGAAGATGCATTAGATGAAATTAATAAAAGGTTAGAAGAAAGACCTGATGATACTTTTATTAAGTATAAAAAAGGACTTGTTTTTGAATTAATGAAACAATATGACTCTGCTTATTATTATCAAAAATTTAGAAAAGTAGAAGATCCTTATGAAAAAATTCAGTGGGAAGAAACACTTAGCTATTTAAAGGCAGCAAAACTAAAAAATAAATTAGCAGGAACATATACTGAAGCTTCATCAGATTCATTAGCTTTTAGTACTTCTCTAGCTGGTTTAAGTTACAGTCATATTTATGATGAAAAAAACACATTTGGTGCAGAAGTAAATTATGCAGCAAGAAGATCTGGAGTAGGCTTACAATATGGTGTAAATTACTCGAGAATATTTAATCCTACACTTTATGCAGATGTTGGTGTTCTTTTAGGTTCTAAATTTTTTCCAAAATTTATAGTGTATGGTAATGCTTATAAAGGTTTTAAAAACGGTTATGAAGCTCAAGCAGGTTTACGTTTTTCAAGACTACAAAACGACTTTAATTTTATTACCTTAAATCTTGGAGCATCAAAATCTTGGGAAGACATTTGGCTAAATGCAAAATTAGCTTTGATGAGAGATAATAGGTTTAATTATTTCAATTTTGCTGTACAATCAAAAATCAATGTTAATCCAAGAAAAGATTATGTTAGTTTTATAGCCTCCTTTGGTAGTGCTCCTTTTAACGATCAATTACCAGAAGGTGAAACCGCCTTTTTAGATTTTTCAAATATTTTAATTGGTGCTGGCTATGGTTACAATATATCTCCTAAGACTATGTTATTAGTCAATGGTTCATGGATAAATTTTAAAAGTCCGATTACAGATAGTAGATCTTTCTTTTTTATAAATCAGTACAATTTATCAATAACAATTATTACAAAGTTTTAAAGAAATTCAATTACCTCAGTTATGATTCAAAGATTTATCAAAATAATTGTACTAGTTTTGAGCTTTAATTGTTGTGCACAAAAAGATGTAAGTCTATATTCTAAAGAATATAAGATAATTCCAAGGGTAAATATTCCTTTATCATCTGGTAATGATATGATAATTGCATCTAAATTACTTGTTAACAATTTTATAAAAGTTACTGGGCAGGTTCTCACCATTGAACAAAGTGATGCATTAAATCCAAATTTAAGTTATATATCTTTAAAAGTTGATCCAACTCAAGAAGATAATTTTTGCTACAATAAAAAGGATAAAAACATTATAATTAAAGGAAAAACGATTTCTGATTTATATTTTGGAATTACAACTTTTTTAGAAGAGTTTACCCAATTAAACTATTATAATAGAAGTAAAATTTTTGATGCAGAAGATCAAGTAGCAGAAATATTAGTTCCATTTACTTTTAATAAATGTTTTTCTCCATCATTTGAATATAGAGAACCTTATTTTTCAACTAATTTTTCACCAGCATTTAGAGTTTGGAACAGAACTGACTATTTAGAATTGAACTGGGGAATTTGGGGTCATAATCTACCTAAAATATTAAAAGGAATTAAATTACCAGAAACAGCTTTTGCAAAAGTTGGTAATAAAAGAATAGAAGATCAATATTGTTTTACAAGCGACAGTTTATTTAAATATGTAAACGAAAAAGTTAACAAAATTTATAATAGCGATTTTGCATTAAACAAATACATGATATTACCAAATGATAATAATCTTGTATGTACCTGTAATACATGTAAATCAGTTGGAAATACCTCTAAAGATGCTGCCCCAGCAGTATTTACTTTCTTAAACAAATTAGCGAAAAATCATCGTAAATCTACATTTTTTACTACAGCTTATATTACAGTAAAAGACATACCAAATTTTAAACCAGAAAAAAATACTGGAGTTTTTTATAGTAATATAGACATACAAAAAGGAATCCCAATAGAAGACTCAAAGTATGCCGAAAAATTTGAAACCAATATTAAAAAATGGACAAATTACGTAAATCAAGTTTACGTTTGGGATTATGCAGTTAATTTTGATAATTATTTTGATCTCTACCCTTCTTTAAAAGTTACACATAAAAACCTTAAATACTTTAAAAAACTAGGTGTAAAAGGTGTTTTTATTCATGGTAGTGAGTACAATTATAGCACTTTCCAAGAATTAAAATCTGTAATGTTATCAAAGTTACTTTGGAACACAGAATTAGATTTAGATAAAGAAATAAAACTATTTTTTAATGAAAAATATGCTTCTACACTTTCAGATATACTTACTAACTTTTACATTTTTTCTGAAAATACATTTTTAAATAATAAAAAAGAACTTAGTATTTACAGTGGTATAAATAATACTGCTGCAAAATATTTAGATCCAAAAGTTTTTTTTAGTTTTTATGATGAATTCGATAATCATGTAGAATCTAATAAATATGATAATGATTTTTTAAAATTAGCAACAGCATTGACTTTTCTAAAACTAGAAATTATGAGAGATTATGGTTTAGGAAAATTTGGTTATGGAGTTTTAAAAAATGATGAAATTATAATAAAGAATGAAGTTGGTATTTTATTAGATAAACTTAATATTTATAGTAAAACTTCTAAATTATCTACCTACAATGAAGTAGGCTTTAGTATAGAAAAATATATCAATAATTGGAGAAAAAAAATATTTACAAACCATAAAAGAAAACACTATTTCTATAAAAAACCTTTTGAAGTTATTTCTAATCTAGACGAAGACTATAAAGATAAATCTATTTTAAATGATGCTGCATTTGGTTTGTTAGATTACAATACAAACTGGCTTATTAACTCAATAGATGATTTAAAATTAGAAGTAAATAGAAAAAACATAGAGAAATCAACTAAAATTACATTTTCTTTTTTACAAGACACAAAACATCGTATTTTTTATCCAAGTTCTATAGAGATTTTAGACAAAAAAAATAAAAAATTAAAAAAAATAACATTAAAAAAAGATAACTCAAAATTAGACACAAAAGAAATAACTATAGATTTACCAAGTAAATTTGATAGAAATCAATTATCAGAAAGCTTTTTTATAAAAATTAATAGGGCTGAAATTGAAGGTAAAAATGCTATGGCATGTGATGAAATTATTTTTAATTAAAATATTGTAAATTTACAATAATGAGAAATTTATATTGGCTTATTACCCTTGTTCTAATAGCTAGTTCTTGTAACTTTAGAAAACCAGATTTAGATAGAGTTAAAAGAACTAAAATGGAGGTTATTGATCCAGAAAGACATTATTACCCTATTTTAAGAGGCTCTGAATTAACAGCAGCATTTCAGTTATACAACAGAGGTAATGAGCCTTTAATTATATATGATGTACAAGCTTCTTGTGGCTGTATAGAAATTGATTTCCCTGAAACTTCTATTGGTAAAGATGATTTTGGATATATAATATTAGATTATGATAGTGCTAAGAATATTGGTTATGTAGAATTTTTTGTGACTATTTTGGCTAATACAGAAGGTGATGTTTTTACAACAATTAAATTTGATTTAAATGTTGTTACTTCACCACACTACACACAAGATTATGAAGAAATTTACCTTCAAAGAAGAAAAGAAAATTTAGGTGGTGAAGTAGATGGAGATTTAACACAACAAGGATATTATACAGACGAAATAAATGGACGTACTATAAGATAATTTATATAAAACTTAAAAAATATTAACATGAAAGCAAAATATCAAAGTGTATTAGATTTAGGAGAAAAACTAAACATTAAAGATGGTAATGTAAAAGAAGAAAATGGTAAACTAAAAGTTTGGGGAACTGCTAAAACTCAATATGAAAAAAATCTTTTATGGGATGAAATAAAAAAAGTGGGAGGTGATAATCCTACAGATATTATGGCTGACATTAAAGTAGAAGATGATTCTGTTTATGCTTATCACACAGTAGAAAAAGGAGAAACTTTAGGGGGAATTGCTAAACATTATTATGGAAAAGCTATGAAGTACCAAGAAATCTTTAAAGCTAACACAGACATCTTAAAAAACCCAGATGTAATACATCCAGGTCAGGAATTAAAAATTCCAAACTTATAATTCTTTATGAATTAAGTTAAAAAAACCGAAACAAAAATGTTTCGGTTTTTTTTATAAAACAGATTTTATTAAACCTTCTTCTATATTTTTCCAGAAAAAATTCCAAAAAGATTTCGTTTGATTTCTTTTAACCTCTTTAACATCAACTGTAATTAGTCCATTTTTAGAAGTATCTTTTATTATTACGTTAGCCAACCAGCTTAAAAACTTATTTTTTTTCTTTTTCTTATTTATTTTTACTTTAAAGTCTTTAAACATAACATCAAACTTACCATTTGATGACCAATTGTTTCCTTCAAAATCAAAATCCATTCTATTTATAAAACCATCCATAGATACATTTAATGCTGGTGAAATATAAGAACTCATATTTTTTGAAGTAACATTTTTTAATGTACCTCTTATTCTAAAATTATCTGAAACATCTTGAATTCTAAATTCATACTTTACATGTAAAGGTGAACTGCCCATAAATTCTGTATCTATAATTATAACTTGCTTATTAGTATTATCAGTACTATTATCAATTTTGTTTGTAATAACATTTAATTTTTCAAAAACTAAAAGTCCTGGTTTATTTTCTTTTTTTAAAAGTTCTTCATAAGTAAGTTTAGAATCTTTAATATTTAATTGATTTATACATATTAAAAAATTAAGCTCTCTTAATGCCTTACTATATAAATCTTTTATTTTTTTTGAGTTTAAAAACCTAGTTTTATCTGCATAAATATTAAAATCACCATGATAAATATTTATTGAGTCTGCAGCAATTGCATATTTTTCTTTTTTTGTTATGTCAATATTTACAATTTTTAAAGAGTCTAGATTTATATCATATAAATCTTTTTCTTCCTTTACATAATTAATGTAATTATTTTTAGGTTTTAAAGGTTGTAAAGCTAATTTTGAAATAGTAAGCGTATTATTTTTTAATGAGACATTATTAATTTTTAACTGCTGTATTATAGACCCTTGTTGATCGACACTATCTGCTTTAAAAAATATATTACCATAAGAAAAAGGAAACTTATGATTCTCATTTCTATTCGTAAGTTTATCTATTTTTAAATCAAACGATTTAACTTTAAAATCTTTATTATTCGCATTTGATAAATGAACAAAACCATTTATTACCTCTATTTGATTGATTGTAATATTTTTTAATGCTGTTTTAGAGCTATCTTTTACTTTAGTATTATCAATCTTCAAGTCAGCAATTTTTCCCAAAATTTGAGGTTCTATAACTTTTAGATTAGTTTTAGATAATTGTTTATTAAACAGAATATGATAATAAGATATATCTTCTATTTTCAATAATTTAGATTGTATAGAAAAGCTATCCTTTTCAATTTTTACATCTAAAAAAGAAAAATCTCCAAGTAATAAATTGATTTTTGTAGTTGTTGTAATACTAACCTTATTTTTTAAGGCTAGTTCTTCTATTTTTTTTCTATTTTTTGCTTTACAAAAAAACTAGAAATCAAGTAAATAGCTAGTAGTACAGAAAAAAAATATACTGAATATTTTATAAGTTTTTTTTTATTTTTCAATACAAATGATTCTTTTTTTTAAAAATACATTTTTTTAAAAGATAAGTAAGAATTAATTAAAACGTTTTTATATTTTTAAAAAATGAATAATAGTAATCATTACAACAAACTAAACAAAAGGTTTATAGAGTATTGGTCTAAAAAAAGAGAAAAAAAATTAAAGTATTATATTATTAATACTTCATTTTTTTCTGTTCCTCTTTCTTTAATTTTAGGATGGACTAACTTTGGATTTAAAGGATTGTACTCATTTAAATTTTTAGTAATGTTTATAACCACTTTTTTATTGTATTTTCTAATTATATATTTTATTGAATTTCCAATCAATGAAAAAAGATATCAAAAACTGATAAAAGAAAAAGAACTTTGATTACAAATAAAAAAGTATTTTTTAAAGAAATTTTAATAGCATTAGGTAAACTTATCATTGCAGGCATGCTTATTGGTTTACTTAAAAAATTTGATGTAATAATTGCCTTACTTCTTGTTTTAAAAATATTTTATAATGTTTATAAAGAAATAATTAAGCCAGAAAATAACAAAAACTGGGTACTTTTAATTGGCATGTTATTAACAGGTTTTGGTGGTATTATTGGAGAAACTTGGGGTGTTTATAATGGTTATTGGGAATATCATGAAGTTAGTAGAGAAATCCCACTTTGGGTGCCTTTTGCTTGGATGCTAGCTTTTCATTACTTGTATAAACTTGAGAAAAATTTAATTCCTTATCTATTTAAACAAAAACAAAAAAATAAAATAATTTTAGCTATAATTTTGGCACTTATATTACCAGCTTTTGGTGAAGTCATTACAATACAATTAGGAGTTTGGACGTATTATTGGCCTTATCAAATTTTTGGAGTACCTCTTTATGCTTTTCTTTGTTTAGTATTTGTGCATATGCTAGTTTATTATATTTTACACTTTATTTGTAAAAAATATAAAATTGATGATATTGTTTATCAATAAATACTTAATTACAAAAAGCAAATTAATAGAATATAAGTAATTTTTAATTTTACGTATACTTCATTTATACTACAGCCTTTTAAATTAATATGCGTTTTAAAATTAAAATGTTAAAAGAGCTGCTTTTACTACTTCAATAATACTTCATAACCTAATAAGTGTCTAAAACAGTTTTAAATTTGTATAAGAATTTTGATTATAGTCCTCCACTTTTTATAGTAAAAATAAGCCATCTTATTATAGATGGCTTTTTTTATATTTCTTGTAAAAATTCTGATAGAGTATTATCTATGATATCTAGTTTTTTCTTGATTCTGTACCTAGCAGTTTCAACACTTCTTGGAGATATATTAATTAAACTAGCAACTTCTTTTGCACTCATATTTAAAGACATATAAGCACAATGCTTTTGTTCTGTTATAGTTAAATTAGGTGCTTTTTCTAATAACTTTATAAAAAATTCTGGGTTACTTTTTTCAAACTCAGTCTTGAACTCCTCCCAAAGCTCAGTTTCAGAAATAACATCATTTAAATTACGGTTTAAAAACAATAATTCAGAGCTATTAACTTTATCATTATCTTCAACTAGCTTTTCTATAGATTTTGAAACATTTTGAATGGCGTCTTTTAATGTAGACATTTTTAGTGTTCTAGACAGTAATAGCTTATCATTTTGATGTAGCAACCTTTCAATTCTTTTATTTTTTTCTGCTAAATCATCATTTTTTAAGATAAGTTCATTATTTAATTGTTCTTCCTTTTTTAAAGTTCTTTTTAGCCTATCTGAATAGTTTTTAATTTTAAACAAACACCATAATATAAAAATTGTAAAAACTATACCTATACCAATAAAAACTCTTTGACTATTAATTATCTTTTTATTAACCTCTATAAGTTTTTTATTAAGATTAGTTTCATTTAATAATAAATCTTTTACTTTTGAATTTAAATCTTTATCAATTAAAACAGATAGTGAATCTACTAAAAGCAAATATTCATTTGCTTTTTTATAATTTTCCTTTTTTCTATTTAATTGACTGTAAGTCCTATAGACATCTCTATATGTTTTTGCAAATTCAGTTTTATCTTCAGGTTTTATTTCTTCAGCAATAGCAATTACTTCCTCTAAATCAGTTACTGCTAAATCAAAATCACCTTTTTCAATATGAGACTTTGCACAAAATATTGTAAAGAATTTTAGTCTTTTTTTCTTTTCATTAAATGTTTTTATAGCATTAATTCCTTTTTGAGAAAATTCTCTTACTTTACCCCAATTTTGAAATTTTATATAATATTGAATTAAATTATAATAAGCATCTACTAAAAAAACATAGTTATCTTCTTTTTCTCCAAATTCTATAGCTTTTAAAACATTTTCTTTTAATTTTTCTAGATTATTCTCTCTGTAATAAGCTATCGAAAGTAGATTATAGCTTAATGATATTAGCTTATTATTACCACAATATTTAGCTTTTTCAATTGCTTGTTTACTAAATTCTTTTTGCTCATTAGTAGATAATATAGAATAAGCTTTTGCAGCTCTCAAATAGGTAACCTTAGCTTGTAAACAATTATCTTTAAATTGAATTTTATTCTTATCAATAAAAAACAAAACAGGTATTAACTTTTCATAATTGTCTTCTTGAGTTAGATGATAAGCTTCATTAACTTTATTATTTATATTTTTTCTTGTAATATCAAACTCTTGTTTTTGAGAAGTACAAAAACAAAAAACAAAACAGATAATCGTATATAAAATATATTTTTTCAATCTATATAATCTAAAATTCTAAAAATAATAAATTTTTAATCTTAAGGGGAGATGGTTTTTAAAAAGAGAACTTTTAAAGGTTAAAATTTCCAGCAAACAATTCTAGTTACTTTATTACCTTGTTGCATTGGTATTACTTTAAATTCTTCAACTTTTAATTTTTTAAAGGATGATTCTAAGCTAGTCACATTTTCTTTTTTTGACACTAAACTTGTAAACCAAATACTTTTAGAGGCAAATAAAGAGCTTTCATATAAGTAAGTGTGCAAAAAAGCTTTTTCACCACCAATATACCATAATTCATTATGATTACCTGAAAAATTTCTAACAGCATTATTACCTAAATTCCTAGATTTTCTTCTATTTGCTCCTCTAGCCTCTTCTGCTGACTTGTAAAAAGGAGGGTTGCACATTGTCGCTGTAAAAGTATCGTCTTTTTCTAAAATTCCTTTTAAAATATGCTGTTCATCAAATTGTTGACGTAATTCAATTTTATGATGTAAACCATTGTCATCTATAATATCTTGTGCTGTATCTAAAGAATCTAAATCAATATCAGTTGCTACAAAATCCCAATTATATTCAGAAACACCAAGTAATGGATAAATACAAGTTGCACCTGTACCTATATCTAAAATCTTAATATTTTTTTCATTTGATAATAAACCTGCTAAATGATGAATGTAATCTAATCTGCCAGGAATTGGAGGACAAAGATTTTCATCTGGAAAATCCCAAACAGATAATTTATCGTAAGAAAAAAGTAAGGCTTTATTTAGCTCTTTAACAGCTTTTGGATCAGAAAAATCAATTGTTGTAATTTCATGTTTATTTTTTAAAACATGCTCTTTAAGTAAAGGGTTTTGTAATATTAACGTTTTAAAATCATACCCTTTATTAAATTTATTTTTGGGGTGTAAACCTTTGTCTTTCATTACAATTCTAGTATTGTAAATTCTAACTCTAAAGGTTTTAAAACAGTTTTTAAAGTTTTTATAAAAGTGTTTCCATACTCTAAATAATATTCAGAAAAATTGCGCTGACGTTCTTCTAAAGATTGATTTGGCAACAAACTATTTTGGAGTTTTATGATACGCTCTATCAAGTCATTTTGTCTTTTCTTTTCAGCTTTTAATAACCTTTTTTCTAAATTTTCTAAACCTTTTATTTGTTTTCTTTCTTGAGCACTTACAGCATTTAAGAAAGTGACATCTGTTTTTGTGGCAACCTCTTTCAACTCTAAAAACTGCTTTTGTAAGAACTCTTTTTTGTCTTTGAAAGAGAATTCTAAATCTGAATTTTCAATTACCTTTTTTGATAATAATTCATGTTGATTTAAAAATATTTCTTCTTTAGTAATATTTAAATTTGATAACTTTTTAGCCTGTTTTTCAGATAAAACCTGTACAGAGTTTCTTAATAATAAAATTGGAAAAGGAACTTCTACAGCATCAAAATAAGATTTTAACTCTAACCAATAAGCTTGCTCTCCTCCTCCACCAATATAACAGAGATTAGGTAAAATTACTTCTTGGTACAAAGGACGCATAATAACATTTGGTGAAAATGCTTTTGGATTATTTTTTAATTCTAAAAGAAGTTCTTCTTTAGTAAAAACTAATGCTGTGTTATTTATTTTATAAACGTCATCTTCAAAAACAATGCGTTCTCTAAAATCATCACCTAAATAAAAAAGGTTTATTTCTCTTGGATTAACTTGAATATTATAATTCTCTTCTAATCTAGCAATTGTATTAGTTACTTCTTTATAAGAAACTTGATTTTCTAATTCTTGTTTTACAAAAGGGGTAAATTGTTCTTTTAAAGAATTATCATCACCATCTATAATTACTAAACCATATTCAGTAAATAGCTCATTTGCAATAAAGCGAGTTGCGTCTGATAAATTATTATGTTGTAAATATCCTCTAGAAAATAATTCTTTTAAGTATTCTGCATTTTTAGAATTACCTAAGTGTTCTGTAAAAACATTAAATACTTGTTCTAATCCTTCAGTTGAAAAACGACCTACTGCTCCTCCATCCTTTCTATTCCAAAGTACTTTTTTACCATCAAAATTAAAATAGTTAATTTCATCAAAATCATGATCTTCTGTAGCCATCCAATACACAGGTATAAACTGATTTTCTGGAAACTTCTCAGATAATTCTTCTGCTAAATTTATTGTAGAAATAATTTTATATAAGAAATATAGAGGACCTGTAAATAAATTAAGCTGATGACCTGTTGTAATAGTAAAGGTGTTTTGCTTTTTTAATAAATCTATATTTTCTTGAGTTTTATCAGAAATAGCAAATCCTTTATATTGATTTTGCAGAGCATCAGATAATACAATTCTATTTTGTAATCTAAATGATTTCTTTTTCTCTTCTATTTGATTGTAAAAACCTTTTGCATTAGGAAAATTATTGTAAAATGGTTTTAACCTTGAATTTTCCTCAAGATAATCTATCATTATATCAGAGAAAAAACCTGTTTTTTTAAAAGGAATTTGTGTTACTTTCATAAATAAATAACACTTTTAAATTTACAATCTAATTCTATTTTAGAACTCATTAAGTAAGAATAATTATTTGATAAAAATACAACTATTTTATAGCTTGGTAAAAACCTGAAATTACGCTAACAAATATTTAACACAATCAACAATTCAACTTTTTAAGGAATAGTAATAAATGCTTACTTTTGAGAAACTTCTAAATTAGTTACATGAAAATTAAGTTATTTATTCTTCTTGCTTTTGTTTCTTTAGGAAATTTATTAGCACAAAACTTACAATCACCTTCAGAATATTTAGGTTACGAAATAGGTTCTCGTTTTACAAGACATCATAAAGTAGTTGAGTACTTTACATATGTTTCTAACACATTATCTAATGTTAAATTAGAAAAATATGGTGAAACAAATGAGCATAGACCTTTGTATGTTACATACATTTCTTCTCAAGAAAATATTAATAACTTAGAAGCTATCAGAAAAGCAAATCTTTCTCAAACTGGTATTTTAGAAGGAAATCAAGAAAACAAAAAAGCAATTGTTTGGCTAAGTTATAATGTTCATGGTAATGAAGCTTCAAGTACAGAAGCTTCAATGCTAACACTTTATGAATTGGTAACCACTAAAAAAGCTTGGTTAGAAAACACAGTAGTTATCATGGATCCTTGTATAAATCCTGATGGAAGAGACAGATATGTGAATTGGTATAACCAAGTAAAAAGTACACCTTTTAATATTAGCCAAGATGCTAAAGAACATCATGAACCTTGGCCAGGAGGAAGACCAAATCATTATTTATTTGATTTAAACAGAGATTGGGCTTGGGCTACACAAGTTGAATCTCAACAACGTATTAAAATTTATAATAAATGGATGCCACATATTCATGTAGACTTTCATGAACAAGGTATTAATAGTCCTTATTATTTTGCACCTGCAGCAGAACCTTTCCATGAAATTATTTCTGATTGGCAACGCGATTTTCAAACACAAATTGGAAAAAACCATGCTAAGTATTTTGATGCAGAAGGTTGGTTATATTTTACCAAAGAAAGCTTTGATTTATTATACCCAAGTTATGGTGATACATACCCAACTTTTATGGGAGCTATAGGTATGACATACGAACAAGCTGGACATGGAAGAGCTGGTTTAGGCATAAAAACTGATGAAGGAGAAGTACTTACTCTAAAAGACAGAGCAATTCATCATATGACAACAGGTTTGTCTACTGTAGAGATATCATCAAAAAATGCTGAACAATTAAATACTGAGTTTAAAAAGTTTTTTGTGAATGATGATTTAGAATACAAAAGTTTTGTTGTTAAAAATGATAATCAAGATAAAATAAACCGTTTAAAAGTTTTACTAGACAAACACGAAATTAAATATGCAAGTGCTAAAGATGGATCTGTAAAAGGTTATGTTTATTCAACTCAAAAAGAAAGTAAATTAGATGTTAATTCTAAAGATTTAGTGATTAACACGAATCAGCCAAAAGGTAAAATGGTTAAAGTTTTATTTGAACCAAAAGCTAAATTATCAGATTCTTTAACATATGATATTACTGCTTGGTCTATACCTTATGCTCATGGTTTTGAAGCAGTTGCTTCTAAAAATGAAGTAGCTTCAACTGAAAAAAATGAAAACTTTTCAATCGATAATAAAATTAATATTGCTGCTTACGCATACATTTCTAAATGGAACAGTTTAAATGACGCTACTTTTTTAGCTGAATTATTAAAAAATAATATTGTGCCTAGATTCTCTGAAAAACCATTTACTTTAAATGGAAATAATTTTGAAAGAGGAAGTCTTATAATATTAAGAAATGACAATAGAAATAAAAGTTTTGATGAAACTTTAATTAAAATTGCAGATAAAAATTTTAGACAACTTACATCAGTTTCTACTGGTTTTGTAGATAAAGGCTTAGATTTTGGATCATATTCAGTGAAACCAATTAATAAGCAAAAAGTTGCAGTACTTTCAGGAGAAGGAACGAGTTCCTTAAGTTTTGGTGAAATTTGGCATTTCTTTGAAACTGAATTAAAATATCCACTTACTATTTTAGATTCGGATTATTTTTCAAGAGTTGACTTTTCAAATTTTGATGTTATCATTTTACCAAATGGCTATTATAGTCGTGTGTTGAATAAATCTACTTTAGACAAATTTAAAAGTTGGGTACAATCTGGAGGTACTTTAATTGCTATAGATAATGCTTTACGAAGTTTTGCTGACAATAAAGAGTTTGCTTTAAAAAGAAAAAAATCTGAAAATGAAGATGAAAAAGAACCAAACTTAACACCATATGCAAATTTAGAAAGAGAAAGCGCTGTTAATTTAATTGCTGGTGCAATATTTAAAAGTAAAGTAGATACTACTCATCCTTTAGGTTTTGGGTATCATAACGAATATTTTACCTTAAAAAGAAGTAGCTCTGCTTATGATTATTTAAATAGTGGGTATAATGTTGCTTACTTACCATTAGAAACAACAAATGTTTCTGGTTTTGCTGGTAAAAATGTATTAGAAAAATTACCAGAAACTTTACTTTTTGGCGAAGAAAGAAAAGGTAGAGGAAGTATTGTTTATATGGTTGATAATCCTTTATTTAGATCTTTTTGGGACAATGGAAAACTCTTTTTTGTGAATGCAGTTTTCTTACTAAACTCAGATGTTTTAAAATAAAAAAAATCCACTCATTTTTGAGTGGATTTTTATTTATGTATAGTTTTTTTACCAAGCATAACCAAGTGATACACCTATACCTATAGTTGTAGAATCTAATCCATTTAAATTATCACCACCAGTCGCAAAGCCTAGTCCTGCAAAGACATCAACTAAAAAACCACTATTCCATACCCATTGATGACCAACTTCTCCACCAAAAGAAAATACACTTGCTGAAGTATTAAAATCGTCCTCTAAAGATAAATAACCTAATGATGGTCCTGCATGCCAACCTTTTAAAGCTTCACCTCCAAAGTAAAATCGATATTCAGCACCTACACCAAAACCGCTAATACCAGAAACATCATAGTATAAACCAGATATTGTAGCTGATTGACTATCACTTGTAGAAAATTCGTATCCAGCATTTGCTACACCAAAAGCTAAACCAACTGGGTTTACTTTTATTGCACTAGATTGACCAAAAGCTGTTAAAGCTAAAAACATTGAGAAAATAAATACAATTTTTTTCATTTTTAAAAAAGTTTAGTTAATATAAAACAATATTACAAAAAATTAATATCATAAAAAAATACGTCAAAAGACGTATTTTTAATAATTTTTTGTATCTATTTATACAGATGTAATAATTTAAACAGGAATTCCATATAAATCATAATCTCCTGCATCATAAATTTTAATATCTACAAATTCTCCTATTTTAACATAATGCTCTCTAGCATCTACAATAACATCATTATCTACATCAGGTGAATCATATTCAGTTCTTCCGTAAAAATAAGCACCATCTTTTCTATCAAATAAGCAACGAAATGTTTTACCTATTTTTTGTTGATTTAATTCCCATGAAATTTGAGATTGAATTTCCATAATTTCATTAACTCGTCTAAACTTTACTTCTTCAGGTACATCATCTTCTAAAACATAAGCTCCAGTATTTTCTTCATGAGAATATTCAAAAGCTCCTAATCTTTCAAAACGCATTTCTTCTACCCAATCTTTTAATTCTTGAAACATTTCTTCTGTTTCTCCTGGATAACCAACTATTAAAGTAGTTCTAATAGCCATTTCAGGAACAACTTCTCTAAATTTATGAATTAATGCAGTTGTTTTTTCATGAGTTGTACCTCTTTTCATCGATTTTAACAACTCAGTATTAATATGTTGTAATGGAATGTCTAAATAGTTACAAACCTTTGGCTCTCTTTTCATCACTTCTAAAACATCCATAGGAAACCCTGTAGGAAAAGCATAATGCAAACGAATCCATTCTATACCATCAACTTTAACTAAGGCTTCTAATAACTCAGCTAAAGCTCTTTTTTTATAAATATCTAAACCATAATAAGTTAAATCTTGAGCTATAAGCATAATTTCTTTAATACCATTAGCTGCTAACTTTTCTGCTTCTGTAACAATATCTTCTATAGGTGTAGATCTATGTTTACCTCTCATTAAAGGAATTGCACAAAAAGAACAAGGTCTATCACAACCTTCAGCAATTTTTAAATAAGCATAATGTTTAGGAGTAGTTGTTAAACGTTCTCCAATTAATTCGTGCTTATAATCTGCCTCTAAAACTTTTAATAAATTAGGTAAATCGTGTGTGCCAAAATATTGATCTACATTTGGTATTTCTTTTTCTAAGTCTGGTTTATAACGTTCACTTAAACAACCTGACACAAAAACTTTATCAACTTCACCTGCTTCCTTTTTTTGTGCATAATGTAAAATAGTGTTTACAGATTCTTCTTTTGCTTTACCAATAAATCCACACGTATTTATAACAACAATGTTTCCTTCATCATTTTCATCTTCATGTACAACGTTTTTTCCATTAGCTTTTAATTGCCCCATTAACACTTCACTGTCGTAAATGTTTTTAGAGCAACCTAAAGTAACAACATTTATCTTGTTTTTTTTAATAGATTTTGTACGCATATGAGCTTATTTTAGCGAGTGCAAAAATAGTTGTTTTTTAATGAACAAATTAGAATCTATTGATAGTTTTCAGGTAATTTTCTAACCTTAGTTAATTGCTCAAAAGCATATCCTAAAATAAGTAATTTACCTTCTGTTTTTGGTAACCCCACAAAGGTTAAACTTACAGGTTCACCAGATTCTTTATATCCCATAGGCACTGTTAAATTAGGATATTCTGCAACTGCAGAGTATGCAGAATGGTAATTATTAATGGATAAAATTGCATCTAAATTTTCTTCTTTTAATGCATTAAAATAAGATCTACCATTTTCTTTTAAAGTAACTTTAATTGACTCTAATTGTTTTTTAGAAGTAGTATCTTTTACAATACCTTCGAATAATTGTTGACCATAAGGCGCTCTTAAAATAGAATCTTTTACATTAAAATCTATAACATCTTTTACAGAGGTTACTGTTACGTTTTTATCTGCATCACTTTTTAAATAATGAGGTAAATCATATTTCATATCTATATTTAACAAGGTTAAAAAACCAGGTAAACCAACTCTTGGAGGATTTACCTCAACTATTGTAGCCCCAGCTTCTTTAATTTTATTTACATTACTGTTATAAATAGAATCTTGTAATAAATAAGTAAGTACACCTATTTTTTTACCTTTAAAACCATCTTCCATATCTCCAAAATCTTTATCAGGCATTTCAAAAGATTTGGGATCTTTATTATCTTCACCTAACATTGCATTTAGAAAAATCCAACTATCTGTAACACTTTTAGTCATTGGACCAGGTGTGTCTAAAGTACCAGAAATTGGTACTATACCTGTTCTACTTAACAATCCTGTTGTTGGCTTTAAACCTACTACAGAGTTTTGACTTGAAGGAGATGTTATAGAACCAGCTGTTTCTGTACCAACAGCAGCAACAGCATAATTTGCTGCAACAGCTGTTCCACTTGATGCACTTGAACCTCCTGTTTCAAATTTAGCTCTTCCATAAGGATTTAAAGATTGACCACCTATTGCACTATAGCCAAGAGGACAACCAGAACAAAAGTAATATGCCCATTCACTTAAATTAGCTTTACCCAAAATTAAGGCTCCATTTTCTTTTAACTTTTTTACAATAAAAGCGTCTTCTGTATTTTTATTATTCTGTAAAGCTAAAGCACCTGCAGAAGTTGGCATGCCTTCTGTATTGATGTTGTCTTTTAACAGAATTGGCATTCCGTAAATTTCTACATCACTTAAAATACCCCATTTTCTATCTTTATCTCTTTGCTTTGCTTCTTCTAAAACATTTGGGTTTAGTGTAATAATAGCATTTAAAGATTTTGTACTATCGCTTTCAAATTTTCTAATTCTATACAAATAGAATAAAGTTAGTTTTTCATAACTTAATTTTCCTTCTTTTACATGACCTTGAATTGTTGGTATATTTTGCTCAATGATTAATGGCTTTAAAGATTGATACTCTTCTTCAGAAAAAGCTGATAAAGCCGCGTTAAAAGGTTTAAAAACTTCATTCATATCTAATACTTTAGATTGAAAAAGTTTAAACTTCATTCTTGGGTTTTCATGATTTTGCTGTGCTTCTAAAGCTGCAGTTTCATCATATTTATTAAAAACAACGTCTGGTTGATTAGATTCTGAATTACAAGAAAGTAATACAATAGTCAATAAAAATAAGAGTAGATTTTTCATGTATAAAAATTTCATTAAAAATAAGACTAAATATATAGTATATCAAATTTAATAAATAGTAACATAAATAAGAAT
This sequence comes from Polaribacter marinivivus, assembly GCF_042651285.1. NCBI lineage: Bacteria > Pseudomonadati > Bacteroidota > Flavobacteriia > Flavobacteriales > Flavobacteriaceae > Polaribacter > Polaribacter marinivivus. Next base: position 160,232 of record NZ_JBHSCY010000002.1, on the reverse strand, counting down.
GTTACTTATGAGGTTATTATTAATTTGAATTTATTAAATAATTTTAATAAAAAATGAAAAAGTTTTTCTACTTAAAAAAAGAATCTACAAATTCGTGTTTATTAAACACTTGCAAATCGTCTATACCTTCTCCTACTCCAATATATTTTACAGGTATTTGAAACTGGTCTGAAATACCAATAACAACTCCACCTTTTGCAGTACCATCTAATTTAGTTACAGCTAAGCTAGTAACTTCTGTAGCTTTGGTAAATTGTTTAGCCTGCTCAAATGCATTTTGTCCTGTAGAACCATCTAAGACCAGTAAAACATCATGAGGTGCATCACTAACGACCTTTTGCATTACACGTTTAATTTTGGTAAGCTCATTCATTAAGTTTACTTTATTATGTAAACGTCCAGCAGTATCTATAATTACAACATCTGCATTTTGGGCAACTGCAGATTTTAAAGTATCAAAAGCTACAGAAGCAGGGTCAGAACCCATTTCTTGTCTAACAATTGGCACTTCTACTCTATCTGCCCATATTTGTAGTTGGTCTATTGCAGCAGCTCTAAATGTATCTGCAGCACCTAATACTACTTTTAAACCTTTCTTTTTTAATTGTGAAGCAAGTTTACCAATAGTTGTTGTTTTACCAACTCCATTTACACCCACAACCATTAATACATAAGGCTTTTTATTTTCTGGAATACTAAAATCGGTATCATTACCCACATTAGTTTCAGATAATAAGCCTGCAATTTCTTCTCTTAAAATAACATTAAGTTCTTCTGTACCAAGATATTTATCTCTAGCTACTCTTTCTTCAATTCTATCTATAACTTTAAGTGTTGTTGCAACACCAACATCAGAAGCCACTAAAACCTCTTCTAAATTATCTAAAACATCATCATCTACTTTAGATTTACCTGCAACAGCTTTAGAAAGTTTACCAAAAAAGCTTTCTTTGGACTTCTCTAGACCTTTATCTAAAGTTTCTTTTTTTTCTTTTGAAAAAATATTTTTAAAAAAACTCATATTTACTTATTTACTATAACCTATTCTATAAAAAGTATGCCAACTCTTTATTTAAGTCATATTGTCATCAAAAGTACATAATTATAATGCATAAAAAAAAGCTACTATCTAAAAAGAAAGTAGCTTTATAATATTGTTTGTGAAGAAATTACTTTTTAGCTAAAAAGTCATTTACTTGAGTAGGATCCATAATAGCTTCAACAAATGTGTAAGCTCCTGTTTTTGGAGATTTTACCATTTTTATTGCTTTACTTAATCTTTTTGATCCTGTTTGTAACGATGCTACTGATTTCTTTGCCATTGTAAAATGCTTTATATCTATGTGCTCTATTCTGAGTTCTAGATAGTTTTATTATTTAATTTCTTTATGAACAGTCATTTTCTTTAAGATTGGATTAAATTTCTTAATCTCTAATCTATCTGGAGTGTTCTTTTTATTCTTAGTTGTGATGTATCTAGAAGTTCCTGGTTGTCCAGTTGCTTTATGCTCTGTACACTCTAAAATTACTTGAACTCTATTTCCTTTTTTTGCCATCTCTTTATAATTTTATAAGCTTAAGCTGATTATTTTGTTAAAAAACCTTTAGCTCTTGCTTCTTTTATAACTGCAGAAATTCCTTTCTTGTTAATATTTTTTAAAGCTGAAGCAGATACTTTTAAAGTAATCCATTTATCTTCTTCTGGAATGTAAAAACGCTTTGTCATTAAATTAGCGTCAAACTTTCTCTTTGTTCTATTCAAAGCGTGAGAAACATTGTTCCCAACCATTGCTTTTTTTCCTGTTAATTCACAAACTCTAGACATCTTCTTGACAGTATTATTAGTGTTATCTCTAAACGAGGTGCAAATCTACAAATAATTCTAATTCTGAACAAAACAAATTTATTTATTTTTTAATATTTCTTTTTGTAATAATTCTAAGGCCTTATTTACAGTTTTATCTATGACTCTTCCTCTTGGTTTTCCAAAATTAAACTCTGAAACTTCTACTCCTTTATTTGATGCTAAAGCTATGTAAACAAGACCAACTTCTTTATCATTATTATCTGTTGTTGGTCCTGCATTACCTGTAACAGCTATTGCATAATCTGTATTTAGCTTTAGTTTAGCAGATAATGCCATTTCTCTAGCTACAGCCTCACTAACCACAGAATGCTGGTCTATTAAATCAGAAGAAAGACCTAACATATTCATTTTACTCTCTTTTGTATAGGTAACAAAACTACCTTTATAATAGGATGATGAACCTGGAACAGAAACTATTGTAGAGGCAATTTTGCCTCCTGTTAAACTTTCTGCTGTACAAATTGTTTTATGATGCTCTTTTAATAATTCTCCAACAGTTTTTTCAATATTACCATCAATATCTACTCCTGTTATTATATCTGGTATGATTTTATATAATTTTTCTATTTGCTCTTTTAATGCCTTTTCTAAAATCTGCTTATTATCTCCTTTTGCAGATAAACGTAAACGAACTTTTCCGTAATTAGGTAAATATGCTAACTTTATAAAGTTTGGTAAATTATCTTCGAAATCTTCTATTCTTTCAGCTAAAGCACTTTCACCTAAACCATATGTCATAATTGTTTTATGTAAGATATATGGTAATTTAAATTGTTTTTGAATTCTAGGCAATACCTCAAACTGCATTAAACCTTTCATCTCATTAGGTACACCAGGAAGTGATACAAAAACAGTATTATTCTCAAAAAACCACATTCCAGGTGCTGTACCATAATTATTATTTAGAACTGTTGCCTTAGTTGGTAACATACCTTGTAATCGATTTAATTCACCAAAAGGAATGTTATATTTTGCAAATAATGTTTTAATATGATGTACAACATCTTCATTGAGTTCTAAAGTATCATTAAAATATGCTGCAATTGTATGTTTGGTGATATCATCTTTTGTAGGACCTAAACCACCAGTAATTATAACAATATCTACTCTTTCTTGTGCCTCTTGTAGAGCATTTAAAATATGTTGCTTATCATCTTGTATAGATGATATTTGATAAACAGAAACACCTATTTTATTTAGCTCAGTTCCTATCCATTGCGAATTGGTATCTACAATTTGACCAATTAAAATCTCATCTCCTATAGTAATAATTTCTGCTTTCATTGTTTTCCTATTTCATTAATATCTAAATGTTCTGACTGACTTTTAATTAGTCTTTTTTTTAATACCATAAATAATATGTACGCAATTACTATACTTAAAATAATAGATAAATATTTATGTAAATTAAATTCTTGATCTATTGTAAATTCAGTTATAAAACCATATATAAATAAGTAAATAATTCTTGTAAAGAGACTTATAAAAAATCCTGTGAAAAAATATAATGTTTGACTTTTATCAAACCTTTTTGCTAAAAAAGTAAAACAAGCACCAATGAATATTGAAATTAAAATTTGAATTAAAAAATTCATAGTGATTCACTTTTTTTATTTCTTAGATTAAATAATCTTATTTAACCCTTATTTGAAAAGCTTCATTACCTTCTATTAATCCTTTTAACTCATCATTTTCTGATACTTTTCCTACTCCTGCAGGAGTACCAGTAAAAATGATATCTCCTTTTTTTAAAGTAAAATATTGAGATACGTATGAAATTAATTCATCAACTTTCCAAAGCATAGCTTCTGTATTACCATCTTGAACCAACTCATCATTTTTATATAATTGAAAACTTAAATTATTTAAATCAAATTGTTCTTTTGGGTAAAACTCACCTATAATTGCACTCCCATCAAAAGCTTTAGCTTTTTCCCAAGGCAGGCCTTTTTCTTTACATTTTGCTTGCACATCTCTAGCAGTAAAATCGATTCCTAAACCAATTTCATCATAATATTTATAAGCAAACTTAGTATCTATATGTTTTCCTACCTTATTAATTTTAACTAGAACCTCAACTTCATAATGTACATCATTAGAAAAAGGAGGAATAAAAAAAGGATTTTTTTTAGGAAGAATTGCAGAATCTGGTTTTAAAAAAACAACTGGATGTTCTGGTTTTTCGTTTGCTAATTCTTCTATATGCTTTGCGTAATTGCGCCCAATACAAATTATTTTCATTAATGATTATTAATTGTACTCTAATTTAATCTAATACTAAGGAATCCATTTTTTTGGGAAGTTTGGTTTACGTTTTTCTAAAAACGCGTCTCTACCTTCTTTAGCTTCGTCTGTCATATATGCTAAACGTGTTGCTTCACCTGCAAATACTTGCTGACCAACCATACCATCGTCTGTTAAATTCATTGCAAACTTTAGCATTTTTATTGATGTTGGCGATTTTGCTAATATTTCTTGTGCCCATTCATAAGCAGTACTTTCTAATTCATCATGAGGTATTACAGCATTTACCATTCCCATTTCATAGGCTTCTTGAGCTGAATAATTACGTCCTAAAAAGAAGATTTCTCTTGCTTTTTTCTGTCCTACCATTTTTGCTAAATATGCAGATCCATAACCACCATCAAAAGAAGTAACATCTGCATCTGTTTGTTTAAAAATAGCATGTTCTTTAGAAGCTAAAGTTAGGTCACAAACAACGTGTAAACTATGTCCACCACCAACTGCCCAACCAGGAACAACTGCAATAACAGCTTTAGGCATAAAACGTATTAATCTTTGCACCTCTAATATGTTTAATCTATGATAGCCATCATCACCAACATAACCTTGATGACCTCTTGCTTTTTGGTCTCCACCAGAACAAAAAGAGTATACACCATCTTTTGTACTTGGCCCTTCAGCAGATAATAAAACTACACCTATTGAAGTATCTTCTCCTGCATCATAAAATGCATCATATAATTCTGATGTTGTTTTGGGTCTAAATGCATTTCTAACATTGGGTCTATTAAAAGCTATTCTTGCAACACCATTACATTTTTTGTAGGTGATATCTTCATACTCTTTAGCTGTTTTCCATTCAGGTTGTATCATATTTTTGTATTTTACACGTTCTAAAATCAGAACAAAAAGTCAATCATTGCAAAAATAAACAATCTAACTCATGATTAAGAAATCACTCTCATTTATATTTTTCATTTTTTGTATTTCTATTTTTTCGCAAAACATTATTGTGAAAGAGTTAGAATCTGAAATCATGGAAACTACAAGAACCCTAAAAATTTACATACCTGATTCTTATGAGAGAGACAGTATAAAAAATTACCCTTTAGCTATTGTTTTAGATGAAGAATTTATGTTTGATACTTATGTTGGTAATAGTATTCTTTTTGCAAAAAAAGATAAAGCTCCAAAACAAATTGTTGTTGGCATTTCTATGGAAGAAACTAGAGCTAAAGATGTTGGTTTTGATTTAAACTCAGGTGCTCTTATTAACTCTTCTAAAAATTTTTATGATTTTTTAAGAGACGAAGTTTTATTTTATATGGAGAGTAATTACAGAACATCTCCTTTTGTAAGTTTTGTTGGTCAAGGATATTCTGCAAATTTAATTACTCATTTTTTACAAGAAAATACGGCTTTTATTAATTCTTTTGTTTGCATAAACCCTTCTTTTTCTGATTTTATTGGATCTGAATTACAATCTTACAACCTAAATAAATTTGCTAATGAAGACAATACTTTTTATTTGTATATCAATAATTCTGATGCTTTCTCAGCAAGTAAGAAAACTAAAATAAGTCAAATTCAAACTGCATTATCTACTTTAGAAATTAAAAACTTTAACATTATTAACGACAATATTATAACTGATAGTTCTGTTTCTGCTATTTCTGAAGCTATACCAAGGGCTATGACTAAAATCTTTGAAGTTTATTCTGCCATTTCTAAAGAAGAATATGAAGAAAAAATAAAAGAACTTTCACCTATAGATGCAATTGCTTACTTAGAAGACAAATATTTAGAAATAGAGTTTTTATTTGGTAGTAGTTTAGGTATTAGAGAAAAAGATATTTATGCTATAGAAAATATAATTATCGAAAAAGAAAATGGAGATCGTTTGTTTGATTTTGGTAAAATGATTTTAAAAAGATTTCCTTCTTCTCCTTTAGGAGAATACTACATTGGTCGATATTATGAAACTGGTAAAAACTTTAAAAAGGCTCTTAAATACTATAAAATTGGGTATGGAAAAATGGATCCTGCTGATCCAAATGCAGATAATTATTATGAAAATATTTTAAGACTTGGTGGTCAATAATTATTTTTTGGTTGAACTCTCCAAGTAAAACCAGCTCCAATAAAAAAACCATCATTATCTCCAATTACAGCATCTAATTGAAAATTATTATTTAGTAAATAATAAACACCTGTATCGTAATTAAATTGATAATTAGAAGAAAATAAAGTTCCAAAATTCTCAGCAAATAATCCTATTTTGTTGTTTATAGAATATGTTATATTAAAAACATAAAAAGTATTAGCTAAGCTTAAATTGTCTGTAAAATTAATTCCTAAGTTAGCTGTATAAGATAGCTTCTCATTAAAAGAATTACCTAAAATATAAACCAATTGCCCACTATTTTCTTCTGCTTTAACATCATAAGAAAATTGAAAACTAGACTGCATCTTGTTATTAGAATTACTTACAAGATATCTTGCTCCAATAGATAAAGAACTTAAATTTTCTGCAAAATTAGATCCAGAAAAAATAAACCCAGAGTTTATCTCAAATCTTTCAGATAAACCATATCTAAAATAAGAACTTGGTAAAAAATTTGAGTTTTCATTAGAAAAATCTATACCTGTTTGAATTTGAAAAACATGATTACCAACAACGCTTGAAGATAATGCTTGACCAGGTCTATCTGATGATAAAACCTCTTGATTTTGAGCTTTTACAAAAGAAAAATTTAAGAGCAATATTAAAACCAGTAATCTTTTCATTACTTTACCAATTCTATACGATCTTCTTTTAAAACAATTAATTTATTTCTATATAAATTTCCAACAGCTTTCTTAAAAGCTTTTTTACTCATTTGTAATTGAAATTTAATAGATTCTGGAGAGCTTTTATCTGTTAATAGCAAATAACCATCTCTGCTATTTTTAAGCTTTTCAAGAACTTTATCTACATCTTTATCTATGACATTTCGAAACCCTTGAGGTCGTAAAGAAACATCAATTTTACCATCTTCTCTAATGGTTTTAATATATCCATCAATTTCCATATTTTCCTCTACATCTTGAAAAACCTCATTTCTATATAACAATCCTTCAAACTCTTCATTTATAGTAACAATGTAACCTAAAGCTGTTTCAGATTTTATAAATAACTGTACTTTATCTCCTTCTTGAAAATCCATTATTTGATATATTTAAAATAGTCTTTAAGAACAATATCATTCTCTAAGCTTGGTGTGAAAATTTCTAATATTTTTGGTTGATTAGATGCTGTATAAAAATCTTTTAATGCTTCTGAAACTGTGTTAGTAGAATATGCTTTTTGATACTCAAAACCATACATTTTACTAAACTGTTCTGCAGTTAAACAATGTGGAGTTTCAAAATATTTTAATGCATCTGTAGTGGATGGACCTGGAATAATCTTAAAAATTCCTCCTCCAGAATTATTTATTAATATTATTCTAAAATTATTAGGAATATTAGTGTTCCATAATGCATTAGAATCATAGAAAAAACTTAAATCACCAGTTATAAAAACAGTTTGTTTTTCATTGGCAAATGCTGCTCCAATTGCAGTTGATGTACTACCATCTATACCACTTGTACCTCTATTACAAAAAACGTTTAATGTGTTTTTTAAGGTAAATAATTGAGCATATCTAATGATTGCACTATTACTAATTTGTAATTGACAATGATTAGGAATACTTTGTAAAGCTTGTTCAAAAACTTTAAAGTCAGAATGTTTTATTTGTGATAAATACTCAGCATGTTTTATTCTTCTGTAATCTCTAATTTTTAACCATTTTGGTTGATAATCACTTTCTTTTTTATTGATGATTTTATTAAACTTTGAGAAAAAGTCTACAGGTTTTGTTTGAATAAATTCTGATAAACAGAAAAAAGTGTTTGTTGCTTTTTTCTCATCGATATTCCAATGATGTTTTGGTTGATAATCTCTTAAAAAACGTTTAATTCTTTTTGAAACAATCATACCACCAAAAGTGATTAAAATATCTGGCTGTAAAGCTGTAAACTCATCATCATCTAGAGAAAAAATTAATTGATCTATAGCATTAATAGCTTTATCATGGTAAAGATTAGACGTGGTTTCTGTAAAAATTAATACTGAGTCATCTTCTGAATACAAATCCATTAAACTATGTAATTCTGCATCTGGATAATTTACACCAATGACCAACATTTTTTTCTCAGCATTATTCCAAATATTAGCTAACTTCTGATAATCTATATTAGCATTATCTAAAGAACTCATAGATATATTTGGAAAATGAAACTCTTTTAATTTATCTACAGTTTCATACAAGGGCTCATCAAAAGGTACATTAATGTGTACAGGACCTTTTTGAGAAGTTGCTAATTGTAAAGCTTCACCTATTAATTGCGAATTTCTAGTTTTAAATTTTGGGTTTTCTATCAAGTTTGCAGAAAACAATATATGTTTTTCAAAAACATTTTCTTGTCTAATGGTTTGTCCATCACCAATATCAATTAAATGTTTAGGTCTATCTGCAGAAATAACTACTAAAGGAATATCACTATAAAAAGCCTCTGCAATAGCAGGATAATAATTTAACAATGCAGAACCAGAAGTACATAAAACTGCCACTGGTTTTTGTTTTTGTTGTGCTATACCTAAAGCAAAAAATGCAGCACATCTTTCATCTACAACACTTAAGGTTTCAATTTCTGGATGGTTAGAAAAACCAATGGTTAAAGGTGCGTTTCTAGAACCAGGAGATATGACAACTGTATCAATATTAAATTGATGGCAAGCTGAAATAACTAATTGTGCAAGTTCTTTTTTTGGGTACATTTTGTGCATTAAAAAATGTCATTCTGAAAGCTCAAAATGACATTGCAAAGATACGAAATCTAATACGTTTAGTTTCCTTTTTTATAATCTGCTAAAAATTTTGCTAAACCAATATCTGTTAAAGGATGTTTTAATAAACCTTCTATAGCACTTAAAGGCCCAGTCATAACATCAGCACCAATTTTAGCACAATCAATCACATGCATTGTATGTCTTACAGATGCTGCTAAAATTTCTGTATCGAAACCATAATTATCATAAATAGTTCTAATTTCTGCAATAAGATTTAAACCGTCTGTAGAAATATCATCTAAACGTCCAATAAAAGGAGATACATAAGTTGCACCTGCTTTTGCAGCTAATAAAGCTTGACCAGCAGAAAATACTAAAGTTACATTTGTTTTAATTCCTTTTGATGAAAAATACTTACAAGCTTTTACACCATCTTTTATCATAGGTAACTTTACCACAATTTGTGGATTTAAAGCAGCCAAAGCTTCACCTTCTTTAACCATTCCATCAAAATCTGTAGAGATTACCTCAGCAGAAACATCACCATCTACTAAATCACAAATAGCTTTGTAATGGTTAATAATATTGTCTTGACCTGTAATACCTTCTTTTGCCATTAAAGATGGGTTTGTAGTAACTCCGTCTAAAATACCTAATGCTTGTGCTTCTTTAATTTGCTCTAAATTAGCTGTATCTATGAAAAACTTCATGTTTAATTTTATGTTTTAATTTCGGCAAAGATAGTTACAAAAGAATCATTTTTAAAAAATTGATTTTAATAGTTTTAAACAAGTTTTAACCAATCGAATATCAATTAAGTTTTAACATATTAAACGCACAAAAAGCTTTAGAAGCCTTTATTTTTGCAAAAACCTTTAGAGTGTATATTAAAAATTTATTTACCTTATTGATTTTAATATTTTTATTAAGCTGTACAAATTCTCAAATCATGGAAGATGAGGAAGTTGTAATTGAAATAATAAAATGTGAAAAATCTGACATTTCTGTAACTAAAGAAGATAATATTATTTTTAACGACCCCACAGATCCTGTTTTATGGGAAGGTAGTTTTACCAATGATCAAGTAAAATTAAGTTATACAGTTGTTGTAGGACAATACAATGAATCTGAAACTTATAATTTTATTTTTAATAAAGTAAATGAATGTTTAAAAATTGATAGAGCTTATAAATATTATGATGGAAAACTTGTTGATGTTTCTGCAGTTACAGAAATGCAAGTTTCTGAATTCTATATAAAAGACTGGGAAATAAATAGCCTTTTTTCTGGATTGTTAGTTTATGTAGATCCTCATGATAAAAATACATATTCAAGAAAATTTTGGATAGATAGTTTTAAAGATGCATCTAATTTGGTTGAGATTCCTAAGTATTTTGATGATTGTTTTAAAGATAAATTCCCAATAGAAATTGATGTTGATAAAGATGGCATTATCGACTTTAATCTAACTTATGAAGAAAATAATGATATTGGTAATACACCAAAATTTGATTCTTATACCATACAATTAATTCCTGCATCAAATAAAAATAAAATTTTATCTCCAAAAAAGAACTCAAGTCCATACACCATAATTTTTGAACCTCCTTTTTCTTCAGAAAATACAAGACAGTATTTTGGTGGCGTAAAAAATACACTCGATATTTTTTACGAATTTGAATCTCCTTATGAAAACTATAATTATTTTTTAAGTAATAATTTAACTTATAAAAATATATTGCAAAATGATCTACCAGATTATTTTGTTATTAGCAAAGATATTGGTGGTATAGAATATTTTGGTTGGATAAAATTTATTTTGGACACCTCAACTTGTCAAGCAGAAGTTTTATTTGCTTATTTAGAAACAAATCCAAATACCCACGTTAAAGTAAACTAATTATAATTTATAATGATTCATTAAAAGTTTTTCATAAACTCTATCAGGTAAAATACGCTTAAGAACTATAGAGAATTTCTGCATAAAATCACCAACTTTATAATGTAGTTTAGGGTTTTTAGTATTTATTATTTTAAAAACAGATTTTGCCATCACTATAGGGTCAAGTCCACTATCTACATGGGAATCCATTAATTCTAAATTCTCTTTATATTTTTTCTTGTAAGCAGAATTTTCAAAAACAGGAGTATGATATCTACCTGAAGCAATATTAGTAGCAAAGTCACCAGGTGCAACATTAACAACATTAATTCCAAAAGATTTTACCTCCATACTTGTAGCTTCAGTAATGATTTCTAAAGCTCCTTTTGATGCAGAGTATACACCTCTAAAAGGTAAACCCATATATCCAGCAATAGAAGTTACATTAATAATTAACCCAGAATTTTGTTTTCTCATTTGAGGCAAAACAGATTTCATAACATCTATAGCTCCAAAGAAATTGGTATTAAAAACGTTTCTCATTTCTTCAGTAGGCGTATCTTCAATTGGCCCTGTAATACCCATACCTGCATTATTTACCAAGACATCTAATCTTCCCTCTTTTTCTACAATTAAATCAATCGCATTTTGTATTGATGAAATATCTAAAACATCTAAAGCAATTAATTCAAAAGAAAAATTTTCTAAATTTTTAGGATTTCTACTGGTTCCATAAACCTTAAATCCTTTTAAAGATAAATAAGAAGCAATCGATTTTCCTATTCCTGAAGAAGCACCTGTTATTAAAACTACTTTTGATGACATGATTAACTAAAAGTTTTGAGAAATCAATATTACAAAATCTAAATTTAGGGTACAAAAAAAGGCAAGCTACCTACATCACACTGCTACAACCTAATACCCTTGCTGTGTTCCCACCCTGGGGGATTCAAAGGGAGCTAGTTGTGTAGGACTTGCCGACTGCAAAAATACAATCTATTTTTATTTAAACAATTAAAAAAATGTCAAATTTTATGTAACATCTCTAAGAAATTGAATACTAACAGAATGAATTGAGATGGAAAGTAACAGCTATTTCAATGAAAATAATATATTTGTATAACTAACTAAATTTTAAATCATGGAAAATCAAGCAAATAGTAAAAGTATTATTCTTAATAATGGATTATATCTAGGTGTAATAGGTGTAATAGTTGGTCTAGCTTTATGGGCTTCTGGTCAATATTTTGAATTACAATGGGTAGGGAATTTAGTAGGTACTTTAGCTACAATATTTTTTATTGTCTTTGGTATCAAAACCTATAAAAATAGTAATGGTGGGTTTATTTCTTGGGGACAAGGTGTAAAAATTGGAATGGGTATTGTTATGGTAAGTGCAGTAATTACTGTTATTTATACTTTATTATTAACTAACGTTATAGACCCTGAATTACAAGCACAAGGTATGGCTATTCAAGAACAAGCTTGGATAGATCAAGGTTTAACTTCTGATCAAATTGAATCTGCTAAAGAAATGACAGAAAAATTTCAAAGTCCAGCAATTATTTCTGGTATAATTTTAATAGTTGCAGCTTTTATTGGATTTGTAGTATCTGCAATAATTGCAGCTATTATGAAAAAATCTGAAGAAGAAACTTATTAATAAATTTAAAGATATTATAGATTACAAGTAATTAAAATACTTTCATAACTTTACAACTTGTAAATCTACAACAACATTATATGGAAATTTCGGTAGTAATACCACTTCTTAACGAAGAAGAATCTTTAATAGAATTACACGATTGGATTGCAAATATTATGCAATCCAATCGTTATTTATACGAAATTATTTTTATTGATGATGGTAGTACAGATAATTCTTGGCAGATAATTAAGCAACTCTCAAGTAAACATGAATCTGTTAAAGGAATTCGTTTTCAAAGAAATTTTGGAAAATCTCAAGCTTTAGATGCAGGTTTTGCAATTGCTCAAGGTAATGTTGTAATTACTATGGATGCAGATCTACAAGATAATCCAGAAGAAATTCCTGAATTATACAATTTAATTACTTCACAAAATTTTGATTTAATTTCTGGATGGAAAAAGAAAAGATATGACAATGTTGTAACAAAAAATATTCCATCAAAATTATTTAATGCTGTTGCTCGTAAAACTTCAGGTTTACAACTTCATGACTTTAACTGTGGTTTAAAAGCTTATAAAAATGAAGTTATAAAAAATATAAAAGTTAGTGGTGAAATGCATAGATACATACCAGTTTTAGCTAAAAATGAAGGCTATACCAATATTGGTGAAAAAGTTGTGCAACATCAAGCTAGAAAATATGGAGAAACAAAATTTGGAATAAATAGATTTATCAATGGTTTTTTAGATTTAATTACCATTTCATTTCTATCTAAATTTGGTAAAAGACCAATGCACTTTTTTGGACTTTGGGGCACTCTTATGTTTTTATTTGGTACTTCATTAGCTTTTTATATTGGGGCTTATAAACTATATAAAGTTTATAATGGTATAAAAACAATTTTAGTTACAGATAACCCTTGGTTTTATATAGCCTTAACTTCTATGATTTTAGGTACGTTATTATTCTTAGCTGGATTTATAGGAGAACTTATCATCAGAAATAAAAATGATGAAAAACACTATAAAATTAGAGAAAAACTCAATTTATAAATTTTATATTTGTATTACAATAATACTTTAATTTAGAAGCTATGCAAGAATTTTTAGAAAAAGCAAAACAATGGTTAACACCAACTTTTGATAAGGAAACTCAGACAGAAATTCAAAACTTAATAAATAACAATCCTAAAGATTTAGCAGATCGCTTTTATAAAGATTTAGAATTTGGTACAGGTGGTATGAGAGGTACAATGGGTGCAGGTACCAATAGAATTAATAAATACACATTAGGTAAAGCAACTCAAGGTTTGTCTAACTATTTATTAGAAAATGTAAATAAACCTCAATTAAGTGTAGTTATTGCTTACGACTGTAGACATAATAGTAAAAAGTTTGCTAAAATAGTTGCTGATGTTTTATCTGCTAATAATATTAAAGTATTTTTATTCGAAGATTTACGTCCTACTCCAGAATTATCCTTTGCAGTTCGTCATTTAGGATGTGATGCAGGAATTGTATTAACAGCTTCTCACAATCCACCTGAATATAATGGGTACAAAGTGTATTGGGCAGATGGTGGTCAAATTGTACCTCCACAAGATAGTGGTATAATTGGTAAAGTGAATGCCCTAGATTTTTCTGAAATTAATTTTAATGCAAACGAAAATTTAATTGAAGTTGTCGGAAAAAAAATAGACAATGCATTTATTGATGCATCTGTTAAAAACGGAACATTATCAGACAAAATAAATCGTAATAATCTTAAAATTGTTTTTACATCTTTACATGGAACATCAATCATGTCTATTCCAGATGCTTTAGCTAAAGCAGGTTATACTGATGTAAATATTGTTGAAGAACAAAGAAAACCAGATGGAGATTTTCCAACTGTAAAATCTCCTAATCCAGAAGAACCAGAAGCTTTAGAAATGGCTACTGATTTAGCAAATAAAATTGGTGCAGATATTGTAATTGGTACAGACCCAGATTGTGATAGATTAGGGGTTGCTGTTAGAGATACAGATGGTAATATGAAGTTAATGAATGGTAACCAAACTATGGTGGTTATGACAGACTTTTTATTACGTAAATGGAAACAAGAAAATAAAATAAATGGCAAACAATTTGTAGGCTCTACAATTGTTTCTACAGAATTAGTAAACGATGTTGCTAATAATTATGGTGTTGAAACTAAAGTTGGCTTAACTGGTTTTAAATGGATAGCCAAAATGGTTAAAGACTTTCCTGAATTAGAATTAATTGGAGGTGGTGAAGAAAGTTTTGGTTATATGGTTGGTGATTTTGTTCGTGATAAAGATGCTGTTACTGCATGTTTACTAGCATGCGAAGTAGCTGCATATGCAAAGCAAAATGGAAGTTCTTTTTATGAAGAATTATTAAATATTTATGTAGAAAATAAGTTTTATAAAGAACATTTAATTGCCATTACAAAAAAAGGAATGGATGGTGCTGCTGAAATAAAGAAAATGCTGAGTGATATGAGAAATAATCCATTAACAATGATTGATGGAGAAAAAGTAGAATCACTTTCAGATTATCAAGCATCAACAAAGAAAAATATAATTACTGGTGAAGTAACAACAATAGATTTACCAAAATCTAATGTTTTAATTTATCAAACAGAATCTGGAACAAGAATTGCTGCAAGACCAAGTGGTACTGAACCAAAAATAAAATTTTATTTTAGTGTAAATACTTCTTTAGATAATACTGAAAATGCAGAAAAAGTTGAAAAAGAATTGGATGCTAAAATTCAGAGAATTATTAAAGAGATGAACTTAAATTAATGAATCATTTTAAAGACATTTTAAAGTATGAAAAGAAATATAGAAAGTTTACACTCTTAAATATTCTCTTTAATATATTTTATGCCATCTTTAATGTGCTTTCTGTTTTAGCTTTTATCCCTGTATTAGGCATATTATTTGAAACTGAAAAAAAAATAACTACTCAACCAGAATATACTGGCATTACTAACATTGGTAGTTTTTTAAAAGAAAGTTTTTATCATTTTATTTCTCAAAAAATAGAAAATGACGGACAAATAAATACGCTTTTATTTATCTGTTTATTAGCACTTTCATTATTTTTCCTAAAGAATTTTTTTAGGTATTTAGCTTCTTATGTAATCACTTTTTTAAGAACAGGTATTGTAAAAGATATTCGTGATAAACTATATAATAAAATTGTAGAGCTACCTATATCTTATTTCACAGAAAAAAGAAAAGGAGATATAATTGCTAGAATGACAGCTGATGTTCAAGAAGTTGAAGTTTCTATTTTAACATCTATAGAAACCATTGTTAGAGAACCTTTAACAGTTGTTATAGCAATTTCTATTATGCTATTTATGAGTATAAAATTAACGTTGTTTGTTTTTATTTTATTACCAGTTTCTGGATTTATCATCTCTTCTATCAGTAAAAAATTGAAAGCAAATTCTGTAAAAGCACAGAAAGAAACAGGTACTTTTTTATCTTTCATAGAAGAAACTTTAGGAGGTTTAAGAGTTATAAAAGGTTTTAATTCTGAGAGAATAATTGAAAGAAAATTCAACAACTCTACAGATACTTTTAAGAAATTAATGACTAGTGTTTTTCATAGGCAAACATTAGCCTCACCTATGAGTGAATTTTTAGGATCTGCAACCATTATTGCAATACTTTGGTATGGAGGAACAGAAGTATTATCAAATACAAGTTCTTTACAGCCAGATGAATTTATGGGTTACATTGTTTTGTTTTATACAGTTTTAAATCCTATAAAATTAATTACAACTTCTTATTATAATATTCAAAAAGGAGAAGCTTCTGCAGAACGTATAATGCAAGTTTTAAATACTGAAAACAGCATTAAAGACAAACCAAATGCAATCGTAAAAAACACTTTCGAAAGTCAAATTGAATTTAAAAACATCTCGTTTAAGTACAAAAAAGAATACGTTTTAAAAGACTTTTCTTTAACCATTAAAAAAGGGGAAACTGTAGCTTTAGTTGGACAATCAGGTAGTGGAAAATCTACTTTAGCAAATCTAATTACTCGTTTTTACGACGTAAATAAAGGCGATATTTTAATAGATGGCATTAACATTAAAGACATCACAAAAAAATCGCTTCGTGATTTAATGGGTATAGTGACTCAAGAATCTATTTTATTTAACGATACTGTAGAAAACAATATAAAACTGGGTACAGAAAACGCAACCAAAAATCAAATTAACGAGGCTGCAGATATTGCTAACGCCTATGAGTTTATAAAAGACTTACCAGAACAATTTAACACCAATATTGGTGATAGTGGAAACTCTCTTTCTGGAGGGCAAAAACAACGATTATCTATTGCTAGAGCTGTTTTAAAAAATCCACCAATAATGATTTTAGACGAGGCAACTTCTGCCTTAGATACAGAATCTGAACAATTGGTACAAGTAGCTTTAGAAAAAATGATGCAAAACAGAACTTCTTTAGTAATTGCACATAGACTTTCTACCATTCAAAAAGCAAATAATATTGTTGTAATGAAGAAAGGGAAAATAGTTGAACAAGGCAAACATGAAGAACTACTTGATAAAAAAAGTGAATACTTTAAACTAGTAAGTATGCAATCTTTAGCATAAATAAATTTTTTAATATTATTGCTTTTAATTATACGTTATTACTTACTTTAAATTTACTCAAGATCATTTACAATGAATTTTTTAAAAAAAATATTTAAACGCAATTCTTTAGAAAAACAACAACGTAAAATTCAAAAAGAGCGTTGTAAAACTTGGTTTAAAGTAAATGGTGATAAAACTTTACGTTTAGATTATAATTTATCAAAATCATCAATTGTTTTAGATTTAGGTGGTTTTAAAGGAGATTTTGCACAAGAAATATACAATAGATATTCTTGCGAAATTCATATTTTTGAACCTGTATTATCTTTTTACAATGCAATAAATGATAGATTTATTGATAACAAAAAAGTTACTGCATATCCTTTTGGCTTGGCTAATGAGGACAAAGAACTATATATAAGTAATAGTAATGATGCTTCTTCTGTTTTTATTGAAGGTGAAGGATCAGAAAAAATTAAATTAAAATCAATTTTAAAATTTATTGAAGAACATAATATTATCGATGTTGATTTAATTAAAATCAATATTGAGGGTGGTGAATATGAAGTCTTAGAATCTTTGATTGCAGATAATAAACTGAGTATGTTTAAAAACTTACAAATTCAGTTTCATGACTTTATCATAGAAAATGCTAAAGAAAGAATGAGTAAAATACAGCAAGAACTAGCAAAAACTCATGTACTCACTTATCAATACGAATTTGTTTGGGAAAATTGGAAACTTAAAGAATAATAATTAAGATTTCTTTAAACCTAAAGCTTGCCCTTTTTTAATCATAAAATCATAAGAAGCTTGGTGTTCATTTGGTATTTCACCTTCTAAAATAGCTTCCTTTATTGCTTCTTTTATTTGACCTATTTCCCTGCAAGGCTTTAAATTAAAAGCTTTCATTATTTCTTCTCCAGAAATTGGTGGTTGAAAATTTCGAACTCTATCTCTTTCCTCAACCTCTTTTATTTTATTTCGAACTAATTCAAAATTCTTGTGATACTTTTTAAACTTTTTCGGATTTTTAGTGGTAATATCTGCTTCACATAAAGTCATTAGACTATTAATATCATCACCTGCATCAAAAATTAAACGTCTAACTGCAGAGTCTGTAACTTCTGAAGCCAACACAATAGGTCTAGAACTTAACAATACCATTTTCTGTACAAACTTCAACTTATTATTCAATGGCATTTTTAATCTTTTGAATAATTTATACACCATTTTAGAACCCACAAATTCGTGAGCATGAAACGTCCAACCTACTTTTTTACTAAATTTTTTAGTTGGTGCTTTTCCTATGTCATGCAATAAAGCTGCCCATCTTAACCATAAATCGTCTGTGTATTTAGCAATATTATCTACAACTTCTAAAGTATGGTAAAAATTATCTTTATGTTTTTGACCCTCAACCTCTTCTACTCCTTTTAAGGCAATTAATTCAGGTAAAATTTGAGGTAATAAATTAGTTTCTTTTAATAATAAAAACCCTATTGATGGTTCTGCTGATAATAGAATTTTATGAAGCTCATCTATTATTCTTTCTTTAGTAATAATTTCTAAACGATTTGCATTTTTTTTGATAGCTTCTAATGAATTTTGCTCAATTTTAAAATTAAGTTGCGTTGCAAAACGAATGGCTCTCATCATTCTTAAAGGGTCATCAGAATAAGTAATATCTGGATTTAAAGGAGTAATAATTCTTTTCTCTTCTAAATCTTTCAACCCATTAAAAGGATCTAACAAATTTCCAAAGTTATCTTTGTGCAGACTTAATGCAAGTGCATTAATTGTAAAATCTCTTCTATTTTGATCGTCTTCTAGAGTACCATTTGTTACTGCTGGATTTCTACTTGCTTCTGAATAAGATTCTTTTCTAGCACCAACAAACTCTATTTCAACATCTTTAAAACGTAACATTGCTGTTCCATAGGTTTTAAAAACTTGAACTTTAGGTGTATTTGGTAATAATTCTGATACTTTTAAAGCTAAATCTATACCACTTCCTACAGCAACAACATCAATATCTTTTGCTTCTCCTCTTTTTAAAAAGAAATCACGAACATAACCTCCAATTACATAACTATTTATATTTAAAATAGATGATGCTTTGGAAATAATCGCAAATATTTCAGATTCTAAAGCTTCTTTATAATTCATTCATTACTCTTTTCAACAAGACTACAAATGTAAAGTTTATCAAACTATTTTCTAAATAATTTTACTTGAAGAAAAAACATGTACTAGATAATAATTAGTATGTTTTTTAAAATTGTATTTTTGACAAAAGTAAATTCTTTACACTTTAAATATAAAACATGGTAATTGTAAGAATTGTAGGTGGTTTGGGAAATCAAATGTTTCAATATGCTTACGCAAAAGCCTTACAAAAGAAAGGTTATAATGTAAAAATAGATATTTCTAAGTTTAAGAAATATAAATTACATGGAGGCTATCAATTAGATAAATTTAATATAGATATAGAAACTTCTACTAGTCTTTCTAACTTTTTAACAAGAGTTGGTTTTAGGAGATCTACAAAAGAAAAAAGTCTATTATTTAATGAAGATTTTTTAAATATTCCTAAGAAAGCTTATGTTAAGGGCTACTTCCAAACAGAAAAATATTTTTATTCCATTAGAGACATTTTATTAAAACAGTTTGTTCTCAAGAAAGAAATTGCTTCAACTACAAATAAATATAAAAAAAGTATTGAAGCAGAAAAAAACTCATGTTCAATACATGTAAGAAGAGGAGATTTTATTACCAATGAAAAAGCAAGTAAAGTTCATGGTATTTGTGATTTAGATTACTATGAAAAATCCATAAAATTTTTAGAAAGTCAGTATAAAAATATTTATTTTTTTGTTTTTTCTGATGATATAGCTTGGGTGAAAAATAATTTAAAACTAAAAAATGCCATTTATATTAATCATAAAACAATACCTCATGAAGACATGTATTTAATGAGTCTTTGTAGATTTAATATAACAGCAAATAGTAGTTTTTCTTGGTGGGGTGCTTGGTTAAATGATCATAAAAATAAAGTTGTTATTTCTCCAAAACAATGGTTAATTGAAAAAGAGAATGAAGTAGCTTGTGATAACTGGATTAAATTATGAGTACTTACAAATTCTACTATATAAATTTAGACAAAAGTAAAGTTAGGCGTGATTTTATGGAAAATCAATTTAATAATTTAAACGAGCCTTTAACGAGATTTCCAGCTGTTTATGGTAAAGAACTACCTGCTTTATTCTTAAAAAAAGCAAAGTCACAATTTAATATTTTAGCTCACTACCCTAACTTAAATGATGGCGAAATTGGGTTGACAAAAACCTATTTCGAACTATTTCAACTCGTTGCAAAACAAAAAGAAGATTATGCAATTATTTTAGAAGATGATGCTCTTATAAATCCTTCGTTTTTAAATGACTTAGAAAATATATTTAATGAATCTACAACATTTGATTTCATTGATATTTCTGGAAGAAATGGTTTTATTAAATTAAAAGAAAATAGGTTTACATCTATTTTCTTAACTCCTTCTTTACAAACTACAGCTCAAATAATTGGTAAAAAAGCTGCACAATTATTAAGTAAAAACTTAAACTCATTTTATGCACCTATAGATGTACTAAAGCAAGATGTTTATAAGCATAAAGTAAGAGTTTTAACAACTAATAAAAGTTATGTGCGAAGTAATGATGCTGCTTTAGGTGGAACAACTTTACAGAAAAAAGGAATACCAAAAATTAAAAAAATATTTCGAGAAATTGGCAGACCTTTTTGGCAACTAATAACTTTATTAACCTATAAAGCGCAAAGATGTTTTAGAAATTATTTGTTTTATAATTCCTAAAAACTAATTTACTTTTTACCTTGATTCAACAACCATAATTTTACATACCTAACATAAACTGAATAGGCAAAAGCTTTAGATAAGATAAAACCTCCAGTACCATCTAAAAAACCTAATCTTATTATATAATGCAAAATAAATCTATAAAAGGGTTTTATAAACAAGTGAAAATAATTGACTTTTCTACCTTTTGAGTAAAGTTCTTTTGCTTTTAAAGAAGAGTAATAGTGAATCTTATCAATGTAATGATTGTAATTTCTAAAACCATAATGGTTAATCTTGTGCCTTAAAAAACCTAATTCACCTTTCGTAACTATTTTTTCATGAACTAAACCAACATATGCACAATGCTCCTTCAAAAATAAGCGTACAACTTTATCCCTTTGAAAACCACAATAATTAACTGGTTTACCAACAAAGAAGTATCTTCTCCTAACATAAAAACCAACACAGCCTTTTGGACTTTTTACAGCTTCTAAAATTTCTTTTTGAACTTCAGGAGTAACTCTTTCATCAGCATCTAAAACATAAATCCAAGGATGTTTTGCTTTTGAAATTGCAAAGTTTTTTTGAGAAGAAAAATCATCAAACTTACGTTTGATGATTTTTACATTATGTTTTTCTGCTAACTCTAAAGTTTTATCTGTACTAAAAGAATCTATTACAATGATTTCATCAGCAAAATCTACAGATTTTATGGCTGCCTCAATATGAATTTCTTCATTTAAAGTTGGAATTATTGCTGATATTTTTGTCATTAATATAAATTAAACAGCTACATCATACTCACGTAATGCATCGTTTAAAGAAGTTTTTTTGTTTGTACTTTCTTTTCTTTTTCCAATTATTAATGCACAAGGCACTTGGTATTCACCTGCTGCAAATTTCTTAGTATAGCTTCCAGGAATTACTACAGATCTTGCAGGAACAATACCTTTCATTTCTTTAGGTTCATCTCCAGTAACATCAATAATTTTTGTAGACATTGTTAACACAACATTAGCTCCTAAAACTGCTTCTTTTTCTACTCTAACTCCTTCTACTACTATGCATCTAGAGCCAATAAAAGCACCATCTTCAATAATTACAGGTGCTGCCTGTAAAGGTTCTAAAACTCCACCAATTCCTACTCCACCAGATAAATGTACATTTTTACCTATTTGCGCACAAGACCCCACAGTTGCCCATGTATCTACCATGGTTCCTTCGTCTACATAGGCTCCAATATTAACGTAACTTGGCATTAAAATAGTACCAGAAGAAATATAAGCACCATGTCTAGCAACAGCATTTGGTACAACTCTTATACCTCTTTCTTCATAATTTCTTTTTAAAGGAATTTTATCATGGTATTCAAAAATACCAGCTTCTAAAGTTTCCATTTTTTGAATTGGGAAATATAACACAACCGCTTTTTTAACCCATTCATTTACTTGCCAACCATTTTCTATAGGTTCTGCAACTCTTAATTCTCCTTTGTCTAATAAATCTACTACTTGTCTTATGGTATCAATCGTGTTTTGTTCTTTTAACAATTCGCGATTTTCCCAAGCAGATTCTATAATTTTTTTAATGCTATCCATAATTATAATTTTAAAGCTACAAATATAATTGTATCAATAAAAACCAAGGCGAATATACACTTTTTATACAGATTTCTTATGCTTGTTTAATTTTGTATTTTTGCCAAAAATTAAATTAATTTGGGTAGAATATTAGCCATAGATTTTGGTAAAAAAAGAACTGGAATTGCAATAACAGATGAGCTTCAAATAATAGCTTCTGGTTTAACAACTGTTGAAACTAAGTTGTTAATCTCATTTTTAAAAGATTATATTTCTAGAGAAAATGTAGAGCTTTTTATTATTGGCAAACCCAAACAAATGAATAATAATGATAGTGAAAGTGAAGCACTTATACTTCCATTTATTAAAAAATTACAAAAAGAAATTCCTCAAATTCCTTTAAAAAGAGTTGATGAGAGATTTACTTCTAAAATGGCTTTTCAAACCATGATAGATGGAGGTTTAAAGAAAAAACAAAGGCAGGATAAAGGATTAATTGACGAAATTAGTGCAACTATTATCTTACAATCTTACTTATATAGTCAATAATTTTAGTAAAAGCTTTTTTAAAAATTCGTGATTACTAAATTGATGTTGTATTTTTGCCACCAAAATTTAAAAGAATGATTTTACCTATTGTAGCTTATGGGGATCCAGTATTAAGAAAAGTAGCCAAAGAAATAGATGCTGATTACCCAAATTTAAAAGAGCTAATAGCTAACATGAAAGAGACTATGTATAATGCCTCTGGTGTTGGTTTGGCTGCACCTCAAATTGGTAAAGACATACGTTTATTTGTTATTGATGCATCACCATTTGCAGAAGATGATGATTTAAGTGAAGAAGATAGAGCTGCTTTAAAAGATTTTAATAGAGTTTTTATTAATGCAGAAATTATAGAAGAAGAAGGTGAAGAATGGGCTTTTAATGAAGGATGTTTAAGTATACCTGATGTTCGTCAAGATGTATATCGTCAACCAAAAGTTACTTTTACATATCAAGATGAAGATTTTAATACACACACAGAAACTTTAGAAGGCTTAGCTGCTAGAGTTTTTCAACATGAGTATGATCATATAGAAGGAATTTTATTTACAGACAAGCTATCATCTCTTAAAAAAAGATTGATTAAAAAGAAGTTAGATAATATATCAAAAGGAAAAATTAGAGCAGACTATAGAATGCGTTTTCCTAATTTAAAAAAAGGTAAATAGTCTTTAAACAAGACATAAAAAATATAAAAAATGGAGTTTAGTAAAATTATTTCAGTTGCTGGAAAACCAGGTTTATTTCAGGTGATTTCTCAGTCTAAAAATGCAATTATTGTAGAATCTTTAATTGATAAAAAAAGAGTTGCAGTTAATGCAACACAAAATGTTAGCTTGTTAGAAAATATAGCAATCTATACTTATGAAGAAGATTTACCTTTATTGAATGTTTTTAAAGCTATATCTGAAAAAGCAGAAGGTAAAAAAGCAATTTCACATAAAGAAAGTGGTAACAAATTACAAGCTTATTTTGCTGAAGTTTTACCTAATTATGATGATGAAAGAGTTTATACATCTAACATAAAGAAAGTAATTCAGTGGTATAACCTACTTATTGATGCAGGTTTAGATTTTTCTAAAATTGAAGAATCTACTGAAGAAAATGAAGTAAAGGCTTAGATGAATTCTAGAGAAAGTCAGTTAAAAGCAATAAATCGTCTATTAGATATTATGGATGATTTACGTGAAAAATGTCCCTGGGACAAAAAACAGACTTTAGAAAGCCTTCGTCATTTAACCATAGAAGAAACTTACGAACTTGCAGATGCTATCTTAGATAACAATCTACAAGAAATTAAAAAAGAACTTGGTGATGTTCTTTTACACATCGTCTTTTACGCAAAAATAGGAAGCGAAAAAAATGCTTTTGACATTGCTGATGTTGCAAACAGTATTTGTGATAAATTAATTGATAGACATCCTCATATTTATGGTGATGTAAAGGTTGATAATGAAGATGATGTAAAACGTAATTGGGAGCAATTAAAATTGAAAGAAGGTAAAACATCTGTTCTAGAAGGTGTCCCAAAAAGTTTACCTGCAGTTGTAAAAGCTAACAGAATTCAAGATAAGGTAGCTGGTGTTGGTTTTGATTGGGAACAACCAGAACAAGTTTGGGAAAAAGTACAAGAAGAACTTTCTGAACTAAATACAGAAATAAAAAAAGGAAATAAAGAGAATATTGAAAAAGAATTTGGAGACGTACTTTTCTCTATGATTAACTACGCAAGATTTATTGGTGTAAATCCTGAAAATGCTTTAGAAAAAACCAATAAAAAATTCATAAATAGATTTCAATATTTAGAAAAAGCAGCCAAAAAAGAAGGTAAACAACTCTCAGAAATGTCTTTAGCAGAAATGGATGTTTATTGGGAAGCTTCAAAAAAACTATACAAATAATCGATTTTTAGTTTACGTATTTATCTTAATTATACGTTAAAGAATTTTTCATAATATTGATTTTAAATAATCTTTTATAACTTTAGAAGAAATTAAAAATCAACCAATTATGAAAATTAGTAATCATTTTTTTCTAACACTACTCTTTTCTATTCTTCTATTTTCTTCATGTATCACTCAAAAAAAAGAAAAAGAAATTAGTAAAAAAGAATACAATAAAGAAGATTTTAAAGCAGTAGAAAATGCCATTTTAGATTATGTAGAGGCTTTATATTTAGTAGATTCTACAAGAATTATAAAAAGTGTAGATCCTAAATTACGTAAAATTGGGTATTGGTATAATCCAAAAGAAAAAGCTTATAGAGATAATTTAGAAATGACTCATCAACAATTAGTTCGTCTGGCTGCAAGATGGAATTCAGATTATGATCAAGCAGATGAAAACTCACCAAAAGAAATTGAAATTTTTGATGTAAATTCTAAAACAGCGTCTGCTAAATTAACTGCGGTTTGGGGTATTGATTTATTTCATTTAGCAAAAGTAGATAATCAATGGAAAATTGTAAATGTAATTTGGCAAAGTCAACCAGATGAAGAATAAAAACAAAGCAATATTAATCGTATTTATTTTAGTAGCGTTAGCTCTTTTTTTACTTTATATAGAAATGGCTGTTGGAGTTTTTGGATCTTCTATATCTGGTTCATAAAAAAACCTCTCGAAATTGAGAGGCTTATTTATTAATTTAACTTTTTAGCATTTTTAGCTTTTTGTTTAGTTAGAGCAATATCTATAACTTGTTTCATATCTGAAACATAATGGAATGTTAAGCCTTTTAGATAACTTTCTTTTATTTCTAAAATGTCTTTTCTATTGTCTTCACATAAAATAATTTCCTTAATATTAGCTCTTTTAGCTGCCAATATTTTTTCTTTTATTCCACCTACAGGTAATACTTTTCCACGTAATGTAATTTCGCCAGTCATTGCTAATTTACTTTTTACTTTACGTTGCGTATAAGAAGACACTAAAGAAGTTAACATAGTTATACCAGCACTTGGTCCATCTTTTGGAGTTGCTCCTTCAGGTACATGAATATGCACATCATATTTATCTAAAACCTCTGGATTAATTCCAAAACTTTCTGCATTAGACTTAATGTATTTTACAGCAATAGTAGCAGATTCTTTCATTACATTACCTAAGTTACCAGTAATAGAAAGGTTTCCTTTACCCTTAGATAAAATAGATTCTATAAATAAAATATCACCTCCTACTCTAGTCCATGCTAAACCAGTAACAACACCAGCAACATCATTAGTTTCGTACTTATCTTTGTTTCTTGGTGTACCTAAAATTTCTTCTACTTTTTCTGTTGAAAGAGAAATATCATATTCTTCTTCTAAAGCAATCGATTTTGCAGCAAAACGCACTAATTTAGCAATTTGCTTTTCTAAACCACGAACTCCAGA
The DNA here is from genome assembly GCF_042651285.1 of Polaribacter marinivivus. Taxonomy (NCBI): domain Bacteria; kingdom Pseudomonadati; phylum Bacteroidota; class Flavobacteriia; order Flavobacteriales; family Flavobacteriaceae; genus Polaribacter; species Polaribacter marinivivus. Next base: position 133,742 of record NZ_JBHSCY010000002.1, on the reverse strand, counting down.
TTCTCTAGTATAACCTTCTATAACTTGTTCTATTTGCTTTTTTCCAAGTTTTAAATGCTTAGCACTTAAGCCATGTTCTTTTAATTGCTTTGGTAATAAATGTCTTTTAGCTATCTCTACTTTTTCTTCAATAGTATACCCAGTAACATTTATAATTTCCATTCTATCACGTAAAGCCCAAGGAATCTGACCTAAATTATTAGCTGTAGCAATAAATAATACTTTAGATAAATCATAACCAACCTCTAAATAATTATCGTAAAAAGCTTCATTTTGCTCAGGATCTAAAACTTCTAACATAGCAGAAGATGGATCTCCTTGATGACTTTGTCCTAACTTATCGATTTCATCCAAAACAAAAACAGGGTTAGAAGTACCAGCCTTTTTTAAGTTTTGAATTAAACGTCCAGGCATTGCACCTATATACGTTTTTCTATGTCCTCTTATTTCAGCTTCATCACGTAAACCACCTAAAGACATTCTTACATATTTACGTCCTAAAGATTCTGCTATAGATTTACCTAAAGATGTTTTACCAACACCTGGAGGTCCATATAAACAGATAATTGGAGATTTCATATCACCTTTTAACTTTAAAACAGCTAAATATTCTATGATTCTTTCTTTTACTTTTTCTAATCCAAAATGGTCTCTATCTAAAACTTTAGTAGCGTTTTTTAAATCGAATTTATCTTCTGAGTAAATTCCCCAAGGTAATTCTAATAATAACTCTAAATAACTTCTTTGCACACCATACTCAGCAGCTTGAGGATTCATTCTTTTTAATCGAGAAATTTCTTTCTCAAAAGTTTCTGCTACTTCTTTAGACCATTTTTTAGATTTTGCTTTAGTACGCATTTCTTCTAATTCTTGGTCATTAGAAACACCTCCTAATTCTTCTTGAATGGTTTTAAGTTGTTGATGCAGATAATACTCTCTTTGTTGTTGATCTAAATCTTCTCTAGTTTTAGACTGTATATCGTTTCTTAACTTTAGCTTTTGTAGTTCTTTGTTTAGGTTTTTAAGTGTTAATAAAGCACGTTCTTGTAAATTATCTTTTTCTAAAATAACTTGTTTGTGCATTACACTCAAATCCATGTTAGAAGCAATAAAATTGACTAAAAAAGAATTTGATTGAATGTTTTTTATAGCAAAAGAAGCTTCACTTGGTAACATAGGATTTTCCTTTATTACCTCTAAAGCTTGCTCTTTAATTGAGTCAATAATAGCCTCGAATTCTTTTTTGTCTTCAATTACTCTATCTTCATTAGCTTCTTTAACAGTTGCTCTTAAATAAGGTTTTTCTTGAATGACCTCATCAATTTCAAAACGTTTTTTACCTTGAATAATTACTGTTGTATTTCCATCAGGCATTTTTAAAACTCTTAATATTTGAGCTACAACACCTGTTGTATAAATATCTTTTAAAGTAGGTTCTTCTTTTTCTTCATTACGTTGTGCAACAACTCCAATAATTTTATCTCCTTTATTAGCATCTTTAATTAATTGGATAGATTTATCTCTACCTGCAGTAATAGGAATTACTACTCCAGGAAATAAAACTGTATTTTTTAAAGGAAGGATTGGTAAAGTCTCTGGAACGCTTTCATTATTTATTATTTCTTCATCTTCTGGAGTCATTAATGGTATTAACTCAGAATCTTCATTCATCATTCTTTGAAAAGACAAACTGTCTAACTTTATAATTTTTGATTTGCTCATTTGCTATATATCTGTCATTCTGACATTAAGTATTATTAAACAATATTTTAACATCATTCTTTTTAACTATAAATAATTGATAATCAATTTTTTAAAAAAATACAAAATTGATATTTGTTGTAATAAGTCAATTGTTATGCCAAAGAAAACATTTACTATTTAAAAATATTTACATTTATAAAAATAAAACTGTCACAACTTAAAAACTACAGTGTCTTTACTATAGAAATGTTTCATTGGAAGCTAATCAACCACATATAACCAACCTAATAAAACGCTGCAAATCGTCTGATAAAAATGCGCAGTTACAATTATACAAAGCTTATTATAAAGCTATGTTTAATGCTGCCCATAGAATTTTAAAAGATAGTTATGAAGCAGAAGATATTATGCAAGAGGCATTTTTAACTGCCTTTACAAAAATTGATAGTTTTAAAGGTGAAGTTACTTTTGGTGCATGGTTAAAACGTATTGTTATTAATAAAAGCTTAACGCAATTAAAGAAAAACAATAGGTATGAAGAAGTTAAAATGGAGGTAATACCTTCTAATGAAATAGAAGATGAAGCTATAGATTATACTGGTTTACACCCAAAAAGTGTAATGCTAAACTTACAAAGTTTAAAAGAAAATTATAGAGTTGTATTAACCTTAAATTTAATTGAAGGCTATGATTATGAAGAAATTGCACAAATTTTAAATTATACAAACGAAAATGTGAGAACCACAGTTTCTAGAGCAAAGAAAAAATTAAAGCAAGTAATACTTGCACAAAACATAAAAGCGCAAGCATATGGAAAATAAATTACATAATTATTTTTCTGAAAATGATTTCGATTTTCAAGAGCCTCATTCTGGACATTTAGAACGATTTGAGCGCAAACTTAATAATGACAAACAAAAACAAAAACATTCTTGGAAATGGCTTTCTGTTGCTGCTTCTATTGTATTAGTTCTTGGTTTTTGGCTTGGTAGTAATCATCAAAAAAGTCAATTACACTTGGCAGATATTTCTCCAAAAATGGAAGAAGTAGAAAATTATTTTGTGACTGCAATAAATCAAGAGTTAAAAACAGTAGAAAAAAATAGAAGTCTAGATACAGAAACTATAATTGAACAAGCTCTAAATCGATTAGAAGATTTAGAAGAAGACTATAATTATTTCTTAGCAGAATTAAATACAAATGGAAATCAAACCAGATTAATAAGTGCTATGATTAAAAATTATCAAAAACGTTTAGAAATTTTACAAAATGTTTTAGATCAAATACAACAAATTAAAAACCCTCAAATTTTAAATGATGAAATCTTTATATAAAATAATTGTCATACTTTTTTTAATACCAGTAATAGCTAATGCAAATGATCTTAAAAAAAGACATGAAAAAAGCAGAAAAGTTAATAAGGAATTTACTATTACTAAAAACGGAAAAGTAAACATCAACAATAAATATGGTGATGTAAAAATTACTACTTGGAATAGCAATAAAGTAGAAATCGAAGTAACTATTACAGTTAAAGGTGATGATTTAGATAACGTTGAAGAACGTTTTGAAAATATTGATATTTTATTTGAAAGCAATGCAAATAGTGTTTCAGCAAGAACAACTTTTGAAAAAGAAAAAAAAGGTTGGAGTTTCTGGAAAAGAAACAGTAGAGTTAGTTACAAAATTAACTACGAAATTAAGATGCCTGACACCAACTCATTAGATGTTGATAATGATTATGGTAGTATACTTTTAGATGATTTGTCTGGGGTTGCTAATATTAATTGTGACTATGGTAAAATTTCTATTGGAGAACTATCTGCAGATGATAATAGCATTAATTTAGACTATTGTTCTACATCTACTATTGGTTTTATGAAAAGTGGAAATGTAAATATAGATTACTCTAAAATAACTATTGAAGAAACTAACAATTTAAAAGTAAATGCAGACTATTCTACAGTAAAATTAGATAAAACAACATCTGTTAATTTTAATACTGATTATGGAGCTATTACTGTTGGTGATGCTGTAAATGTTAGTGTAAATTCAGATTATACAGGAATGCGTTTTGGTACTATTAGAAAAAACTTAGAAATAGATACAGATTATGGTGCTGTTTCTGTTAAAAGATTAGCTAAAGGATTTGAAATGGTAGATATTTCTGGACAATATGCAGGGATTAGAATTGATGTTGATTCTGACGCTGTTTTTGAATTTGAATTAGATTTACAATATGCCTCTTTTAAAGCAGATGAAGATAAAATGGAATTTTACAAGAAAATATCAAAATCTACCAAAAGATATTATGAAGGTAAATTTGGCAGGGGTAATACCAATTCAAAAATAAAAATTAGGTCTCAATATGGAGGCGTATCAATAAGAGAAATCAATTAAAAACTTAAAATAAACAAAATGATTAAAAAAATTACATTTGGACTTTTTGTGCTTTTTATAAGTACAACTGTTAACGCTCAGTGGTGGGGAAATGGTAAGAGAATTAAAGGAAATGGAAATATTGTAACTGTAAAAAGAACAACATCTGATTACGATGGCATTGGTGTTGGAGGTTCTTTTGATGTAAAACTTGTTAAAGGTAAAGAAGGTAATATTACAATTGAAGGCGAAGAAAATATAATACCATATATAGAAACAGAAGTTAAAGGAAATACTTTAGAAATTAAATACAAGAAAAACACAAATATAAGTACTACAAGAAAATTAACTGTTACTGTAACCTATTCAGAATTAGATAAAGTATCATTAGGTGGTTCTGGTAATATTACCAATGAAGGTGTATTAAAATCAGATGATTTAAAGGTTTCTTTAGGAGGTTCAGGAAACATTACTCTAGCTTTAGATGTTGATGAAGTAAAGAGTTCTATTGGAGGTTCTGGAAACATAAAATTAAACGGAAAATCAAACGAACTTAATTGTTCTATTGCTGGTTCTGGTAGTATAAAAGCATATGATTTAACAACAGAAACTTTAAATGCAACCATAGCTGGTTCTGGTAGTATTAGAACTACTGTAAACACTAAAATTAAAGCTAAAGTTGTGGGTTCTGGAAATATTTATTACAAAGGAAACCCTAAATATGTAGATTCTAAATCTGTAGGTTCTGGTGATATTATTGACAGAAACTAAATAATTTTCAATCAACCAAAAAAAATCCGAAAGATGAATTTCATTTTTCGGATTTTTAATTTAACATTAATAGTTTCTATATTGTTTTGTTAATTCATAAACATTTTCTAAAATTCGTTTTTCTATATCATCAAAACTAATTTTTCTTCTTTTCATTACCTCATTAGCAACTTCAAAAACTTTATTGGTTTTGTATTCTGTAAATCCACTTGCTCCACCCCAACTAAAAGAAGGTATAAAGTTTCTTGGAAATCCACTTCCAAAAATATTTGCTGAAACTCCTACAACAGTACCAGTATTAAACATTGTATTGATACCACATTTAGAATGATCTCCCATCATTAAACCACAGAATTGTAATCCAGTCTTAGCAAATCTCCCAGTATTATAATCCCATAATCTTACTTCTGCATAATTATTTTTTAAGTTAGAATTATTAGTATCTGCACCTAAATTACACCATTCACCTAAAACTGAATTTCCTAAAAAACCATCATGCCCTTTGTTTGAATACCCCATTAAAACCGAATTATTAACTTCACCTCCAACTTTACTATGTGGTCCTATAGTTGTAGCTCCGTAAATTTTAGCTCCTAATTTTAGTACTGAATTATCACACATTGCTAAAGCACCTCTTACAATACAGCCTTCCATTATTTCTGCATCTTTACCAATATAAATGGGCCCAGTAGAAGCATTTAAAGTACAAAAGGTAAGTTTTGCACCTTCTTCTAAAAATATATTTTCTTGATTTACAGTATTAACACCTGCAGGAATAGGTTGAGATTTTCTATTTTTAGTAATCAAATTAAAATCTTGCTCAATGGCTTTATCATTTAAAGAAAATATATCCCAAGTATTTTTAATTTGTAATACATCTTCTGTAAACTCTACTTGCTTATAATCTTCAAAATTAACTTCTTCTTGAGTATCAGTCGTATAAAAAGCAATTACATCTTCTCCTTTAAAAATAGCTTCTTTTTCAGATAAATTCTTAACCATTTCTACCAAACCGTCATTTGGACAAAAAGAAGCATTAATCATAATATTCTCTGGCATTTCTACCATTGGATATTTTTCTTCAAGGTAATCTTCTGTTATTGTTGTTGTGGTTAATCCTAAGTATTTTTCCCATTTTTCTCTAATAGTTAATATACCTATTCTTAAATCTGCTACAGGTTTTGTATAAGTAAAAGGCAATAAAGCATTTCTAACATCACCATCAAATAAAATATAATTCATTTTGTTTTTCTTTTGAGCTATACAAATTTACTTTAATTAAGGCATTAAAAAAACCGATTGCAAAAAATACAACCGGTTTTTAATCAATCAACCAAACTTACTATTGCTTTATAAATTTTTTACTACCTATTTTATTGTCTGTAATTACCTTTAAAATATACATACCAGATGATAAATCACTTACATTTATATTGTTATTATTAGGTGATATTTCACCTCTTAATGCTAATTTACCTACATAATCGTAGAATTCTACTTTGGCACTAACTGCTCCATTAGGTAAATCTATATTTAAATTATTTGATGCAGGATTTGGATACAAATCAAAAGCTAAAGCATTAAAACTTTTAGTACTTAATGATGGTGAAGATTCTGATTTTCCTAAAAATACTTGATCTCCAGAAGATCCAAAATTTCCATTACCAGATACAGATGATCCATAAAAAGTAATTTTACCTTGTTCAGATGCAGGAGACCTCCATTTAAATGACCAAGAATTTTGTCCATTTCCAGAAGAAGTATGAATAATTCTTGTGTCGTTTGCAGCAGGTTGTGTATCAGAGCTAGTTGAAATAAAAGTTCCTACTTTAGAATTATCATTATCTTTTTCTGCAGTTACTTGAAAACCATTTCTTGTACCTCCTCCAGAATTTGTTATAGTAATATCATATTCAGTATTAAACTCATAACCTGTAAAAGGAATATTAGTAGTTATTGTAATATTACTATTATTAGCAGTTCCTGAATGACATTGTGTACAATTATTTCCACTGTCTCCAGGTGAACCTGAAAGTGCATTTGGATTACCACTCGAAAAAGATAAAAGTGTAAATGCTGAAACAGGAATTAAAAGTAAAATAAATTTAAAAATGTAGTTTTTTTTCATGTTAGTTGAATTTAATAATTTTTTGTTTCGTCGTAATTTTATTGCATTAATTTCAAAGAAATTAACAACATTGCTAAAAATAATGAATTAATTCTTTAAATCTGATGTAAATTAAACATTATCTGCAACTTAAAACAAAGAAAAAATGTTGAAGAGGAAAAAAACAAGTTGAAAAGTGAAAAAAATCTCTTGAATTTTATTTGATTTTAAGGCAAACAATACACTTAAGAAAATTATTATTGTAATTTTATACTATGAAATCAGATGAAAAGCAATACAAAAAAGTAAGTGATTCTCAAATTAGTATCACAGAGTTAATGTTACCCTCACATTCTAATTTTAGTGGTAAAATTCACGGTGGTCATATTTTAAATTTGATGGATCAAATTGCTTTTGCTTGTGCTTCTAAACATTCTGGAAATTATTGTGTTACTGCTTCTGTAAATAAAGTCGATTTCTTAAATCCTATAGAAGTAGGTGAATTAGTAACTTTAAAAGCTTCTATAAATTATACAGGCACAACATCTATGGTAGTTGGTTTACGAGTGATTTCTGAAAATATTAGAACAGGTAAAACTAAACATTGTAATTCCTCTTATTTTACTATGGTTGCCAAAGATGAAGAAGGTAAAAGTGCACCTGTACCTGGATTAATTTTAACTACTAAAAGTGAAATTAGACGTTTTGCTAGAAGTATTGTAAGACAAAAAGATGGTAGAAATAGAACTTCTAGGTTTAATAGTAAAATATTTAAAATTGAAGATTACATCAATTTATTTGACAACAGTAACTCTATAATTGAAATGAAAGATAAGTCTTAGCTTTTATTAAGTTTAGCTTTACTTTTAAAACGACCATAAAATAGAATATATCCATAACAGACTATTGTTAGTAAAAAGGCAACTTTAAAACCAAATTCATCTATTAAGCTTCCGAAAACAAATGGTACAATTGCACCACCTACTATAGCCATACATAGTAAACCAGAAGCTTGAGCTTTTAAATCTCCTAATCCTTCTAAACTTAATGTAAATATTGTTGGGAACATAATAGAGTTAAATAAACCAACTGCTAAAATTGTCCACATAGACAATAATCCAGAAGTATTTATAGATATAAAAATCATTGTAATAGCTAAAAAAGCAAAGATACTTAGCACTTTACCTGGAGCCATTATCTTAGTTAAATAGGCTCCAATAAAACGACCTATCATTGCTCCTCCCCAATAAAATATTACAAAAATTCCTAGTAAAGATTTTGGATCTGCATTTGAAAAGGTTTTATTAAATGTACTTGCTATAGTATTGGCAATTTGCATCATAACTTCATTATCTGCAACAATGCCAGCTAAGTTAGCATCTACAAAATAGTTAACTAAAAAACTTCCTATAGCTACTTCTGCACCTACATAAACAAAAATACCTAAAGCACCTAAAAGCATTAATTTGTTTTTCAATAAAGATAAATAACCACCTTTAGGAGATTCTTGCATCACTTTAGGAAGTTGAATAAATAAAAACACTAACGCTAGAATTACAATAAAAATTGAAATAAATAAAAAAGGAGTTTGAACTGTAGCAGCTTCAGCTATATAATAATTGTTTTTTTCAGTTTCTGTTAGTAATTCTATTTCTGTTGATGATTTTACAGTATCACTCAATAAAAATAACGCACCCACTACTGGTGCAATTGTTGTTCCTAACGAATTAAATGCTTGTGATAAATTTAAACGACTACTTGCTCCTTCTTCTGAACCAAGTAATGCCACATAAGGATTAGCTGCAACCTGTAAAACAGTAATACCTCCAGCTAAAGTAAAATAACCCACTAAAAAAATAGAAAAATTTCTGTATTCTGCAGCAGGATAAAATAAAATACAACCTAAAGCCATAGTTAACAACCCAAAGACAATTCCTTTTTTATAACCAATTTTAGATAATATAAATCCTGCAGGTAAAGAAAAAACAAAAAATGCTGTGAAAAATGCAAACTGTACCAATACTGTTTTTGCATAAGACATTTCAAAAACATCTTTTAATCTTGGCACTAAACTATCTACTAATACTGTGATAAATCCCCAAAGGAAAAATAGGGTCGTTAGAAAGATAAAAGCACTTTTAAAAGATTTATTGGTTGTTGATGTTGTCATTTTTAAGCTTTATTATAAAAATCTGATTTTATATTTTTGTTTTCTTTGTTTTTATAAATGTTATAACTAAACCATTCATGAATAGAATAAGCACCTGTTTCTCCTTGTTTATTTACTGCAATATAGCCAACTTGAAAATCTTTAAAATTTTTACCTGGCTTATTTACAATTCTTCCAATAGCTTCTTCACAAGCTTCTTGAGGAGATTTACCTTGACGCATTAATTCTACAATTAAAAAACTACCAACTGTTTTTAAAACTTCTTCACCTAAACCTGTTGCAGAGGCACCACCAACTTCATTATCTACAAACAAGCCACCACCAATTATAGGTGAGTCTCCTACTCTACCAGCCATTTTATAAGCCAATCCACTTGTGGTACAAGCACCAGAAATATCTCCATTTTTGTCAATCGCTAACATACCTATAGTATCATGGTTTTCTATATTAATAATCGGTTTGTATTCTGACTTTTCTTTCCATTTTTCCCATGCTTTTTTAGAAGCTTCTGTTAATAAATTTTCTGGTTCAAATCCTTTTGAAATGGCGAATTTCTTAGCTCCTTCCCCTACTAACATCACATGAGGTGTATCTTCCATTACTTTTCTAGCTACAGAAATTACATGTTTAATTTCTTTTACGCCTAAAACAGCTCCATAATTTCCTTTTGAATCCATAATACAAGCATCTAAAGTCACATCTCCATCTCTATCAGGTAATCCTCCTTTACCTACAGATTGTCCTTTTTCATTAGCTTCTTCTATTCTACAACCTTGTTCTACAGCATCTAAAGCATTACCTCCATCTTCTAAAACTTTAGCTGCAGTTTCAACTGCTAAGTCTGTTTTCCAAGTTGCAATCACTAAAGGTTTTATAGCTGATTTAGTTAAGGCTGGCACAGTTTTTTCTTTGTCTTCTTTACAACTTAATAATGATGATGCAGCTACCAATCCTAAACCAGTTACTGACGCTTTTTTTATAAAATTTCTTCTTTTCATTTTTCTTATTTTATTTGTATTTCATCAATAAAAATCCAGCTTCTTCCATCATGAGGATAACCCAAATGCCATTTTGGAAGTTCACCTAATTTTTTAGCAACTACTTTTATATATCTTGTTGTTAGATTATTATTTATGGAAACTGTTGTCAATTCAACTTCATCTGTATTAAAAGGTTTAGGAGCTTTCCAATTTTTAATTTTTGTAAATGATTTTCCATCTTTAGAATGATAAATATCAACTTGGGTAGGTAAAAATATCCAACTACGTTGATCTCTTAAAAAATTAATTGATACTTCTTTAATTTCCTGTATACTTCCCAAATCTACAGTTGCTATTACATCTTCATTCCAATATCCTTGCCAAGTACCTGTTCTAAAATCTTCTGTACCTGTTATTCCATCAATTAAGGCATTATTTCCACCTGCATTGTATTGATTGGCATATTTGGTCTCTAATTTTATGGTAACATTAGGGTTTATCTTATAAAAATCTGTAGTAATAACAGCGCTTTTCACCCCATTTTTTTCAGCATAGACTTGTAAAGTAGCTTTTTCTGAAATTATAATAGGATTGCTATATTTCTTGTATTCATCACCCAAAGAAAAATAAATGTTTGCTGCTGCATCTACAGATTTCAGTTCAACTTCTGTACTTTCTTTAAAAGCAATGTCTCCTTTTGCAATAAAAGGTGCAGGAACTATTTTGTGATCTTTTATGGAAGTTGAAGGAATAAACTCATCTTTAGTACCCCAATTTGAAGGCTTGTTAGTCATCTCAAAAACAAGTGTTCCTCCATTTATAATATCATTATGATTGATGTAGGAATACTCATAATTTTTACCATTTAATTTGGCTGATTTTATGTAAATATTTTCTTCTGATTTGTAAACCATTTCTACAGTAAACGTTTTACCGTTTTCTAAATTAATAGTTGCTTTATTAAATAATGGACTACCAATAATATATTGATTATTAGCAGGAGTTACAGGATAAAACCCTAAAGAAGAAAAAATATACCAAGCACTCATTTGTCCACAATCTTCATTTCCAGAAATTCCATCTGGATAATTGGTATACAATTCAGTTAGTATTTGATGTACTTTTTCTTGAGTTTTATAAGGTTTATTCACAAAATTATATAAATAAGCCATGTGATGACTAGGTTCATTACCATGTGCATATTGCCCAATTAAACCTGTAATATCTGCTTGATTTCTTCCAGAAGTTTCATTTTTTGCAATAAACAATTTATCTAATTGATTTTCTAACGCTTTTTTACCTCCTAATAAATCCATAAAACCAGAAATATCTTGTGGTACATAAAAACTGTATTGCCAAGAATTGGCTTCAGTATAATTAAAATTCACTTCATATGGATCAAAAGGTGCAAACCAAGTATTTCTAAAACGTCCTCTCATAAATTGTGATGATGGGTCAAACACATTCTTGTAATATTGGGCTCTTTCTGAATAGGTTTTATAAACTTCTTTCTTATCCATGGCTTTTGCCATTTGTGCAATAGTCCAATCATCATATGCATATTCTAAAGTTTTAGAAACAGATTCAGATTCCTTTTCAACAGGAATAAATCCATAATTTTTATAACTTTCTAAACCTAATTTATCTCTTGTTGCAGAATGTATCATTGCTTGCAAAGCTTTTTCTGTATCGTAATTTTTAATTCCTTTTAAATAGGCATCAGCAATTACTGGTACAGCATGATATCCAATCATACAACCTGTATAACAAGCAGATAAATCCCAAATAGGCATGATACCACCTTCATCATATTTTGCTAAAAAAGTATTGATAAAATCATTGGTTCTATCTTGTTCTATAATTGTATACAAAGGATGTGCAGCTCTATAGGTATCCCAAAGTGAAAAAACAGTATAATAGTCAAAATCATTCGTTTTATGAATTTCTAAATCCATTCCTCTATATCTTCCATCTATATCTTGATACAAGTTTGGAGCAATCATAGCATGATACATAGCAGTATAAAAATTGACTTTATTGTCTTCATTTTTATCTTCTATTACAATTTTCTCTAATTGATTTTCCCAAGTTTCTTGTGCTGCTTTTTTTACTTCATCAAAAGTTTTATCTCCAATTTCTTCATATAAGTTTTTCTTTGCTCCTTCAATATCAACAGCAGAAATTCCTATTTTTACATAAACAGACTCATTCTTAGGATTATGAATAGACATAGCTGTTTTTGTAGGATTTTTTGAGGCTGGATATTGTAACAATACCTCATGAGAAAGCTCTATATAAAAAAACAGTTTCTGATTAGTTGCCCAAGCTTTAGAGTGTCTAAAGCCTTGAATAACAGTTGGTGAAACTTGCTCTATTTGATGAGCTAATAATTGATCTCTATGTTCTAAATCTAAAATGATATAATCTAGTTGTGTTTCATTAAAAGAATATTTATGAATACCACTTCGTTTAGAAACTGTTAACTCTACATCAATATTAGTATCGTCTAAATGAACTTTATAATAACCAGGTTCAGCTATTTCTTTATCGTGAGAAAATTTAGATTTATAGCCTTCTTTTCCATCAGCTCCATTATTAAAAATGGCTTTAGTTGTTGGCATTAATAAAATATCTCCATAATCAGATACTCCTGTTCCACTTAAATGTGTGTGAGAAAATCCATAAATTTCATCATCTGAATAATGATATCCAGAACATCCATCCCAACCATCTAAACGTGTATCTGGACTTAATTGCATCATACCAAAAGGCATTGTTGCTCCTGGATACGTATGTCCATGACCACCTGTACCTATAAAAGGATTTACGTAAGAAATTAATGCTTGATCTTTTTGAGCTGGTAAAATTTTAGAACGTGAATTGCAGGAAATAATTAAAGATATTGTAATAAAATAAAGGATAAATTTAAATTTCATTAAAATAGATGTTACATTTATGCTCACAATATACTAAAATGAAAATTCAACTTTATTTTAAATTACTATTAATTACATTTTTTTTAGGGTGTACTTCAAACACTAGTAAACCAGTTGCAGTTAAAATAATTCCTAAGCCTAATCATTTAAAAATTAATGAAGGAACTTTTATTTTAAATGAAAATTCTATTATATCAGTAGATGAAGAATTTAAAGAAGTTTCTGAATATTTTAAGAATTATGTATTAGAGAAATTTGAAATTAATCTGCCAAAAGACAATGGAGGTCATATAATTTTTGAGAAAGATGAAGAATTAATTAATGAAGAATCTTACGAATTAGATATCACTGAAAATTTTATTATCATAAGTGCTAAAACGAAAAAAGGCGCATTTTATGGTGTACAAAGTCTATTACAATTAATGCCTTTTGAGACAAATAAGACCTCTATTGCTATACCCTGTGTCGCTATTAAAGATGCCCCAAGATTTTCATACAGAGGTATGCATTTAGATGTATCTCGTCATTTTTTCTCTGTTAATTTTATTAAAAAATATCTTGACTTAATGGCCATGTTAAAAATGAATACCTTTCATTGGCATTTAACAGAAGATCAAGGTTGGAGAATTGAAATTAAAAAATATCCAAAATTACAAGAAATAGCAGCTTTTAGAGATGAAACTTTAATCGGACATTATTCAGATATCCCACATCAATTTGATGGAAAAAAATATGGCGGATACTACACTCAAGAAGAAATAAAAGACATTGTAAAATATGCGAGCGATAGACAAATTTCAGTTATTCCAGAAATTGAAATGCCAGGTCATTCGCAAGCAGCAATTGCTGCTTATCCAGAATTGGGTTGTACAGGAAAACAAGTAAAAGTAGCTACAAAATGGGGAGTTTTTGATGAAGTATATTGCCCAAAAGAAACCACATTTCAATTTTTAGAAAATGTAATCGATGAAGTTGTTGAATTATTTCCAGGTAAATACATTCATATTGGAGGAGATGAAGCTCCAAAAACAAGATGGAAAAACTGTGGTCATTGTCAAAACTTAATCAAAAAAGAGGGGTTAAAAGACGAACACGAATTACAGAGTTATTTTATTACTCGAATGGAAAAATATATTAACTCTAAAGGAAAAAAAATTATAGGTTGGGATGAAATTCTAGAAGGTGGTTTAGCACCTAATGCAACTGTAATGTCTTGGAGAGGTACTAATGGTGCTGTAGAGGCTGCCAAACAAAAACATGATGTCATTTTAACTCCAGGTTCTCATTGCTATTTTGATCATTATCAGTCTGATAACGAAAACGAACCTTTAGCTATTGGAGGTTTTCTTCCTCTTGAAAAAGTGTATAGTTTTGAACCAATACCAAAAGAATTAAGTAAAAAAGAAGCAAAATATGTTTTAGGAGCTCAAGGAAATGTTTGGACAGAGTATATAACAACACCAGAAAAAGTAGAATACATGGCTTTTCCTAGAGCTGTAGCTTTAAGTGAGGTAGTTTGGTCAAAAAAAGAAAACAAAAATTATAAAGATTTTATAGACAGACTTACATATTTCTTCAAATATTTAGATGCAAAAGATGTAAAATACGCTAATCATATTTATGATTTAAAAGGTAATCTAGTAAATAAGAATAATAAAATTCTTTACGAATTATCTAATATTACTGATCAAAAAATTTACTATTCTTTATCTGATGAAAATATGAACATTGAGTATAAAGAGCCAATACTAATAACAAATACAACAACCATAAAAGCAGGTGTATTTGATAAAAATAAACAAAAATTAGGGCAAACCTTTACACAGAACATCAACTTACATAAAGCTGTTGGTTCAAAAATTACAATAAATGTTGCTCCACACAAAAGTTATAATTCAGGTGGAAAAGAAGCATTAATTAATGGTATATCTGGAAATAACAAAAGATTTGGAGATAAAGAATGGCTTGGTTTTTCTGGTGAAGATATTTTAATTACAATTGATTTTAACAAACCAGAAAATATTAAAACAATAACTACAAGATTCCATAATGGAAATGGTCAATGGATTTACGCACCAGAATCTTTATACATTAGTTTTAATAATAAAGAAGAAATAAAATTTCCTGTTGAAAACTATGGCGAATTATTAGTGAATTTTAAAGAATCTTTTGATGAAAAAAATATAAAAAATCTATCAATAAGAATTCCTAATTATGGGATAATTCCAGAAGGTAGACAAGGTGCTGGTTTTAAAGCTTGGACATTTATTGATGAAATAATTGTGGAATAATATGCTTTTAGAAATCTGTGCAAATTCATATCAATCTGCAATAAATGCTCAAAATGCTGGTGCTGACAGAATTGAATTGTGTTCGGAATTATCTGTTGGCGGACTTACACCTTCTTATGGTCTATTACTACAAGTTGTTGAACAAGTAACAATTCCTGTTCATGTCTTAATAAGACCTAGAAGTGGTGATTTTTATTATACTGATGAAGAGTTTCTACAAATGAAAGCTAACATTGAACTTTGCAAAAAACTTGGTTTTCAAGGTATAGTTTCTGGAGTTTTAAATGCTGATAATTCTATAGATGAAAAAAAAACACAAGAGTTAATAGCACTTTCTAAACCATTATCATTTACATTTCATAGAGCTTTTGATTGTGTTATAGATCCTTTAAAATCTTTAGAAACTTTAATGAATTTAGGTGTTGACAGAATTTTAACTTCTGGTCAAAAAAATAAAGCTTTAGATGGATTAGGTTTACTAAAACAACTCAAAGACATAGCTAAAGACAAATTAATAATACTTCCTGGCAGTGGAATTAACAACGAAAATATTGGCTTATTTAAACAAGCTGGTTTTACCGAAATTCATACATCAGCGTCAAAAAATTTAAAAAAGAATACTGTCTTTTTTGATGGTACAAATCAAACAATATCAGATATTAGAACAATAAAAGAAATCTTAAATCAAATTAAAAATGCGTAATTTATTATTCATTTTATTAGCTCTTATTTTTTTTAATTGTCAACCTAAAACTGATCTACCTATAAAAATTTCTTTAAATAAAAACTGGTATTTTAAAGGAGTAGATACCTTAAAATGGCAAAAAGCTTCTATTCCAGGAAATGTTTTTACAGATTTATTGTCTCATAAAATAATTAAAAATCCATTTATAAAAACAAATGAAGATAGTGTGCAATGGGTGTCTAAAAAAGATTGGGAATACAAAACATCATTTACACTTACAGAAGAAATATTGAACAAAAAAAATATTGAACTCAAATTTGATGGATTAGATACGTATGCTTCAATTTATATAAATGATTCATTATTAGGTAGTACTAATAACGCTTTTAGAACATGGTCTTTTAACATCAAAAAAAATGTAAAACCTGAAAATGAACTCAAAGTAATCTTCAAAAATTTTGATGAAATAGAAACAAAAAAAGAGCAGAAAAACCCTTACAAATTACCTGAAGGTAAAAGAGTTTATACAAGAAAAGCACAATTTCAATATGGTTGGGATTGGGGACCCAAACTAAATGGAATTGGTATTTGGAAAGATGTTTCTATTGATGCTTGGGATAATTATAAAATTGAGAACATCTATATCAAAAAAAATTCTATTACAGATTCATTAGCCAACATATCTGTTTACATAGAAGATAAGGTGTCTAATATTGGTTTTGTAAAATACTATGTTTATGTAAATGATGTATTACAACCAGTGCATCCTGAAAAACCAGAAATCCCTATTATTATCAAAAACCCAAAAATATGGTGGACACATAATTTAGGAGAACCCTATTTATATGATATAAAAGTAGTTGTTAAAAAAAATGATGTCATTTTGGATAGCATTTCTTCTAAATATGGCATTCGAGATATAAAACTCATTAACGAAAAAGATAGTATTGGAGAATCATTTTATTTTAAATTGAATGGAAAACCTATTTATATAAAAGGTGCCAATTATATTCCTCAAAATAGTTTTCAAAATAACGTCACAAATCAACATTATATAAAATTAATATCTGATGCTGTTGATGCAAATATGAACATGTTACGAGTTTGGGGAGGAGGTATTTATGAAAATGATATTTTTTATGATTTATGTGATAAAAAAGGGATTTTAGTTTGGCAAGATTTTATGTTTGCTTGTGCTATGTATCCTGGAGATAGCGAATTTTTAGCGAACGTAAAAGAAGAGGCAGAACAGCAAGTAAAACGTTTACGAAATCATGCTTCAATTGCTTTATGGTGTGGAAATAACGAAAATTCTGAAGGTTGGAAACGTTGGGGTTGGCAAGCCAATAGAACATCAACAGAGAAAGAAGAAATTTGGAGTGATTATTTAGCAGTTTTTGATTCAATTCTACCCAATATTGTTCACCAAAATTCAACAACGAACTATTGGGAAACTTCTCCTAAATACGGACGAGGAAATCCAAAATATAAAACAGAAGGAGATGCACATGATTGGTGGATTTGGCATGATGCTTATCCTTTTGAACATTTACAAAATAATGTTCCAAGATTTATGAGTGAATTTGGTTTTCAGTCTTTTCCAAGTTATGAGGTTATAAACTACATCAATCAAAAAGATAGTATTATTCTACAAAATGTTGCTATAAAATCACATCAAAAACATACTAGAGGTTTTCAATTAATTGATGAATACATGGCTCGTGATTATAAAATTCCAGCTAATGATGAAGATTATGTGTATGTAAGTCAGTTATTACAAGCTAAAGGAATAGTAATGGGTATAGAAGCTCAAAGAAGAGCAAAACCATATAACATGGGTACTTTATTCTGGCAGCTCAATGATTGTTGGCCAGCGATTTCTTGGTCTTCAATAGATTATTTTGGTAATTGGAAAGCACTACACTACAAAGCAAAAAAAGCTTATGAAAATGTATTAATTTCTACTGTTGCTTCTAAATATGATTATGACACCTATATTATAAATGATTCATTTAAAGAGCTTAATGATACTTTACAATTAAAAATTATAGATTTTTATGGGAAAGAAATTTGGTCTAATTCTAAAGTTATTACAATACAACCAAATTCAAGTGAAAAAATATATCACATTCCTCAAGTAGATATTTATAAAGCGGGTTATGTATATTTAATTGAATTTGGTAAATCGAAATCAACTTACTTTTTTGACAAACCAAAAAACTTAGCACTTCCAAAAGGAGAAATTCAACAAAAAATTAAAAAAACTAAAGAGGGAATTCAAATTATTTTAAAAAGTGATGTTTTGCAAAAAGATGTATTTCTTTTTTCAAAACAAGAAGGATATTTTTCAGACAATTATTTTGATTTAATTCCGAATCAAGAAAAAATAATCTTCTTTAATTCACACAAAAATGAAGAAGTAGATTTTAAAATTAAATCTTTAAACCAATTAAATTACTAGGTTTAATTTACAATTAACTTAAATCTTTCTTTATTGTTTTTTACTAAAATATAAACACCTACTGCTATATCTCCCAAATTAATTTTAGTAGTATTTGCTTCAGTTTGATAATGAATAGAAAATTTTCTTCCATTAATATCTGTTAAATAGAAAAAATCATCAGCATTAGTATTTAAAACTTTAATCTCTTTAGAATTTGAAACTGGGTTAGGGTACAAAATACTACTACTTTGATTGAAGTAATCATTTGTAGAAAGTGTTTTTTTACTAAAATAAGGCACACCAAAACTAAAAGCATTTTTACCAACTTTTTCTCCAATTAATCGTCCTGGAATATCATCTGCAGGAGGATGAATACCACCCCAAATTCTAGACAAACTGCATTGATCTGAGGCATCTCTATAGGTTGCCCATTGTAAAATTATGTCTTCTGAAGGGCCTTCTTCGAAAACTAAAAACTCATTCTTTTTTGCTACGAATTCACCTAATCCTCCAGGAAAAAAAGCGTCTCCTGTTAAGAGTGTTAAAACTTCTGCTGCTGCTCTAGAAAAAGTTGAATGACCAGAAACATAACCAGCAAAAGGAGGTGTTACAAAACTAGGCCTTTGGTATGGCCACCAATTTTCTGCAAGAATCCAATCTACTCCAGCTTCATCAGTTTCTGTATTATTAATAAAATCATGACCTTGCCATGTATATAATTTAATTTTTCCAATATTTTCAGGTTTTCTAAAAGCTAAAGGATCTTCTGCAGTTACTAATTCAATAAATCCTGGTTCTAAAAGAATTCCATCTGGATGATAATTAGGCAATGAACTGTCTGAGCTTTGCCCCAAATCTGCCATATAACGAATTGCTGAAATAGGTCTTATGTAATCATACCAACCTTTTATACTCCAAGCAGAAATAGCAGCATCATGCATGGCACCACCTAAAAGAAAATACGATTTTACATCCCATTCTAAATGACCTAATACCTCGTTTTTTCCTTCTAGCTTTTTAACTAATAAATCATGATCATTTACATAATTTAAAATTGTAAACCAATGACCTGGAGGTGTTTCTGAATCTGGGCCATCTGCCCAAAACTCTGCTAATACTCTTGTATAATCTCCTCTTTTTACCATTTGAGATTCATATGGAGTATTCGTTTTAGGATTTAATGAGTATCCTTTTCCAATATCTCCACCATCTTTTAAATTGTAAAAGTTATTATAATCTGAAAAATTAGTTGGCATATCATTTATAGAAATATTACCCATTGATTTTGGTGAAATATCCCAAACCACACCATCTGAAGCATCTAAATGACTACTCCATATAGAAACTTGTGCAAACCCTTTTTTATAAGCATCTTTTAATGATTGTTCTGAAGCATTTATAAATGGTGGAGAAAGTGGATCATGATAAACATGGTAATTATGACCATCTCTAGTATAGGTACTTTTATCATTATCTGTCATTGCAAATGTGAGTACATTACCCCATTCTGGACTTAAAAAATCAATTGTAGCCCCTGTAATTAAATTACCACTTTGATCTATAAAAGTATTTAAACTTAAAGATTGCCATCTGTTAGGATCAGTTATACTAGGATTTCCTGAAACTATTGGAGATAATGGACTATTTATTGGAGTATAATATTCATTATTATAATTTTGTAATTCTCTAGAACCATCTTGCAAGCCATAATTAATGATAGTTTCTGCAATAAAGTTACCTAATGCTGCTGCATTTCCATTTTGATAATTAACATCTGTAAAATTAATATCATAATTCAATTCATTCATTAAAAAAACAAGTTTTTCTTGAATAGCTGTTGCACTTGGTGAATTTTTGAACCTATGTGATAATAATCTATAACAAGCATAACTAATTGCTTTTTTTCTAGATGTTTCTATGTCTTCTTCTGGTTGAAATTGGTTTAGTTGACTTGAAAAACCTTTTACTGTATTACCAATTAAATATGGTAATGCTTGATCACTATAAATAGCCCATGCATCATACATAGCTATACTTGTATGAAACAAATTACGAGCATGTATAGTTGGCCTCGCAAAATCGCCTCTTATTGCCTCTAATAATGCCTCATTCCAAATTCTTGCAATTGATTTATCTGAAGCTGTATTTGCCAAATTAATATTTATATCTTGTGATATTTCTTCACTTTTACATTGAGAAGTAGTAACAACAACACTTACTTTTCCTTTAGTTTCAAAATGCCATTTTACAGATATTGAAGAACTGCCTTGACCTGATGTTATCTCACCTCCTTCTACAGACCAATTAATACTATCCCCTTGATTTAAGTTATAAGAATAATTTGTATTAGAAAAAAAACCAACTTCTGAAGGACCAGAAATTGATGAACTAACCTCTGCATATGCACAAGACCCATCATTAATTGTTGCATTTGGATTGTAATTGCAAGAATTAGGATCTGTACAGCCATATACTTTTACTACTGGAGAAATATTTAAATTTTGATAAGAAGTGTTTTCTATAGCTTTACCAAAAGAATTAAGCTCTACATCATTATAAACATCTATATGACCAGAAGGCCATTCAATTTTTAATTCTTCTATTTTAGTTGCATATTCAAGGCCAAAATGAACAGGTTTTAAACTTTGTCCTAAAAAACCAACACCATTATAATATCTTATAAAAGTATCTTTATCTGTAGTTAGTGTTATTTTTGTACCAATTGCATCTCTATTAGATATGGTGCCTTGTAATGAAAGTTGATACCATTTAAGAATATTTATATCTGATACATCTATAGTTGTGTTTTCATAAAAAAAAGAATTACGGTCTGAGTTTGTAATAATCAAATCCAAATCTCCATCTGAATCATAATCAAAATCTATAATTTCTACACTTATTGTAGATTCTTCAATTCCTTTTTGGTTTGTAATAGAAAATGATGAAGAGTTATTAGCAAATTTATTTTCAAAATAATAATTAATGTACTGTTTTTGTGATGAATTTTTAAACCCATTAACCACTATTAAATCCTCATCACCATCTAAATCAAAATCTGCAAATCTAGTTCCCCAAGACCAACCTGTTTCTTTTAAACTAAATTCAACTGCTTTATTCTGAAAAGTATTATCAGACTTACCTTCATAAAGTACGTTATTTGCTATTGTTGTAATATAAAAATCAAATTGTTGATCTTTATTAAAATCTCCAACAGTAATTCCCATATCATTAAATTCAGAATTTAAATTGTATTCTGAAGCTTTTTCTGAAAAGGATTGACCAGCATTATTTATATATAATTGATTAGGCTCTCTAAAGTCATTTGTTACATAGAGATCTATCCAACCATCATTATTAAAATCAAAAGGAAAAGGGTTATAACTAGTAGTACCCTCAGGTGTTTCTAAATTCATTTGAATGGTTACATCTTCAAAAGTACCATCTCCATTATTTTTATATAATGTGTTCGACTTACAGCCTTTCCAATCTGCAATATATATATCTAAATAACTATCATTATTAAAATCAAACCAAACTGCACCCATATTTTGGCATTCGTTTTGACCAATGATACCTGATGCATCAGTAACATCAACGAAAGTTCCATCTCCTTGATTTCTAAATAATTGCACTCTTGATAAATGTGTGAAAAATATATCTGGATACCCATCATTATCATAATCTCCCCAAAAAGCACCATTTTTAAATCCTTCTAAACCCAAAAAATTTTCATAAGAGGCACTTACTTCATCAAAAGGAAGTAAATTTTCTAAACCAGAATCTTTAGTGACATCTGTAAAAGTGCCATTTCCATTATTTCTATAGAGTTTACTATGCGTACTTTCTTTACCTTCCTCATCTTTCCAAACAGAAACTACAAATAAATCTAAATCTAAATCTCCATCATAATCTGCAACAGAAACGCCATTATTTTCAGCTAGTGCACTTAATCCTGATAATGTTTCATTGTGTTTAAAAATTACTTGAGAATTCAATTGAGAGTGCCAAAAAGAAATAGCTATTGAGAAAAATAATATTTTAGAAAAAAATAACTTCATAAACTCTACTCTTAAATATTTTAATCTATTGTTTCTTAATGATTTTACAAAAAGTAAAGATAGAAATCTTTTTACTTATTTTTAAAAATTAGACTTTCTAAAAACCCCAAACCATATCCTAAAAACTGTGTAAATGAAGTAATAATACTTAAAAAAGCTACTTTTATTTTTTGTGTTCTAAATAAGGAATCTAGAAAAAGAATTATAAAATAAAAAAGATAGAGTTGAATCAACTCTGTTACTTTAAAAAATAATAACAGAATACTAACATCAAACCCTAAAATAAATAAGCTAGGAAACCAAAAAGTGATTTTTCTACTTTCTGGATATTTTTTATTTAAAATAGGTCTTGCAGTGCCAAAAGAATAGGTTTGTTTAAAAAACTGTTTTATTGTACTTCTTCTTTTATGATATACAAAAGCTTCAGAAATTAATTGAGTTTTAAAACCTTTTTCCCATAACCTAAAAGTCAAATCAATATCTTCTCCTGTTTTTATTGCTGAAAAGCCTTGAGTTACTTCAAATGCCTTTTTAGAAATCCCTAAATTAAAACTTCGTAACTGAAACTTACCTACACCTTTTTTCTTACCACGAATTCCACCTGTGGTTAAAAAAGAAGTCATAGAATAATTAATCGCTTTCTGCAAAGCTGTAAAACTATGATGTGCAGCATCTGGACCACCAAAAGCATCTGTGTAATTTTCTGTAAGTTGATGATAAACAAATTCTAAATATTGTTTAGGTACAATTACATCTGAATCTAAAATGATAAAATAGTTTCCAGTGGCTTTTTGCATCCCAAAATTTCTACTTGCTCCTGCTCCACTATTTTCTTTAAAAAAATATTTTACATTAAGTTGTTCTTGATATTTTTCGAATACATTTTTACTCTTATTTGTTGAGCCATCTTCTATTATTAATACTTCAAAATCTTGAGTAAAAGTTTGTTTTACTAAGCTATCTAACAGCTCATCAATTTCTTGTGGACGATTATAAACAGGAATGATTATGGAAAAATGTAATTTCAAAAAAAATATTTTTAACGAATCTACAAAAAGCTATCTAAACAAAAAATGCAAACCAAAAGGTTTGCATTTTAATATTTAATTTTATTTTCTATTCTTCATCTACAAATTTATCCATTACAGGATCACTTACCCCCATATTAGAGAATCCTCCATCATGAAATAAGTTTTGTAAAGTTACTTTTTTAGTTAAATCAGAGAACAAAGAAATTGTATAGTCTGCACATTCTAAAGCTGTTGCATTACCTAAAGGACTCATTTTTTCTGCATATTCTATAAAACCATCAAAACCTTTAACTCCACTACCAGCTGTAGTTGGTGTTGGTGATTGAGAGATGGTATTTACACGAACTTTATGATCTCTACCAAAGAAGTATCCAAAACTACGTGCTATTGATTCTAAATATGCTTTGTTATCAGCCATATCATTATAGTCAGGAAAAACTCTTTGTGCTGCCATATATGTTAAAGCAACAATAGAACCCCACTCACTCATGGCATTTTTGTTGTATAAAACATTCATTACTTTATGAAAAGAAACCGCTGAAATATCCCAACCTTTCGTAGTAAAATCGTATTTTGGATCTGTATAATGCTTTCCTTTTCTAACATTTACAGACATCCCTATTGAATGTAAAACGAAATCAATTTTGCCTCCTAATATTTCCATAGATTTTTCAACAAGATTAGTTAAATCGTCCATAGAAGTTGCATCTGCTCCTATTACTTGAGAACCTGTTTTTTCTGCTAAAGCATTTAACTCACCCATTCTTAAAGCAATTGGTGCATTTGTTAATACAAACTGAGCTCCTTCTTCATGTGCTCTTTCTGCAACTTTCCATGCTATAGATTGCTCGTTTAAAGCTCCAAAAATAATTCCTCTTTTTCCTTTTAATAAATTATACATACTATTAGATATTAGTTTTAGTCGTTTGTTTTTTGTTGATGTGCCAAAGATAAATTAATTTAATAACTCTTTTGCATGAGTAATGGCTGTTTCTGAAAACTCTTTACCACTTAACATTTCTGCAATTTCTACAATTCTTTCATCTGGGTTTAATAACCTTAAGTTTGTAGTAGTTGTATTATTAATATCTTCTTTATATACTTTGTAATGATTGTTCCCTTTTGCTGCAATTTGAGGTAAATGTGTAATAGTTATTACTTGCATTTGCTTACTCATTTGTTGCATTATTGTTGCAATTTTATTAGAAATTTCTCCTGACACACCTGTATCTATTTCATCAAAAATTATTGTGGGTAAGCTTATGTTTTCTGATAATATTTTTTTGATAGCCAACATAATTCTAGATAATTCACCCCCAGAAGCAACTTTTTTTAATTCTCCAAAACTACCTCCTTTATTCGCTGAAAATAAAAACTGTAATTCGTCTTTTCCATTTGAAAAATAAGAATCTTTAAGATTTACTTTAATTGAAAAACGAGCATTTTGCATGCCTAAATCTGATAATAAAGATTGTAAAGCAGATTGCAAACTAGGAATTACTTTTTGTCTAGCTTTACTTATTTTTTCTGCTAAGTCATTTAATTTTTGCTCAACTTCTTTTATTTCTGATTCTTTTTGATTTATTACTTCTTCTGAACTTTCTACTGCTATAATTTTATTTGATAATTCTTCTAAAATTTCCAGCAACTCTTTGTTTGAATTTACATAATGCTTCTTTTGTAAATTATAAATTAACTGTAATCTATCATTAAACTCTTCTGCTTCATTAGGATTAAATTCAATATTTTCATTTTCATCTTCTAATTCAGAAACTATATCATCTAACTCTATTTTTACGCTTGTAATTCTATCAGATAAATCTTTATATTCTTTAGAAAAAGATGATATTTTAGAAAGTCTATTTTCTAAGGTATTTAAAAGAGTTTGTAAGCCAATTTCTTCATTTATAGAAATTTCTAATGCTTCAGATAAATTAATTTTTATATCCTCAATATTATTTAATTTCTCAAGTTTCTCTTCTAGAATTTCTTGTTCATCAATTTCTAAGTTAGTATCATTTAATTCATTAAATAAATGCAAGTTATAATCATGTTGTTGATTGGCTTCTCTTTGAGAAGTTTTTAAATCTTCTAATTGTTTTTTTAGGTTTTTAAGTTTAATTAAGCCTTTTTTATAACTTTCTATTTTACTTGCATTTTTTGCTAAAGCATCAATTACAGAAAATTGAAAATTTGTATCTGATAATGATAATGTTTGATGTTGAGAATGTACATCTATTAAATTTGATCTTAGATCATTTAAAATAGATAAATTTACAGGAGTATCATTAACAAAAGCTCTAGATTTACCTGAAGGTAAGATTTCTCTTCTAATAATTGTATGGTCTTCATAATCTAAATCGACTTCTTCAAAAAATTCTCTTAGATTATAATTAGCAATAGAAACTTTTGCTTCAACTATACATTTTTTTGAGTTATCTTTTAAGGTAGAAGAATCTGCTCTATTTCCTAATACTAATCCTAGTGCACCTAATAAAATAGATTTACCTGCTCCTGTTTCTCCAGTAATAATAGATAAACCTGATGAAAAATCAATTTTTAATTCATTGATTAAAGCATAATTTTTTATAGAAAGTTGAGTAAGCAAATGACTAATTTTTGTAGTATAAAATTAGTGAAATAATTTTAGAAAACTAAAAGAATTAGTTATTCAATATTCCTCCATTTAGAATTATTAGTTGAAGAAATCCTTTTTAGAGTTTCTGCAATATTTGTACCTCTTCTTGTCTTTGGACCTTCTGAATAAATATTAACAATTTCGTCGGCTTTTGCATCAAAAAAGACTCTAATTAAATAATTACCAACAGTTTTATTAAAAAGGCTTTCCATAGAAATAATGGAATCTTCTATAGTTTGTTTTGCAAAATTTTTATTTGATGCAAAATTATCTAAACCTTGTATATGATATTTATACATAACACTTCTAAACGTTTTAAGTTTAGGTGATAATAAATTATCTATCAATAAAAAACGATTTTGTTTACCTACAACATTTTGCCAAGTTGCTAGGCCACTTTGTTGCGCTTGTAGCATTACATTTTCTGCTTCTTTCAATTCAGTTTCGCCACCAAATTCAGAAAAAGTATCTGCATCTACTCCTAAAATTGTATAGACGTAAAATACTATAGTAGAAACCAAATTACTATCAAAAGAGTTTCTATTATAAATTAAAGGTTCAAACTCATTATATCTAAATGTAAACTCATTGTCTTTTAAATTTAAGACAGGTGTTGTATAAGAAGAACCGTAGACAGGTCTGTTAGACTGAACTTGTAGAGTTGCATCAAAAGTATTATCATTTCTAGAAGTGATAATAATATTCATAGCACAGTCTACTCTTTCTTCTGGTTTAACAATTCTGTTTGTCCATTTTGTTTGATTGATAAACTCTTTCAGAGCTGTTTCTAGAGTCTGAAAAATCTGTCTATTAGATCCAGCAACTTGCTCATAATTAATATTTACTAAACAATTTAGTTCTTGAGATATCCCTGATAAGGAAAATAATAAACCAATAAGAAAAAATAGTTTACGCATTTATTTTTAGAATAATTTCATTCATGATATCTTTTGCAACATCATCTTTAGATTTTAACTGAAAAGGTTTTTGATTAAAATCTTTATCAATAATAGTAATTTTATTTGTGTTTGTAGCAAAACCAGCTCCTTTATCTTGTAAAGAATTTAATACAATAGCATCTAAATTCTTGTGTTTTATTTTGTTCTTTGCGTTTTCAATCTCGTTATTAGTTTCTAATGCAAAACCAACTAAAAATTGATGTTTTTTAATTTTTCCTAAAGAAGCTAAAATATCTTTTGTTTTTGTTAATTCTAATGATAACGTATCATCATTCTTTTTTATTTTTTGATTTGCTACATTTTTTGGTTTATAATCTGCAACAGCAGCAGATAAAATAGCAATATCAACCTCTTTAAAATAATTATGTGCTTCAGTATACATTTGTTCTGCAGAAACAACATCTATTCTATGTATTAAAGAATGATTTATTATTTGATGTGAAGGACCAGCTATTAAAATAACCTCTGCTCCTAAATTAGCAGCAGCTTTAGCTATTGAAAATCCCATTTTTCCTGAAGAATGATTTCCTATAAAACGAACAGGATCTATAGCTTCATAAGTTGGGCCAGCTGTAATTAATATTTTTTTCCCTTTTAATGGCATTTTATCTAGTATATCATTTTCCATAAAAGAAACAATATCTTCTGGTTCTGCCATTCTTCCTTCACCTACTAATCCACTTGCTAATTCTCCAGAGGTAGCAGGTATCATAATATTTCCAAAAGTTGTTAATTTATCTAAACTTGCTTTTGTTGAAGGATGTTTATACATATCTAAATCCATTGCTGGAGCAAAATAGACAGGACATTTTGCAGATAAATAAGTAGCTAATAATAGATTATCACAAACACCATTTGCCATTTTAGAAAGTGTATTTGCAGTTGCAGGAGCAATTATAAAATAATCTGCCCATAAACCTAAATCTACATGATTGTTCCAAACCTCATTCTCATCTTCTTTATCATAAAAAGTAGAATGAACAGGATTTTTGGAGAGTGTTGAAAGAGTAAGAGGTGTTATAAAATCTTTAGACGCAGGAGTCATAATAACTTTGACTTCTGCGCCTAATTTTATATATAAACGAACTAAGTTCGCTGTTTTGTAAGCGGCTATTCCTGCTGTAATGCCTAGTAGAATTTTTTTTCCGCTTAAAACTGACATTTATTCAGTTTCTGGATTTCTATGATAGATTTTACCATTAATCCATTCTTCTACAGCAATTGCAGTTGGTTTTGGTAAACGCTCGTAAAACTTAGAAACCTCTATTTGTTCTTTATTTTCAAATACTTCCTCTAAACTATCATTGTAAGTAGCAAATTCATCAAGCTTGTCTACTAATTCTTTTTTAAGATCAGAATTGATTTGATTTGCTCTTTTAGCAATAATTGAAATAGCCTCATAGATGTTCTGTGTTGGAGCTTCTATTTCATTTTTATTGTAAGTAATAGTACTTACTGCTGCGTTTGTATCTTTATAATCCATAATGTATTATTCTTTAGTGTCAGGCTCTTTATCTAACTCTTTTAATTTATCAATTATTTTATCTATCCTTTCTTTTTCGCTTTGTAAGGTTGCTAACATTTCGTTAGAATCCTCCATATATTTAGATTCTGGATAGTTTCTTTTTAACTTTTCGTAAGCTTCAATAGCATCTTTTATTCTTTCAGGCTTTCTTCTATCAGTACTTTTTAGTACGAAATCATGAGCTGCTTTTAAGCGATAGTATAAAGCTTCTTCTTTAAATTCAGATCCTAAATAATCACCTAATAAATTATCAAAAGCTTGTATAGCTGCTTTGTAATTTCTTAAATCGTAATCTGCAGTTGTGTAATATACTTTTGCGATTTCGAAATATTTTTTCTGTAATTTATATCTTAATTCTTTATAATGCTGATTTGCTTCTTCAATCTTATCTGAATCTGGATAAGCATTTATAAATGTTTGATAAGCTTCTAATGCTTTGTTGGTATCTGTAGGATCTTTACTAAATACAGGTGAAGCTAATTTATAACTGTAAGCAGATAAAAATGCAGCTTCCTCTCTTTTAGAGCTTTTTGGGTAATTTTTTGTGAAGCGATCAAAATAATAACCAGAAAGACTATAGTTTTTCTCGTTAAAATTAGATTGTGCTACCATAAATTGAATACGTTCCATTTGAGGTTTCCCTCTAAAAGCTGGTGTAATTTTTTCAAATAAACGTAATGCTTTAGCATATTTTTTGGATTCGTACATTTTTACGGCCATTTTATATTGCTCATCAACACTACCTTTATTCAATACTTTTTGATACTCTCCACAAGAGAACAAGAAAAAGCTGAACACTACTAAATACGCTAAATTTCTAAATTTTTGCATCGGGCAAAATTACTAATTAATTATGGATTATTAAAACGATTTTTTCTACTATAAAATCATTTTACAATAATCTATAAAAAACAGTAAAGTTTTTGTAAAAAGATACTAAATGTTTGTTAAGGTTAAGATTTAAAAATGCTTAACAAAATTAGCTATTTTAGAGGATAATTGGGTTGTTGCTTTTACTAATGGTAATCTAACATAGTTGCTACAAACTCCTAATTCTTGTAAAACCGTTTTTATACCTGCAGGATTATTTTCTTCAAAAATATAATCTACAATATCCATTAATTTATAGTGAATTTTATAAGCTTCTGTATTTTTACCTTCTAAAGCTAAATTTATCATTTTTGAAAATTCTGCTGGAAAAGCCTGACCTATGACAGAAATCACACCTGAACCCCCTGCCAAAGTTACTCCAATTGCTAAATCATCATCACCCGAAATAATTAAAAAATCTTCTGGCTTATCTTTAAGCAAACTGTAATATTGTTGTTGATTGTTACCTGCTTCTTTAATAGCTACTATATTACTAAAATCTCTTGCCAAACGTAAAGTTGTTGAAGCCTCCATATTTTTAGCAGTTCTACCAGGTACATTATATAAAATAATAGGTTTTTCTGTAGCTTCTGCTATTGCCTTATAATGCTGATAAAAACCTTCTTGAGTAGGCTTACTATAGTAAGGAGCTACAGACAAAATTCCATCTATTTCTGATAAATCTCTAGTTTGTAATTCTTTAACAACCTCTAAAGTATTATTACCACCTACACCTAAAACTAAAGGAACTCTTTTGTTGTTTACCTCTACTATAGTATTTATAATTTGTTGTTTTTCTTCTTTTGTAATGGTAGCACTTTCGCCTGTTGTACCATTAATAACCAAGTAATCAGTTCCGTTTTCAATATTAAACTGAACTAACTTTCTTAAGGCTTCAAAATCTACTGTTAAATCTTTTTTAAATGGTGTTACTAAAGCAACACCCATACCAACAAATTTTTGCATATCTATTATTTTAAAGTTGCAAAATTACAACAATTGAAAGTAAAATTGTAAGATATTTATTGAAGTAAATTAAGAATAAACAAATTTAAATTAGAAGTTTAAATTTTATTCAGAATTTCTAAATATCTTTTTAATTCAGTTAAAAAACGTACTGTATTTTTTGGATACTCATTAATCTCAATATCATATAGCTGTTGATTTACCTTTGATATACCTGCTTTAAATTTGGCATTAGAATGTAAAACTGCTAATTCTGTATACAAGTTTTTTTTATTAAAATATCCTATAAGTAAATCAAATGGCTCTTCTAAAAAAGTTTTTAATGAAGCTTCTTTTATTTGACCTTTCCAACCAAAACTTTTTTCTGAAAAATGAAGTGTATTTTCTGGTTTGTTTTTAGTAGAAGATAAAAAACTGAATATTTTAGCGTCTGTATTATAAATTGAATCAACTTCTTTTTTTATATCAATCCATCTAGAAATTTCGTCTGAAGAAATAATTCCTATAGTTTTAATTTTACCTAAATCTACAATTCTATTCGATTCTTTTTCTAAAAGTAATTTTTGAAAACGTCTATTTACAAAAGATTTTTTCAATATAATATTTATTAAAATTGATTGATATGAATACTAACTGTGTAAAAGTAATATTTATTTTCTATTAGATATAAAAATAGTCTAAAACTCTATTTTTTTGTAAGCCATTTTAAAATATATCGTCTAAAAAATAAATCAATCAAAAAAATGAGAAAAAAAATACTGTTTGCTTTAAAAGGAATAGCTGTTATTATTATGTTGCAAACATTATTTTTTAAATTTTCTGCTGCAAATCAAAGTGTTGAGCTTTTTACAAAAATAGCTGGTGAGCATGAAGCTTATTTAAGAATTGGCACTGGAATTATAGAACTTATTGCTTCTATTTTATTATTTACCTCAAAAAATTCTTGGTTAGGTGCATTTATGACTTTAGGAGTAATGAGTGGAGCTATTTTAGGCCATATTACTATTTTAGGAATAAGTCATAATAATGATGGTGGTTTACTTTTTGGAGCTGCTGTTTATATTTTTATTGTTGCCTTAGTTGTTTTAATTAATCAAAGAAAAAAGATTTTTATTCTTGGTAAGCATTTTTAATTAACGATCTACAAATTAGATATTGAGCTAAAATGTAAGTGACCATTATATAAATTTGAAAGTTATCATTTGTTAAGTAAAATCTGTCTAAACCAATTAAACTATCTGATAAAATAAATAAACTTGATCCTAGCAATAACCATAAATTTCCAGTAGTATTCTTTTGAAGGTAATTTAATAAAGTAAAACTACCAAAGACAGAAATTATACCAGTGTAAAAAATAACTGGAATCTTCATATCTCCTAATTTATCATAAATTAAAGTCAAAAAATAAGTAGAAAATAAAGCAAAGGGTAAAGTACTTATAAACAGTTTTTTAATATTAATTTTTTGCATTAAATCTCTAGTAATTTTTATGTAAAAAATATGAGCCAATAAAAAAGAACTCAATCCAAAAACAAAAAACTGATTATTAAAAAGGAGTAAAACATCTCCCCAAAAAGAAAAAAATAATGCAGATACGTACCAAAAATTAGGTTTTTTAACTGAAAATAAATAAACTAAGACTAAAGTTGTCATTAAAAAAGGTTTACTTATAACAGCAATTTTATTTAAAAAAAACAAACCACAAATATGTAAAATAGCAATTGCTACGTATAAAAAAGAAGCAATTGCTATTTTGTGTTTAATTATTTGTGACATCAACTTTTCTTCTGTTATCTTCAGACTGTGTGTCTATTAATTTATTGTATGGATCTACACCAACTTCCATTGGTTTTTCATCAACAATAATTTTAATTGAATTATTTATAGAAGTAATTTTATGTTTTTTAAGATATAATTCTACTTCTTCTTTTTTACCATCAACTTCTTTCTCTGTAAAAATACCAATATCTATATAATCATTTAATAAAGATGATAATATTGGCTTATTCATCTTGTCTGTTTTGTAGCTTAAGGTATCTCCTACTTTTTCTCCATAATAACGTTTCCCTTTTTCGTCATTTCTATATTTTGCAACTTCAAAATCTATTTCTACTTCAAATTTTCCATTATCTAATGCTGTTACCTTAGCGTCAGTTACTCTGTTTTTATAAAGCGTAATAGTCTCAAACATATCTTTAATAACATATTGTAAAGAATCTGGAGTAGCTTCTTTTAGATGATTTACAAATTCAATAGATGTTGTATATGGTGGATTTTGAAATCTTACTTTTTTAGTAAACTTTTGAATAGCATTATTTAGATTTTCTTCACCTATATAATCGCTTAAAGCATATAAAACCATAGAACCTTTTTGGTAATGTATGTACCCTTGACCATCATTGTACATTAAAGGCTTTTCACGCTTACGCTCTAAGGTTCTTTGTAGTAAATACCCATCTAAAGCATCTTTTAAGAAAGTGCGCATTTTTGTTTTTCCATACTCATGTTCTAGTACTTTTAAAGAAACATATTCTGCCATACTTTCAGACAATAAAGTAGCACCTAATACATCTGCTCCAATTACTTGATGAGCCCACCATTGATGTGCAACTTCGTGAGCAGTTACAGAAAAAGGATAATCTACACCATCATCACTTTTATCATCTACATCTGCTATAAAACCAATACCTTCAGAAAAAGGCATTGTGTTCGCAAATGCTTGAGCAAAAGTACCTCCTGTTCTAGGAAATTCTATAATTCTAGCTTGTCTAAATTGATAAGGACTAAAATTTTTACCATTGTAATCTAAAGACCTTTTCATACCCTTCATCATTCTATCTAAATTAAAAGTATGTGGTTTATGATAATAAATTTCTAAACTAATGCCTTTATACATTTCTTTTTTAACCTCGTATCTAGCAGAATTAAATGCATAAAAGTTTAAAATTTTATTATCCATTTTATAATGGAAATATCTTCTATCATTTTCAGTCCATTCTTTTTGTAAATATCCAGGAGCTATTGCAATTTGATCTTTTGATGTTGAAACTGTTGCTTCAAAATCTATCCAATCTGAATCTTTTGAAATATAGGTATTTCCTAATGCTGTTGAGTCTGATGGATGTGGTTTTAAATCGTTTGGTGGTAACTCGTATTTTTTACGAGTTTTATCATCTGTAAGTTCTCCATTTGATGAATATCCTAAAGAAGGAAACATAGAAAAATTATTGATAAAAGTACCATTTTCTCTAATTGGAGACCTTCTTCTGTAGGTAGTATTTTTTTCACTTTCTACTGTAACTTCTAACTCTAAAGTATCTCCAGGCATTATTTTATTTTCAAAGAAATATATATCAAAATTGTGTATAGTATCTTCTGAAACCAACTTATTAGGCTTATTAAAAGTAAAAGTACTTTTTAAGGAATTATGATTTAAGAACAAACTATCAATAGCTTGGTCTGTTTTATTAATCATTGTAAACTTTGCAGATGCATCATAAAAACGTTTTTTTGGAAAAATATTTACGTTTGCATTTACAGCAACAATTCTTGGTTGCGCATAATTTTCGAACTTTTTATATTTCTTTTCCCACTCAACTCTTCTTAATTCGAATTCTTTAGCAGAAGTTTTATTGGCTTTTGTTCCTGTTTCTTGATAAATAGAAAACCCTAAACTTACAAAAGCTACAAAAAATATAATAAAGCTAATAGCAAAGCCTCCTTTAAATCTATTTTTTGCAATAGATATTCTTTCTCCAAAAGAAGATGGTATGCCTCTTACCCAAAACAAAGCAGCTATAATTAATAATGATAAGCCACATAAAATCCAATATAACTTATACATTAAAAATGGAGTTAAAATTCCATAACCATTCATATCTGAATAGCCAAAGCCTGGTCCTTGGTTGTACTTATAAATATCCAATTCTATTCCTGCTGTAGATAAAAACGGCATTCCTATAGAAATCACAAGTAATACAAAAAGACCTAAATAAGGGTTTCCTATTAGTGTTTGAATAAATATGGATAATAATGCCCAAACAAAATAACCTAAGAAACTTAACAGAAATAATTCTGTAAAATAATGGCCTAATTCAAAATTGTAATACCCATTATACATTTGAAAAAGAATACCAGAAACCATTATAACTGCTAGTAAAATCCATTGCATTTTTACTAAAGCTATAACTTTAGAGAACAACAACGTCCAATTAGGAATTGGTGTAGCATCAACCAGATGATTTGCTCTTGCAATTTTAGCTCTATTAACTAACATACCTGCATATAAAAATGTACAGATGTTTATAGATATAGAAAAAACACCACCAATATTTAGCATTTTCCAAGTTACTGGTAAAGTTGGTGTTCCAAAAATATTTCCTATTTCAGATAACCCTACTATCATTAAAATTAACCCCACTAAAACAATAGAAATAA
This sequence comes from Polaribacter marinivivus, assembly GCF_042651285.1. Lineage (NCBI taxonomy): Bacteria > Pseudomonadati > Bacteroidota > Flavobacteriia > Flavobacteriales > Flavobacteriaceae > Polaribacter > Polaribacter marinivivus. The sequence goes on along the minus strand of NZ_JBHSCY010000002.1, from coordinate 98,791 downwards.
ATGGCCAGCTTTTTACAATGTATTTAAAATCGATATTCGATAATTTCCACATCGTTTTTAAATTCTGACTAAAAGAATGGTTATACGTTACTTCTGGCAATACAATTTTTGTAATACCACTAAAATTGGTTTTAATAACTCTTTCTCCTTTAGATTTCTTAAAAGAAATTGATAATGCATTTTGACTAAATGCAAAAAAACGATATACTAAACCAAATATTAAAGTTGAAATCCCTAACCATAATAAACGATTATAAATAACCATTTCTCTAATAGGTATTTGCAATTCGTTTTGTTCTGATGGCGTCCAATACTTTGTATAATAGATAACAGCACCATCTCCAAAAGGATCTAATAATGCTAATAAAGTTCTCTGTTCTGGTTCTCCTAAAACACTAGCTATAACTCCTTGAACAAATAATAATACAATAACTGTAATAAAACCAGCTGCAATATTTCTTGTAAACGCAACTACAGCAAATACAATGGCTCCAAAAAGTAAAACATTTGGTAAAATAAAAATTAAATAGGTTAATAAATACGTTGTACCATTAAATGTGGTTATAAGATCTGGGTTTGTACCTGGGAATCTAAAACCTATTATCATACCAAGTGCTATAGAAAGCACTATTAATGAAACAATTACAATTCCGCTAAAAAACTTTGCAAATAAATAATTGGCTTTTGTAAAAGGATATGAATACAAAATAGTATGCATTTCACTTTTATAATCTCTATAAATAGATAGCCCTATAATTGAAGGGAATAAAAAGAAAATAAAAACTGTTAACGCATTAAAAACATTTCTTACTCCTGTTGGTGAATTTACTATTCTTGATGAACCAGTTGTAGCTGTTATAGTATCAAAAAAACCAGCTGAGGCAGCTGATAAGAAAAAAGATAATCCTAAAAATATGGCTAAATAAATATAAAATGCTGGTTTATTAAACCAGTATTTTAATTCTTGCTTAAATATCGTTGAAAACATAAAATAAGTTTTGAGTGTTAAATTTTAAGTGATTTGTTTTTTGAGTTTCATTTTAAAATTGATTTAAAATCTTAACTTAAAACTCATAATTAAAAACTCTTAACTTGTTAAAACTGGTTCATCTTGCTTTAACGCAATAAAATAAACATCATCTAATTGAGGTTCAACTTCAACAAAATCTTCAGAAGGTTTTTCAGTAGCATGTACTCTTAAATTTAAAGTATTATCTTGATTATAATTTGAAGATAAAATATTGTATAATTTTTCGTTTTCTTCTAACTCTTCTCTTTCAATGGTCTTTTGCCAAATGGTACCTTTTAAAACTCCTGTAGCTTCTTGAGGTGTAGTATGCTTTAATATTCTACCTCCATTTAAAATAGCCATTTCATTACACAATTCTTTTACATCTTCTACAATATGAGTAGAAAAAATAACTGTACAATTGGTACCTACTTCACGTAAAACATTTAAAAAACGATGTCTTTCTGCTGGATCTAAACCTGCAGTTGGCTCATCAACAATAATTAATTTTGGATTATTTAACAATAGTTGAGCAATACCAAAACGTTGTTTCATACCACCAGAATAACCTGCAACATGCTTACGCCTAACATCATATAAATTAGTAATTTCTAAAACTTCTTTAACAATAGCTTTTCTTTCTGTTTTGTTAGAAATACCTTTTAAAGTTGCAAAATAATCTAACAAATCTTCAGCAGACATTTTTGGATAAACTCCAAAAGATTGTGGTAAATATCCTAATACTTTTCTTAGAGACATATTGTCTTCTAATACATTTATATCCCCAAAAGTAATAGATCCAGAATCTGGGCTTTGCAATGTTGCAATTGTTCTCATTAAAGAAGATTTACCTGCTCCATTTGGCCCTAGTAAACCAAACATCCCTGTTCCTATTTCAATACTTAAATTGTCTATTGCTTTTACTCCGTTTTTATAAGTCTTTGTTAAATTTTGTATAACTAATTTCATACTGTACTTGGTTTAGTTTAGCTGTTTTTTAATTTTTATAGAATTAACTTTTCGTAAATTTCCTTTTGTAAGTTCATTCTCAAAGGTAATATTTATATAATTATAATCTTTTAAATGTAATAAATTAGCTTTAACTTCTTCTTTAATCACATCTGTATATGAGTTAATTAGACTATCGCTTATAGTCTCTAAATTATTAATTTTAAAAGTTAAATTTAACCCATTCTCCTTAGATGAACCATTCTTTTTTGTTGTGTAAAACCCAATAGATAGTTTATCGAAATCAAATTGTCTTTTTAATCTTTTTTCGAAGCCAGCTTTACCTACTTTAAAATCTGGATTACTATTTGATTTACTTTCTGTAACTGTATGACAGTTCAAAAAAAATAGACATGTTGTTAAAAATAAGAATAGTTTAAAGTTTTTCATTAAAGTTAGTTTTTTATAATTGTTTAATAAGTAGTTGCATAAGTGTAAATGTTACATTTTTTTTATGATTTATAGTTCTAAAATCCTAAAAAACGTTTTATTTTTACAGAAACAGAAAAGATATTATGTCAGAAAAATCAATTTTAAACGAAAAATCATTAGAATTTTTAGAAAAATATTTAAATAATGCTGCTCCAACTGGTTATGAGTGGGAAGGTCAAAAAATTTGGATGGAATATCTAAAACCATATGTAGATAACTTTATAACAGATACTTATGGCTCTGCAGTTGGTGTAATAAATCCTGATGCGAAATATAAAGTAGTTATAGAAGGCCATGCAGATGAAATTTCTTGGTATGTAAATTACATTTCTGATAATGGCTTAATTTATGTGATTAGAAATGGAGGTTCAGATCATCAAATTGCACCAAGTAAAGTAGTAAATATTCATACTAAAAACGGCATTGTTAAAGGTGTTTTTGGATGGCCAGCTATACATACAAGAGACAAATCTAATGAAGAAGCTCCAAAACCAGATAACATTTGTATAGATGTAGGCTGTGCTACAAAAGATGAAGTTTTAGCATTAGGTGTTCATGTAGGTTGTGTAATTACTTATCCAGATGAATTTCATGTTTTAAATGGAGATAAATTTGTTTGTAGAGCTTTAGACAACAGAATGGGTGGATTTATGATTGCTGAGGTTGGACGTTTACTAAAAGAAAACAACATTAAATTACCTTTTGGTTTATACATCACAAACTCTGTTCAAGAAGAAATAGGTTTAAGAGGTGCAGAAATGATTACTCAAACTATAAAACCTAATGTTGCCATAGTTACAGATGTTACACATGATACAACTACACCAATGATAGATAAAAAGAAACAAGGTTTGTTAGAGTTAGGAAAAGGACCAGTTATTGCTTATGCACCAGCTGTTCAGCAAAAATTAAGAGATTTAATTATTGATGCTGCAGAAGCAAATAAAATTCCTTTTCAACGTTCAGCTTTATCTAGAGCTACAGGTACAGACACAGATGCATTTGCTTATAGCAATGGAGGTGTTGCTTCAGCATTAATTTCTTTACCTTTAAGATACATGCATACAACTGTAGAAATGGTACATAGAAGTGATGTAGAAAATGTAATTAAAATGATTTACGAATCACTTTTAAAAATTAAAGAAGGAGACACTTTCTCTTATTTTGAATAAACTATAAAAGCGGAGTTATTAACTTCGCTTTTTTTAATTAAAGTTTTATGGAATTAAAAAATCAAAAACATTTATTTAGTTTTCCAGAAGATATTACTTATCTAAATATTGCAGCACAATCACCTAGTTTTAAATCAGTTGAAGAAGCAGGAATTGAAGGTGTTTTAGAAAAAAGTCAACCTTATAAAATTGTTGGAGATAGTTATTTTGAACCTCCAAAAGCACTGAAAAAACTATTTGCAAAAATTATAGACGTTGATGATTATAATAGAATTGCAAACCTACCTTCTGTATCTTATGGAATGGCTACAGTAGCCAATAATATCACCTTAAAAAAAGATGATGAAATTCTTTTGGTTGAAACTCAATTCCCAAGTAACTATTATGTTTGGGAAAAGCTGGCAACTAAATATGATGCAAAGTTACATATTGTTGCCATGCCAAAAACTAAAAATGATAGAGGAGAAAAATGGAATGAAGCTATTCTAAATGCAATTTCTGAAAAAACAAAAGTAGTTGCTTTAGGTAATATTCATTGGGCAAATGGAACTTTATTTGATTTAAAATCAATCAGAAAAAAAACAAAAGAAAATAATTGTTTATTAATTATTGACGGCAGTCAATCTGTTGGAGCTTTACCTTTTTCTGTTAAAGAAATTCAGCCAGACGCTTTAATTTGTGCAGGTTATAAGTGGTTATTTGGACCTTATGGTTGTGGTTATGGTTATTTTGGTGACTATTTTGATGATGGAAATCCCATAGAAGACAATTGGAGTAATCGTTTAAATAGCCATAAAATGAGTGGACTTACCTCCTATCAAACTCAATACAAACCTTTAGCCAATAGATATTCTGTGGGTGAGCATGCTAGTTTTATACATACAAAAATGCAAATTGCAGCCTTACAACAGGTTCTAAAATGGACACCAAATGCTATACAAGAATATTGTAAAGAAATTACTGCAGACTTAGTTGTAGAACTCAAAAAATTAGGTTGTTTCTTTGAGAATGAAAATTTTAGAGCTCACCATTTATTTGGAGTGGAATTACCAGAGTTACTTGATATTAAATTACTAAAATCAAAGCTAAAAGAAAACAATATTTTTATCTCTTTTCGTGGAAATTACATTCGTATTTCTTGTCATGTATATAATACAAAAGAAGATTTTAATAAACTAGTTAGCTGTATTAAATCTTGTTTGTAAATGGACGAACTGATAGACATCTTAACTTCAGATGGAAAACCAACAGGAAAAACAGCCTTAAAATCTGAAGCACATAAAAACGGCTGGTTTCATGCAACTGTTCATATTTGGTTATATACTTCAGATAAAAAGATTTTATTACAACAAAGAGCCTTCACAAAAAAAGTATTTCCTGGTTTATGGGACATTTCTGTAGCTGGTCATATTGCTGCTGGGGAAGATATCTTAACAGCTGCTAAAAGAGAAGTTTTTGAAGAACTTGGGTTACCTATAACTGAGGAAGAATTATTTAAAATTGGTACAAGAATTCATCATGTAGAACATAAAAACGGAATTATAGATAACGAACATCATCATGTTTTTATAGCCGAATTAAAAACTCCATTAGAAAAACTAATTTTACAAAAAGATGAAGTTGAAGGTGTTAAACTTTTTGATTTAGAGGTCTTAACATCAACAAAAAACCTTGAAAACGTATTGCTCCCAAGGTTTCATGAGTATTATTGTGTGGTGTATGATAAAATAGAAAGCAGACTAAAAACTATTTAACTGGCTTTTGAAAAAAGGAGTCTGCCAATTTTGCCTCACTTACTAAAGGAAGTGTAAATTTAGTTGGTGCTCTAGCTGGTTCAGTAGGGTATCCATTCTCATCTTTTTTGTACCAAGTAATTTCTTTTGGTAAAATTAGTCCATTTACATTTTCCCAGCTGTTATATCTAATGATATTATACCTATCACTTGGCTTTTTTGATGCATAGGTTACTGTGTAAGCTAACCATTTCATTTGATAAGTTTTTGGATTGTAATACACAATGTAATTATCATCAGGTGAAGTCCCAATATTAGATTTATACGAAATTTTTATTCCTGGGTATTCAACTCCTTTAAAAGTAATTGAGTTAGATTTTTCATAGATAATTCCATCATCTGCCAACACAAAAGGCATTGCATAAAAATAAAAATAGAGGTTATAATAAAATTCTGGGTTTCCTTTATAATCTCCTTTTTTTTCTTCATCTAACCAAACTTCATTGCCATCAAATCCTAAAGAATAATTTGGTGAATTTATTACTGTTTTACGAGTTCGTAAATCTACAGTATGTGCTTCTTCACCTTTATTAAAAGATAATACCTTTGCTTTTCTCCAAACATTTAAACCTCCATGAGAATTAAAAACTTTACCTAATTCTTCTGGAAAAACTTCTTGTTTCTCAATGTTTTTATTCTGTTTTACTTCTTTTTTAGGTTGATCTTTACACGAAATAATAGTTATTGCAAATACTAATAAAATTAGTTTTTTCATGGATTTGTTTTTTAGTTTATAAAGAGTCGAACTAAATTAAAATACTTACAATTTATTATCAATTATACTTTGAACTACTTCAGGATTTAACAAGGTAGATACATCTCCTAAATTATCTATTTCATTTGATGCGATTTTACGTAAAATACGTCTCATTATTTTTCCTGAGCGTGTTTTTGGTAATCCTTCTGTAAATTGAATTTTATCTAATTTGGCAATAGGTCCAATTTTATCAGTAATTAATTGATTGATTTCTTTTCGGACATTATCATGGTTTCTGTCTTCTCCAGAATCTTTTAAAGTAATATAACCATATAATGCACTCCCTTTAATATCATGAGGAAAACCAACAATGGCACTTTCTGCAACTGCTTGATGTTCATTAATAGCGTCTTCAATAGGTGCTGTTCCTAAATTGTGCCCAGAAACGATGATTACATCATCTACTCTACCTGTAATTCTATAATACCCAACTTCATCTCTAAGGGCTCCATCACCAGTAAAATACATGTTATTAAAGGCAGAAAAATAGGTATCTTTATAACGTTGATGATTTCCCCAAATGGTTCTAGCCATACTTGGCCAAGGAAATTTAATACACAATCTACCTTCAACTTGATTGCCTTGTAATTCATTTCCATTTTCATCCATTAAGCATGGTTGAATTCCTATAAATGGTAGTGTTGCATATGTTGGTTTTGTGGGAGTTACATATGGTAGTGGAGTTATCATCATCCCTCCTGTTTCTGTTTGCCACCAAGTATCAATTATTGGGCTTTTCTTTTTACCAATAGTATCATTATACCAATGCCAAGCTTCTTCGTTTATAGGCTCTCCTACAGAGCCTAACACTTTTAAAGATGATAAATCATATATATCTACCAATTCTGTTCCGTGTTTTGCTAATGCCCTAATTGCTGTTGGAGCAGTATAAAATTGATTGACTTTATGTTTTTCTACGATTTCCCAAAAACGACCAAAATCTGGATAACTTGGTACTCCTTCAAACATTATTGATGTTGCTCCATTTGCTAAAGGGCCATACACAATGTAAGAATGCCCTGTAATCCAACCAATATCTGCAGTACACCAATACACATCATCTTCTTGATATTGAAAAGCATTCTTAAACGTATATGCTGTATAAACCATATAACCTGCAGTTGTATGAACCATCCCTTTTGGTTTTCCTGTAGAACCAGATGTATATAATATAAATAAAGGATCTTCTGCGTTCATAGTTTCTGCAACACATTCAGTTGATGCTTCATCTAATAAAGGTTGTAACCATTTGTCACGTCCTTCTTTCATATTGATATCAGAATTTATTCTTTTTGCCACAAGAACAGTTTCTACACAATTACAAGATTCTAATGCTTCATCTACAATACCTTTTAAATCAATAGTTTTTGCACCTCTAAAAGAACCATCAGCAGTAATTACCATTTTACAATCTGCATCATTAATTCTTGTAGCTAATGCTGTTGATGAAAAACCTGCAAAAACTACTGAATGAATTGCACCAATTCTTGCACAAGCTAAAGTTGCAATTGCCAACTCAGGAATCATTGGTACATAAATACAAACTCTATCTCCTTTTTGAATTCCGTTTTCTTTTAATACGTTGGCAAATTGATTTACTCTTTCAAAAAGTTGTTTATAAGTAATATGCTCTGCTGGTTCATTTGGATTATTAGGTTCAAATAAAATTGCAGTTTTATTACCTCTTGTTCCTAAATGTCTGTCTATACAATTTTCTGTAATATTTAATTGAGCTCCTTCAAACCACTTTACTTCTGGTTTTGTAAAATCCCATTCAAGAACTGAGTTCCATCTTTTTTTCCAAATAAAATGTTCTACAGCAATTTCTTCCCAAAAATTTTCTGGCTCTCTTATTGATTTTCTGTAGACTTGAAAATATTCTTCTAAGTGTTTAATATGGTAGTTACTCATAATGTTTTTGAAGGTTTTAAAACTTTCTAAAAATAGAAATTATTTTTTTCTTTTAGAGTTTTAGATTCTTAATTTTAAATGATAAACTGAATTCCGAATTTAAGAAAGCTTTCTTCTTTGTTTTAATTTTTTCTACTTACAACATAAAAATATCGCTAAAAAGCAAATTTTGAGATATTAAAACATGTTATGTTACAGAGAATAATATATTTGTTGATAATGAGTGTAGATATAATTTTAGAATTAATCATTAACAATTGGCACATTATACTGTTGTTTTTTATTGTGGCAATTTTGTACTCTTCAGTTGGATTTGGAGGTGGCTCAAGTTATTTGGCAATTTTAGCACTTACAAGTATTGCATTTACCCAAATTAGAGCAACTGCTTTATTATGTAATATTATTGTGGTCTGTGGAAATGTATTTCTTTTCTCTAAAAATAAAATAATAGACTGGAAAAAAATTACACCATTAGTTTCTTTAAGTGTTCCTTTTGCTTTTTTAGGAGGATACATTAAGATAAGTCAACATTTCTTTTTTATTTTATTAGGTATAACTTTATTATTTACATCCATAAGCATGTGGCTATCCAAAAAAATTAGTTCATCTAATATAAGTAAAAGTAAACCTAATTATTTTAAAAATGCTGGTTTAGGAGGATTTATAGGTTTTATTTCTGGTATGGTTGGTATTGGAGGTGGTATTTTTTTAGCTCCTTTATTACACCTTACAAATTGGGATACTCCAAAAAAAATCGCTGCAACTGCTAGTTTATTTATTTTAGTAAACTCTATAGCTGGTTTAATTGGTCAATATCAAAATCCAGATTTCATAATAGATTGGAATTTAACCACAATTTTATTATTTACAGTTTTTATAGGTGGCCAAATAGGTAATAGAATAAGTAGTTCTTATTTTACTCCTATTCAGTTAAAAAAAGCAACTGCTATATTAATTGCCTTTGTAAGCCTTCGAATATTATATAACTACATATTTTAAAATTTATTTAAATAACAATTGCCAAATATCTAATATTAAAATACATTTGAAATCAACTAAAATTAAATTATGTTAGAAAATTTATTTACACTTTTAATGCTTGTCATGCTACAAGCTGTATTAGGTTTTGACAACCTTTTATATATCTCATTAGAATCTAAAAAAGCTCCAATTATAGAACAGAAAAGAGTTAGAAAATTAGGAATTTTAATAGCTATTATTCTTAGAATTATTTTACTGTTTTTATTAGTTTCAATTATAGATTATTTTAAAGAGCCTTTCTCTTTTTTAACAGGAAAAATAGAAGATGTTGTAAGCTTTGCTTTTAATGGTCATAGCATTATTGTGCTTTTAGGGGGTGGATTTATCATCTATACAGCAATAAAAGAAATTTGGCATATGATATCTACTAAAGATCTTGATAATTCAGAAATGGTAGATACTAAATCTAAAAAAACAGCTAATGCTGCTATTTTTAGTATTGTTATTATGAACTTAGTTTTTTCTTTTGATTCTATTTTAGCTGCTATAGGTCTTACATCTAGCATAGAAAACTCTACTACAGCTTTTATAATTATGGCAATAGCTATTGTTGTAAGTGGATTATTGATGTTATTCTTAGCAGATAAGGTATCTGAATTTTTGGCAAAAAACAGAATGTATGAAGTATTAGGGTTATTTATACTATTTATTGTAGGTATTATGTTAGTGACAGAAGGAGGTCATTTAGCTCATATAAAACTATTTGGAAACGAAATTGTACCAATGAGCAAAACAACTTTCTACTTTGTAATTGCTATTTTAATCATAACAGATATAGTACAAGGAAGATACCAAAAGAAACTTATGTCATCTAAAAAATAATATCAATCAACTTATTTAAATAAAAAGACACTAGAAGTGTCTTTTTTTAGAAACTTTAACTTTTTGTTTATTTTTTTTAACTTATAATTAAACAAAATGTAGTCTTACGCTACCTAACTTTGTTTAAACTTAAAACATAATTAAAATGAATTTCAAAAAATTATTCTCATTAACTTTATTAGCATTATCAATTTCTTTATCTAGTGTTGCAAATGTTACTAATCCAGAAAATGACAAAAAAATCAAAAAAGAAACTAGCTAAGAAAAAACTATTGTAGGAGTTGCAGCTTCTAATGATAATTTTACAACATTAGTAGCAGCTGTTAAAGCAGCTGGTTTAGTAGACGTCTTAAATAGTAAAGGTCCTTTTACTGTATTTGCACCTGTAAATGATGCTTTTGCTAAGTTACCAGAAGGAACAGTAGGTACTTTATTAAAACCAGAAAATAAAAAATTATTAACTGCTATTTTAACTTACCATGTTGTAGCTGGTGAATTTAAAGCTAAAGATGTAGTAAAAGCTATTACAGATAATAATGGGAAGTTTGTTATAAAAACTGTACAAGGAGGTCAATTAACTGCATCTCTAAAAGATGGTAAAGTTATTTTAACTGATGTAAAAGGAAACACTTCTACAGTAGTATTAACAGATGTTGCTGCATCTAATGGAGTTATACATGCTATTGATTCTGTTGTAATGCCACAATAATATAATTAAGTCTTATAACAACATAACAATTACTTATTATTGTTTATTTATTTTAACATTTTATTAAACAATTAGTTTTTATATTTGTAGTGTAAAATAGATTACAATAAAAAGTAATAAAATAATACTTCTCGAAGTATTTCGCGTTCTAGCGAAAATAAATAAAGAAGTTTTTTGGTTGATTGATTGAAACCGCTACAATTTGTAGCGGTTTTTATTTTTTATGAATTAAAGTATCTTGAAGTCTTTGAATAGTAATATTGGTAATTCTTCTATGAACTTCTCTCTTGTTCTTAAAATAAAAACTAAGTTCACTTAATGAGAAATGAGCAATTATAACACCAAATATTAATTTTTTAAAACTATTATCTTTTATTAGAATAGATTTTATTTTATTTAATTTTTGTGATACTGATAAGTCTAATAATTTAATTTTCTTTTCTTCTAAATAATTATTAAAACAAGCTATAAGTATTTCATGCTGCATTTTAATTATCGGACGAAGTGTTTTGTTTTGAAAAGACTCTATTTCTAGAGTATCATCTTTAACTATGTTTTCTAAAACTGGTCTTTCTTTAGGCTTCATCAGTAAGTTGATCTAGTTCTAATTGAAAATCATATTGTAAGTCTTCATGCAATTTTTCTATTGCTTTTTTTATCATTCTAACCTGTGTATTGAAAATACTTTGCAAACGCTGGCTTTTATAATAAGTGGGTATATTTTCTTTAATACTCTTACAAAAGTGAATTAATAATTCAGCCTCTGTTTCTTTCTTTTTAGAATATCTTATATACTTTTTAACTTGAGATAAAATTTTTCTACAGCTCTTTCTAATATAATAATAGCTTTTTGTATTTATTTCATCAAATTGAGCATCAATTTGATTTTTTATAGAAACCACATATGCTTCTTCATCATGAGCTTCGAACAATAAATAAGTAAGTAATTCTTTATTTTCTTTTTTAAAACGAGATAAGTGTAAACATAGCTCTTTTAACTCATTCGCAGATTTGTATGATAATTCGTCTTTAATTTGTTTTACTGTAGCTGTTTTCATTAAGATAAAAACTGTAAAACATTATTTTCTATTCTTTTTAAAACATTATCTGTGTTAGCTTTTACAAATTTTTCTCCAGTAATTTGCTCAAATAACTCAATATATCTATTAGAAATTTCTAAAATTTTATCATCAGACATTTCTGGAATTTGTTGTCCGTCTTTACCTTGAAAACCGTTTTCTATTAACCATTGACGCACAAATTCTTTAGATAATTGTTTCTGAGCTTCACCTTTATTTTGCCTTTCTAGATAACCATCTGCATAAAAATAACGAGAAGAATCTGGAGTATGTATTTCGTCTATCAATACAATTTTACCTTCTTTTGTTTTACCAAACTCATATTTAGTGTCTACTAAAATTAAATCTCTTTTAGCAGCTAATTCTGTACCTCTTTTAAATAATTTTCGAGTGTAATCTTCTAAAACCAAATAATCTTCTTTAGAAACGATACCTTTAGCAAGTATATCTTCTCTAGAAATATCTTCATCATGTTCACCATTATCTGCTTTTGTTGATGGAGTTATTATTGGCTCAGGAAATTTATCATTCTCTTTTAATCCTTCTGGCATTTCTACACCACATAAAAGACGTTTACCTGCTTTATATTCACGAGCAGCATGACCTGACAAATAACCACGAATTACCATTTCTACCTTAAAAGGTTCACACAAATGACCTACAGCAACATTTGCATCTGGATTTGCAATTAACCAATTTGGAACAATATCTGAAGTATCATTCATCATTTTTGTAGCAATTTGATTTAAAATTTGCCCTTTAAAAGGTATTTGCCTTGGCATAATTACATCAAAAGCAGATAGCCTATCTGTTGCAATCATTACTAAAAGCTCATCATTTATATTATAAACTTCTCTTACTTTTCCTTTGTAAACAGATTTTTGACCAGGAAAATTATAATGTGTTTCGTTAATGGTATTCATAAAAAATAATTCTTAGCACAAAAATAAGTCTATTTTTATAAAATTATTTTCTAAGTAAAGAAAAGTTTCCATAATAAATTTCACCATTTTCAGTTACTACTTTAAACCAAAAATCAGAGGATTCTAAAGGACTTCCTCTATAGGTGCCATCCCAAAAACCAATATTGCTAGGGAATTCTTTAATTAACTTACCAAATCTATTATAAATGTAGACTATATAATTTATGTTTGGAAAGTCTTTTAATTGCCAAAAATCATTATCACCATCGTTATTTGGGGTAAAAAAAGTAGGATATGTTTTTACAAAAACAGTTTCTATATAAAACTCACAACCATCTACACCTCTTACATAGACTGTTTGGTTACCACCAGAAAGGTTATTAAACTTGTTTTCTTTTTGATAACTAACACCATCTAAAGAATATTCATACGCTCTTTCTGAATTTACAAATACTTCAATATTATTATTTGTTGAAGAAAAATCATTAACTTTAATAGTTACATTTGTAAGCTCATTATCTTGTAAAACCTCAACTTCTACTGTAGATGTAGACACTCCACAAGCTCCATTATCTACAGTGTAGGTATAAACTCCAGAAGAATTAATACTAGGACTAAAAACACTTGTTACTAAACTAGTAGTTGCTGCATTTAAGGTTGTAGACCAAGTTCCGTTTGTATCTGGTTCTCCACCTAAATAATCAAATAAATTTATAGGATTAGCAAACTCACAAATAGAAACTTTACTACTTAAACCAGAGTTTGGTTTTTCTGTTTTTTTTACGGTAACTTTAGAAGAAATAGCACCACAAGTACGATCGAAAACTGTATACACATAAACACCTTCTTCATCTTTACTAGAATCAAAAACACTACCTCTACTTTCTAATTCTGGTGACCAAGAACCACCAGGACTTGGATTACCATTTAATTGATCGAATAAATCTACAGTTGTATCTTTATCACAAATTGTGATTTCTGCATCTAAACCTGCATTATTTCTACTTGGCAATTCTACAATTAACTGTGCACTTCTTTCTCCACAAATAGGATCATAATGTGTATAAGTATATAAACCAGGTGCATCATTTAAAGGATCAAAAACACCTGTACCACTTATTAATGCAGGAGACCAAACACCTCCTGGTTCTGGAGTTCCATTTAATAGAGTTACTAAATCTACTATTGGTGATGATGGACAAAATTCTACAATATTATTTTTTCCTGGATCTAATGTGCTAATTTCTTGAAAGTCAAAAATTGTATTATTGTTTGCATCTAAAGGTGTTGTATAACCAGTAGTTTCATTAATAATTCTTCCATTTATATCTACTTCATCAGGTAAATCACCCAAAATACCATCAGAATTTGGGTCTGAAAAACCTGCTTCTAAAACATCAAAACAACCATCATTATCACTATCTAAATCTATGCTATCTGGATATCCATCTCCATCTGTATCTACATTTCTGTTTCCTTCATCAATATCTAAAATACCATCATTATCATCATCTACATCTATAACATCTGCAATGGTATCATCATCAAAATCAATATCACAAATTTGTATTACAGTAAGTGCATTTATACAATCACCTATATTATTTTGTATGATTAAGTCACCTGTAATTTCTCCATTATTTAATAAGTTACAGAGCCAACTGCAATCAGATAATAATGGATTATTTGTTACTTCTACTTTACCATCAACTAGAATAAACCTACCAAAACCTTGCACTTTATTTAAAGCTGGATTATTTTTTACAATAAACCAATCTTCTAAGAAAAATATATGCCCCACTTTTAGTAGGTTATTAAAACCTGATATTTCTTTAATTCCTGTATCTGAAATTCTAAATCCTGCTCCTACCTCTTCTAAGCTTTCAAAACTTGGAATTATTTCTACAGTACTTTTTCTTATATCTACAAAACTTGTTATTTTTTTTAACTTGGTAAAGCCTGTTAAGCTTCTAATAGATTCAACATTTAAATCGTTTCCAATAAGTTCTAAACTATTAAACCCATCTACTTGCATTAAAGTTGGGTTAGAGGTAAAATTTAAATCATTAGAAATAGTTATCAAATTATTAAATGAAGGTATTTCTGTTAAAACAAGATTGTTACTTATATTTAATTGACCTCCTAAACTCCTTAAACTAGAAAAACCAGATATTCTCTCAAGAGCATCACTAAAACCAATCTCTAAACTTTCGTTCATAGTAGAGAGGCTTTCAAAACCTTGTATTTCTTTTAATTTAGGATTTAATGCAATAGTTATACTCCTTGCTTGTTGTAAATTATTAAAGCCAGATATTCTTTCTAATGAAGCTGAATTTGTAATTTCTATATCTCTACCTACAGTAGTTAAATTACTAAAACCTGAAATTTCGGTAATTCCTACACTTATTATAAGTTTACCTGTAATTTCTTTTATAAAATTTAAACCAGAAATGTCGGTCACTTCTGTTCCAGTTGCAGTAAAGTCGTCTACACCAGAAACAGCAGAAATTATTCTTAAATTCCCAACAATTCGCTCACAAGTGCTATAATTTTGTACAAATTCATCAACTCTTTCTTGAGATGAAAGAATTAATTCTTCTGTTTGTGGGCATTGAGAATAAGCGAAAAAGGAAAGTAAAAATATAAGTACAAATCCTATTTTTTTCATTACTTACAAAAATAAAGAAACCTTTTTTATAATTTGTCTAATTATTTCTTAATAACTAACAAAAATTAGAATTTAAAATGATGATTATTTAGGCAACTTCTTAATTTGTTTTAAGTTATCTGCAATTGGAGTTGCAGTTATTACCTTTTCTCCAGGAATAAAATAGAAGAAATAAGCAGAATTTTGTCCTATTTTTCGAATGTCTAATTTAGAATTATCTTTAAAAATTAAAGTATGATCTGGTACAATTTCTTTGTTAGTATATTTATACTTCATTCCAACACCCATTCCTGTTCTCATAGAAACAAAAAGTAAAAAGAAAACAAACATCATACCTGGTATAATATTTTTTTTCTTTTCCAATTCTTCATAGCGTTTGTCCCATTTTTCGATATTGTAAACTTTTGCATACCATTTTTTTGTTCTTAATTTTTTGTAAAACAAAAACATCCATTTGGTAAAATACAAATACATTAACCAAAACATTAATGACAGAAAAAGTGAAATTTTCCAGTTATTAATTAATAAACTTACAGGAGAAATTAGCGCATCTAAAATGGTAGTATAATTCAAGTAAGAAACTCCAAAAATTCCGTAAAAAATTGCATCACTAACAATACCTAAAATTATTAAGTACAAATAGCCTATGTAAAAGTAATCTTGAAGTCCTAATTTACTTTCTTGAATATTTATCATTCTGTTTCTATGCTTTTATATGCTGTTATAATTCTTTTTACTAATCTATGTCTAACTACATCTTTATCATCTAAATAAACTTGTGCAATACCATCAATATCCTTTAAAGCCAAAAGTGATTCTTTTAACCCAGAAACTTGTTTTCTAGGTAAATCAATCTGACCTGGATCTCCTGTTATAATAAACTTAGCATGCATACCCATTCTTGTTAAGAACATTTTCATTTGATTATGAGTTGTATTTTGGGCTTCATCTAAAATTACAAAAGCATTATCTAAAGTTCTACCACGCATAAACGCTAAAGGGGCAATTTGAATGACTCCTTTTTCTAAATGAGATTCTAATTTTTCATGAGGTATCATATCTCTTAAAGCATCATACAAAGGCTGCATATAAGGATCTAACTTTTCTTTTAAATCGCCAGGTAAAAACCCTAAATTTTCTCCAGATTCTACTGCTGGCCTAGTTAAAATAATTCTTCTTACCTCCTTTTCTTTTAATGCTTTAACAGCTAATGCAACAGCTGTATACGTTTTACCTGTACCAGCAGGACCAACAGCAAATAACATATCGTTTTTTGCCATTAAAGAAACCATTTTTCGTTGATTTTCTGTCTGAGCTTTAATTAATTTACCACTAACACCATGTACTAAAACATCTTTTGTTTTTTTAGAAGCAGCTGCTTTTTCTTCTTGACCTGTAGAAGTTAAAATACGTTCAATACTATTTTCATCTAACTTATTGTATCTATTAAAATATTTGATGAGTCTTTCTAAACGGATTTCAAATTCATTTAAAATATCTGGTTCACCATAAATTTTTAGCTTAGATCCTCTAGCAACAATTTTAATTTTAGGAAAGTATCTTTTTAACTGTTCTATAGTACTATTTTGAGTTCCGAAAAAATCTTTTGGGTTTATTTCCGTTAACTCTATAATGCGTTCGTTCAAATGTTTAAATTTTGATGTATGTTAGTAAGAATTATTAAACTAAAAATAGTAATTAAAACTTCTAAATTGATTAGTTTTGCTTAAAATAGTTAACAACTTTTACACAATTAATTAACAGAAAATAAATTAATGTCTTTAATTACTTTAACAACAGATTTTGGAACTAAGGACCACTTTGTTGGAGCTGTAAAAGGTGCTATTTATACAGAATTAGCAGATGCTAAAATTGTAGATATTACTCATGAAATATCTCCTTTTAATATTACTGAAACTGCTTACATATTAAAAAACTCTTACAAGAGTTTTCCTAAAGGAACCATACATATTGTTGGTGTAGATTCTGAATTGAGTTTTGACAATAAACACATAGCTTTAGAATTAGATGGTCATTATTTTGTTTGTCCAGATAATGGATTAATATCTATGATAGCTTCAGAAATACAACCTACAAAAATTGTAGAAATTAATATTCATGATAGAATAGAAAGTAGTTTTCCTGTTTTAGATGTTTTTGTACAAGTAGCTTGTTTTATTGCTAGAGGTGGTAATTTAACTGTAATTGGTAAAGAAATAAAAGATTATAAAAAGTTAATCGAAATACAACCAAAAGCCAACCAAACACAAACTCAAATTATTGGAGGTGTTTTATATATAGACAACTATGGAAACATTATTACTAATATTAGTAAAAAGATGTTTCAAGATGTTGGTAAAGGAAGAAAATTTAAAGTAAATGCATCTAGATATTCTTTTGAAAAAATCTATAATAAATACAATGAAATTGTTGGCAACAACACCCAAGATAAAAATAGGTTTGATGGTAATAAATTAGCTTTATTTAATTCTGCTGGTTATTTAGAAATTGCCATATACAGAAGTAATTTAAAAACAGTTGGTGGTGCATCATCTTTATTAGGCCTAGAATATAGAGACCCAATTATCATTGATTTTTTTAACGACTCTAAACCAGAATTCACAACTTTATCTTAAACCTATGTTTGTAAGAATTGTAAAAATGAGTTTTCACTCAAAGTTTATAGCAGATTTTGAGAAAATGTTTGATGAAAAAAAAGCCTTAATTAGAAAATCTGAAGGCTGTTTATTATTAGAGTTATATCAAGATAAAAATAATCCAGAGCAATTTTTTACCTATTCGTATTGGAACACAGAAAATGATTTAGAAAATTATAGAAATTCTGACTTATTTAAAGAAACTTGGAAACAAACCAAAACCTATTTTAACGATAAACCACAAGCTTGGAGTGTAGATAAAAAGGTAAGTTTACAATAATGAAATTTAACTTTACTTCTTATCCTATTTTAAAAACCCAAAGGCTACTTTTAAGAGAAGCTACAAAAGACGATTGTAAATCAGTTTTTGAATTACGTTCTAATAAAGAAATTAATAAATTTGTGGGTACAAAATTAGTTGAAACATTACAAGAAGCTAATGATTTTATTGAAAAATGCGATAATTTATATCAAAGTAATAATAGAGTATTTTGGTTAATAGAATATCAGAAAGAAATTATTGGTAGTATTGTTTTACATAAGATTAATTTAGAAAACAATTATGCAGAAATAGGTTATAAATTAAAACCTGAGTTTCAACAAAAGGGAATAATGAGCGAAGCTCTGCAAACAGTTTTAGAATTTGGTTTTAAAAAATTACATTTAAAAACTATTGAAGCTTTTACGCATAAAAATAATATAGCATCTAAAGTGTTGTTAGAAAAACATCATTTTATATTTCAACCCAATAGACGATGTAAAGTATATAGTTTTAACAGAATTTGGAGATTAGATAATTAAATGATTACAATTTTAAAAAAAGAATTCAATTCGTTTTTTGCAAGCCCAATTGCTTACTTAGTTATTGGTGTTTTTTTGTTGATTAATGGTTTATTCTTATTTATTTTTAATGACGATTTTAATATTTTAAATGCTGGTTTTGCAGACATTACTCCTTTCTTTTATTTAGCTCCTTGGGTTTTTCTTTTTTTAATTCCTGCAGTAACCATGAAAAGTTTTGCAGACGAATTTAATACAGGTACTATAGAACTTTTAAAGACCAAACCCATTTCTGATTGGCAAATTGTTTTAGGTAAATTTTGGGCTTCATTATTATTGGTATGTATTGCTATCATTCCAACTTTTGTGTATGTCTACACTGTTTATCAATTAGGTAATCCTGTTGGTAATATCGATTTTGGAAGCACAATTGGCTCTTACATAGGCTTGTTATTTTTAGCAGCCACTTATACAGCTGTTGGCTTATTTACATCAACTCTATCTAAAAACCAAATAGTGGCTTTTATTTTGGGTGTTTTTATCACTTTTATGCTGTTTTATGGGTTTGATGCTATTGCAAACTCATTTGGTAATTCTGGCTTTGCTATTCAACAATTTGGCATTAACGAGCATTTTAAAAGCATCTCTAGAGGTGTTATAGACACAAGAGATATTCTCTATTTTTTAAGTGTTACTTTCTTCTTTTTATTCATTACTAAAATGCGTTTAGATAATGAATAAAAAAATTAAAAATATCATGCTTTTAATAATTGGTTTATTTGTTCTAAACTATATAAATCAATCATTTTACAAACGCTTTGATTTAACTGAAGATCAAAGATATACGCTATCAAAAACTACAACATCAATATTAGCAAAAGTAAATAAACCATTATTTATTACTGTGTATTTAGAAGGCGATTTTCCTTCAGAATTTAAACGTTTACAAGTAGAAACTCGTCAATATTTAGAAGAACTTGCTGCAGAAAATAACAACATTAAAATTCATTTTGAAAACCCAGACAATCAACGTGAAGATTTAATTAAAAAAGGTATGATGCCTAGCCAGCTAACAGTTGAAGAAGATGGTAAATTATCTGAAGCTATTATTTTTCCTTGGGCAGAAGTAAACTTTGAAGAAAAAACTCAAATTATATCTTTATTACCAACTGCAATTGTTGCTAGTCAAGAAGAACAATTACAAAAAGCTGTAGAAAATCTTGAGTATAGTTTTAGTAATGCCATACAAACGATTACAAGAAAAAACAAAAAAAGCATTGCTGTTTTAACAGGTAATGGACAAATGCAAGATATTTACATGTATAGTTTTTTAAGTGAATTGGCTAAGAAATACAAACTGGCTAAATTCACTTTAGATTCAGTAGCCAATAATCCTAAGCAAATACTACAAGACCTAACTTCTTTAGATTTAGCAATTATTGCAAAACCCACACAAAAATTTACAGAAAAAGAAAAATTTACTTTAGATCAATTTATAACAAATGGTGGTAAAACTTTATGGATGTTAGACAATGTACAAGCAGACCAAGATAGTTTATTAGCTTCTGGAAAAATGCTAGCTTATCCTAGAGATTTAAACTTAACAGATTTATTATTTTCTTATGGAGTTCGTTTAAATACTAGCTTAGTTAAAGACCTGTATGCTGCACAAATTTCTTTAGCAACAGGTAGAGTTGGTAATCAAACTCAATATCAAAATTTAGATTGGTTTTTTCATCCTCTAGTAGGTGGTAATCCAAATCATCCTATTACAAAAAACACAGCTCCTATTCGTTTACAGTTTACAAATCAAATTGATACTTTAAAAAATGATATTGTAAAAATACCTTTATTAATGAGTTCTCCATTAACTCAAAAAATAGGTACACCAACAATTATAGAATTGCAATCTATAGCTGAAGAACCAAAAGAAAAAGATTATGTTTCTGGCAACCAATTATTAGGAGTTTTGTTAGAAGGTAATTTTAAATCAGCATATAAAAACAGAATAAAACCATTTGAAACCAATCTGTTTAAACAGAATGCCAAAAACAATAAAATGATTGTTATTGCTGATGGTGATGTTGGAAAAAATCAAATATTAAAAGGAAAACCTACAGATTTAAACAGAGATAAATGGACAGGTCAAACTTTTGGCAACAAAGATTTTTTAATTAATGCTGTTGATTATTTATTAGATGACACAGGATTAATAAATCTTAGAAACAAAACACTAAAAATTAACATTTTAGACAAACAAAAAGCTTACAAAGAACGTACTTTCTGGCAATTTATTAATGTTGCTTTACCTTTAATCTTACTATTTTCTTTTGGTTTTGTTTTTAATTATTTAAGAAAAAGAAAGTATACTTAAATAGACAACAAATCATCGTGAATAAACTTATATCTTAAAACACGTTGTATTTTATCTGAAGATATTTTTTTCCATTGTACTTCTGTTTCTTTTTTAAATACTGGAACACTAAATCCTTTTTTTACTTTAGCATATGTGTAAAATTCTCTTCTTGTTGGATGATGATTAGAGCACGCATTAAACAATTCACCAAAGCAATCTTTTTCAATTATTTTATGAATAATTTGTATACAATCGTCTAAGTGAATCATATTTACAAAACCATTGGGTTGTGGTATTTCTTTACCATTTTTAAACCAATTGGCTGGATGCCTGTCACCACCAAACAAACCAGCAAAACGAATTACTGTTGTTTTAAAGTTTACATTATTTCTAAGTAAATCTTCTATCTGTTTATGAGGTGTATCCATAGTTTCGCTTTCTTCTGTCATTACTTTGTTTAAAGAAGGATACACAGAAGTTGTACTAATAAAAATTACTTTTTTAACAGGAGATTTTTCAATCTTAGCTATTAAACGTGTAAAATCTTCAATATTTTTATGGGTAATAGCAATAATTAGAACATCTGTTTTTAAAAACTCAACAATATTGATATCCAAAGAAATATCAATTAAAAAAGGAGAAATATTAAGCTGATTTAACTCATTAAGTTTTTCTGTACTTGTAGTAGAACCTTTTACATAAAATCCTTTTTTAACAAGCGATACTGCTAAAGGTTTACCTAACCAACCACAACCTAAAATGCTTACTACCATCATTTATTTAGTATAAATCTAAGGTTTTACAATAATAAATACTCTTAAAACTAACTTTTAACAATTGTTATTTAGTGACTCATCACAACAATTATCGTCTTTTACTAATTTACAAGAAACCACTGCTAATAAAGCTCCTAATATAGGAGCAACAACATATAACCATAAACCTTCTATATTACCAGAAACAATATTAGGTCCTAAAGAACGAGCAGGATTCATACTTGCATTGGTAATTGGACCAGCAAAAATGGCTTCTAATAAAACAACACCACCAATAGCAATACCTGCAATAACTCCAATTTCTTTACTTCCTGTAGAAACATTTATTATGGTAACCATCAAGAAAAAGGTTAATAATAACTCAAGCACAAAAGCGCGCCAAACATCTACTTTTGGTATGGTTGATCCTAAAAACTCACTCTCAGGAAAAAGAAAAAGCAAAATACCACTAGCTACAAAAGCGCCTAAAATCTGTACAATAATATATTTTGGTACTTCTTTCCAAGCAAACTTTTTAGCATATGCAAAAGCAATGGTAACTGCAGGATTAAAATGTGCTCCAGAAGTTTCGCCAAAAGCATAAATCATAGCCATAACAATTAAACCCCAAGTTAAACCAATACCTACATGAGTAACTGTACCACCAGTAACTTCGTTTATAGTCATAGCTCCACATCCACAAAAAACCATTGAAAATGTACCAATAAATTCAGAAATATATCTTTTCATTTTTTGCTAATAAAAGACAAAGATACAATCCCTTATTTTAAGGTTTTGTTAACAATTGTCATTTTCTGAAATTGTAATTTTGAAACAACTTATAAACACAATATCAATGAAAAAAATAATACTATTTGTATTTGCAGCAACGATTTCTTTAGCTACAAATGCTCAAATTCAAACTCCAGCTCCAAGTCCTTTTCAAAAAACTGAACAAAAAGTTGGGTTAACAGACGTTACTTTAGAATACTCTAGACCAGGTATGAAAGGAAGAAAAATATTTGGTGGTTTAGAAGATTTTGGAAAAGTATGGAGAACAGGTGCAAACGAAAACACAAAACTTACTTTTTCTACAGATTTTATGGTAGATGGTAAAACTTTAAAGAAAGGTACTTATGCTTTATATACAATACCTGGTGAAAAAACTTGG
Source organism: Polaribacter marinivivus (assembly GCF_042651285.1). Lineage (NCBI taxonomy): Bacteria > Pseudomonadati > Bacteroidota > Flavobacteriia > Flavobacteriales > Flavobacteriaceae > Polaribacter > Polaribacter marinivivus. The sequence continues at coordinate 75,748 of NZ_JBHSCY010000002.1, read as the reverse complement.
GATGTAATATTATATACAGATGCAACAAATTGGGGGAATCCTAGAAAATGGGACGAAAGCAAAGTAGCTGCTAAAGTTACTGTTACACCAATTGAAATGCCTATGGATATTGAAACATTTACCATTACTTTTGATGATTTAACAAACAGTTCTGCTGTGTTAGGAATTATGTGGGAAAGAATGTATGTACCATTTAAGTTTGAAGTACCAACTGATAAAATGGTTTCTTCTAGCATACAAAAAATAATGGCTGGCCCATCTGCAAATGATATGTATGGAGCTGCTGTATATTATTTAGAAGCTGGTAAAGACATTAACCAAGCAAAAGAATGGATAGACAAAGCTGTAGCAATGACTTCAGAAAGCCCACGTTTTTGGTATTTAAGACAACAATCTTTAATACATGCAAAAGCTGGAAACAAAAAAACGGCTATAGCTGCTGCTAAAAAATCTTTAGAATTAGCAACAAAAGCAAACAATGCAGGATATATTAAAATGAACAAAGCTTCTTTAAAAGAATGGGGAGCAATGTAATTTGATTCTCTTTTAAAATTATTAAATCTCAAGTGAAAGCTTGAGATTTTTTTGTAAGAAAAAAGGGTGTTTTTGCCCTTGATATTCTTGTTTTAAAAACCGAACTTCGCTAACGACGATTATAAGTCTTTCAAATGAAACTTTAATCGTTCTTAATTTGACAATAATATAGATAAACAGAATAAGAATGTTTTACAATGGAGCAAAATGCGATATCTACATTGGAAAAGGAGCAGGAAAAAAGCTTTTAAATGATATTCGAAACGCAAAACAATCTGTAAAAATTGTTTCACCATACTTGTCTCCTTTTTTAATTTCTGAATTAATAAATTTTAGAAAAAGGAATTTAGAAGTTGTACTAATAACAACTGACAATCTTGAAGACTTTTATGGAAACCATGAAAAAAATATTCATAAATTAATTATACAGAATAGAAATACTGATAAGGAAGCTGTAGAAAAAAGAGAGAAATGGAAAGATTTATCCAAAAGACTTACTTACATTGGAATTGGAGTTTTACTAATATTAATAGGTCTTGCCTATTATATAAGAGAATTAAAAGTAGCTTTCGGACTAATCCCTATTTTAGTTATATTTCTAATTATAAAACTCTATAAAAACAAAATAAAAAATAAGCGAATTTACTCTTATTGGTATTCTCAATTATTTCCTTTTAAAGTTTATATGTCACCAGACTCAACAGAAGAAAGTGACACTTTTATTCATAGTAAAATTTATCTCATAGATAATAAAATTGCATATTTAGGTTCTTTGAATTTCACATCAAGTGGAACAAAATACAATTATGAAACAAGAATAAGAACTGAAGACAAAAATGCAATTGAAAAAATAAAAGAAGAAATTCACAATTTGTTGAATCATTCTCACTTACCTGAAAGAGATATTCAAATTTGGGGAAAACATTTATATAGTGAACCGATAAATTAAAAGTACTTTTACTAACTCAATTTATGAAAATCTACTATTTTTATTCTTAACTAAAGCAGTTGCAATTTTATAAACTTTTAAATTTCTTTCGGAAATTCCTAACTACCAAATCGAAACTTTAAATACAGAAATACGTGAACAATATTCTTACCCTACTTTTCTTAATTCATTTTCTTGGTTAAAGTATTTTAATATACTTTTTGGTGGTGCTATGGTTTGCCAATTTTCATAATCAAACCAAAATAATTCTCTAGTAATTGTTGTAGTTAAAACATTTTTAGCATCAAAAAAATATATATCTACAACCATAGTATTTTTTGTAACAAACAAGTCTCTAAATTGTAAAGCTATACTAAAATGTTGAGTAAATAAAAGAGGTTTGTATTGGTGTATAACATCGTTCTTTTTTTCTAAACCTACCTTTTGCTTATTTAGTTTATGGCCTGTAAATCCATTTACATGTAAAAAAGTGTCTAATAATTTAGAAGAATATTTTAAAAAGGCAGCATTTTGCATCACCATAAAATCGTTTACATCTTCGCCTTTTACTTTATAATTTCTTTGAAACATGTTTTTTGGTTTTTAAATTTTGGGTGTAGTTAGTATCATCAACTTAAAAAGTGATGAAAAAAAGTAGATAAATGAATGTATAATTTAAAATGAGTACTCCACCCATTTATCTACCAAGTGTATTTCTTTACTTAGATTTTTCTTTCTAAAATTGGATTACTAAAAAGTTCTAGAAATGTTAAATCCTAAATGGATGTCACCTCCAAAAAAATCGCCAGTAGTTTCTGCGATAAAACTTTTTTCAATCATCGTAATTGCATTCGATAAAATCAATTGAAATACATGACCACCTGTTTCAATATCAACCCCAAAACCTAGGGCATTTTTAGTATTTATAGAAACAGATTCGTTAAATTGATGATAATATTCGCCATTTAAAGATACTCTGTTGCTTAATTTTATTCTGGCACCAAAGCCTAACGCAAAAATATCATGTGGGTCTTCTGCAATAGTTACAGTGTTTCTGTGAATATAGGTAGGTGAAACTTGATATGAGAACGATTTACTTACCTTTCTAGCTATTAAAACTTGACCTACATAAGATAGGTTTTCAGAAAAACTTCTTTGCACTAATGGAAAAGGCTCTTCTAAAGTTTTTGCAGCTACACTACCAAATAAAGAAATTGCAAAAGGAAAAGAATTATCGCCAGTTCTCTGCTTAAATAAGCTGTATTTTAAAAACATATCATAGGTTTTTTCGAAACTACTTCTACCAAAACCGCCTGTTAAATTATCTGTAAAACCATACTCTAAAGAAAAGCGAATGTTAGATTCATCTAATCCAAAAAGATCATCAAAACCAGAATTTATTCTTCCAAATCTATGAGAAATAATAAATTCTAATTGTTTGGCTTTTCTGTTTTCTACAGAATGTCCGTTTAAAATTCTTGTACCTTTAAAGGTAGAAGTAACAATATTATCTTTATCATTAGTTACTGTTTCTTTATCTAAGATATCTAATAAATCATCTTGACTAAAACATAACATAGATGATGCTAAGAAAACAAATGTGAGTAAAAACTTGTTCATGATTATTTTGTGTATGGTTGGTGATTAAATTTGAATGTTACTTTTATATTTTCTGCAATATTCATAAATACAATTTTTGGGATCTTAATTTTGTAGTCTTTTAAAGCTACTATAAAATTACCATCTACATCTATTGCATTATTTGCCTTTTTAAAATTTGCTTTTATTTCTACATTTTTAGAAACACCATGTATAGTTAACACTCCTTTTACTGTGTGTTCTTTTTTAGTATCACTCATATTTTTAAAGTCTGTGATAGTTCCTTTAAATGTTGCTGTTGGGTATTTATCAGACTCTATGTAATTCTCATTAAAATGCTCTTGCATTAAGGCTTTTTCGAATGTAAAATCTATCATTTTCATTTGAATAGCCATTTCACCTGTTTCTACATTAATAATACTTAATACATCTTTATTATCTGCAGTAATGTTTTCTAAAGGTGCTTTAGAGAAAAAATTAATATCACCAGTTTTGGTAAAATATTTGTCTTGTGCTTTGCCATTTAAAATAAGCAAGAAGCAACTAATTACTGTTATTATAATTTTATTAGTTTTCATATGTATTTTTTTTAATTATTTATAGCTCCTGCATCTACCCAACAACTAATTGCTTGTGTTTCTGCATCTGTTAAAGTACTACCTATTGGCATTTTTCTAGAAACTACTTGAGATTTTACATTACTCGCATTTCCACTTACACCTTGGTAAGTAGTAAGGTTAGGAAAGTTACCTCCTGTTCCATGACATTGTACACAATTAGCATCTATAATTGGTTTTACTTCAGCAGAAAAGGTTACTGTTGTACAAGGATCTATTTCTTGCTCTTCGTCTATATTAGTTAAACAAGAAGAAAAAACAACTCCTAAGCACAATATGAAATACTGTTTTTTAATTTTTAAAGTGTTAAACATTTTAGTTGGCTTTTTATATTACAATGTAAAGTAATGAAAATAAAGCAACTTAGAAGCTAACAACTTTTATTAAGAGGAAAGAATTTAGGCTAAAAAGGAAAAAAAAGCATTAAAAAGTAATCGAATTTTAAAGAAAATAAGCTACATATTTAGCCATTGTTTAAATTCTGCAGCCTTATTTTTACTTATAATAATATCTTCTGAGGTTTTAGATTGTAAGACAATTTTTAACTGGCTTTTACCATATTTTATAATCTTATCTATAGCTGTAATACTGATAATAAATTGTCTGTTTGCTCTAAAAAATAAAGCTGAATTTAAATTGGTGTACATATCATCTAAACTCATATTAGTTGTAGAACGCCTACCATCAAAACAAATTACATATGTAATAGTATTTTCTGTATACACATATGCAATATCATCTATATTTACAGGTACAAGCTCGTTTCTAACATAAGTAAGGATTCTTCTTTTTTCTTTTTCTGATGATTCTTCTATAGTTTTAATTGTGTTAGGCTGTTCAGCTACTTTTTCTTTATAAGATACTAAATCTGTATTTAGTTTAGAAAGATTTATTACTTCTGATGATAATTTAGAATTTCTTAATTCTAATTGTTTCTCATAAGAACTACCAATAGTTCTAACAGCTAAGAATGATAAAACTATTACTAGAACACCCATTACTAAAAAAATGAGATAAAAATTTGTTTTTAAAGCATTTAACTGTTCGTTTATACTACTAATATTTACATTTGCAGCTACAATTAAATCGGATGATTTTACTGGTGAAATATGTATAATTTCTGCATAATCTTTATTTTCTGAATCTATTAAAACTGCATATAAATCATCAGAATTATTTTTTTCTTTTAAAGAGTTTAAAAGAGTTTGATTAGAGTTTACATTTTGACCAACTTTGGTTTTATCTGGATTTACAACCTCTTTACCTCCCCAATTAAAGACAGTAATAAACCAAGCATCATTTTTAGTACCTTCTACAATCTGTTGAATGTTGGTAATTATTTTATCTTTTTCTAAACCAGAAGCTAGCTGAAAATCTATCATTTTAGAAATTTCATTAGCCTCTCTTTTACTAGATTCAACTTGAACTTCTATGAGTTGGTTAGCACTAACTTTAATAAAATATGTAGAAGCAAATAAGGCTACCAGTAAGAAAACTAAAGCAATAGATAAAAAGGTTAAAAAGTATAATCTGTCTTTTTTCATTGTAAAAAATAAAGTCGAAAGATAACATTTATCTTCCCTTTTCATAAAATATTTTCCTCTTTAAGTCTATTTTTTCCTTTTCGCTCTTTTTTTTATAGATAAAATAATTAAAAAGTATTTTCTTTGGAGTAATGAAAAAAAGTGAAAATCTCTTTTTATTAATTGCTTTTTTACTCATAGCAATATGTACATATTTTTATGTATTTCCTTTATTAAAGAATTCTAATGAACCTTTAACAAAAGAAGTTGCAGAACTAACTATAGATGCAAATTTGTTAGTAAAGTCTTTTGCAATTGATGAGCAAAAAAGTAACGAATTATACGCAGGTAAAATCATAGAAGTTACAGGTACAATAAAAGAGATTACTTATTATAACAATAGAACTACCATCATATTAAATCATAAAAACAGAAATAGTTTTGGTGTTATTTGTGATTTAAACCATACAGAAGAAAAAAAATCACAGTTTTTAAAACCAAATCAAAAAATTCGAGTAAAAGGGATTTGTAAAGGTTATTTAAAAGACGTTATTTTACTAAATTGTTCTATTGAAGTTTTAACTAATGAATAAAATTTTACTTTTTTTATTATTATCTTTCTTTATGACTGATTTATCATCAGCTCAAAATCAACAAATTGCAAGACAAGGTCAAGTTTCTTTTTTCTCTTACACTTCTGTAGAAAATATTGAAGCCAATAACAATCAGGTTTTAAGTATCATAGATTATAGCAAAAGTAAAATTGCTGTAAGTATGTTAATGCGTGCATTTGTGTTTAAGAAAGATTTAATGTATGAGCATTTCAATGAAAGTTATATAGAATCAGATTTGTACCCGAAAGCAAATTTTGAAGGTACTATTATAGATTTTGATGAAAACTTAGCATCACAAACTAAAATTATTAAAGGGCAACTTTTTATTCATGGTGTAACTAAAGACATCGAAATTAAAACCAATATTCAGAAAAATAAGGGTAATTATACTTTAGATGGTGAGTTTGATGTTTTAGTAAAAGATTTTAAAATTAAAATACCTCCTATTCTAGCAAGTAATATCGCAAAAACCATAGCCATTAAATTTAGATTTCAATATCAACCTTATGAAGAATAAATTTATACATAAAAGCATTTTATTTATTTGTATTGCTATTGTAACTAGCATACAATCACAAAGTCTGTTAGATAAATTAGACAAAGAGTTTTCTAATATAGTGTTTGACGAAATTGCAACATTTAAGACAACTAGATTAGGATTAATGCATTCTATAGAAACTCGTAAAAAAGGTGCTTTACAACTAAGTTTATATTTTAGATACTGGGATACACCAAATGCTACAGGTCAAAAATTTTTAGCAGATGAAGTTAGCACAAGATATGGTTTAGAATATGCATTTACTGATAATTTTACTTTTGGTTTAGGATATACAAATTTTGATAAAATTGCTGATGGATTTTTAAAATATCGTTTACTAAAACAAAAAAATAAAGATAAAAAAGGCTGGTTTAGCTTAACATTAGTACAAACATTATCACATAGAAAAGTAGAAAATACAAGTGGTAATTTATATCAACCTTCTACTTCATCAGAAGATATTTATGCTTTTGTTACACAAGCTTTATTTGCTAGAAAGTTTAATCCAAATTTATCTATACAAATAGCACCAACTTTTATTCATAGAGCATCAAACTCTAATTCTAATGATGCTAACAATCAATTTGCTATTGGTTTTGGAGGTAGACATAAAATTACAAAACATACATCTTTAGTTTCTGAATACAATTATGTAGTAAACCCAGTTAAATCTTTTGACACCTACAATACGTTTATGATAGGTGTTAATTGGGAAGTAAGTGATTTAATGCTGCAGTTTCATTTAACCAATGCCAGAAACTTTGCAGAAGATACTTTTTTAACACAGACTACAAATAACTTTAATTTTAAAGATCCTAATTTACATTTTGGTGTAAATGCTACTTACATCATACACACTAAAAAGAAGAAAATAAAAGAAATTACAGATTAATATTTTATTATATAAAGTTTACAATAAATAAAAAAGCATCCCAAAAGGATGCTTTTTTATTAGTAATTGTAATAAAATTACTTACTTAAGTACATTTTTCTTCTAGAATATAAATCATAGAAATCATCATCTTTTAAACTATCTATAAATAAGATGCTTTCTCCAGTAGATTTCATTTCTGGCCCTAAACGTTTGTCAACATTAGGGAACTTATTGAAAGAGAATACAGGTTGTTTTATAGCATAACCATCTAACTGAGGATTAAAATCAAAATCTGTTACTTTCTTTTCACCTAACATTACTTTAGTTGCATAATTTACATAAGGCTCTTTATAAGCTTTTGCAATAAAAGGTACTGTTCTAGAAGCTCTTGGGTTTGCCTCTATAATGAATACTGTATCATCTTTAATGGCAAACTGAATATTAATTAAACCTACTGTTTTTAATTCTCTTGCAATTGTATGAGTATGATCTATAATTTGTTGCATTACTAAATCACCTAAATTAAAGGCTGGTAAAGTAGCATTAGAATCTCCTGAATGAATTCCACAAGGCTCTATATGTTCCATAATTCCAATAATATAAACATTACCATCTGCATCACAAATAGCATCTGCTTCTGCTTCTATAGCTCCATCTAAATAATGGTCTAACAACAGTTTATTATTCGGAATTTTACGTAATAAATCTACAACATGCTCTACTAATTCTTCTTTATTGATAACAATTTTCATTCCTTGTCCACCTAAAACATAAGATGGTCTTACTAAAATTGGGAAATTTAATTGATCTGCTAATGCTAAAGCTTCATCTGCAGTTTCTGCTACACCAAATTCTGGATAAGGAATATTGTTTTCTTTTAATAAAGTAGAAAAACGACCTCTATCTTCAGCAATATCTAAAGCTTCAAAAGAAGTTCCTATAATTTTGATTCCATACTTAGTTAACTTCTCTGCTAATTTTAATGCAGTTTGACCTCCTAATTGAACAATAACACCTTCTGGCTTTTCATGTCTTATGATGTCATAAATATGTTCCCAAAATACAGGTTCGAAATATAATTTATCTGCAGTATCAAAATCAGTAGAAACGGTTTCTGGATTACAGTTAATCATTATCGTTTCATAACCACACTCTTTAGCAGCTAAAACTCCATGCACACAACAGTAATCAAACTCAATACCTTGTCCAATTCTGTTTGGTCCAGAACCTAAAACCACAATTTTTTTCTTATCACTAACTTTACTTTCATTAGCTATAACTACCTCTCCATTTGGAGTCTGTATTTCATTTTCGAATGTAGAATAATAGTAAGGCGTTTTTGCAGTAAATTCTGCAGCACAAGTATCTACTAATTTGTAAACACGCTGTACTTTAAGCTCTTCTCTTTTATTATAAACTTCACTCTCATAACAATCTAGCATATGTGCTATTTGTCTGTCTCCATAACCTTTTTGCTTTGCTTCTAATAGTAAATCTCTATCAATGGTATCAATTGTGTAGGTAGAAATTTCTTTTTCTAAATGAAACAATTCTTCATATTGTTTTAAATACCACATATCAATTTTTGTGATATCATATATTTTGGAAAGCGGAATACCCATTGCAATAGCATCGTAAATTGCAAAAACACGATCCCAACTTGCATTAGTTAATTTTTCTATAATTTGATTATAGTCTTTATACCCTTTACCATCTGCACCTAAACCATTACGTTTAATTTCTAAAGACTGCGTTGCTTTGTGTAATGCTTCTTGGAAAGAACGTCCAATTCCCATTACTTCACCAACTGCTTTCATTTGTAAACCTAAAGTTCTATCAGAACCTTCGAATTTATCAAAATTCCAACGAGGTATTTTAACAATTACATAATCTAAAGTAGGCTCAAATAAAGCAGATGTAGATTTTGTAATTTGATTTTCTAACTCATCTAATGTATATCCAATAGCTAATTTTGTAGCCACTTTTGCAATAGGATAGCCTGTTGCTTTAGAAGCTAAAGCTGATGAACGAGAAACACGTGGATTAATTTCAATAGCAATAATATCTTCTTTTTCATCAGGCGAAACAGCAAACTGTACATTACAACCACCTTCAAAATCACCAATAGAACGCATCATATGTATAGCCATATCACGCATTTTTTGGTACGTTTTATCAGAAAGTGTCATTGCTGGTGCCACTGTTATAGAATCTCCTGTATGAATACCCATTGGATCCATATTTTCGATAGAACAGATAATAACAACATTGTCATTCTTATCTCTTAAAAGCTCTAACTCATACTCTTTCCATCCCATCATAGCTTTATCTATCATCACCTCATGAATAGGTGATGCTTCTAAACCTCTTCTTAAAAGTTCATCAAAATCTTCGGCTTTATAAACTATAGATGCTCCTGCTCCACCAAGTGTATATGAAGATCTAATTACTAAAGGAAAACCAAATTCTTGCGCTATTTCTTTACCTTTTAAAAAAGAAGTTGCAGTTGCTTGTGGTGCCATTGGAACTCCAATTTTACCCATTAGTTCTCTAAACTGCTCTCTGTCTTCAGTAACGTTTATAGCATTAATGTCTACACCAATTTGTTTTACACCAAAGTCTGACCAAATCCCTTTTTCATCTGCTTCTATACATAAGTTTAATGCAGTTTGACCACCCATTGTTGGTAAAACAGCATCTATTTGAGGATGTTCTTTTAATATTTTAATAATCGACTTTGTAGTCAAAGGCAACAAGTATACATGGTCAGCCATTGAAGGGTCTGTCATAATTGTTGCTGGATTAGAATTAATTAAGATTGTTTCGATTCCATCTTCTCTTAAAGAACGTAAAGATTGGGATCCAGAATAATCAAATTCACAGGCTTGACCAATGATTATTGGTCCAGAACCAATGATTAAAATGGATTTAAGGTCTTCTCTTTTCGGCATTGTAAGTTGTTGTATTTATTAGTTTTACAAAAATAGTTAGTGCTTGGGTATAAAAAAAGGTGTTACTTAAAAAAGTAACACCTTATATATTAACAATTGTTAATCATTTATCTTTTTGGTCTAGCTTCAGATGAAACAGATAATTTCTTTCTTCCTTTTGCTCTTCTACGTGCTAAAACTTTTCTACCATTAGCAGAAGCCATTCTCTCTCTGAAACCATGTTTGTTTCTTCTCTTTCTTTTCGATGGTTGATACGTTCTTTTTGGCATTACCTGTATTTTTTAATATCTAATTAATTTACTAGCTCTAAAATTGCCTTTTAAAAGCGAGTGCAAATATACAACTGTTTTTATTTTAAGCAAACACATTTTTTAAATTTTTTAAAAAAATTTTATCCTTTTAAAAAATGATAGGTATACAAAATGTTTTTAGGTTTTTTATTTGTGAGAAAATTTAGAGTTAGTACTTTTGCTCAAACCTAAAATCACCATGCACAATACTAAATACGTTTTTGTAACAGGAGGCGTAACTTCATCCTTAGGAAAGGGAATTATAGCAGCTTCTTTAGCAAAATTATTACAAGAAAGAGGATTTTCTGTAACTATTCAAAAATTAGATCCTTATATTAATATTGATCCTGGAACTTTAAATCCTTACGAACATGGAGAATGTTATGTAACAGATGATGGTGCAGAAACAGATTTAGATTTAGGGCACTATGAACGTTTTTTAAACATACCTACATCTCAAGCTAATAATGTAACCACAGGTAGAATCTATCAATCTGTAATTGATAAAGAAAGAAGAGGCGATTTTTTAGGTAAAACAGTACAAGTAATTCCTCATATTACAGATGAAATAAAACATAGAATTCAGCTTTTAGGTGAAACTGGTGAGTATGATATTGTAATCACAGAAATTGGTGGAACAGTAGGTGATATTGAATCATTACCTTATGTAGAATCTGTTCGTCAAATGTTGTGGGAAAAAGGTGAAGACAATGCTATTGTAATTCACTTAACATTAGTTCCTTATTTAGCTGCTGCTGGCGAACTAAAAACAAAACCTACACAACATTCTGTAAAAAGTTTAATGCAAAGTGGAGTGAGCCCAGATATTTTAGTGTGTAGAACAGAACACGAAATTTCTGACGACATTAAACGTAAGTTAGCATTATTTTGTAATGTTAAAAAAGAAGATGTTATCCAATCTATTGATGCAGAAACTATTTATGATGTTCCTAACTTAATGTTACAAGAAGGTTTAGATGATGTTGTTCTAAAGAAATTACATCTAAAATCTAAGAAGAAAATTGCCTTAAAAAAATGGAATGAATTCTTAACAAAACATAAAAATCCAAAATCTAAAGTTGAAATTGCTTTAGTTGGTAAATATATTGAGTTACAAGATTCTTACAAATCTATTACAGAAGCTTTTATACACGCAGGCTCTTCTAACGAAACTAAAGTAAAAGTAAGATGGATACATTCTGAAAGCCTTACACCAGATAATTATGAAGAAAAATTAAAAGGTGTTAACGGAGTTTTAGTAGCACCTGGTTTTGGTGATAGAGGAATAGATGGTAAAATAAAAGCAGTGCAATATGCAAGAGAAAATAACATTCCATTTTTAGGTATCTGTTTAGGTATGCAAATGGCTGTTATCGAATTTTCTAGAAATGTTTTAGGCTTGGTTGATGCTTTTTCTAGTGAGATGAAACCAAATTGTAAAAACCCTGTTATTAACTTGATGGAAAGTCAAGAAGATGTTACTCAAAAAGGAGGCACAATGCGTTTAGGAGCTTGGAAATGTAATTTATTAGAAGGTTCTAAAGCTCAAAAAGCTTATAAAACAGATTCTATTTTTGAACGTCACAGACATAGATACGAGTTTAATAGCGAGTATAAAGATCAAATAGAATTAAAGGGAATGAAAGCAACAGGATTTAATCCAAGAACTGGGTTAGTAGAAATTGTTGAAATTCCTTCACATCCTTGGTTTGTTGGTGTACAATATCACCCAGAATATAAAAGTACAGTTTTAAAGCCTCACCCTTTATTTGTAGATTTTATTAAAGCTGCTTTAAAACAATCTAAAAAGTAATTTATAAAATTGTCATTTTTAGTTTCAATAATTCAATTACTTATTTTTTTTAAGTGTTTTTGAATGTACTAAAAATGACATTTGAAATTTAGGAATACTATTTGAACTACTAACAAGTATAAAATTTAAAGCACTAAAAAGAGTATAAAATCTGCTTTTTAACTACATTTGTCGCGTTTTTAAAAAGAAGTTCACTCATTAAAGTGACAAACTGACATTAATTTACACATGGAAAAAAAACCTTTTGATTATAACTCGTTTATTGGTATGATTCTTTTAGGAGCAATTATGCTTTGGTATTTTCAAACCAATAAACCAGAAATTGAACCAGAAAAAACATCTACAGAACAAATTATAGATTCTACAAAAAACAATGTTGTAGAAAATAAAGTAATTGAAAATACGGCTATAGTTCAAAACGACTCTTTACAAAATGTTGCTTTAACCAATAAATTTGGTGCTTTTGCATACAGTGCTGTAAATGGTAAAGAAGGGTCTACTACTATAGAAAACAACCTAGTTAAATTAACAATAGATAATAAAGGAGGTCAAATTTCAGTAGCAGAAATTAAGAATTATCAAACGTATGATTCTCTTCCTTTATACATGATAAAAGACAATAATGCATCTTTTAACATCAATTTCGGAACTACAGATAATAGAATTTTAAATACTACTGATTTATTCTTTGAGCCTAATTTAACTCAGAATGGAAAGAATCAAATCTTATCTATGAAATTAAAAGTTTCTGAAACTCAATTTCTAGAATATAGATATGAAATTAAACCAGATGAATATATGGTAGATTTTACCATACGTTCTCAAGGTTTAAATAATGTGTTTAATAGTTCTAATCCGATTAATTTAGATTGGACTTTAAACGGGTACAGACATGAAAAAAGTATTTACACAGAAAATACTATGTATTCTTACTATTACTTTAAAAGTGATGATGAAGTAGATTATTTAAATGCTGGTAATACAGAGGTTGTAAATGACTTAGACTGGGTAGCTTACAAACAACACTTTTTTACATCTAACTTACTAACAGACACACCCTTTAATAATGCAACTGTAACTTCTACAGACTTAGTAAATGATGAAAAATTAGACACCGTTTTTACTAAAAAATACGAATTAAAAACTCCTTTAGCTTTAACTGCTGGTGAGCTTAATTATAATATGAAATGGTTTTACGGACCAAGTGATTATAACTTATTAAGCAGTGACCAATATAAAGGTACAGATTTAGAAGAAATTGCAGATTTAGGATGGGGTATTTTCGGTTTCTTAAACAGAACTATTTTTTACCCAGTATTTAATCTTTTAAAAGGATTGATGTCTAACTATGGTTTAATAATTATTTTAATGACAATTGTTGTTAGAATTTTAATGTCTCCTTTAGTTTATAAATCTTATGTTTCTAGTGCCAAGATGAAGGTAATTCGCCCAGAATTACAAGCCTTAAATGAGAAATATCCTGGAAAAGAAAATGCCATGAAACGTCAGCAAGAAACCATGGCTATTCAAAGAAAAGCTGGAGTTAGCATGATGTCTGGTTGTATACCAGCATTACTACAAATGCCTATTTTCTTTGCATTATTTAAATTTTTTCCAACAAACATTTCTTTAAGACAAGAAGGGTTTTTATGGGCACCAGATTTATCATCTTATGATGTTATTTTTAATTTACCTTTTGATATTCCATTTTATGGAGATCACGTAAGTTTATTTCCAATATTAGCATCTGTTGCTATATTCTTTTACATGAAAATGAATCAAAGCCAGCAAATGAGTATGCAAGCACCTCCACAAGAAGGTATGCCTGACATGAGTAAGATGATGAAATATATGATTTACTTATCTCCTATTATGATGTTGGTATTCTTTAACAGATATGCTAGTGGGTTAAGTTTATACTATTTTGTATCGAATCTATTAACGATTACAATTATGTTAGTGATTAAAAATTATGTAATTGATGAAGATAAAATTCATGCTCAAATAGAAGAAAACAAAAAGAGACCAGAAAAGAAAAAGAGCAAGTTTAGACAAAGAATAGATGAAGCTATGAAACAAGCTCAAGAGCAACAAGCAAGACAAAAAAAATAAGCTAGTAGCTTTAATAATACATAAAAAACCCAAACTAAATTAGTTTGGGTTTTTTATGTATTAAAATATGTATTTTTCTAAGATTTAATTGAAAAGTTCTTTGCTATCAATTTCTAAAGAGGCTAAAAAACCTGAAGCTTTAACAATATCATTATGTAAAACTCTATCTTCATTAACAATAGTTACTTCAGTTCTAAATAATTGAATTATTGATTCTAAAAAAGGTGAACTTTTTGCTTTCATAAAACTTAAAGCTTGAGAGGCTGTAAATAACTCAATTGCTAAAATGGTTTGTAAATTATCTACCACTTTTTTACATTTAGTTGCAGCATTAGCACCCATAGACACATGGTCTTCTTGACCATTACTAGACTCTATAGAATCTACACTAGCAGGTGTTGCATATTGCTTGTTTTGACTAACAATACTAGCAGCTGTATATTGTGGAATCATAAAACCTGAATTTAAACCAGGATTAGAAACTAAAAACGGAGGCAAATGTCTATGACCAGAAACCAATTGATAAGTTCTACGTTCAGAAATATTACCTAATTCTGATAACGCAATTGCTAAAAAATCTAGGCCCAAAGCTAAAGGTTGTCCATGAAAATTTCCTCCAGAAATTATTTCATCTTCATCTACAAAAATGTTTGGATTATCTGTAACTGAGTTGATTTCAGTTAAAAAGGTTTTTGTTACAAATCTAATAGTATCTTTACTAGCTCCATGAACTTGTGGCATACATCTAAAAGAATATGGATCTTGAACATGCTGTTTTTCTTGAGAAATGAGTTCACTATTTTCTAAAAACTCTTTTATTCTTTCTGCAGTTTTTAACTGTCCATTATGTGGCCTAGCTAAATGTATAAGCTCATTAAAAGGCTCAATTCTTCCATCAAAACCCTCTAAAGAAAGTGTACCAATTACATCTGCTAAATAAGATAATTTATGAGCATTAAGTAAACAATGTATACCATAAGCAGACATAAATTGTGTACCATTTAACAAGGCTAAACCTTCTTTTGATTGTAAATTTATTTTATCCCAAGAAAAAATATGCAATAATTTTTCTGCAGAAATTTTTTCATTTTTATAATACACTTCTCCTAAACCAATTAGAGGTAAAGACAAATGTGCTAAAGGCGATAAATCTCCTGAAGCCCCTAAAGATCCTTGTGTATAAACAACAGGTATTATATTATGATTATAAAAGTCTATAAGTCTTTGTACAGTAGCTAATTGTACTCCAGAATTACCATAGCTTAAAGACTTTATTTTAAACAAAATCAACAACTTTACTATTTCTTGTGGCACTTCATCTCCTGTTCCACAAGCATGACTCATCACTAGATTTTCTTGAAGCTTTTGCAGATTTTCATCACTTATTTTTACATTATACAAAGCTCCAAAACCAGTGTTAATTCCGTAAATTGGTTTCGAAATCGATTTCGTCTTGTGATCTAAATAAGCTCTACATTTTTCTATTTTTTGAATAGCTGATTCAGATAATGCAATTTGTTTATCATTTATAATAATAGACTGAATATCAGATAAATCTAAAGGTTGATTATCTATATAGTGTATAGAATTCATAAGTTGATTTGATTGAGTGTCAAATGTCTACATTCATTATTTGATTTGCAAATGATTTTAACAATTTTTATGCTTATGAATCCTTTATATTTGCATCGATTTTAAAAATATATAATGAAAAATCTAGCTATTCTACTTATTTGTTTGTTAATCATGTCTTCTTGCAGTCAAGAAGATAAAAAAGAATATGTTACTTTACAAGGTAAACTTTTAAATAACAAAGATTCTGTTATTACCATATCTAATAGACAAGGTGTTATTAAGAAAATTACTTTAGATGAAAATGGTAATTTTAAAGATACTTTAAAATTAAAATCAGATAAGCCAGAAATTTATAATTTTTCTGTAAACCCTGGTAAAGCTGCACCAATCTATTTAAAAAATGGTTTTGATATTACTTTAGAAGGTGACTCAGATAATTTTATGAATAGCTTTAAATATTCTGGTGAAGGAGCATCTAATAGTAATTTTATTGTTGCTCAAATTAAAAAGAATCAAAGCATAAAAGACATACAAACCATTTTAGATTTAGAGCAATCTGAATTTGATAAAAAAATTAATACCTTAAAAAAAGAATATGATAGTATTTTAAATTCTTATGATAATTTAGATAGTACATTATATGCTGGCATGGACAAACAAAACAGCCAATTGATTACTTATTTTAAAAGTATTTATGACCAAAATTTAAGAATGGGTAAAGGTAGACCATCACCAACATTCAATAATTATTTAAATGTAAAAGGCGGTACTAAATCATTATCAGATTTTAAAGGCAAATATGTTTACATAGATGTATGGGCAACTTGGTGTGGTCCATGTGTTGTACAATTTCCTTACTTGAAAGAGTTAAAGAAAGATTACAAGAACAAAAACATTGTATTTGTTGGTATTTCTACAGACGAAGCTAGAAGAAATGGTGGATCTTGGGAAGCTGCTGAAACAAAGTGGAGGAATTTTGTAAAAGAAAAAAACTTAGGAGACATACAATTATGGTCTGGTAAAGATTATTCTTTTCAACAAGCTTATGAAATTACTGGAATACCTAGATTTATTTTAATAGATCCAAAAGGTAATATTGTTGACGCAAATGCTCCAAGACCTTCTGATCCAGCATTAAAACAGCTTTTAAACTCTTTAAATATTTAAGATTTTAGAAACCTAAAGAACCAATTAATTTACTACCAAGTCTTAAGAAAGCATTTAAGAAAATTATAAAAGCAATAAAAAATAACATTACCATTCCAAAATCAAAGAATGAATTAATATCGTTTAATTCAATCATATGCTTTCCTGTCTTTATTACAATGAATGTTGTGATTACAAAAAGGATGAACTGTTGGATTGTACTTTTATACATAATATTAGGGTTTTAAGTTAAATACACTACAAAGTTCAACTTTTTATAGCATCAATTAAGAAATATTAGACGAACAGTTCTATTCTGTAGTTAAACCAATTTTTAGCATCGACAAATCTAAAATTCTAAAAATTCTTTAGTAGCAAAAAGAAAAGGTGTAACTCTTTAATTAGAATTACACCTTTTATTTATTGAAATTATTTCTTTGTATCTATTCTTTATACACACCCATGTCTGCATACTTATCCATTCTTTTAGCAACTAAATCAGCATCAGATAAATCTTTAAGTTCATTAAAAGCATCAATAATTTGATTTTGAACAGCTTTGAAAGCTCCTTCTCTATCAGAATGTGCTCCTCCAACTGGTTCTTTAATAATACCATCAATTAACTTTAACTTTTTCATATCTGTACCTGTTAATTTTAAAGCCTCTGCTGCTTGCTCTTTAAACTCCCAGCTTCTCCATAAAATAGAAGAACAAGATTCTGGAGAAATAACTGTGTACCAAGTATTTTCCATCATGTATACTCTATCTCCTACTCCAATTCCTAATGCACCTCCAGAAGCTCCTTCACCTATTACAATAGTAATGATAGGAGTTTTTAAACGTGTCATTTCAAAAATATTTCTTGCAATAGCTTCTCCTTGACCTCTTTCTTCTGCTTCTAAACCAGGGTAAGCACCAGGCGTATCTAACAATGTTACTACAGGTATACCAAACTTTTCTGCCATTTTCATTAAACGTAAGGCTTTTCTATATCCTTCTGGATTTGCCATCCCAAAGTTTCTATATTGTCGAGTTTTGGTGTTATATCCTTTTTGTTGACCAATAAACATAAATGATTGATCTCCAATTTTACCTAAACCACCAATCATAGCTTTGTCATCTTTTACACTTCTATCTCCATGAAGTTCCATAAAAGTATTACCACATATTGCTTTGATATAATCTAAGGTATAAGGTCTATTTGGGTGTCTAGAAAGCTGAACCCTTTGCCAAGGTGTAAGGTTTTTATAAATATCTTTTCTAGCAGTGGCTAGTTTTTTTTCTATTTTTTTACATGTAGCAGTTACATCAACATCACTTTCTTCTCCAATAATTTGACATTTTTCAAGCTGATCTTGAAGTTCTTTTATTGGCATCTCAAAATCTAAATATTCCATTTTGCTAAAGTTTTGAATTTGTTGTTTGGACTAACAAACATACTATAAAATTTACTTTTTTTTGTTAAAGAAACTTATTTTTTTGATTTTACTTTTTGTAAAAACTTTTGTTTTAAGGTGGTTTTATTTTTTATGATTCCGTTTAAAAGTACAACACCCAAAACAATACACGCTCCTAAATAAAATTCCGGGTTCATTTTTTCTTTATCTCCAAAAATAAATAATGCTAAAATTATGGCATAAATAGGCTCTAAATTAATAGTTAACATTACAGTATAAGGTGATAAATATTTCATCACTTTTACAGAAGCTATGAATGCATATGCAGTACACACACTACTTAAAATAAACAAGTATATCCAATCTGATTTTGGTAAGTTAAAAAATGCTACACTAAAACTTTGGTTAAAAAAAAGATAAACTGCTACAAACAAAGTACCAAATAAAAGTTGATAGAATGAAATGCGATTAGCATCATGTTTTTTTATAAAAAGTCCATTTAAAACTGCAAAAAGAGATCCTAAAAAAGAGGATATTAATGCATATATAATTCCTAATTTATATTGGCTTTCGAAATTAAAAATGATATATAAGCCTAGAATAACCAATAAGCCTAAAATAATCTCTAATGATTTAATACTTCTTTTAAAAAAAATAGGCTCTATTAATGAAGTAAAAAATGCACCTGTACTCATAGTGACTAAAGCTACTGATACATTAGAAACTTTAATGGCTTTAAAAAAGAAAATCCAATGTGTTGCTATTATTATACCTGTAAATAAAAATTTAACTAGTGCTCTTTTATCAACCAAAAAAGATTTTTTTCTAAGTAAAAAATAAAAGGCAATAAATATAGAAGCTAAGCCCATTCTAAAGAAAACTAAGGGGATTGCATCAATTGAAATTAAAGCTCCTAAAATAGCTGTAAACCCCCAAATGAAAACAATAAGATGGAGTAGTAAATAATGTTTTAATTTACTTTCTTGCATTTAGATACAAATAAATGGCAATACAGCCGAATAAAATATTAGGCACCCAAACGTATAATAATGAATTAACACCAGCTACAGCACCCAATACTTCTGAAATTTTTAGGAAGAAAACATAAATAAACATCATACCAATACCAATTGCTAAATTAATCCCTGTACCTCCTCTTCTCTTTCTAAATGCTAAAGCAACTGCTATGATGGTTAATATATAAGATGCTAATGGTAAACTAGTTCTTTTATGAAATTCTACTAAATATGTGTTTAAATTCTTTACACCTCTTTTTCTTGATAATTCTATAAAATCATATAATTCTCCTGAAGGCATTTCTTGAGAAAGTGCAGATTTGTAAATTAAATCTTTTGGTGTAAAATTAAAAACAGTATCTATTTTACTACCTGATGAAATGCTATCTTTTTTATTATCTATAACTCTTAAGCGCCAATTTAAAAGCACAAAATTAGAGTCTTTAACATTATACCTAAAGTTATCAGAAACCAACTTTGATTTTAATTTTAACCCATCATAAACTTCTGAGGTAAAATCATATCCTGAGTTAGATTCTGTATTAAAATTTCTTATATAAATGTAGGTTGTATCAGTAAGCTGAAGGCTAAAATCTGTTACAAAACGCATTTCATTCTTTCTATTCTTTTTAATATACTCTAACTCAAATGCTTTTCTTACTTTACTGCTTTCTGGTACTACAAAATGATTCATTACTAATGATAATAATGTTACTAAAGTTGCACCAATAAAGTAAGGATATAAAAATCTTGTAAAGGAAACTTTTGCATTTGTTATAGCAATAATCTCTGTATTATTAGAAAGTTTTGAGGTAAATAAAATTACAGCAATAAATAATGCTAAAGGCATAAATGTATTTGCATAGTAAATGATAAAATTTTTATAATATTCATCTACTACTTGATAGAATCCTAAATCTGGATTCTCTAGAAAATTATCAATTTTTTCTGCTATATCTATAGCAATAGCAATAGGTATTAAGATTAATAAGGTAAAAAAGAATGTTACCAAAAATCGTTTTAATATGTACCAATCTATAATTTTCAAATTACAAACGTTTATCCATTTGTTTTACCATTTTATCTTTCCATTCTCTAAAATCTCCTGCTAAAATATGCTTTCTTGCTTCTCTAGTCAACCATAAATAAAATCCTAAATTATGGATAGACGCAATTTGTTTACCTAACATTTCTTTGGCTGCAAATAAGTGTCTTAAATATGCTTTAGAATATAATGTATCTACATAAGTGATACCCATTTCATCAATAGGAGAAAAATCTTTTTCCCATTTTTTATTTTTGATATTTATAGTTCCATGTGCTGTAAATAACATGCCATTTCTTGCATTTCTGGTAGGCATCACACAATCAAACATATCAATCCCTAAAGCAATATTTTCTAGGATGTTTATTGGAGTTCCTACACCCATTAAATAACGAGGTTTATCTTCAGGTAAAATTTCTGTAACTACCTCAGTCATAGCATACATTTCCTCTGCTGGTTCACCAACAGAAAGACCTCCAATTGCATTGGCTTGTGCACCAGCATTAGCTATATATTCTGCAGACTGTCTTCGTAAATCTTTATAAGTACTACCTTGCACAATAGGAAAGAATGTTTGCTCATATCCATATTTAAAAGGTAACTTTTCTAAATGATTCATACATCTATCTAACCATCTATGAGTCATATGCATAGAACGTTTTGCATAATTGTACTCACAAGGATAAGGAGTACATTCATCAAAAGCCATAATAATGTCTGCACCAATGGTTCGTTGAATTTCCATGACATTTTCTGGAGTAAAAAAATGCGTTGAACCATCTATATGACTCTTAAATTTTACACCTTCTTCATTAATCTTTCTTCTTCCAGAAAGTGAATACACTTGATACCCTCCAGAATCTGTAAGAATATTTCTATCCCAATTCATAAACTTATGTAAACCTCCTGCTGCTTCTAAAACTTCTAATTTTGGACGTAAGTATAAATGGTATGTATTTCCTAAAATAATATCAGGATTTATTTCATTTTTTAATTCAGTTTGATGTACACCTTTTACTGTACCAACTGTACCAACTGGCATAAAAATTGGTGTTTCAATAACTCCATGATCAGTTTTTATAACACCTGCTCTAGCCTTACTTTTTGGGTCTGTAGATTTTAAATCGAATATCATTGTCGGCAAAGATACCATTTATGTATACAATGAAAAACTAAATTAATCTTAAAGATATCTACTAAAATCGTCGTTTCTTTTTTGAAGAAAAACCATTATTTTTCTTTTTATTTTTTGGTGATGATTTTCTAAAAGAAGCACTTTTTTTATTAAAGTCATTTTTACTAGGCGAATGATTTCTTTTAGATTTTGGTCTCTTTAAAGTCTCTTTAATAACTGAGGCTTCTTCAGTTTTAGATGAAGTAGCTATCATTTTATTAATAACCTTTAACTCATCTTCCGTTAATTCTCTCCAATCTCCGGGCTTTAAATTTCCAAGAGTAATATTCATAATTCTAGTACGTTTTAATTTAGTTACTTCATAACCTAAATATTCGCACATCCTTCTAATCTGTCTGTTTAACCCTTGAACTAAGATGATTTTAAAAACTTTTTCTGATAGCTTTTCTACTTTACATTTTTTAGTAACTGTACCTAAAATAGGAATTCCATTACTCATTTTATGTATGAATTGATCGTCAATTTTCTTATTAACACTAACTAAATATTCTTTTTCATGATTGTTACCAGCTCTTAGAATTTTATTGACAATATCACCATCATTAGTTAAAAAAATTAACCCTTCAGATGGCTTATCTAAACGACCTATTGGAAATAAACGTTGTGGATGATTAATTTGTTTAACTATATTTTTTTTCTCTTTAGAATCAGTTGTAGAAACAATGCCAATTGGTTTATTTAGAGCAATGTAAAGTGTTTTTTGCTTACTTTCAATGGTTTTACCATCAATTTTTACAACATCATTCTCAAAAACTCTATTGCCTAATTGAGTAGATTTTCCATTAATAGTAACCCTACCTTCTATAATTAATTTTTCAGCATCTCTTCTAGAACACATTCCAGTAGAGCTGATAAATTTATTTAGGTTTATAGATTGTTGATTGTTGTTTTCCAAAAAAAATAATTTGAGTAAAAGTAAGAATTCAATTACAATTCTATTGTTCTAAAAGTAAGATTAATTCTGGGTGAGTTCACTTTTTTTGTGGGTGGTAATCTATGTAACCAGTTTGTTTGTGTTCCTTCTTTCATTACTAACAAACTCCCATTTTCTAAAAAAACATCAATTCTTTGTTTATTTTTTTTATGCTTAAAAGAAAATTTTCTTTCTGCTCCTAATGATAAAGAGGCTATAGCCCCATTTTTTTTTAGCATTTTTTCACCATCAGAATGATAAGCCATTCCTTCCTCTCCTGAATGATATAAGTTAAGCAGGCAAGAATTATATGTTTCATTACTTTCTTTTTCCACAATTTCTTTTAATGCTAATAATTCTTTTGTCCAAAGATTTGCTTTTTTTGTGATTTTAGAATAAGTATAATCATATTCTGAATCACCATACCAAGCTACCTTTCTTTTAGTTACAATTAATTTTCCAAATATTATGGCTTCATCATTTTTCCAATTTATATTTTCTAAAAGAGAGTTATAGTAAAAATCACATTGAGTTTTATTTAAAATTATTCCATGATAATTGGTTATACCATCAAATGGAAGTATATTTTGTATTTTTTCTGAAGAAAATAAGTCCATGAAATAAATATAAATAAAAAAACCTTACAACTATTGTTATAAGGTTTTTGCGGAGAAAGAGGTAAGTGAACCTCTTCCGTAGTGCCTTTATTTATTACTGTTTCAGTCCTGTACCATTGTTGGGTCACCTAATAGGTCACCTTTATACCTTGTAGTAAAGATAAGGAATTTACTTGATTAATCCTTGTACTTTACTGATTTCAAAGCCCATAAAATCGCAAAATTCATCGATAGTAACTAACTGATGAGCTTCTTTGTTAAGGCGTTCTTTAATCGCTTTGATTATTGTTCTGCCATAACGCTCACTCTTTCCTGTTACTACCTGCACGTCTTTAGGGTAAATACAGATTCTACTCATTCACTTTAAATTTAAAATTAATACTCTAACTATACTTTATCTATACCGTTGCTATAAAGCACTTATATACAATATACGATTAATATCCCATTGAAAAAACTAACTAAAACGGAAGTTTTGGCAACTTATAAACACCACGGAAGCACTCTAATACATTGACAGTCAATAGCTCGTATATTTGATATTCATCATCAAAAAATGTATTAGTTATGGCAAAATTAAAAGGTATTATTAAGTTAGAGGGAACGTTAGACAACCTAACTTTTTACAAAGCAAAAGAGGGTTATTTAGTAAAAACTAAAGGCGGTGTTTCTAAAGAGCGTATTCAAAATGACCCAGCGTTTGAGCGTACTCGTGAAAACGGTTCAGAATTTGGAAGTTCTGCATCATCTGGTAAGTTATTGAGAACGTCTGTAAGAAACTTAATGATTAGAGCAAAAGACAATCGAGTTTCAAGTCGTGTTACTCAAAAAATGACACAAATTAAAAACTTTGATACAACCTCTGTAAGAGGACAAAGAAATGTCGCTACAGGATTAGCAACACCAGAAGGTAAAGCCACATTAAAAGGCTTGGATTTCAATAATAGAGCCATTTTAAGTGCTGTTTTATTTGCTCCTTTTACTGTAGATGGTGCAACTGGTGAAATTACGATTCCAAATTTAACTCCTGCGAATGATATTGCTTATCCAAGTGGCGCAACACACGTAAGTTTAAGTTCGGCATTTCTTAAAGTTGACTTTGTTACAACAGATAATTCAATTGAATACAGTCCAACTGTAAATATTCCGATAGATTCAACCTCTGCAACTCAAACACTAATGCCTGCAGGTGTTCCAACAGGCACAGGAAACGATATATTCGTTTTATTAGTAGAGTTCTTCCAAGAGATTAACGGTGTTCAGTATCCGCTTAAAAATGGCGCATATAACGTTTTAAATATCGTTGAAGTAGCATAGTTTCATTCTGACCTTTGAAGCTGAAAGAGTCCTATAATTTTTATTGTAGGGCTTTTTCTTTTGCCATAATTTTTTTGAAGAAAAGAAAAAAGATAGCCAATGTTAAAGGTAGCGTGGATGATGCTGTCAAGGTTTTTGGGTAAAAGTTTTTTACTCTAAAATCTTGAAACCTATTACGATTGCTTCTTAAAAAAGTTTTATTCAAAACCCGTAGGGCTTGACCTTTACAGTATTGAGCGTTGGCAGATGGAAGCTACCTATATTTGCTTTCTTTTTTATTTTTTTATGTACTTCATTTTCAAGTTTTGCACAATCTAATGACTTTCAATTACAGTACTATGTTTCTTGATATTTGTTAACGAAATGAAACAAACAAAGACTTGAGGTAAGGAATACTTGGACTTAACGATGGTTTTATGCAGATGAATGAGATAATTAATATACTAACCTACTTTATCTTACTACTGTTTCATTATAGTTCTAAATGTGGTTGTATGTTCCAATGTGAGCGTGGGATAAGCGGATATTTTACATAATACCAGTTATAGCTACGAAAATATAAGAATACTGCGTTAGCAAACCCTTGAAAGGATTTTTGCTACTATAACTTGTATTATGTAACATAGCTTGGGTGAGTTTAGGGTTTTATGATAAAATAATAACAGAATAGCTTATTGCAGTTTGGTTTGATTTTATGAAAACCAAAGCTGTAATATGCTATTACCTTAAAGACAAAAAAACGCTGAACTTGTGAGGTAAGCGGAACAACACAAAAGACAGAGAATTTTGAGGTACGAAAAAACTGGGTTTTGGGTTGTGGGGAATAAAAAAGAGCCTTTCGAAAAAGACTCTTAAATTATTGGCTTAATGGTCGTGATTTGAATGGTCATCTTCTTTAACTTCACCAGACTGATTCATCATCATTTCGTGGTCGTATTTACAACAACCTGGTAAATCTTTATAGGCTTCTTCACTACCTGCAACTTTTTCAGTATCATATCCTGAAGCTGCAATAGCTTTGTGAATTGTCATAGCGTCTGTTTTGGTATCATCAAAAGAAACGTCAATCTTCTTTTTATCGACATCCCAATTGGCACTTGCAACACCTTCAACACTATTGGCTGCTTTTTCAATTGTACTTTTACACATACCACAATTACCTCTCACACCAAAAGATAAATCTGTCATTGCAATTTCTTTTGACACTACTGTTGTTGTAGTTTCTTCAACTTTTTTAGTTACGTTTTTACAACTTGTTAAACCTATAGCTACTATTAAAGCTACACTTAAAATTACTTTCTTCATTTTTAAAAATTTAATTATTATCTGTGTTTATTTATTCTATTGTTTGTTTAACCTCACCACATTTAAGCATTGCGTCACCAAAATATGGATTCAAGATTTGTTCTTCTTTACTTAACCAATAGGCTCCGTTATTGTTATCTGCCATAGGACAATACTCAACATACACTTTTTCCTTAACACCAAACAGTTGTACAGTATTTATTAAATGTGATGATAGATGTTTGAAATGGTCTCTTTGTGCCTTTATATCAGAGGTTTTAGAAATAGCTGTTGCAGAAGATTGTATTTCTTTGACTAATGACATCCAATGATTGTGTGCTTCATCTTTAAGTAATTTCATATCTACCTTACTTAAACTTGATGCTAAAGCTGATGCATTTTTTGAACTATTGATTACATCGTCCTTAATTAAAGCATCTTTTAAATTGATATAGACATTGTAAACATCTTTTAGTTGTTCTTGAAATTTCTCTGATACTTTCAATCTTTGGTTCATATTAGTATGGCCACTTTCTTTTTTTGATACATTATTATTCATACCTAAATGCCCTTCGTGACCAGTCATTACTTTACCACCATCTTTATTCATCATTGATTTTTTACCTTGTAATTGGGCTGCTGCATCAACTGTAAATGTTCCGTTAGTTACTATTTCATTACCTGCAAACAATCCTTCCAAAACCTCATATTCATTTCCTATTTGATTTCCTAATTTCACTTCACGCATTTCAAAAACGGATTCATCTGGATTGGTTTTTAAATACACAACAGAACGTTCACCTGTCCATAATACAGAAGATGCAGGAATTGTTAGGACTTCTTT
The DNA here is from genome assembly GCF_042651285.1 of Polaribacter marinivivus. Taxonomy (NCBI): domain Bacteria; kingdom Pseudomonadati; phylum Bacteroidota; class Flavobacteriia; order Flavobacteriales; family Flavobacteriaceae; genus Polaribacter; species Polaribacter marinivivus. The sequence continues at coordinate 49,006 of NZ_JBHSCY010000002.1, read as the reverse complement.
ATTTTCATTTACAACACCATTAATCTTTGCAGACACAAACATTCCTGGTTTAAATACATCTTCTTTGTTATTAAGAACTACACGCAAGGTTACCGTTCTTGTTTTGGTATTTAATATTGGGTCAATGAAATCTACTCTCCCTTTAAATTTCTTATTAACATAAGCGTTTGTAGTCACTAAAACTTCTTGTCCCTTTTTAAATAAATCGATTTGATTTTCATAGACATCAAAGTTTGCCCAAACCTTATTGAGATTTGCAATTTTAAGCAATGGTTGACCTTGTTTGATGTAATCGCCTTGTTCTACCAATTTTTCGGTAACTGTTCCTGAAACGGTTGCATAAACTGGAAAGTTTTCTTTTACTTTTTGGGTTTCTTCAATCTGATTGATTTGACTTTCAGAAAGTTTCCACAACTTCAATTTATTACGAACTGCCTTATATAATGCAGGTTGCGATTCTTTTAATGAGGCTGCCGTAATTAACTCTTGTTGTGCCGCATACAATTCTGGCGAATAAATGGTTGCCAATAATTGACCTTTACGAACTTCTTCGCCTGTAAAACTGACATTCAATCGTTCTATTCTGCCTGAAAAATAACTGACTTGTACAGCGTTTGCTTCTTCATTTTCAGCAATTTTACCAGATAGCTTAATCGTATTACCTTCAACATTTCCTTTACCAACAACAGTCGTTTGGATATTGGCTAATGCCATCGCATTTTCGGTTAATTTGAATTGGTCTGCTAACAGGCCATCACTTCCACTTTCGGCAGGAATTAAATCCATACCACAAATAGGGCAGTCTCCTGGTTCTGGTTGCATAATTTGTGGATGCATTGAACACGTCCACATTTGATTGGTTTCTGAAACCTTGTCGTGATTATGCTCTGTTTCTTCTTTTGATGAACCACCAAATAGGAACCAACCCAAGAGCAAACCTACTGCCAATAAACCTATGTATATGACTATTTTATTATTTTTCATTTTCTAATCGTTTTATCATTGCTTTCATTTCTTCTATTTCCTTTTTCTGTGCTTTAATAATATCCTCTGCTAATTGTTTAACTTCTGGGTCTTTTATATCTGCTCTTTCGCTTGTTAGAATTGCTATGGAATGATGTGGTATCATACCCTTCATCCAAAGTACATCACCTACGGTTGATTTTTGGTCACGTACTAAACCTAAAGCACCAAGGAAAAGGACGATGCTACCTAATACAATACCAATATTTTTTCTTTTATTCTTGTACATATTCTTCATAAAGAAAAACATAATTAAAGCCATAGCTGCAATACCTAAACAGACCATATAAAATCGTGTTAGACTAAACCATACGTGGTCAAATTCATAAGTATTTAAGTACATTGTGATATACATTGCAACAAATGATGAGCCTAACATCAAAAAGAATTTAGTGTAATTGCACATACCTTTATTATCGTTGTTTGTGTGTTCTTGTGTGTTCATAATTTTTGTTTTTAGTATTAATATTATTTTCTTCTCTCTTTAAATTTTCTAATCGTAGGTGAGGAAGTAAACCAAAGCAAAAATCCGCTTAATACAGTAATTAGTCCTAATAGAGAAAAGGCTCTTAAAACCATTGTATTAAAGTTGTCTCTACCTTCATAATCCATTGTGTGCGTCATCCATAAAAAGTCGAACCAACGCCAACTACGATGTCTTACAGTTTGAAATTTTCCATCTTTTACAGATACATAAGCTTTTAAGGCTTCGTCAGATTTATAAGAAATCACATAAGCTGGCAATAACTTTTCTCTATACTCGTGGTGCTTTCCAGTCTCATTAATTTGCTCTACATTTTCAACTACCAAATCACTTTTCATATAGTTTTTTGCTATATAAAGTGCTTCCTCTTTTGTGATGCTATTCTTTGGGCTTCCATCAATAGCACTGTATAATTGTTTTTTATTTACCCAGTAGTAAGGCAAATTATTAATGTCTCTCAACTCAATATTATTGATACCTTGTGAAACATTAAGCTGTGATGGACTAATGAGGTTGTTAAATGCTTTAGGTTGATATTCCATATTTTTAAAATGGTCACCGTGTATCTCATCAATATTTGTCCAACTAAAGTATAAACCACTAATAGTCCAAAACAAAAACTGAATACCCAAAAACAAACCTAAATAGCGATGTGTTTTCCTTATTTTTAATGCTGTATGCCTGTTTACCATTTTATTGATTTATTTTGAATGGAAAGCTAATTGTTACCTTCTCCCAAGCAAGAGAAATACTTCCCTCTGTTTCACTAATCTTATTTACTTTATATTCTAAATGCTCTGTAATTTTGTCTGAAATATTTGGCGCCACTTTAAATCTTATTACATCATCATTTTCATTATAATCGTCTTTACCGTGCTGATTCCAGTTTTTATTAATCATTATAGTCCAATCCTCTTTTGAAGGAATCGTGAAAAACCCATATTTACCTTTTGGAAGTACCTTATCATTTATAATTAAATCTTTATTAGTTTCAATCCAAGTGGCATTATGTGCGCCTGCTTGCCAGACATTATCATAACCCACTAATCCACCAAAGATGATACGCCCTCTAACACCTGGTGATGAATAGTCTATATGAATATGTGCATCACCAATCATTGCCATTGTAGATGTGTGTGGGCTTAATGGTTTCTTCTTTGATGTTTCTTTCTTTTCAACTTTGTGGTGTTGATGATCATCTTTTTTCTGTTCCTGATTTTTACAGCTTAAAACTGAAATCGTTAACACAAATACTACTATTAAATTCTTCATAATTATATTTTTATATTTCTTAATCTTAATGCGTTTACTATTACAGAAACCGAGCTAAAACTCATAGCTAAGGCAGCTATCATTGGCGACAATAAAATGCCAAAGAATGGGAATAATACGCCTGCTGCAACTGGCACACCTAATGTGTTGTAGATGAGAGCAAAAAATAAATTTTGCTTTATGTTTCTCATTACGGAATGACTTAAATTTTTAGCCTTTACTATTCCGTGTAAATCACCTTTTACCAAGGTTATCATTGCACTTTCTATCGCCACATCTGTTCCTGTACCCATTGCAATACCTACATCACTTTTTGCCAATGCTGGCGCATCATTAATACCATCACCTGCCATAGCAACTACTTTGCCTTTTTCTTGTAGTTTCTCTACTTCTTTTAGTTTATCTTCTGGTAACATACTGGCTTTAAAATCTGCGAGATTTAATTCAGAAGCTACTGCTTGTGCTGTATCGTAATTATCGCCTGTAAGCATTATAACATCAATGCCTTTATCTTGAAGTGCTTTAATGGCTTTGGCACTTGTTTCTTTTATTTTATCTCCTATAACTACAAAGCCAACAACGATTTTATCTATCGACAAATAAGAAACTGTCTTACCTTGTTTTTGGTAAGATTTAGCTTCGTCTTTCATTTTAGAAGTAATATCTGCTTTGGCATATTCCATCATTTTTGGATTTCCTAATGCTACTTTTTTATCGTTTATTATTGCTTCAACACCTTTTCCTGTGATAGCACTAAAGTTTTGAGATTTTATTATTTCAGTATTGTGTTCTTTTCCATATTTAATTGTAGCTTCTGCTAATGGGTGTTCACTATTCGTATTTAATGAAGCAATATATTGTAGTAGCTCTTTTTGGTTTAAAGTATCGCTAAATGTCCCTACTGTTTCTACTGTTGGTTTTCCTTCTGTAATAGTACCCGTTTTATCAACTATAAGTGTATTTACCTTATCCATTTTTTCAAGAGCTTCTGCATTTTTAATCAATACACCATTTTGAGCACCTTTTCCCACACCAACCATTACAGACATTGGTGTTGCTAAACCTAAAGCACAAGGACAGGCAATGATAAGAACTGCGATTGCATTGACTAATGCATACACATAAGCTGGTTCTGGACCCCAAATTGCCCAAATAACAAATGTGATAATAGAAATAAGAACTACAACTGGTACAAAATAACCTGATACTTTATCAGCTAAATTTTGAATGGGTGCACGACTTCTACTCGCATCATTAACCATATGAATGATTTGTGAGAGTAACGTATCACTTCCTACTTTTTCCGCTTTCATCAAGAATGATTGATTCCCATTAATTGTTCCGCTACTTACTTTATCATCTTGAGATTTGTTTACAGGAATAGGTTCTCCTGTAATCATAGATTCGTCTATGGTTGTTTCGCCTTCAGTTATCACACCATCCACAGGAATTTTATCACCTGGTTTCACTTTTAGAATATCATTTAATTCTATCTTATCTATACTGACTTCAACTTCTTCACCATCTACCATTTTAATGGCTTTATTAGGTGCTAACTTTAATAATTCTTTTACTGCCGAATTGGTTTTGCTATGTGCTCGCGCTTCTAACAACTGTCCTAAAAGCACCAAGGTTAGAATAACCGTTGCTGCCTCAAAATAGACGTGTACTGCACCTGACTCTGTTTTAAATTGCTCTGGAAAAACATCAGGTATAAGCATCCCAACTACACTAAATAGCCAAGCCACACCAGCACCAATCCCAATGAGTGTGAACATATTCAGGTTCCACGTTTTAATACTTCTAAAAGCACGTTCAAAGAACATCCAAGTCGCATAAAATACAACTGGAATAGATAATGCAAACTGTATCCAATTCCAATATTTCTGTTCCATTATATCGTACAATGGATTGTTATTGAGCATTTCGCTCATTGCCATTAAGAATATTGGTAATGTGAATGCAGTTGCTATCCAAAACTTCTTCAATAATTTTTTATAGGTCTTTTCTTCTGCTGAAACATCTGGTTGCATTGGTACTAAATCCATACCGCAAATAGGACACGACCCTGCTTCATCTTTTACAACTTCTGGGTGCATTGGACAAGTCCATTGTTCAGTAGTAGCTGTTGATAGATTTTGTTCTTCGACCAAATCCATTCCGCAAACAGGACAATCTCCTGGTTTATCATACGTTTTATCGCCTTCGCAATGCATAGGACAATAAAATGTTCCTGTGCCTTGTCCTTTTGGTTTTTCTTTTTCCTCTTGATTAGCATCAGGTCTTTGACCTGCTTTAAAAATGCTATATGTACCACCATCTTTTTCTAAAACCTCTTGAAACTTTTCAATTGGTATTTCTGGTTTCATATCTATAGTAGCTTCGGCATTTTTTAAATCAACTGAAACGCTTTGTACACCTTCAACAGAAGAAAGTGTTTTTTCTACGTGAGCTTTACAGCCATTACAGGTCATCCCATTAACTGGAAAAGTTCTTGTGATTAAGCCATTACCTTTATCTGGATGAATATGATATTTTGCTTTTTTTTCTTGTAGCGCTTTTTCAAAATTGTCTATTGAAATATGCGCTGTCATTTCTATGGTTGCTGTTGATGTTTCAAAATCAATCTCCACATTTTCTACTCCTTCCACTTCTGACAAAGCATTATTAACAGTTCTCATACATCCTTTGCAGGTCATTCCTTGAATTTGATATTTGTGTTTCATTTTTTCATTTTTTAAAAGTTTAACTCACAAAGTTATTTTGACTGCATACTTTAAGCTTTTCTAATATGGGATACTTTTTATACAATTTTGTCCAAAGTTTTTCTGGTATCAATTTGTAAGCTCTTATAATCTGTCATAGACATACCTGTTATTTGTTTAAACTGTTTTGCTAAATGACTACTATTTTTATAATTTAAAGTGTATGCGATTTCTGAAAAATTTAGTTTTTGCATTTGAATTAATTCTTTTGCCTTTTCAATTTTTAGATTGATGGAATACTTCTCTATTGTTATTCCTTCGTTTTTACTAAATGTTTTACTAAATGTTGTGTAACTTTTTCCTATCTCATTTTCGAGATAGGTTACAATTGTGTTGTTATTACTATTTTCTACATACTGAATTAGTTTTACCTTGATTTTTTCAATCAATGTATCTACTGGGTCTTTAATTAGTTCAAAACCTAAATCATTTAGCTGTTCCTCAAGTTTTTGATAGTTTATCTCTACATTTTCATCAATTGTGATTTTACCAAGTTGTATGCTTTTTACTTCAATATTTTGATTATTTAATACATTAAGTATCGCCATTTTACAACGGTTACATACCATATTTTTTATGTAAAGGGTTTGGCTCATTTATGATCTTATTTTTCTAAATGACGTATGAGAATGCATTATCTTCCACCTACCATCAATTTTTTGAAGAATAGACGTTGCAACTCCTTTGCTTTCAATAGTTCGCTCTTGTGTGCCTTTAGCTTCATTACCTTTTAGAACTATTGTATATAAATAGTTTTCAGTAGTATACGAATAAGGTAAATTTACAGTAGTATGAATTTCATAATCTGAAAATGTAAAGCTTTTAAAATGACCTAATTCGGGTCCTAAATGGTGGTCAATATAATCTTTGTAAGTCCCTTCAACTTTACCTTGCTCAAATACGGTTGCATTTGGTGTAAAAAGCTCAAAAGTGCCTTCAGTTGTTAGGTTTTGAATAGCATCTTTATATGATTTCATTACGTTTTCAACTAACTGTTTTTCAGATTTTATATCTATAACTACTTCTTTTATTGACGTTTCTTCTTCAACTTTTTCTTTGTTTTTACAACTGCTAATAATTGCAAAACTTAAAAGAATGAGTAATACGGATTTTTTGAGTTCCATAGGATTTGTTTTTAATTAGTTATACTATCTTTTAATTTTTCTATATAGACAATAACTCGTTGGGCTTCTGCTTCTGAAAACTGTGCCTCTTTATGAATTAATGTATAGCTATTCATAGGCATCTCTCGACTTTCAATTTGTTTGATAATTGACCTCAACTTGCTGGTTTTTCTTCTTTCGGAAAGGTTACCCCATTCACTAAAATTCAATTCTTCTTTTCCTTCTTTAATATGTCCTTCAAGAAACCAAGCAATAGGTTGCATCTTGTTGTACCAAGGGTATTGTGTGTTATTACTATGGCAATCATAGCAGGAAACCTGCAACGATTTTTTAACCGTTGCAGGTACGTTGTTTACAAGCATAAAATCGGTTTGTGGTAAGGTTTCACTTTGGTTAGAATCCACAGGGAAAAACTGAATGACCACAAAGGCAATCAATGCAACCCATGCTATGATTTTTGCGATTTTCATTTAGTTTATTTCTCTTTGTACTTTACCGCATTTCAACATTTTAGCACCGAAATATGGGTTTTTTATTTCTTTGTTCATACTCAACCAAGCACCACCTTTGTTGTTATCGTACATTGGGCAAAACTGCTCGTAAATTTTCATTGAAGTTCCTGTAATTGCTATCATATCTACCATATCTTTACTCAATACTTTAAAATGTTCTCGCTGGTGTGCTATATTACTTTCTGCAATATGTTCTGCATGTTCAGTAGCATCTTCTATAATATCTTTTAAATCACTTTGCTTATCATCTGAAAATTTAGAAATATCAAAAGCTTTAAGGGATTTAGCCAACATACCTCCTAAATTTTTCGCTTTTGCATTGTCATCTGCTACCAAAGCGTCCTTAAGATTGAAATAATCATTTAACACAGCTTGTGAGGTGCCATTCTCATTCTTCATCATTTCCTTTTTATTATCATTATGATGACCATCACTATTATCGTGCTTCATATCTGAATGATGTTCTGTTGTGACATTCTTATCTGTTTTAGCATCTTTACAAGACACTGCTGTTAGGGTTACAAATGCTATTGTAACTACTCTTAATCCCAATAGTAATTTTCTCATTTTGTTATTATTTAATTGTTATTGATATATTTTAATTTGTATTTAAAATCTTGCTAAAAGACCACCACCCCAACCGTAACGATTGTTATAGTTTGCTTGTACTGAAAAATTTCTTGACAGGATGTATGAAAGACCAACCAACCATTGTGTTTCACTCTCAAAAGAACTGCCTCCTAAATCATTGACCCATCCAAAGTCTGCTCTATATTCGTATTCACCCTCGAGGAAAATTCTTGGAAATAGGTACAATTCTCTGTCAAGTCTTATCCTTGGGCGTAGCTGATTATCCATACTCACATCTACATTGAACCTGTAAGGTGTAAAATATTTAACACCAACAAGCCCCACTGTATTGAATTCATCGAAAGAATTAGGTATTTTAGTTTCAGTATTAATACCAACATACAGACGTACCCAGTCATTAAGGTATCTATCATAATTTATTTCAGCTTCAAGATTTTTGTCATAATCGAACTCTGCCCTTAAACCAAATCCATTACGGATATTGCTTGACATTAAAAAGAGTTCATTAAAATTTGAACCTCCACGCAACAAGCCCCAAGAATAATAATGGTCTGTTTCATCAATCAGCATTTGAACAGGAAAATCTTTCATTCTTTCATCACGTGGGGTATCGTAACTAAAAATACGAGCCATTCCACCCATCATATGATATAAAATGTGACAATGGAAAAACCAATCTCCATACTCTTCATTATAAAACTCAATGACTACTTTTTGCATTGGTGGTACGTTAACCGTATGTTTTAATGGGGAACGCTCTCCGTTTTCGTTAATTACTCTAAAATAATGACCGTGAAGATGCATTGGGTGATGCATCATTGTTAAGTTATTTAAGGTTATTCTGGTTACTTCTCCACCTTTAATTTTAATCTTATCGGTTTCAGATAATGGCACACCATTTATACTCCACACATAGCGTTGCATATTACCTGTTAGATTGAGTAAAAGGTCATTTACAGGTAAATCTGCCTTATAAGTAGTATTTTCTTTTGCCTTTAAAAAATCATAATTGAAATATGTTTTACGTGTATTGTAATCAAACGATGTAGAGTCTTTCTGCATCATAGACATATTATGGTTCATTGGCATAGAATCCTTTTTCATATCCATCTTTTTGTCCATTTCCATTTGCATATGATTATCATTCATATTCATAGGTTTTTGGTCGTCCATTTTCATACTCATTTGGTTATCCATCTTACCATCTTTCATAGACATCTTATTATTCATATCCATGTTCATCTTGCCATCTTTCATATCCATTTGCATTCCATACCTTTTCATTAAAGCTTCAGGTGTATTTTTCTTTTGATTACCTGCCATTGCAGGTGCTCCCATTTTCATATCCATTTTAGCCATTTGCTTCATCATCGCAACTTTGTCTGGTCTATCTATTACAGTTGCTTGAAAAAGTTTGCCACTTCCTAAACGAATGGATGTATTACCAGAGCCATCTTGTGCTGTTGCTGTAACTTCCAATGTTCCATTTGGAATAGTCACTATTACGTCATAGGTTTCTGCGATACCAAAAAGAAACCTACTTTTATTGACTGGTGTGACATCGACACCATCGCTTGAAACGATTGTAGGATTACCTGCTCCAAAATCCATCCAATAGTAAGTCGATGCAGAGGCGTTGATAAAACGAAGTCTTACCTTTTCTCCCGTTTTAAACTCTGGATATTCCGCCAATTTTTTACCATTAGATAGAAAGGCAGGATAATAAATGTCCGCAATATCTGCACCTTCCATTCGGTCTCGCCAAAACTTAAATTGTGCACCTAATGCGCCTTCTTTTATAACTCTACTTAACGGTACAGCTGTACCTTTTTTAACTTGATACCATTCGTTACCTCTTTTAAGGTTTCGTAACACGTTCATAGGGTCTTCATTCGTCCAATCAGAGATTAGCACCACCAAATCTTTATCATATTCTAAAGTTTTTTCTTTGGGATGAATGATAATAGACCCATAAACTCCACTTTGCTCTTGCAACATTGTATGTGAATGATACCAATAGGTACCTGATTGGTTTATAGGAATTCTATATTGAAATGTAGTGCCAGGTTTTATTGGTGGCGTTGTTAAATAGGGCACGCCATCGTAAAAATTGGGAAGAATTAATCCGTGCCAATGCACAGAGGTTTCTTCATTCATTTTGTTGGTAACATTAATAATAGCGAGGTCTCCTTCATTAAACTCTAATGTTGGACCAGGAATATTGCCGTTGATAGTCATACCTTTTACTGTTACACCTGCAAGTGTCATTTCATTTTCCTCTATAGTGAGGTTATATTCCTTTATAGATCGTCCTTCTTCGTTTCTGTCATCGCCATTTGTTCCTACTTGGGCAAATGCAATTGATGTTAGAAATAAGAAAAAAATAGTATTAATTGTTTTCATAGTTTACTGAATTAAATAATTAATAATTGTGCTTTGCACATAGTAGCCCTTAATAGACTCTATTTGGTTCATTTGAAACTTTAATTGTAGCTCTTGAATATCCAAAACATCATTAAAATCTATCGTTCCTGTTTCGTAGTTTTTGATTAAAATGTCTTCAGCATCTTTGGCTTGTTTTAAGTTCTTTGTTTGCGTTGCATAACTTATTCTTGCAGAAATACGTTCATTAATCGCTTTACTCAAAAGCGTTTCCAAAGTATTTAATCGTTCTTGTTTTTGAGCCGTAATTTCCTGTTGTTGCAACTCATTTTGTTTGGTTTGAGATTTATACTTTTTATTAAAAATTGGGATAGAAACCGAAACCATAGGCATCACAATATCTTTACCGTTATCCGAGAAATTCATATCTGGTCTTTCAGAAACATTGATGTAGTCTAATCCAAAACCAATCAAAGGACTGCTTTCTTTTTGGTTTAGTAATTCTGATTGCTCAATGGATTGAAATAGTTTATCATACTTTAACAATTCAGGATGCAATGCTAAATTTTTAGTAGTGACTTCAAAGTCTTCTGAAGGCATCATTAGACTATCTACCACCCTAACAGCAGCATCATTTTCTCTGTTCAAAAGATTATTAAGATTCGTTTGTTCTGCTAAAAACTGTTGATGTAATACATCTTTGAGTTGTTGCATTTCGTTTTGACGCATTTGTAATCGCAATACATCTACAGCAGATGCTTTACCAACCTCAACAGATGTTAGTGCTAATGTTTCATAGGTTTCCAATAGTTTAATGTTTTCTGTCAGCACCCTTTGTTTCGCTTTGTTGGCGTATAAATCATAATAGGATTGTGATACAGAAACCATCAATTTTCGCTTTGCAATAACGATGTCTTCATATTTTACATCGGCTAACGAACTCACATAATTTTCTCTTGATGTAATTGTACCAAACCACGGTAACATTTGTTTTGCTGATACTTTAAACCGTTGAGCGCCTGTACGTGTTTCGGGTTCACTAACAAAGTAACCGACACCAAATTCGGTGTTTGGAATCGTGTTGGCTTCATTTACTTTTTCTGAAACTCTTTTGTATTGTAACTCGAATTTTTGAATTTCTGGATTGTTTTCCAACGCTTGATTAATTAAAATTTCTAATTGTTGGGCGTTACCTTTGAGACAAAAGAGAATTGAAAAAAGAAAAAAGACTGTTTTTATATGTTTCATTTTGATGCTCTTTTAAGTTGAACTTCTGATTTCCAGCTATATAATACAGGAACTACAAATAGGGTTATTAAGGCTATGAGCATTCCACCAAAACTTGGTATTGCCATTGGAATCATAATATCGCTTCCTCGTCCTGTAGAGGTTAATACTGGCAATAATGCTAGAATGGTTGTTGCTGTAGTCATTAAACACGGTCTGATACGTTTTTCTCCTGCTTCTACTATGGACGCTCTAATTTCCTTTTTATTCTCTGGTGTATTTCTATCAAAAGTTTGCGTTAAATACGTTGCCATAACCACACCATCATCTGTTGCAATACCAAATAGTGCAATAAAGCCTACCCAAACAGCCACACTTAAATTAATTGGGTGCATCTGGAATAAATCACGCAGATTTTCGCCAAAGAAACTGAAGTTTAAAAACCAATCTTGACCATAGAGCCATATCATTATAAAGCCACCTGCAAACGCCACTGCAATACCTGTAAACACCATTAATGATGTGCCAACAGAACGGAATTGGAAATACAGTATTAAAAAGATGATTGCCAAGGCTAATGGCACAACAACAGATAGTGTTTTTTCTGCTCGTAATTGATTTTCGTAAGTTCCTGTGAATGCATAGTTGATGCCTTTTGGTACTATTAGCTCACCAGAATCTATCTTTTCTTGAATCAATGCTTGTGCATTTTCAACAACGCTTACTTCTGCAAAACCATCTAATTTATCGAACAGTACATAACCTACTAAAAAGGTATCTTCACTTTTAATGACTTGTGGTCCTTGTTCGTAACGAATAGTTGCCAATTCGCTTAAAGGAACAGGACTGCCTTTTTCAACTGGCACATAAATCTGTTGTAAGTCTGTTGGATTTGCTCTTAATTCTCTTGGGTATCGCACACGAACACCATATCGCTCACGACCTTCAACTGTTTGGGTTAAAACCATACCACCAACTGCAACTTTTAATACATCTTGAACATCTTGTATAGAAATACCGTAGCGTGCGATTTTCTCTCTATCAATATCAATTAACAAATAGGGTTTACCAACTATCCGGTCTGCAAAAACAGCTTCTTCTTTAACACCTTCTGCTTCCTTGATAATGTTCTCTAATTGGACGCCAAATGCTTCAATTTGCTTTAAGTCTTGACCTTTTACCTTAATTCCCATAGGTGCTCGCATTCCTGTTTGAAGCATTACCAATCGGGTTTCAATAGGTTGTAGCTTTGGTGCTGACGTAACACCTGGCAATTTGGTGACTCTTACAATTTCATTCCAAATATCGTCTGGTGATTCAATTTCTGGTCGCCAATTGCGATAGTATTCACCATCGTCATCTTCGATTAGTTGAGAGCTTTGGATATTTAACAAAGTTGATTTGTTAATCGCTTTGTTCTCGACTGCGCTCGAACTGACATCTATATTTTCGTTATGAATTAATCGACCATCTTTTAATTCAAACAAACCATCATCATTTACTTTGTAGCGTTGTCTTTCTCCATCTGCATTCAGCATATATTCTGATTTATACTGAATAATGTTCTCATACATTGATAGCGGTGCTGGGTCTAACGCTGATTCTGTTCTACCTGCTTTACCCACAACTGTTTCAATTTCTGGAATACTGGCAACTGCCATATCTAATTGCTGTAAAACTCGTTTGTTTTCTTCTACGCCAGAATGAGGCATTGAAGTTGGCATTAGTAGAAATGAGCCTTCATTTAAGGATGGCATAAACTCTTTGCCTGTGTTCTTCATAATGAAAAACCCTGCAATTACAATAGCTGTTGGTACAGATAGAAACAATAATTTATTATCTAAACACCACTTTAAAATACGTGTGTAGTATTTGATGAATAGCGAAAAAACACCTAATAAACCAAAACATATAACACTTACAAAAATGAGATTCCAAAAGATGCTTTTATCAACGCCTAATGGTCGCCAATATTCGGCTAATAGGAATACTATCGCAGATGCTGAAATAATGATATTGATAAGGTTAGTTTGTGTGTCTGATATTTTATTTTGAAGATTTAGAAGTGCTGTAATTCCAAAAGCTATCAAAATCAATCCTAACCAATACCCAAAGACTATTGCTACGATTCCTAAAGCTATTAAAACACCATTTAAAACATATTTAAAAGTGTTTTTAATGCTTTTCTTTCTGAATAAAAATGCTGCAAATGGTGGTATTAAAAATAAAGCAACAATAATAGATGCTGTTAAAGCGAACGTTTTTGTAAAAGCTAATGGTCTAAATAGTTTTCCCTCTGCACCAATCATAGTAAATACAGGAATGAAACTGATTATTGTTGTCATTACTGCGGTTACTATTGCACCAGATACTTCGGCTGTGGCATTATATACTACTGTATTGATGGATTGTGTTCCATCATCTTCGTCCAAGTGCCTAATGATGTTTTCTGAAAGTATGACACCAACATCGACCATTGTTCCAATAGCAATTGCAATACCTGATAAAGCGACAATGTTTGCATCTACACCAAAGAACTTCATTGCTATAAATACCATTAAAACCGCAACTGGTAGAAGTCCAGATATAAGTACAGACGCTCGAAGATTGAATACCATAATGATAATGACCAAAATGGTAATGAGTATCTCTAATGTTAAGGCTTCATTCAGTGTGCCTAACGTTTCTTGAATCAATTCTGTTCTATCGTAAAATGGAACTATAGTTACTTGTGAAGTTCTACCGTCTGCTAATACTTTTGAAGGTAAGCCTGCACTTAATTCATTAATTTTTTCTTTTACATTATTGATTACTTCCATTGGGTTTGCGCCATAACGAGCCACAACAACAGCACCCACAACTTCTGCACCTTCTTTATCTAATAATCCACGTCTTGTTGCTGGACCTAATGATACTTTTCCGATGTCTTTAATTCGTATTGCTGTATAATCTTCGGAAGTAACTACTGCATTTTCTATGTCTGAAATAGACTTGACATAACCTAACCCACGTACTAAATATTCTGCATTATTGATTTCAATAGTTTGTGCACCAATGTCTTTATTACTTTCCTTAACAGCTTTTACAATGTGATGCAATCCAATATTATATTGACGCATCAATTCAGGATTAACATCAACTTGGTATTCTTGAACATAACCACCAATTGAAGCGACTTCAGAAACACCACTTGCAGATGATAGCGCATATTTCACATAGTAATCTTGAATACTGCGTAATTCTTGTAAATCCCAACCACCAGTTACGTTTCCGTTTTCATCACGTCCTTCAAGCGTGTACCAAAATATTTGTCCTAATCCTGTTGCATCTGGACCCAAAGCAGGATTAACACCTTCAGGTAATAAACCACTTGGTAATGAGTTTAGTTTTTCGAGAATACGACTTCTACTCCAGTAAAATTCTATATCTTCTTCAAAAATGATATAGATACTTGAAAAGCCGAACATAGAAGAACTACGAATGGTTTTTACTCCAGGAATACCTAACAAGGATGTGGTTAATGGATAGGTAATTTGGTCTTCAATATCTTGTGGTGAACGACCATCCCACTTTGTAAATACAATTTGTTGGTTTTCACCTATATCAGGTATAGCATCTACAGCTACAGGATTGCTTGGTAAAAATCCTGTATCCCAATTGAAAGGTGCATTTACAGTTCCCCATCCTACGAAAAGAACGAGTAGTAGTACTGCAACGAGTTTATTCTCTATAAGAAATTTGATTGCTTTATTAAGCATATAGTTTGATTATTAAACAGTTAGACATTGATGTTTAGAAAACACCGAATACAACAAATTATCCATATAGCATAAAGCCATAGGATAACACAGTCTATTGTTTAAAAATCAAATTAAATACGTCTCGTCAATCTTGAAGATTTGCCTGACGACGAGTGGTGGTTTATATTCTTCAAAGGAAGATACATTTTTATCTAAACCTTCAAAAAGGTTGATATAAGTGTAAACAAATGAAGCTATGAATACCTGTTGTTCAAATGAAATTTTGTCAACTTGTAATTGAAGTTCGTCTTGACCCTCAATTAATAATTGCACATCATTACAACAGTCTTTTTTAACTATTGAACACCCAGAAATAGAATTTGAAGAAGTTTTCTGATTTTCCATTCCACAAGTAGAAACCTCATCAAAAAAAGCAATATCTACAAGTGTACCACCACAAAAATGTTTTGTGACTGCAAATGAAGTTGTAGAAATTAATACTACAAAAGCCATTAAAATTGCTAATATTTTATGAGAAAATTCTTTCATTAGAAATACAAAAGTACAAAATTATCACAAATCTTTTTTCTGTTAAAAAAATAATTTGGAAAAATAGTTAGTTCCAAGACATTCTTTGTAATCTAACCGCATTTAAAATAGCCAATAAAGCCACACCTACATCTGCAAAAACTGCTTCCCACATTGTGGCTAAACCTCCTGCTCCTAAAATCAATACAATAACTTTAACACCAAAAGCTAAAATAATATTCTGCCAAACGATTTTTCGTGTCGAACGACTTATTTTAATCGCTCTCACGACTTTTAAAGGTTGGTCTGTTTGAATAATGACGTCTGCGGTTTCTATTGCTACATCACTACCTAAACCACCCATTGCAATACCAACATTACTCGCTGCTAAAACTGGTGCATCGTTAATACCATCACCAATAAAGGCTATTTGGTTTTCAGGATTTTTCTTTAAAATTTCAACTTCGTTTAATTTATCTTCTGGTAGTAAACCACCTTTGGCATTTTCAATATTCAATTCCTTTGCTACTTGTTGGGTAATGGAATCTTTATCACCAGAAAGCATCATAATATTCTTAATTCCTACTTTATGTAAATTAGTAATTGTTTCTTTTGCATCGTCTTTTAATTCATCGGCAATGACAACATAACCTGCAAATTGATTATCGATTGCTACTAAAACGATAGATTCTACAATAGATTCCGTTTCCGTTGGAACCTCAATATTATTTGCAGTCATTAAGGCTTTATTTCCTACTAAAACTGTTTTACCATTTACAATGCCTTTTAATCCTTTACCTGCAATTTCAGAAACGTCTTGTGCTTCAAAATCTTCTCCTTCTGCTTTATACTCTAAAATTGCTTTTGCAATTGGATGCGTAGATTGCTCTTCCATCGCCATTAAATATTGCATAAATTCGGTTTCTTTCCAATTAATTGCTTTTACTTCTTTAATTTTGAAAATTCCTTTGGTAACCGTTCCTGTTTTGTCCATTACCAAAGTATTTATCTTGGTCATTGCATCTAAAAACGAAGCGCCTTTAAATAATATTCCATTTTTTGAAGCTGCTCCCAATCCACCGAAATATCCTAATGGAATTGAAATCACTAACGCACAAGGACAAGATATTACCAAGAATATTAATGCTCTGTATAACCAATCTCTAAATATATAATCATCTACAAAAAAGTAAGGTATAAAAGTAACACCAATAGCCAAGAACACTACAATTGGTGTGTAGATACGAGCAAACTGTCTGATGAATAATTCTGTTTTAGACTTACGAGCTGTAGCATTTTGAACCAAGTCTAATATTCTCGCAATAGAACTATCTTCAAACTTGTTGGTTACCTCAACTTCAATAACACTTTCTAAATTGATACTACCTGCGTAAACCTTTGCTTCTTTTTGAATGGAATCTGGTTTGCTTTCTCCTGTTAACGCAGCTGTATTTAAAGATGCTTTTTCGGATAATAAAATGCCATCCAATGGAATTTTTTCACCTACACGAATTTGAATTTTCTCTCCAATATTGACAACTTCAGGCGAAACACTTTTATAATCTCCCTCACGAAATACATTGGCTTCTTTAGGTCTAACATCTAATAATGCTTTTATATTTCCTTTTGCACGATTTACAGCAGCACTTTGAAATAATTCGCCTACTGCATAAAATAGCATTACTGCAACACCTTCGGGATATTCACCAATTATAAACGCACCAATTGTGGCAATAGACATTAAAAAGAACTCGGTAAAAACATCGCCTTTTATAAGATTTTTCCATCCTTCTTTTACCACAGGAAAACCAACAGGAATATAGGCTACCACATACCAAAGAATACGAATCCATCCAGAAAAATGAGGAAATGCTTCAAAATAATCTACAGCAATACCAACTATTAACATTACGAAACTGAAAATAGCTGGTAAATAGGTGTTTAAATTTGAAACACTTTTAGGATTGCTATGATTGTGACCATCATCGTGAGAATGTTGTTCTTCTGAATTTGGTTTTAAATCTCTTAAATTGACTTTCTTTTTTTTCATTTAGTTTTGTTTTAGCAACAACTTTTGTTTTGTTGAATTGGTGGACAAGGAACTGTACCATAAGAACAATACACACAACAATCACCTTCGTTTGGTTTTAGTACCGTTTTACAATTCTCGCACTCGTAAAAGAATTGACAAGCATTTGTTGGCATATCTTCTTCTTTTTTATGTCCGCAGTTAGGGCAAGTGATTTCCGATTTTAATATGGTTTTCATTAATTTTCTTTTTTATCAGTTACTTTATAACCTGTTGCGTTAATTGCTTTCTCAATTTCCGCTTCATTTGTTTTAGTTTTATCATACTCAATGATTGCGTTACCATTTTCGTATGATGTTTTTGAGTTTACAATTCCGTTAAGTTTATTTACTTCGTGGTTTACGTGAGCTTCACAACTGGCACAAGTCATTCCACTTATTTTATACTCTGTTATTTTTATATTTGATTTATCAACGACAACAATTTGTTTCTCTGAATTGGGATAAAACATACTTGAGTAGTATGGGAAAGCCAACAACACTATTGCGAATACTGTTACAACACCTAAAAAGGTTTTTGACTGCATAAATTTTGGTTTTTCATCCGTTTCACATTCACAGTCTATTTCTTTTTCTGGTTTTAGTTTTTGATACCAAGCAAATAGAAGAACTACTATTGTTAGCCCTATTAAGTAAGGTCTAAATGGTTCTATCCAAGAAAAAGTTGAAGCAAATCCACTTGTTCCCGCGATTAGAGCCAAAACTGGGGCTATACAACATAATGAAGCTGTAATTGCTGTAAGCAAACTTGTTATCGCTAATTTACTTTTCATAATTACTTAATTCTTTGATTTCAAAAATGCAATTAAAAACAGTGCAATGGAAGTGCAATTATTGTCCACTACATTTATCACAAATACCTTTTACCACCAAATTTACATTCTCTGACACAAAACCATTTGGCACTTTTATTTGAGGTATTTTATATTCTGTTAAGCAAATGGTTTCATTGCAATTATTACAATGGAAATGTAAGTGCAAATCGGTTTCAATTTCACAATTACATCCCTTTTCACATAATGCATATTTTGTAATCCCTGTACCATCGTCTATTTGATGCACAATAGCCTTTTCTTCAAAGGTTTTAATAGTTCTATATAAAGTGGTTCTGTCTGCTTTTGAGAAAGCATTTTCAATATCACTTAATGTTACCGCTATCTCTTTTTCTGCAAGAAACTTATAAATTAACATACGCATTGCTGTAACACGAATATTTTTTGACTCTAATACTTGTTCTATTGTTTCCATAATTAATCGTGGTCTTCCGCTTCTCCTTTTTTCATTTCTGCCATAAGATAATAAGCATTGTTATAAGCGAATTTTGTGTTTTCATCTATTTCTTCAGTAAATTTAATTGCTACCCATTTGCCATCTTTTTCTCCAACAATCACTTCAACAGGTTTAAAGCTCCAATCATCATTTTCTTTTTCTCCTGAAAATATATAATGTTTATCTCCTTCTTTAAAAATGGCACTTTCCGGTAATGCTTTTGCTTGGGTATTATCTACTTGAATTTTACCTTGAATATACATACCAGGAATTAAGTTACCTTTTTTGTTTTCTATTTCTGCCTGAACGTGGACTGCTTTTGGGTTGTCCTCAAAGGTTATGCTTACGGAATAGATTTCTGCGGTAAGTTCTGTATCTGGTATAGATTGTACCGTAAAGTTTACTCTTTGACCCTTCTGTACTTTATGGACATCTTTTTCAAAGACCATTAAATCGGCGTGAACGTGATGCGTATTTACAATTTCAAATAATTCGGTTTGCGGTTCTACATATTGTCCTGTTTTTACTTCAACTTTTTGTACGAAACCCTCTATTGGACTTCGCAATGCTATGCGTTGTGAAATTGTGCCATTACGAACAGAAGTTGTATTGACGTTCAATATTCTTAATTGCGCTTCTAAACCATTAACCATTGCTTTTGATGCTTGATATTCTGCTTCTGCTTTCTGGAAATTAGCACCAGAACCAACACCAGCATCGTATAATTTTTGTTGACGTTCATAATTTTTCTTTGCAAGCTCGCTATTGCTATAAGCGTTTAAATAATCCGTTTGCGCTTGTATGATATTTGGGTGCGATAGATAAGCCACAACTTGACCTTTATTAACCTTATCACCTTCAATCACTTCAATTGAAACGACATTTGCACCAACAACAGTAGTAATAGCTGCTTCGTTTTGTGGTGGTACTTCTAACGTTCCGTTTGCTTCTACATAGCCGCTCATATTACGTAATGCCAACGTATCTATTTTCATTTTTAAAGCATCGAATTGCTGTTGTGAAAGCATTACTTCTTCGCTTTCATTATGTTCTTCATTAACTTCTGTTTTTTCTTCCTTATCGTGGGAATGACCATCATTCTCGTTATGATTTTCTTTATTTCCGCAAGCTGAAACAAAAATGGTTAACACCATTACGGTAAGAATTTTATATATTTTATTTTTCATTGTCTTATTGATTAAAATATTGTAATTGAAATGTGCTTTCTAAATAGTTTACTAATGCAGTCTGTGCTTCAAGTTCCGATTGAATTGCTTCTTTTATCAACTGCGTAAATGCAGTATAATCAATTTCGCCTTCTCTATATGCCAGTAATGCACCTGTTTTTTGCTCTTTTGTTAATGGTAAAACTTGGTCTTTGTAAAATTCCCAAGACGTTTTCCATTTGAAATAATTTTCTTTAGCCTGAACAAACCTTGATTGTACTTCCTGTTTTTTGAACGCTACGTTGGTTTCTGCTATTTCTTTATCAATTCTGGCACTTCTAACTTGTGCTTTGTTAGAACCTGATAAAAACGGAATTGAAATTCCTGCTTGATAGGTGTAAAATCCTGAATTGCCATTGACACGCTGTAAGCCACCTTGAAGATTGAACTTCGGTAAATTATCTGCCTTTGCAGCTTTATATTTGGCTTCTGCTTCATCTACAATGTTCTGCGACATACTGTACAATGGATGATTTTCAATACTGAACGTTTCCATATCATTCTCCATCACTACGTCAAACTCATCTGAAACTGTAAAAACTTCTTCTGATACCAACCACAAATTGAATTGTTGTAAGGCAATAAGATAATTACTATAGGCTTGCGCTTTTTTATTCTGAATTTGAAACGCTTGATTTTTTGCTGCTGAATATTCTAATTTAGAAATGGCTTCGACTTCATAATTTAAAGCTACTGCTTGTTCAAATTTGGAATAAATGGAATCCAGTTCTTTATACAAGTTATAGTTCCGTTTCATTTGATAGCATTTAGACCACGCTTTTTTTACTTCCAATTCCAGTTCCAATTCGGAAAGTTGAAAGGCTTTTTGTGCTAACTGAATGCGTTGTTCTTGTAACTTCCTTTTTGAACCAATACCAAACACATCAATATTAGATTGACCAATACCTATGGTTGTATAAATACCATTGTCACTATTAACTTCTTCTCCACCTGTAAAAATTTGAGTCGTTCCGAAATCATAGGCAGTCGCTTTTAATTGTTCTTGTTTTGTAATTTCCAACTGCTTTTGCTTCAATAATGGATAATTACTTTTTGCGAGTTTAACAGCTTCCTGTAATGAAATTTCGGGAATTGTATCATTCAACTCTTGTGCATTACTTTGTGGTGAAAAGCCAAATAGTAATAATACAACTGCTGTTGCTGTTACTAACTTTTTATTTGGCTTAAACGTAAAAGATTTGTTTTCTACCCAATGATATAAAATTGGTAAAACAAATAAGGTAAGCAAAGTTGAAGTTAATAATCCACCAATAACTACAGTTGCCAAAGGACGCTGTACTTCTGCACCAGCTGATGATGAAATAGCCATTGGTAGAAAGCCTAATACATCTGTAAAAGCAGTTAGCATAATAGGTCTGATTCTTCGTTTAGTACCTTCAACTATTCTATCCTTTAGATTGGTTACACCTTCTTCTTTTAATTCGTTGAGTCCGCTTATCATTACCAATCCATTTAATACCGCAACACCAAACAACACAATAAAACCAACACCTGCCGAAATACTAAATGGCATATCACGCAACCATAAGGCTACTACACCACCAATGGTTGCCATTGGGATGGCTATATAAATCATTAAGGTTTGAGGTAGTGATTTTAATGCAAAGTATATTAGTATAAATATGAGTAATAAGGCGATAGGAACAACGGTTTGTAATCGGTTGCTGGCACGTTCCAGATTTTCAAATGCACCACCATAGCGAATAAAATAACCCGATGGTAGTTCCAATTGTGCATCTAATTTTGATTTTATTTCAGTTACCAACGATTTTACATCTCGACCTCTGACATTGATACCTACATAGGTTCTTCTGTTGGTATTGTCTCTACTTATTTGCATTGGTCCTGCTTTGTAACTTACATCAGCTACTTCGCGAAGTGGAATCTGTGCACCAGAAGGTAAGTTGATAAACAAATTTTGCACATCTGTTATGTCTTTACGATTATGAGAACTTAACCTAACCACCAAATCAAATCGCTTTTCTCCTTCAAATATAGTACCTGCTACTCCTCCTGCAAAAGCTGATTGCACAATTTGATTTAACGTGTTTATTTGAAGTCCGTATTGTGCCAATTTATTTCTATTGTAAGTAATGGTCATTTGTGGCAATCCTTTCGTAGCTTCTGCTCGCATATCACCTATACCTTCAGTACCTGCAATAATTTTTGATATTTCCTCTGCTTTTTGAGCGAGGATGTTTATATCTTCGCCATAAAGTTTAACAGCAATATCTTCTCTAATACCTTCAAGCAACTCGTTAAAACGCATTTCAATAGGTTGGGTAAACTCATAATTAACGCCAGGAATAATTTCGACTGCCTCTTTTATTTCTTCAATGAGTTCATCTTTTGAAGACACTGTTGTCCATTCGCTTTTAGGTTTTAGGATTACAAAAATATCCGCAAAATCCATCGGCATTGGGTCTGTAGGCACTTCGGCAACACCAATACGACTAACAATTTTTTCTACTTCTGGAAATTTTGCTTTTACTATTTGCTCTATTTTAGTGGTAGTTTCAATGGTTTCAGTAAGGGAACTACCTGGTTTTAAAATAGCGTGAAATGCAATATCACCTTCATCGAGTTGCGGGATAAATTCACCACCCATTCTTGAAAACATAAAAACGGTTATCCCAAACAACACAACTGCAATACCAATTACCCATTTACCTTTTCGCAAGGCTCTAACCAATATAGGTTGATATTTGTCTTCAACCCAATGTACAAATCTATCTCCATAAGATTTTTTATCATTTTTTGGTGCTCTTAACACTAAAGCAGACATCATTGGCACATAGGTTAAACACAGTACCATTGCACCAATCATAGCAAAAATAAAGGTCAATGCCATTGGTTTAAACATCTTTCCTTCAATACCTTGTAAGGCTAAAATGGGTAGAAAAACGATAAGGATAATCAACTGACCGAAAAACGCAGCGTTCATCATCTTTTTTGAAGCATTAGACGCCACTTTATCTCGCTCTTTGGATGTAAGCTGTTTCTTTTTTAGTACTTGTGATGCAATGAGAAATACTGTACTTTCTACAATAATTACAGCGCCATCAACTATAATACCGAAATCTATTGCTCCCAAACTCATTAAGTTTACCCAAACATCGAACACGTTCATTAAAATAAAAGCGAATAATAAGGATAATGGTATTGTTGAAGCAACGATTAAACCACCTCGCCAATTACCCAATAAGAAGATAAGCACAAAAATAACTATCAATGCACCTTCAATAAGATTTGTGGTTACAGTAGAAGTTGTTTCTCCAATTAATTTACTTCGGTCTAATAAGGGTTCAATAATTACACCTTCAGGTAATGACTTTTCAATTTGAGTCATTCGCTCTTTTACATTGGCAATAACATCATTGGAATTTGCACCTTTTAGCATCATCACCAATCCACCTACAACTTCACCTTCACCATCTTGGGTTAATGCACCGTAACGTATGGCAGAACCGAATTGCACAGTTGCAATATCATTAATAGTTACAGGAATATTATTAACGGTTTTTACCGTAATTTTTTTAATGTCTTCTAAACTCCGTACCAAGCCTTCTCCACGAATAAAATTAGCCTGATGGTTCTTTTCAATATATGCACCACCTGTATTTTGATTATTGGCTTCAAGTGCATTAAAGACATCTGTAATGGTCAATCCAATTGCGTTTAAATCGTTTGGGTCAACCGCGACTTCGTATTGTTTAATTTTACCGCCTATGGCGTTAACCTCAACCACACCTTCTACCATTGCCATTTGACGTTGTACAATCCAATCCTGCATTGAGCGTAAATCTGCAATGTCGTATTTGTCTTTATACTCTGGTGCTACTTTTAAGGTGTATTGATAAATTTCCCCTAATCCTGTGGAAATAGGTCCCATAGTAGGTTCTCCAAAACCAGCTGGAATTTGTTCTTTGACTTCGTTTAGTTTTTCGGCTACTAATTGACGAGGTAGATAGGTTCCCATATCATCGTCGAATACGATGGTAACAACCGATAAGCCAAAACGAGAGATTGACCTAATTTCCTTTACATCAGGCAGGTTGCTCATTGCAACTTCCACAGGGTAGGTTACAAATTGTTCAATATCCTCTGTTCCTAAATTTGGTGCTTGTGTAATAACCTGTACTTGGTTATTGGTAATGTCTGGAACAGCATCTATTGGTACTTGGGTTATACTCCAAATACCTGATCCAATAATGGTAAGCGTAAGCAAACCAATAATAAATTTGTTATTGATTGAAAAATCAATGATTTTATTAATCATAGAAAATGTGTTAATACAGTTAAACTTTGTTGAGACAATTCTGATGTAAAAAACAGAATTACACGAAATTTTAAGAACCTTTTAGGCTCGAAATAGGATATAGTTATCCTTTAAAAAAACTGAATTATGCCCTTGGTGGCTGTAAAATTGAAGTAGTAAAGTCTTTTTCTGTACCATTTTGGTAGAAAAAATCTTGTGTAGAAATGTAGTATGAGATGATATTTACATCTACAAATTTGAAGTCTATTGTATTAATATGACAACATTGACAAATACAAAAAGGAGAACATAAATCTAAATCTTGATGTTGATGTTCACTTTCTGTTGCTTGTGAAATTTCTGTTTTAACCTTATTATCAAGCGCAGTATAATCTTCGCAAGATGCTAAATTAAGAGCCAAAATATAAATCGATAATATGAAGGTTAAATATTTCATTGTAGCAAAGATATAAATTAATTAATGCAATGGTTGTGCAAATAAAATGACCTTTTGATGTTAATAAAAATTATATGTATTAAAAAAATTATTTAACTTCCAATGATAGTTTTTTAATTATTTCTTTTAGAGCATCAATAAACTCATTTAAATTAAGAACTCTCACTCTTTCATCAGGGTTTAAGTTTGACTTGTAGTATTCTATTTTTTCGGTAATATTATTTAAAAAATCTAAATCACCTTTCATAAAATCGATAACATTATTATAATCATATCTATCTTTAAATATTTCGCACAATGTGAAAATCATTTTATTTTCAGATTTTTTAATAGCTTTTATAAAACTTGACACATTGACAAGAGGTAGGAATGCTTTATTAAATTTTTCCTTACTAAATAATACAGCCAACTCAACAATATCATTATTAGAAATTAATTTTGAAATTTGCTTTGAAGTTTCTGTATTTTTTTCTGATTGTATTTTAATATGAAACTCGAAAATTTTATTGAGTATTTTTTTAGTATCAGGATCTGGAGTATTAAAATGTTTTAAAGTTTCAAAAGTTGCTAAATGAAATTCTTTTCTTTTTGCAGAAATTTTTAAGCCCTTTAATAATTTTGTTTCTAAATCCTTTTTTGGAATATCAATTAATTTTTTATCAATAAAGTGGTAGTAAAAGTTTGCTATTTGTTTGTAATCATACATCCAGTAAAAACCTTCTTCTGCTTTTTCTAAAACATATTTTGATGAACTTTCAAATTCATCATCGTTAAGTTCTCTAAATTTATAATTTAATAATTTTCTAAAACTAATAATTTCTTCGGATACTTTTTCTGGTTCTCTATTCTTTAATTCTTCTTTTAATTTTTTACTATCCAGAAAACCAGATAATACAAATTGATAAATACTCGGATAGAAGTAATATTGATCTATCCTTTTTGTTAAATATTTCTCATAAAAAATTTCTGAACTAGACTTTTTTCTTGGTTCATCATTATTATTACCTAAAAAATTAGATACTATTCTTGAGTACCAATCTTTATTTATTTCTTTAAACTCTTTAAAATCATTATTGTCTTTTGAAGTTAAATTTCCATTTTTAAACTCAATACTAAATACAGCTGTAATAAATAGAATTTCTTGAACATATTTTTGGTCAGCAATCTTTATGTTTGGATGTATTGCCTCTAAAATATCTAAATAGAAAATTATATTTCGAAGATTTTTAACTTTTTGTTCTTTAAAAATTGAAATTATTAATGATTTATTTTGCTCTAAAAATTTATAAAAAACTGTTTTTGATTTATATTTCTGAATTAAATTAGGAAAAATAGATGATAGTTTAGGGTCGTAATTAAGAACTCTGCTGATAACTTTTTCTTTTATTTTATCATACTTGAGAGCAATTTTTTTATTGGATTTTTGTTTTTTTATCTTTTCTTCATCAGCAAGAACTATACATTTTGTATGTTTATGCTCTGTAAATTCTGATAAATAACCAAATAACTCATCAACAGGAATTTTACATCTTTCCAAATCATCTAAACATATACAGAACTTTTTAAAATTAAAAGATTTTACAGTTGACCCTTTCAATAAATCTGTAGCCTCTGTTCTAAAAAAAAGTTTAGTTGTTGCGTTTGCTAAATTTGTAGAAATATTAGTGATACTTTTAACTAAATCATTTTGATTTTTGCCTAATTTTGGAATAAAATGTAAAAATAATTTGTGCTCTAAACTTTCAATTGAGCTTATACCGTTTAAAGAGATATACATGATTTTGAGATTGTTTTTTTCAATAATCTCTTTTAATTGAGATTTTAAATAAAACGTTTTTCCACTACCCCAAACACCGTTAATTAATATAGCACTTTGTGTTTTCTCTTTTTTTAAATATGTGTCAATTATTTTTTCTATGTGAGTTGTTTTCATATAATGAATATATAAAAACATTTTTATAAGTAAAGTTCTTTTCTATTATTATCAACTTTATTGACATTCAATTTAGCTCTCAAAACAGCCATATCTTCACTAACTTTTCTATCAATTATTTTAGCATAATGTTGTGTAGTCTTTAAAGATTTATGCCCTAACATTTTGCTAACAGATTCTATTGGCACACCATTGGTTAAAGTGACAGTTGTAGCAAAAGTATGACGTGCCAAATGAAAAGTTAGATTCTTATTTATTTCACACAAATCTGCTATTTCTTTTAAATAGGCATTCATTTTTTGATTACTTAAAACAGGTAAAAGGTAATCACTATTTGCAAAATTTGAAGAAGAACTGTATTTTTCTAAAATAACTTCTGGGGTTTTAAGTAACGGAATGTTACTTCGAGTATTTGTCTTTGTTCTTTTCGTTTTTATCCATCTATCTCCATCAATACCAATAACAATATCATTTTTTGATAGCTTTTTTACGTCTGCATATGACAAACCTGTAAAACAGCAAAAAACAAATATGTCTTTAACTTGTTCTAATCGTTTTATTGAGAATTCTTTTTCAATTAGTTTTTGTATTTCTTCTTTTGAAAGGAATTGACGTTCTACTTCTTTTAGGCGGACTTTATAATTTAGAAATGGGTCTTTTTTAATCCAATCGTTTGCTATTGCTATACGCACTATCTTTTTAAAGTTCTTGATATACTTAATTGTACTATTATGTCCGCAGTTTCTAACGGTTTTTAGATAGAACTCAAAATCTGTAATATACTTGTGGTCTATTCTGTTTACAGGTATATCACTTACTTTATACTGATGTTGCATAAACTTTTGCAGATGCTTACATACTGTTTTATAACGCTCTAAAGTGCCTGCCGAAAACTCTCTACCTACTAACTTTTCAACTTGCTTGTTGTGATTTTTAAAGATGGTTATAAGTGTTCTTTGTTTTTCCTCAACACCTAAAAACTTGTTTTTAAGGGTTTCGGTTGTAACCTCTTTATTATCTTGTATTAAGTCTCTTTGGCTTTGATATACTTTTGTAGTAAGTGAATCTAAATAGGCATTTAGTTCTCGTATATCTTCTGTTCTTCCGATAGCTTTATTGGCTTCAACGCTCCATTTCTCAATCTCAATGGTACGTTTTGTACTTATCTCTGTACGCTTACCATCTATGGTAATACGTAGGTAAATAGGGCATTTGCCCTGTGCATCTACTTTACTCTTTTTTAAGTAGAATAATAATCCAAATGTTTTGTTCATTCTGGTGACCTTTAATTATACATTAATTTACAAAATTTCAAGGTCTTTTAATTGATATATTACACTGATTTATAAACAGTTATAAACAATTAGGTGACCTAATTAAGGTTTAAAAAAGGTCACCTAATAGGTCACCAACAGAATGGTTTTTAATACATATTTTGATGTTTTGGGTAAAATAAAAAGTCCCATAAACATTGAGTTTACAGGACTTTCGTCGATTTTGAATAAATCTTGGCGGAGAAAGAGGGATTCGAACCCCCGGACCTGTTACAGTCAACAGTTTTCAAGACTGCCGCATTCGACCACTCTGCCATTTCTCCAGAAGTCTCATCAGATATTCTCTGAATGCGGATGCAAATATAGAAAGCTTTTTTATTATGTGAAACAAAAAATTATGAAATTTTATCTTATTTTGAATATAAGACTAACAAATATCTATCTTGTTAATAATCAACAGTTATTAAAAAATTAAATTAATTAGAAATCATCTTTTATAATTTAAAATCAAATTCCTTTTAGCTAGTTTCTTATATTTGCTAGCTTAATTATAAGTATTTCATATGTCATTTAATTCTTTTGGAAATTTATTAAAATTAACAACTTTTGGAGAATCTCATGGAACTGCTATTGGTGGTATTATTGATGGTTTTCCTGCTGGAGTAAAATTAGATTTAGATGCTGTACAAGAAGAATTAAATAGGCGTAAACCTGGTCAGTCGAAAATTGTGACTCAACGTAAAGAACCTGATACAGTTGAATTTTTATCAGGAATTTTTGAAGGTATTTCCACAGGAACATCTATTGGTTTTATTATTAAAAATACAAACCAAAAAAGTAAAGACTATAATCATAATACAGATGTATATAGACCTTCTCATGCAGATTATACTTATGATCAGAAATATGGCCTAAGAGATTTCAGAGGTGGAGGAAGAAGTTCTGCAAGAGAAACTGCAAATTGGGTTGTAGCTGGTGCTTTAGCAAAGCAATTAGTATCAAGCATAAAAATTAATGCGTTTACCTCATCTGTTGGAGATATTTTTATTGATAAACCTTATCAAGAGTTAGATTTTAAAAAAACAGAAAATAATATTGTACGTTGTCCAGATGAAAATTCTGCAGAAAAAATGATTTCTAAAATAAAAGAAATTAGAAAAGCTGGTGATACTATTGGTGGTACTATTACTTGTATTGCACAAAATATGCCTATTGGTTTAGGTGAACCTATCTTTAATAAATTACATGCAGAACTTGGTAAAGCAATGTTATCTATAAATGCTGTAAAAGGGTTTGAATTTGGAAGTGGTTTCTGTGGAGCAAGAATGAAAGGCTCCGAGCACAATGATATTTTTAATGCAGATGGTTCTACCCAATCTAATCTTTCTGGAGGTATACAAGGAGGGATTTCTAATGGTATGGATATTTATTTTAGAGTAGCTTTTAAACCTGTGGCTACAATTATGAGTAATCAACAAACCATAAACTCTAAAGGTGAAGAAACTGAAATTGTGGGTAAAGGAAGACATGATCCTTGTGTTGTACCAAGAGCTGTACCTATAGTGGAAGCTATGACAGCTTTAGTATTAGCTGATTTTTATTTATTAAATAAAACTAGAAAAGCTTAACTCTGCTAAATTTTAAATTACAATACACTTATTTATCTAGAAGTATTTTAAAAATCAATAAATTATCTATCTTTAAATTTTTAAAGAAGTTTTTTGAATTCAGAGAGATTATATTTTATTGATATTGTAAGAGCTTTTGCCATTTTAATGATGTTGCAAGGGCATTTTATAGATACACTTTTATCTATAGAATATAGAGATGTAAGCTCAACTGCTTTTAAAATTTGGAGCTATTTTAGAGGTATAACTGCCCCTACCTTTTTTACAATTTCAGGATTAATTTTTACCTATCTCTTACTTAAAGCTAAAGAAAAAGGAAATGAAAAACTAAGAATTAAAAAAGGAATTATTAGAGGTTTTTTTTTAATAGGAGTTGGTTATTTATTAAGAGCTCCAATATTTAAATGGCTTTCTGGAAAGTTTACTACTTATTTTTTAGCTGTTGATGTTTTACAATGCATTGGATTAAGTCTAATTTTAGTGATATTGGTTTACATCATTTGTTTTAAAAAAAATACCATTTTTTCTTTATCTACTTTACTATTAGGAATTCTTATATTTTTAACAGAACCTTTATACAGAAATCTAAATCCAGAAAATATTCCTTTAATATTTAGTAACTATATTTCTAAAAACAATGGATCTGTTTTTAGAATAATACCATGGTTTGGCTATGTTTCTTTAGGAGCATTTTTGGCAACATTGTTTTTTAAAAACTTAAGTAAAAATAATTTTAAATTAATTACCATAATTTCATTTATTATTGTTGGTTTTATATTAATATTTTATTCATCTTATTTATTAGCAACAATATCTAAACTAACAGATATTCAATTATTTATTGATTCTGCTAGTTATAATTATTTATTTACAAGGTTTGGAAATGTTCTACTCTATTTTGCTCTTTTTTATGCTTTTGAAAACTATTTAAAATTTCCATTAGTATTAAAAATTGGTCAAAAAACATTATCTATTTATGTCATTCATTTTATTATAATTTATGGCAGTTTTACTGGATATGGACTTAATAGAATTATTGGAAAAACACTAAATCCAACTCAAGCTGTAGTAGGGGCCATTTTATTTTTATTTATCGTCTGTTTTATTTCTTTCTATTATGTAAAAACAAATGCATTTTTATATAATAATTTAAGAAAGTTATTTGATAAAGTTAAATCTTAATATAGTTTATATGATTACAAAATATAAACTTTACTTTTTAACTTTAGTAGTTTCATTACTTCTTTTAGGCTGTGCATCAAAACAAAATTTTATTGATAAATCTAAGTCTATTACTAAAGAAACTTATACTTATCATACTTTTGAAAACAAAAACAAATTACAGTTAGATTTCTATCAATCTATTAATTATAAAAACACAAAACCTCTAATTTTATATGTTCATGGAGGTGGTTTTTCTGGAGGAGCAAGAGATGAAAATTACATAAAAAATTATTGCTCAAAGATGGCAAAAAATGGGTTTGCTGTAGCTTCTATTTCTTACAGATTAACTATGAAAAAATTAGGGTTTGGTTGTAACACAGAGGCTAGCTTGAAAAAAGAAGCTTTTATAAAAGCCTCTGAGGATATAAGTTATGCCACAAAATATTTAATTGATAATAAGAAAAAATTTAATATAGATACGACTAAGATAATATTAGTTGGTTCTAGTGCTGGAGCAGAAGCAATTTTAAATTTAGCCTATGTTTACGAGAATAAAATCTTAGCAAAAGAATTTAAGTATGCAGGAGTAATAGCCATGGCTGGTGCAATAACTTCAATAGAAAAAATCTCAACTAAAAGAGCTATCCCTACTTTATTATTTCATGGCACAAAAGATAAATTAGTACCCTACAATGTAGCTCCTCATCATTATTGTAAAAAAAATAAAAAAGGCTATTTGCAGCTTTATGGTTCTAAAGCAATAGCAAATAAGCTTAAGGAATTAAATACTTCTTACAATTTATATACTATACAAAATGGAAATCATTCTTGGAATTCGAAACCAATGTTTGTATACTTTAGAGAAATGATTTCTTTTATAGATCATCAGGTTTTACAATCTAAATACCAACAAAAAGAAGTTGTAAAAAAAATAAGTGACTATACATCTACAGATCTATAGCCACTTAAACATTAACTTAACTCAAATTTATTTATTCACCTTGACCTAAAGAGAATGCTCTCTTTCCATCAAACTCATATAAATTTTCTGTTTTAATAACTTCAAAACCTTCGCTATGAAGTTTAGATAATAAAGCAATTACTTTTTCAAACTCAATAACATTGTAAACAGTTTGACCTTCAGTTTTACACTCAGCATCTACAAATCTACATCTCCAATGATCTGTACAATAGGTTTCTGGTAATCCATTAGGATATACTTTTACACCTCTATTTGTAATCATCTTAAGCTTCATTTTAAATGAATCTAAACTTGATAAAGCATCACCAATTATTTTTGGATTATTACCTTTCCAATTGATAAAAACATCCACACCAACCAATTCTTGCTTCTCTTCTTTTCTAACATATTCAGGAATTACAATCTCTCCCTTTCCTGAAGATAGTTTACTCAATGGTAGCTTTGTAGGTTTTTCTCCTAAGTTTTTAATTACCATATCTGCAAACTTACTTGTAGACACTTTTTCTTTAGATAAATTTGCTTGATATACATCTGCTGTATGGTACCCATCTTCTAATGTTTTTAACCAAGCATTTTTAATAGTATCTGCAATTTCAGTTTTACCTAAATGTGATAACATTAAAATAGCTGCATTTAAAAGACCAGAAGGATTTGCTATTTTTTGACCAGCAATATCTGGTGCTGAACCATGTATAGCTTCAAACATTGCTACATTAGAACCTATATTTGCTGAACCACACATACCCACAGAACCAGCGATTTCTGCTGCTATATCAGATATAATATCTCCATATAAATTAGAGGTTACAACCACATCATATCTCTCTGGATGAGCAGCTAAACGTGCTGAAGCAATATCTATAATTTCTGAATTACTTTCTATTTCTGGATACTCTAAAGCAATCTCTTTAAAGACATTATGAAACAAACCATCTGTTAATTTCATAATATTATCTTTAACCATACACGTCACTTTTTTTCTACCATAAGCTTTAGCATACTCAAAAGCATATCTTACAATTTTTTCGCAACCAGGTCTTGTAATTAACTTTAAACACTGTACAACATCTTGTGTTTGTTGATGCTCTATACCAGCATATAAATCTTCTTCATTTTCTCTTACAATAACCACATCCATTTCTGGAAAGTTTGTTTCTACATAAGGAGCATATGCACTTACAGGTCTAACATTAGCGAATAAACCTAAAGACTTACGTAAAGTAACATTTAAACTTTTGTATCCTTTTCCTTGAGGTGTTGTAATAGGAGCTTTTAAAATGATTTTATTTTGATTGATGGTTTCCCAAGCACTTTTCTCTATTCCAGCAGAGTTACCAGACAAATAAACTTTTTCACCAATATCAATTCTTTCTGGTTTTATATTAGCACCAGCAGCATCTAAAATTCTAAGGGTTGCATCCATAATCTCAGGACCAATTCCATCTC
The DNA here is from genome assembly GCF_042651285.1 of Polaribacter marinivivus. Classification (NCBI taxonomy): domain Bacteria; kingdom Pseudomonadati; phylum Bacteroidota; class Flavobacteriia; order Flavobacteriales; family Flavobacteriaceae; genus Polaribacter; species Polaribacter marinivivus. Next base: position 15,612 of record NZ_JBHSCY010000002.1, on the reverse strand, counting down.
CATAAGCAACAGCAACTTTTACGATATCGTTTTCGTTACGTTTTCTTGATTTTTGTTTAATTTGAGTATTTTCCATCTAATTGTTTATTTTAACAATACAAAGATGGGAATTTAAGTTTATAAATTTTTATATATGTTTTTTATGATTTATATTAATATTATTTATAAAAAAAAATCATTTATAAAAAAAAAGAAAAACAAATGTTTTTCTTTTTATTTTTTTTAAGCTTGACCTGTAGGCCCAAAATTCATTGGAATTGGAGGTTGTTCGTAGTCTTTAATTTCTCCATGTTGTTGTTCGAATTTACTAACATTATCTGCTAAAGCTTTTGTTAACCTTTTAGCATGTTGTGGTGTTAAAATTATTCTAGATTTTACTTTTGCTTTTGGCACACCAGGCATAATATTAATAAAGTCAACAATAAATTCTGACATTGAGTGATTAATAATTGCTAAGTTAGAATAGGTACCTTCTGCTACTTCTTGATCTAGTTCAATATTTAATTGGCCTTCTTTATTTTGATTTTCTTCCATGGTTAAAAATTTTGTTCGTTTATTGATGCAATTTTATCATCTTATTAAAAAAGAAAAAGTTGAATTGAATAGTGTAATTAAAATTACAGCAAACAATTCAACTTTAAATATTTAAACGTTTACACGTTATACTTTAGAAACTTTGTTCTATTTCGTCTTTAGGACCAACAATAACATTGTCGTACTTTCTCATTCCTGTACCTGCAGGTATTCTTTTACCTACAATTACATTTTCTTTTAATCCTTCTAACGTATCTACTTTACCATTAACAGCTGCTTCATTTAATACTTTAGTAGTTTCTTGGAAAGAAGCTGCTGAGATAAATGATTTTGTCTGTAATGATGCTCTTGTAATACCTTGTAAAACTTGTTCTGCTGTTGCAGGTTGTGCATCTCTTGCTACAACTAAGTTCTGATCATTTCTTCTTAATAAAGAATTTTCATCTCTTAATTGACGAGCAGTAATAATTTGACCTGCTTTTAAATTTTCTGAATCTCCAGCATCTTCAACAACTTTCATTCCGTAAATAGCATCATTTTCTGCGATAAAGTCATTTTTATGGATTAATTGATTCTCTAAGAAAAGTGTGTCTCCTGAATCTATAATCTTAACTTTACGCATCATTTGACGAACTACAACTTCGAAATGCTTGTCATTAATTTTTACACCTTGTAAACGATATACTTCTTGAATTTCGTTTACTAAGTATTCTTGTACTGCAGATGGTCCTTTAATTCTTAAGATATCAGAAGGTGTTGTAGCACCATCAGATAAAGGCATACCAGCTTTAATAAAGTCATTTTCTTGAACTAAAATCTGGTTAGAAAGTTTAACTAAATACTTTTTAACATCTCCAGTTTTAGACTCAACAATAATTTCTCTATTACCTCTTTTTATTTTACCAAAAGAAACCACACCATCAATCTCTGAAACAACAGATGGGTTAGATGGGTTACGTGCTTCAAATAATTCTGTTACACGTGGTAAACCTCCAGTAATATCGCCTGCTTTACCAGACTTTCTTGGTATTTTTACTAATGTTTTTCCACTTTCTACAGTATCTCCATCATCAACCATTAAGTGAGCACCAACAGGTAAACTATAAGAACGTAGAGCATTACCATCTTTATCTTCTATAATTAAAGAAGCAATAATTTTCTTATTCTTAGAATCTGTAATTACTTTTTCTTGGAAACCAGTTTGTTCATCAATTTCTACAGAATAGTTCATACCCTGCTCTAAATTGTCAAACTTAACTTTACCAGCAAATTCAGAAACAATTACACCATTAAATGGATCCCATTGTACAATAACATCACCTTTCTTTATTGTCTTTCTATCTTTATCAAAAATGATAGAACCATATGGAAGTATGTTTGTACTTTGAGTTATACCCGTTTTCTTATCAACAATTTTAATTTCAGCTGTTCTAGAAATTACGATATCTACTTCATTACCTTCGTTATCTTTTCCTTTAACAGTTCTTAAATCGTCTATTGTTACATTACCATCAAACTTAGCAACTAACTTATTCTCTTCAGAAATGTTACCTGCAACCCCACCTACGTGGAATGTTCTTAATGTTAACTGCGTACCTGGCTCTCCAATAGATTGTGCTGCAATTACACCAACTGCTTCACCAATTTGAACTTTGTTACGAGTAGATAAACTCTGACCATAACATTTAGCACAAATACCTTTTGCAGACTCACAAGTTAATGGAGATCTAACTTCTACAGAATCAATTCCAGATTTTTCAACTTTTTCTGCTAATTGTGCAGTAATTGGTTGATTAGCTTCTATTAAAATTTCATCAGTTAATGGATCATATACATTTTGTAAAGATATACGACCTTCAATTCTATCTGATAAAGATTCTACAATCTCATCATTTTTCTTTAAAGGAGTAACTTCTAATCCTCTTAATGTACCACAATCTTCTTCGTTAATAATAACGTCTTGTGAAACATCTACTAAACGTCTTGTTAAGTACCCAGCATCTGCCGTTTTTAAAGCGGTATCTGCTAATCCTTTACGAGCTCCGTGAGTTGAGATAAAGTATTCTAAGATTGATAACCCTTCTTTAAAGTTAGAAAGAATTGGGTTTTCAATAATTTCACCACCACCAGCAGTAGATTTTTTAGGCTTAGCCATTAATCCACGCATACCAGTTAACTGACGAATTTGCTCTTTAGAACCCCTTGCTCCAGAATCTAACATCATATATACTGAGTTAAATCCTTGTTGGTCTTCACGTAAACGTTTCATAGATAACTCAGTTAATCTGTTGTTGGTAGAACCCCAAACATCAATTACCTGATTGTAACGCTCTTTTTGCGTTAACATACCCATGTTATAATTCATTACAATACCATCTACTTCCTTGTTTGCTTCTTCAATCATAGATTGTTTTTCAGCAGGAATAATGATATCTCCTAATGAGAATGATAAACCACCTTCAAAAGCAAATTTATATCCCATATTTTTTATTTCATCTAAGAATGCACCTGTTGTTGGTATATCTGTAGCTTTTAAAATACCACCAATAATACCTCTTAAGTTTTTCTTAGTTAATACTTCATTGATGTAACCAGCAGCAGTAGGAACTTTCTCATTAAATAAAACTCTACCTACAGTAGTTTCTATAATTTTAGTTACTTGCTCGCCATTTTCATCTAAATCTTGAGTTCTTACTTTAATACCAGCATTTAAATCAACTTTTTCTTCGTTAAAAGCAATAGTTACTTCTTCTGGTGAATAGAAAGTTAATCCTTCTCCTTTTACAGGAACTTCTGGAGTTGACTTTCTTTCTTTAGTCATATAATATAGACCTAGTACCATATCCTGAGAAGGTACAGTAACAGGAGCACCATTTGCAGGATTTAAGATATTATGAGAAGCTAACATTAATAATTGTGCTTCTAAAATAGCTTCTGGTCCTAAAGGTAAGTGAACCGCCATTTGATCCCCATCAAAATCGGCATTAAATGCAGAACATGCTAAAGGATGTAATTGTATTGCTTTCCCTTCAATTAACTTTGGTTGGAAAGCTTGAATACCAAGTCTGTGTAATGTAGGAGCCCTGTTTAATAAAACTGGATGACCTTTAATTACATTTTCTAAAATATCCCAAACAACTGGTTCTTTTCTATCTATAATTTTCTTAGCAGATTTAACTGTTTTTACAATTCCTCTTTCAATCAATTTTCTAATTACAAAAGGCTTGTAAAGTTCAGCAGCCATATCTTTTGGCAATCCACATTCAGATAATTTCATTTCAGGTCCAACAACAATTACAGAACGTGCAGAATAATCAACACGCTTACCTAATAAGTTTTGACGGAAACGACCTTGTTTACCTTTTAATGAATCTGATAAAGATTTTAATGGTCTGTTAGATTCAGTTTTTACTGCAGATGATTTACGTGTGTTATCAAATAATGAATCTACAGATTCTTGTAACATACGTTTTTCGTTACGTAAAATAACTTCTGGAGCTTTTATTTCAACTAATCTTTTTAAACGATTATTTCTAATAATAACTCTTCTATATAAATCATTTAAATCAGATGTTGCAAAACGACCACCATCTAAAGGCACTAATGGACGTAATTCTGGCGGAATTACTGGAATTGCCTTCATAATCATCCACTCAGGATTGTTTTCTCTATTTTTTTGAGAATCTCTGAATGCTTCAACAACATTTAAACGCTTTAATGCTTCTGTTTTACGTTGTTTAGAAGTTTCTGTATTTGCTTTGTGTCTTAATTGGAATGATAACTCATCTAAATCGATACGAGCTAATAAATCAATTAAACATTCTGCACCCATCTTAGCAATAAACTTGTTTGGGTCTGTATCTTCTAAATACTGATTATCTTGTGGTAACTCATCAACAATATCTAAATATTCTTCTTCTGTTAAGAAGTCCATTTTTTGTAATGGTTCACCTTCTGCGTTTTTAGCAATACCTGGTTGAATTACTACATAACGTTCGTAGTAAATAATCATATCTAACTTTTTAGAAGGTAAACCTAAAAGGTAACCCATTTTGTTAGGTAATGATCTAAAGTACCAAATATGAGCAACAGGAACTACTAAATTAATATGTCCTACTCTATCTCTACGTACTTTCTTTTCAGTTACTTCTACACCACATCTATCACAAACTATCCCCTTGTAACGTATTCTTTTGTATTTACCACAAGCACACTCATAATCCTTTACAGGACCAAAAATACGCTCACAGAATAAACCATCACGTTCAGGTTTGTGCGTACGATAGTTTATGGTTTCTGGTTTTAAAACTTCTCCTTTAGAAACTTCTAATATAGCTTCTGGAGATGATAAACCAATTGAGATTTTATTAAACTTTTTTACAGTGTATTTCTCTTGTCTTCTTGCCATGTCTTTTAATAAGTATAGTTGGCAGTAGTCAGTTTCCAATAGAAACTATTGGAAACTGGTTACTGAAAAAATTTATTCTTCTAATCTAACGTCTAAGCCTAAACCTTTAAGTTCGTGCATTAATACGTTAAACGATTCTGGTAAACCTGGTTCAGGCATTTCTTCTCCTTTTACGATACTCTCGTAAGTTTTAGCTCTACCCATAACATCATCAGATTTTACAGTTAAGATTTCTCTTAAGATACTTGATGCTCCATATGCTTCAAGTGCCCAAACTTCCATCTCTCCAAAACGCTGACCACCAAATTGTGCTTTACCACCTAATGGTTGTTGAGTAATTAATGAGTAAGGTCCAATAGAACGCGCATGCATTTTATCTTCAATCATGTGACCTAACTTAATCATATAAATTACACCAACAGTTGCAGGTTGATCAAAACGTTTACCTGTACCTCCATCATATAAATATGTGTGTCCAAATCTTGGAACACCAGCTTCGTCTGTATATTTATTGATTTCATCTAAAGAAGCTCCATCAAAAATTGGTGTCGCATATTTCTTATCTAATTTTTGACCTGCCCAACCAAGAACAGTTTCATAAATCTGACCAATATTCATACGAGATGGTACCCCTAATGGATTTAAAACGATATCAACAGGAGTTCCATCTTCTAAGAAAGGCATATCTTCTGCTCTTACAATTCTTGCAACAATACCTTTGTTTCCATGACGTCCAGCCATTTTATCACCCACTTTTAACTTACGTTTTTTAGCGATGTAAATTTTAGCTAATTTTAAAATACCTGCTGGTAACTCATCACCTACAGAAATTGTAAATTTTTGACGACGTAAAGATCCTTGTAAATCGTTTACTTTTATTTTATAGTTATGAACTAATTCACCAACTAATTTGTTTAAATCTTCATCAGTTGTCCAAGTACCTGTTAAATGCACATAGTCATCTACAGAGTTTAACATTTTAAGTGTATATTTTTTACCTTTTGGTAATACTTCTTCACCTAAATCATTAAATACACCTTGTGATGTTTTACCACTAACAAGGTTAAATAACTTTTCTATTAACTGGTCTTTTAAACTTTCGAACTTAGATACAAAAGATTGCTCTAAAGTAGCTACTGCTTCTTTATCTCTTAATCTCTTATTTTTATCTTTTACAGCTCTTTTGAATAATTTTTTATCAATTACTACACCTCTTAATGATGGAGAAGCTTTTAATGATGCGTCTTTTACATCACCTGCTTTATCACCAAAAATGGCACGTAATAATTTTTCTTCTGGAGTTGGATCTGATTCTCCTTTTGGTGTAATCTTACCAATTAAGATATCACCAGGATTCACTTCTGCTCCAATTCTAATCATTCCATTTTCATCTAAATCTTTAGTAGCTTCTTCAGAAACGTTTGGAATATCATTAGTTAACTCTTCAGTTCCTAATTTTGTATCTCTTACGTCTAAAGAATACTCATCAATATGTATAGATGTAAATATATCTTCTCGAACAACTTTTTCAGAAATCACGATGGCATCCTCAAAGTTATACCCTTTCCAAGGCATAAAGGCTACTTTCATGTTTCTACCTAAAGCTAATTCTCCTTGTTGTGTTGCATAACCTTCACAAAGTACTTGTCCTTCCTCTACTCTATCACCTCTTTTAACAATTGGCTTTAGGTTAATTGAAGTACCTTGGTTCGTTTTTCTAAATTTAATTAAGTCATAAGTAACTTCATCAGAATCGAAACTTACTAAGTTTTCTTCTTCAGTTCTATCATGCTTAATTGTAATTTTGTTTGCATCTACATAAGTTACAACACCTTTACCTTCTGCGTTAATTAAGATTCTAGAATCTTTAGCAACTCTTCTTTCTAATCCTGTACCTACAATTGGTGCTTCAGGACGTAATAAAGGAACAGCTTGACGCATCATGTTAGATCCCATTAATGCACGGTTTGCATCATCATGTTCTAAGAAAGGAATTAACGATGCAGAAATTGATGCAATTTGATTTGGAGCAACGTCCATATAATCAATTACATCTGGAGTAACTACAGGGAAATCGCCTTCTTCACGAGCAATAACTCTGTCTGTTGCAAAACTTCCATCTTCATTTAATGCTAAATTAGATTGAGCAATTTTCTTACCTTCTTCTTCTTCTGCACTTAAATAAATTGGCTCTTCCTTAGCAACAACTCCATTACTAACTTTTCTATAAGGTGTTTCAATAAATCCTAAGTTATTCACTTTTGCAAAAACAGAAAGTGAAGAAATTAAACCAATATTTGGTCCTTCAGGAGTTTCAATTGGACATAAACGTCCATAATGTGTATAGTGTACATCACGTACCTCGAAACCAGCTCTTTCTCTTGATAAACCTCCAGGTCCAAGTGCAGATAATCTACGCTTGTGAGTAATCTCTGCTAATGGATTGGTTTGATCCATAAATTGAGATAATTGGTTTGTACCAAAGAATGAGTTAATTACTGATGATAATGTTTTTGCATTAATTAAGTCAATAGGTGTAAAAACTTCATTATCACGAACGTTCATACGCTCACGAATAGTTCTTGCCATACGTGCTAAACCAACACCAAACTGACCAGCTAATTGCTCACCTACAGTACGAACACGTCTGTTAGATAAGTGATCTATATCATCTACTTCTGCTTTTGAATTGATTAACTCAATTAAATATTTAATGATTGTTATAATATCTAATTTTGTTAATACTTTTTCATCCATATCAACATCTAACTGAAGTTTAGTGTTCATTCTAAAACGACCTACTTCACCTAAATTATAACGTTGTTCTGAGAAAAATAATTTATCTATAATACCTCTTGCAGTCTCTTCATCTGGCGGTTCTGCATTACGTAATTGTCTATAGATATGCTCAACAGCCTCTTTTTCTGAGTTTGTTGGATCTTTTTGTAGTGTATTGTGAATAATAGCATAGTCTGCCATTTGATTATCTTCTTTATGAAGTAAAATCGTTTTAGCACCTGCTTCAATTATTTCATCAATATGTTCTTTTTCTAAAATAGTATCTCTATCAAAAATGATTTCATTTCTTTCGATAGATACTACTTCACCTGTATCTTCATCAACAAAGTCTTCAAACCAAGTTTTAAGAACTCTTGCTGCTAATTTACGTCCTAATACTTTTTTAAGTCCTGCTTTAGAAACTTTAATTTCTTCAGCAAGATCAAAGATTTCTAAAATATCTTTATCTCTTTCAAAACCAATGGCTCTGAATAAAGTGGTTACTGGTAATTTTTTCTTTCTATCAATGTAAGCATACATTACTTGATTGATATCTGTAGCAAATTCTATCCAAGAACCTTTAAAAGGAATTACTCTTGCTGAATATAATTTTGTACCATTTGCGTGGAAAGATTGTCCAAAGAAAACTCCTGGAGATCTGTGAAGTTGAGAAACAACAACACGTTCAGCACCATTAATAACAAATGTTCCAGAGTTAGTCATATAAGGAATTGTACCTAAATACACATCTTGAACAATAGTTTCAAAATCTTCGTGCTCTGGATCTGTACAATATAATTTAAGACGAGCTTTTAAAGGGACACTGTAAGTAAGACCTCTTTCTATACATTCTTGAATGCTATATCTTGGTGGGTCTACAAAGTAATCTAAAAACTCTAATACAAATTGATTTCTTGTATCTGTGATTGGAAAGTTATCCATGAAGGTTTTGTACAAACCTTCTTCACCTCTTTCTTCTGCTTTTGTTTGAAGTTGGAAAAAATCTTGGAAAGATTTTACCTGAATATCCAAGAAATCTGGATACTCTTTAATCATTTGAGAAGTTGCGAAGTTGATTCTTTCAGTAGTGTTTTTCGTTGCCAAAAGAGAATATATTTTTTGATTAAAAATCTGATTAAAATAAAGAACGAATATATACACAAAATGGTTTAGGCCTAAAACATAACGTTTTAGTACCTAAACCTATATTTGTTTTCCCGTTTTTGAACTCTTCAAAAAGCGGGAGTAATAGCTTACTTAAGCTCTACTTCAGCTCCTGCTTCTTCTAAAGATTTTTTAAGACCTTCTGCCTCATCTTTAGATACACCTTCTTTAACTGCTGCTGGAGCGCTATCTACGATACCTTTAGCTTCTTTTAATCCTAAACCAGTTAATTCTTTAACTAATTTAACAACTGCTAATTTAGAACCACCTGCTGCTTTTAAGATTACGTCGAATTCAGTTTGCTCTTCACCTGCATCATCTCCACCACCTGCTGCTGGACCTGCTACTGCTACTGCAGCTGCTGCTGGCTCAATACCATATTCGTCTTTTAAAATAGTAGCTAATTCGTTAACTTCTTTTACTGTTAAGTTAACTAATTGTTCTGCGAAATCTTTTAAATCTGCCATTTTAATTGTTTTTAAAAATTTTGTTTTATTATAGTTTATTTGTGCGCTAATTATTTTTCAGATAATGTTTTTATAATACCTGAAAGTGTTTGTCCACCAGATTGTAATGCTGAAACAACATTCTTAGCTGGCGATTGTAATAATCCAATGATTTCTCCAATTAATTCTTCTCTAGACTTGATATCTACTAAAGCATCTAATTGATCATCACCAATATAAACAGACTCTTCTGCAAAAGCCCCTTTTAATAATGGTCTATCTTTGGATTTTTTTCTAAATTCTTTGATTAATTTTGCAGGTGCATTTGCAGCCTCTGCAATCATCATAGAAGTATTACCTTTTAATACTGATGGAAGATCGCCAAAATCTTTATCTGACGCCTCCATTGCTTTTGCAAGTAATGTATTTTTAACAACTGATAACTGAACACCAGCTTTAAAGCATGCTCTACGTAAGTTTGATGTAGTCTGTGCATTTAAACCAGAAATATCGGCTAAATATACAGTGTTAGTATCTGCTAATGTTGCTGTTAAATCTTGTATTACTTGTGATTTTTCCTCTCTTGTCATAATGTTAAGTTTTAACTTATTAAACAGCTTTTACATCAACCTCAATAGAAGGACTCATTGTACTAGACATGTAAACACTCTTTACATAAGTTCCTTTTGCTGCAGTTGGTTTCAATTTAATAATTGTTTGAATTAATTCGTTAGCATTTTCTTGGATTTTCTTAGCATCAAAAGATACTTTTCCAATTGCTGCATGAACGATACCAGTTTTATCAACTTTAAAGTCGATTTTACCTGCTTTTACATCTTGAACAGCTTTAGCTACATCCATTGTTACAGTACCTGTTTTTGGGTTAGGCATTAAACCTCTAGGACCTAAAATTCTACCTAAAGGACCTAATTTACCCATTACACTTGGCATTGTAATAATTACATCTACATCTGTCCAACCTCCTTTAATTTTTTGAAGGTATTCATCTAACCCAACATAATCTGCACCTGCTTCTTGAGCCTCTGCTTCTTTATCTGGAGTTACTAATGCTAAAACTTTTACATCTTTACCAGTTCCATGAGGTAATGTTACTACACCTCTAACCATTTGATTAGCTTTACGAGGATCTACTCCTAAACGAATTGCTAAATCTACTGATGCATCAAACTTTACATTAGTAATGTCTTTGACTAGCGCTGAAGCAGCTGCTAAATCATAAGATTGAGATCTATCAATCTTAGCGTAAGCCTCTTTTTGCTTTTTTGTTAATTTTGCCATTTTACTATTGTTTATAAAGTTTATGCTGGTGCATCACCTTTTACTGTTAATCCCATAGAACGAGCTGTACCTGCAATCATTCTCATTGCTGAAGAAACTTCAAAAGCATTTAAATCTGCCATTTTATCTTCTGCAATTACTTTAATTTGATCCCAAGTAACTGATGCTACTTTCTTTCTGTTTGGTTCTCCTGAACCTTTCTTGATTTTGGCCGCTTCTAGTAACTGGACTGCTGCAGGAGGAGTTTTTACAACAAAATCGAACGATTTGTCTTTGAAAACAGTAATAACAACAGGTAGAACTTTACCTTGTTTGTCTTGCGTTCTTGCATTAAACTGTTTACAGAACTCCATAATGTTAACACCAGCAGCACCTAAAGCGGGTCCAACTGGTGGCGACGGATTCGCAGCACCTCCCCTTACTTGTAATTTAACTACTTTACTAACTTCTTTTGCCATTTTAAAAATGTTTTGTGACTTGTTTTAATTTGGAAGCTTAAAAACAAATCGATATATATTTGTGTAACAATTATATCTTTTCTACTTGCATATAACTTAATTCTAATGGTGTTTTTCTTCCAAAGATTTTCACCATTACTTCAAGTTTACGCTTTTCTTCATTTACTTTTTCTATAGTTCCATCAAAACCATTAAATGGTCCATCTACAACTTTTACTGTTTCTCCAACATTATATGGTATTGCAATGTTTTCATCTTGTACAGATAATTCATCTACTTTACCTAACATTCTATTTACTTCAGATTTACGCATTGGTACAGGATCACCTCCTTTGGTTTCACCTAAAAAACCAATTACTCCAGTAATAGATTTAATAACGTGAGGAACTTCACCAGATAAATTTGCTTCTACCATTATATATCCTGGGAAATAAACTCTTTCTCTATTTACTTTCTTCCCATTTCTAATCTGAACAACTTTTTCAGTAGGCACAATCACTTGGCTTACATAATCAGATAAACCTACTCTAGAAATTTCAGTTTCTATATAAGATTTAACTTTATTTTCTTGTCCTCCAATGGCTCTAACAACATACCATTTCATTACTGAATCAGCCATAATTTATTTCTTAAAATAATTTGAAAAAGTTATCTAATCCAGTTTGAAAAACGTAATCTATACCAGCAACAGCTAAAGCAAAAAGTATTGTAAATACAGCTACAGTTACTGTTGTCTTTTGAGCATCTTCTTTAGATATCCACGTCATGTGGTTATTTAATTCATCAAAAGAGTCTTTGATATATTGTATAAAGTTCATTTTTCTTCTATTTTGCACGGGTTGAGAGGCTCGAACTCCCGACACCTAGTTTTGGAGACTAGTGCTCTACCAACTGAGCTAAACCCGTTTATTCATTGATAAAGGCATCCCGTAAAAACGGGACACCCTTTTATATTTATCAATTAATAAACTAACTTATTATTAGTCTAATAATTCAGTTACCTGACCAGCACCAACTGTTCTACCACCTTCACGGATAGCGAAACGTAAACCTACGTTTAATGCAATTGGTTGAATTAAGTCTACAGTAATTGTTAAGTTATCACCTGGCATTACCATTTCTACACCAGAAGGTAAGTTGATAGTACCTGTAACATCTGTTGTTCTAACATAAAACTGAGGACGATAGTTGTTATGGAATGGAGTATGACGTCCACCTTCTTCTTTTTTAAGAACATAAACCTCAGCCTTAAACTTAGCATGTGGAGTTACAGAACCTGGCTTACAGATTACCATTCCTCTTTTGATTTGTGTCTTTTCAATTCCTCTTAATAAGATACCAGCGTTATCTCCTGCCTCACCTCTGTCTAAGATTTGACGGAACATTTCGATACCTGTAATAGTAGAAGTTAATTTCTCAGCTCCCATACCTATGATCTCAACAGGATCTCCAGTGTTTGCAATACCAGTTTCAATTCTACCAGTAGCTACAGTACCACGACCAGTAATTGAGAATACATCTTCAATCGGCATTAAGAAATCTTTATCAACCTCACGAGTTGGCTCTTCAATCCAGTTATCAACAGCTTCCATTAATTCTAAAACTGTATCAACCCATTTTTGCTCACCATTCAAAGCACCTAAAGCTGAACCAGAAACAACTGGCCCTTCATCACCATCATAGTCATAGAAAGAAAGTAATTCTCTAACTTCCATGTCAACTAATTCTAATAACTCTTCATCATCAACCATATCAACTTTGTTTAAGAAAACAACGATACGAGGAATACCTACCTGACGACCTAATAAGATATGCTCTCTAGTTTGTGGCATAGGACCATCTGTTGCAGCAACAACTAAAATAGCACCATCCATTTGAGCAGCACCAGTTACCATGTTCTTCACATAATCCGCGTGACCTGGACAGTCAACGTGTGCATAGTGACGATTAGCAGTTTGATATTCTACGTGAGAAGTGTTAATTGTAATACCTCTTTCTTTCTCTTCAGGAGCATTATCAATCTGATCAAAAGATTTAGCTTCAGAAAAACCTGCATCAGCTAATACTTTAGTAATAGCCGCAGTTAAAGTAGTTTTACCGTGATCTACGTGTCCGATAGTACCAATGTTTAAGTGTGGTTTCGAACGGTCAAAAGTTCCTTTTGCCATAATTATTAATTTTAATTCTTAGTTTAAATATATTTAGTGTCTAATAATACTAATTAAATGAGCCAATGACGGGATTTGAACCCGTGACCTCATCCCTACCAAGGATGCGCTCTACCAACTGAGCTACACCGGCTTTTGTCAGTTTAAAGTTTTAAGTAAATGTCAATAATTTTATTATTAACATACTTAATTCTACAACTCAGTTTTTTTGAGCGAGAGACCGGGTTCGAACCGGCGACATTCAGCTTGGAAGGCTGACGCTCTACCAACTGAGCTACTCTCGCATAATTTTATGTGGGGAGAGCAGGATTCGAACCTGCGAAGTCGAAAGACAACGGAGTTACAGTCCGTCCCATTTGGCCGCTCTGGAATCTCCCCTAAAATTCAATAAATAAATGAACTTTTTTTGTTTTTTTGAGCCGATGGAGGGACTCGAACCCACGACCTGCTGATTACAAATCAGCTGCTCTAGCCAGCTGAGCTACATCGGCTTTTGTTATAAAAAAACAATCCGCTATTTCTAACGGATTGCAAATGTATAAAGTTTTTTTAATTTGTAAAACTTTTTGTTATTATTTTTTTAAAAATTATGAAATTAATGAATCTCTTAATTTTTCTTTATGTCTTTTTAACTGTCTTTTTAAATTATCTACAGCCATGTTTAATCCTTCTTCAAAGGTTCTAGTCTCTCTCTTAACTATTAATTCATGTCCTGGAATATTAATTTTAACTTCTGTAATCTTATTTTCTTTATCACTTGTGTTTTGAACTTTTAAGAAAACTTCTGCATCTACAATCTTATCATGGAATTTTACAAGATGACTGACTTTTTCTTCAGCATAATTTATAAGTTTTTTATCTGCATTAAAATTAACTGATTGTGTGAATACTTTCATAAACTAAAATTTTTTAGTGCTCCTAGGATGAGCTTGGTTATACACTTTTTTTAAAGTCTCAAGACTATTATTTGTGTAGACTTGAGTAGAGGCTAAACTAGAATGCCCTAGCAATTCTTTAACCGAATTTAAATCTGCTCCTTCGTTTAATAAGTGTGTTGCAAAAGAATGCCTTAAAATATGAGGACTCTTTTTTACTTTTGAAGAAACTAAACTAAAGTAAGAATTAATTATTCTATAAACAAGTGTTTCATAAATTTTGTTTCCTTTTTCTGTTACAAATAGATTCTCTGTTACTAAGTTTATTTTTTTTCTTTCTATTAAATATTTTTCAATAGAGTTGTTTACAGAATTTAGTATTGGTACAAATCTTTCTTTATTTCTTTTCCCTAAAACTTTTATTGTTTTATCACTTAAATTTACATCAGACAATTTAATATTAATCAGTTCCATTCTTCTAATTCCTGTTGAATAAAAAAGTTCAACAATTAATTTATTTCTTATTGAAACAAAATTAGAATCTTCAGATATATTAGAAATAACTCTATTTACTTCTTTATACGTGAATGGAACTTGAACTTTTTTTGATGTTTTTAATGCTTTATGTTTAGCTAATGGATTTACCTCTACTTGATGTGATTTTTGTAAAAATTTATAAAAAGACTTTAAAGAGCTAATTTTTCTATTAATTGATCTATTTGATAAATTCTTATTTACTAATTCAATAATCCAACTTCGTATTTGATTGTATTCTACTTTTGTAATATCATTTTCATCAAATTCTGAAACAATGAATTCTTTAAACACAGTTAAATCATTTTTATAAGCTTTAACAGTTAACAATGAATATTTTTTTTCATGTAAAAGATACTCTAAAAAGCTATCTATTAAGTTCAAGTATTTTGGAATTAGTAATTTTTAATGAAATGAATGTATAAAAAAAATCTCACATTTAATAATGTGAGATTTTTATATTTTGAAAAAGAAATTATTTCTAACCTACTTCTTCTTGTGTTCTTAAACGTTGGATGTAAGATGCTTTAATTTTTTGAGCTCTTTTCGCAACTGAAGGTTTTGTGAAGTTTTTTCTTTCACGTAAATTCTTCATTGTCTTTGTACGATCGAACTTTCTTTTGTAACGTTTTAAAGCTCTATCTATATTCTCTCCTTCTTTTACTGGTATAATTAACATAAGTTGGCACCTCCCTTCATCGTATCTTTAATATTTTAAAACAGTTAAACTGTTGATTTATAAATTTTGGACTGCAAAAATAGAAAAGAAATATGAATTAAAGATTAATATTATAAATTATTTTTAAAAAATTATTTTATGTTGCTGGTTTATATTCCTTTTTATCTATTACCATTTTTGCGAATTTAAACCAATTTTCGCAAAAAGCTAATCTGAATAAGTTAGGTAGCAGGTTTGTATTCCTTTTTATCGATTACCATTTTTGCGAA